>JAFWQJ010000089.1 GCA_017545185.1 Oscillospiraceae bacterium | reverse complement strand
AGTCAGTTCACCGGCGGCGACGCAGGCGGCATGGGCGGTATGGACTGGAGTCAGTTCACCGGCGGCGACGCAGGCGGCATGGGCGGTATGGACTGGAGTCAGTTCACCGGCGGCGACGCAGGCGGCATGGGCGGCATGGATTGGAGCCAGTTCACCGGCGGTCAGCCCGGTGGCCAGCCCGGCGGTACTGACTGGAGCCAGTTCACCGGCGAACAGGGCGGCCTTCAGCCCGGTCAGACGGGCAGCGAGACCGGTAGTTCTGGTTCTTCGACCAGCACCGGTATTAAGGGCGATGCCAATGGCGACAGAAAAGTCGATAAGAACGATGTAACGACGCTGCAGGGCTTCCTGCTTGGCAAGGTTACTGAGATTGATGCCAAGGGCGCTGACTTTGACGGCAACAACAAGATCACATCTGCTGATTTGTCTGCATTGAAGGATCGTATTCTGAATCCGCCGCAGACTTCCAGCGGCGCCGGCACTGTGTCTCATTCCGCGAAGGAATACAATGCGATCGTTGCAGCTGATTTCCAGAGAAATGTCCCGCAGAACGTCAAGTCTGCAAGCTACGAAAAAGCGAAGAAGGTCACCTACTTCTCGAAGAAGGCGAACCGCAACAAGTCCTGCAACGTCTGGACGCCTCCTGGGTATGATCCGAGCAACAAGTATCCGGTCATGTTCATGAGCCACGGCGTTATGGGCAATGAGGACAATATGCTGAGCGGATGGGGTATCCTGGAAATGGCAACAAGCCTCATCAACAGCGGTGACGCTGTTCCGTTCATCATCGTGTTCCCGCAGATGTATACGGATTCCAAGAGCGGTTCTCCGATGGGCATCAACATGGATGTCATGGATGCATACGACGATTTCGTCTATGATGTGAGAGACAGCCTCTACCCGTATATCTGTGAGAACTACTCCGTTGCGACCGGCAGAGAGAATACTGCTGCGGCAGGCTTCTCCATGGGCGGCAGAGAGTCCCTGTATCTCGGTCTGATGCTTCCGGATATGATCGGCTATGTTTGCGCATCGTCTCCGGCTCCCGGCATCGTTCCGGCAAGTGACGCTTACATCGCAAATCACCTCGGCAGCAAGAAGCTGGACAGCAACGACAGAATGAAGAACGAAGACTTCAAGTTCTCTGATGCTGATCTGCCGTACATTCTGATGATCGGCGGCGGTACCAGTGACCAGGTTGTCGGTACGTTCCCGAAGCAGTATCATGAGCTGTTTGACAAGAATGGCACGACCAATGTTTGGCAGGAATTTGCCGGTGCCGGTCATGACGCAGGTGTCGGCACTCCGCTCTTCTACAACTTCTTCAGATATGTATTCAAGGCATAATCGCAAAGCGTAAATGAAAGGATCCCCGATCGGCACAAACCGGACGGGGATCCTTTTTGTATGACGGAATATAAAATCACCGGTGCGGAAGGGGATCGCACCGGTGATTTTTCAGTTACTTGTGAATCGCGACTTGTTCAGTCGCTGACAGGGAACTTTGCGATCATTCCGGTCAGATAATCCCGGAGATATTTCGCGTCCTCTGCCGTCAGCTCAAGATTGCCGTCCAGATCCGCCGGATCCAGCTCGTCGATCGAGCCTGCCTTGATTGCCTGTTTCATGATCGTCAGGTCTCTTGCGTCAACCTTTTTGTCGTCGTTGAGGTCGCCGGGGATGTAATCGCTTGCTGTTGATGTACCGCCCGGGACATTCAGCTTGAACGCTGCGACGTTGAACAGATAGCCCTCGCCGCCCTTGAATACCATGTACAGGTCATGCTTGCCGCTGGTCTCGGTCAGCGATGTGCGCTGTGTTGCCCAGTCCTGCCAGCCGCCTGTCGGTTCCACATCGAGCGTGCCGATCAGCTTGCCGGTCGGGCCGTCCAGATGCAGTTCGATCGAGCTGCCGCCGGAGTTTGCTGCGACGCGGATATCAATGGCATTTGCGCCGCTGCCGAAGTCCACATCCTTAAAACCGATGTAGTCGCCGTTTTCGATGTACGCAACATCCAGTCCGCCTTCGCTGCAGTTCTCGGTCTCAACACCGGACTGATCGCTGTAGGAAGAAGCTTCGGTGCCGGAGGACGTACCGCTGATGCGGAGCACATGCTCGGACTTGCTGAGCACCTTGCCGGTGCTGTCGGTGACATAAATGCGGTAGGTTCCTGCTTCCGCAGGGGTCTTGATCTTGGCTGCTGTACCCGCGGCCTTTGTCATATCGCCGCCGGTCTTGAATGTCGTTGTGTTATCCGGCGCGATCCAGACCGTCTTTCCGGAGCCGGCCTTGCGGATCGGGAGAATGCCGTCGCCCTTGGTCGCGCAGCTGGCCGGGAACACATAGTCCGCATCCTTCATCATGCTTTCCGGCATAATGCTCTTGAACGAATCCTGCAGGCCGGAGTTGAGGCAGACCTCATACTGACGCTGCGGCCAGACATTGTCGGAAACCACGATCGGCGTGTCGATATCACTGTCGGGCGGGTTTTTGCCCATTTTGTTGACGCTCGCGTATGTGCGCTTGATCGTCAGGTGATGCTTGTCGCCGTATTCCTCACAGTTGATCGTATAGGTGACGTTCTTGTCGATCTCGAGGACATTGTCGTTTTCCTCGATCCATGCGGTGCCTTCGTCGTTGTGCAGGCCGTAGGTCGGTGCGCCGGGGCCGCCCGCCGGAATACCCTGCACGTAGTTCTCGTTGATGACCGTGCCGGGCATCTGACCGATCGTGTAAATGCCGCCGCTGTCATGCAGACGGTTCAGGCAGTTGATCACGCGGTTATAGCAGATCATGTTGTCGCGGCAGGTCTCGGAATCCTTGAAATTGCACCAGCCCCAGCCGAGGTGAATGCCGTTGTACGCGGTCTTTTCGACCTGATTGCGCAGTACCTTGACCGAATCGCCGAAGTACACCGTTACGGCCGCGCAGCCGCCGAAGCCGTGCACCACGCTGATATCGTAGAGCAGGTTGTCGCAGATCGTGTCATTCTTGCAGACGCCCTCGACGCCGCGCGGGAATTTCTCGCGGTTCGAGCCGTCGCCGTCGCCGATATACACATGCTGCGGGTGTCCGATCGTGATGCCGGACGAGGTAATGTCGGTGATGTAGTTGCCGGATATGTTGCTGTTGATGACGTCGTTCGTCATGGAAATGCCGTCCGCACCGGTGTGCTTGATGACGTTTCCGGTGAAGTCGATCGAATCGCTGCTCGTGACATGGATCATGGCAGGCAGGGTATCGACCATTTCGTACTTTTTGCTGTGCCAGTTGGTATCCGCGAAAGCGGTGTAGGTCTGTGCGGCCTGACAGGTCGTTTTGCCGTGGGAACCGGCAACATCTGTCAGCATGTAATCGGTATGCGCAAAGGTGATGCCGCTGAACGTGAGATTTTTCACGCGGTTTGAGGTGTTTTCGCCGGCGATCACGAGCAGCTGATCCGCGATCGGAGCCTCGACATCCGCGGCGGACATATCCTCCCAGTCGAAGGGGTAGTAGTACAGCTTGTGCTCGGTCTTGTCGAAGAAGAACTCGCCGGGCGAATCAACAAAGCTGAACGCGTTGTAGAGCGTATGCCAGCCGCTGCAGGAGAAGCCTGCGCCCCAGCCCGGTGTCTGCGCGATCGCGCCGTAGGGCTGCTGCATCAGCAGGATCATGGTGTTTCCGTCATACTTCACATCGCGAGAGCAGACGATGTTCTCGTTCCATGTGGTGCCGTTGACGACCTCCAGATCATCGAGGTTCGATGTGACCCGCGGAATGTCGCCGGCGTTGTACTTGATGCCGTCGCTTTTTAGCCCAGAATCCCATGCCCAGTCGGCCTGTCCTGCGGAGACGCCGTAATCGCCCCAGCCTCCCTGTGCGCGGGCGCCGCAGCTTCCCATGTTGGCGCGGTGGTCGTTGACATACAGGTTTCTGAGCTTGTAATCGCGGTTGAGCGGTGCAACGTAAAGCTTGTCGTTGAACTTGCTCCATCCTGTGACCTGCTGTGCGCCGGAGAATACCGGCTTCTCATCCTGATATGCCTGATAAATGATGCGGCAGCCGTCCGGCGCGGAGTCGCGCGTATCAAATGTGACGGCTTCGGTCATGCGGTAGGTACCGCCGCGGAAATTCACGACGATATCGCCGGTCATGCCGCTTTTTAGTTTTCTGACGGCATCCCGCGCACCGGCGAGCGTTCGCAAAGGCGCATCCAGCGTACCCGCATTGCTGTCGTCACCGTCAGGTGAGACGAACAGCTCAGCGAAAACGGCAGCGTCAGCCGCAAGACTGATGCCTGACGGAAGCTGTGCGGGTGCTGCTGCCAGCAGCAAAGCACAGACAGCCGCCGCCGTCCGTATGCCGGGTCGCCTTCGGAACATGCTCTTTTTTTCTCTAGTCATGTATAGGCCCCCATTTCATCCGGTAAACCGGTAAATCATCAGGATACTGCATGTTCCCAGTCATACAATATCCCACTGTTATTGTACCATAGATGTACGTACAAAACAATAAAATTTCCACAGAATTTATGGATTTTTTGCAGGTTTGAACATAACAAGTGTATGAAAAATGTATATAGTTGTTTTGATATATGTATCTTGCCACATTCTTTTCGGAAAAAGTCTTTACAAGCTGCATTTCCTGTGCTATAATAGATTTATACCGTGTGATCTGTCCGGATACCCGGCGCGATCTCAGAAAAAGAGGTGCAGAATATGGCGAATGCGAAACAGAAAAAAATCGGACTTGTATTGAGCGGCGGCGGTGCAAAGGGTGCTTACGAGGTCGGTGTATGGGCTGCACTGGAACAGCTCGGCCTGACCGGCAGCATTGACGGCATCATCGGTTCATCGGTCGGGGCACTGAACGCGGTGCTGTTTGATACATGTGATCTGAAGACGGCGAAGGACATCTGGCTGAATCTGAAGGAAAGCGACCTGCTTTATGTCGATCAGACAGCATTTTTTACTTTATTGCTCAGGCCGGCTTTCCGCGCGGTCCGTTCCACGGTTTGGACCATCATACTCGGCGGCGTGTTTTCGCAGAAGCGTCTGGAGGAGATCATGAAAAAGAACATTGATTTCCGCAGGAGTAAGCGTGCGCTGTATGCGGTCTGCTCGCATATTGCTTCGCCGAAGCTGTCGGAGGTGTTCTATCTTGCGGAGTATGCACCGGATGTCCGCAGGAAGATCGTGCTTGCGTCATCCGCGCTGCCGGTGATCTACAGGGGGCTGTTTGGTGCGCGCATCAACGGTGCGGGCTATCTGGACGGTGCCATCTCTGATAATACGCCGCGAATGAAGCTGCGTGCGCAGGGCTGGCGGCAGACGATCACGGTCTGGCTGACCGATCAGCCGGAGCCGGACAAGCTTTCCAATGACCGCAATATCGACATCATCCCGTCAGAATCGCTCGGCAGCTTTGTCAGCGGCACGATCAAGGTCGATCCGGATAAGCAGAAGCATGATTTCGAGCTCGGCCTGCGTGATACGCTTGCATTGAAGGAACGTCTGCTGAAAATGGCTGACGCTGTGAAATAGCAAAGACCCCGTGATCCGTTGAGAATCACGGGGTTTTTTGTCTTATGCTGCTTTCAGCAGAATCCGTTTGAGCAGCGCGAGGTCTGTGGCTGTCAGTTTGCCGTCGCCGTTGAGATCGGCTGCTGCAGCCTGTGCTGCAGTCAGCTCTTTGATCGTCAGCAGATGCTTCTGCAGCGCGACTGCATCTGCTACGGTCGCAGCACCGTCTCCGTTGACGTCGCCTGCGATCTTGCCGGTTTTGAAGCTGAACGAATCAATGTTCATGAGGAATCCGTCGTCGCCCTCAAAGACCAGATACAGCGTGTGCGTGCCGGATGCACCGGAAACGTCACAGGTAAACGCCTTCCATTCCGTCCATCCTTCCGTGCCGGTCACCGTGCAGGTACCGACCAGCTTGCCGGTGGGGGAGTCGAGATGCAGCGAGATCTTGCCGCCTTCGGTTTCGCTTCCGGCCTTTGCGGTGAAGCTGTCCGCGCCGGCGCCGAAGTCCATGCTCTTGAACGCGATATAGTCGCCGTTTTCGATAAAGCCGACGTCCATGCCGCCGTCGTCAAGCACCTCTGTCTGGATGCCGGACTGCCGGTCGAACGTCTCCGCTTCGATCGTTTCATACGGATTGCGGGTCGGTTCCGGTTCGTCGGATTCCGCCCAGATCTCCAGTCCGCCGATCGCGGCGGGTGATGTTTTCGTCGATGCGGTGTACATGGAAACGCGCGCATAGCGTGCTTCCGCTGTCTGCATGATGCGTCCGAAGCTGCTTTGAGTCGTGCTGTATACGGAATCGGCTTCCGTCCATGTTTCGCCGTCCTTGCTGATCTCAAGCCTGAAATCGCGCGGATAGTCGGTGTTCGCATTGGTCGCGCCGTTCAGCTTGACGTTCCAGCGGCTGACCGGATAGGTCTTGCCGAGATCGACCGTCAGCCACTTGCAGCCGTCCGGACCCTTTGCCCATGCGTCCGTGCTGCTGCCGGAAACATCAGAGCCTGCGGTCTTTTTGTTCCATGCGACATTGCGGAGATCGGATGCAGTTCCGTCCTCAAGCTCCATGGCGCCGTTGATGTGATAAGTCTTGCCCTTTTCCGTTTCAAAGGTGATCGTTTCGCCCTGGAAGGAAACCGTGCAGGGGTTGCCGGATTTGGAGAGGATATCCGCGCCGGTCAGCTGGCCGTTCTTCCATTCCATTTTCGTGACGGTGAAGCCGCCGCGTGCGCAGAGACCGTTCGCGCGGCCGGTATTCCACTGCTCCGGCAGAGCGGGCAGAAGCTTGATCTCATCGTCGTGGCTCTGCAGGAGCATCTCCGCGACGCCGGAGGTAAAGCCGAAGTTGCCGTCGATCTGGAACGGCGGATGTGCGTCCCAGAGGTTGTCATACAGTCTGCCGTAATTGTTGACCGGGGAGACCAGCAGCTTGACGAGATTGTAAGCGTGTGCGCCGTCCTCGAGTCTTGCCCAGCAGTTCAGTTTCCATGCCTCGGACCAGCCGGTGCCGTCGTCGCCGCGGGCGTTCAGGCTGACTGCCGCTGCCTCTGCGAGGGCAGGGGAGGTATCCTTTGTAATGAGCTGTCCCGGGAACAGACTGTACATGTGCGAGATATGACGGTTCTTTTCGTTTTGCGCATCCCAGTCGTATGCCCATTCCTGAATCTGTCCCCAGCTGCCGATCGTATCCGGCTTGACAAGCGACAGACGGCTTTTCAGCGTATCTGCGAAGGTTTTGTCAGTACCAAGTACTTCGGTCGCCTCGATCACATCCGTGAACAGGCTGCGCGTCAGGGAATTGTCCATTGCGATGCCGTAGGCACAGGCTGCGCCCTGACCGCCGCTGCCGCCCGGCATATTGACCTCGGGCGAAGTGCTCGGGAATACGACATTGTACGTATTTCCGTCGATTTTTGCCTGCCGGAGGATCTCACTCAGGAAGTTTGCCGAGCCCTTGATGACCGGGTAAACGTCGCTGAGATATTCCTCATTCTGATTGAACCGGTATGCATCGTAGAGCATATCGGAGACCCATGCGCCGCCGGTCGGCCACATGCCCCATGCGCCGTCGATCGGACCCGTGCGGCACCAGAGGTCGGTGTTGTGGTGCAGCACCCAGCCGTCTGTCACGCCGTAGACGTCCTTGGCGGTCTGTGCGCCGTTTTTCTGCAGCGCCTTTGCCTTCTCGACGAACGGCTGGAAGCATTCCTCCAGATTCGTTGTCAGCGCAGGCCAGTAATTCATTTCGTAGTTGATATTGGTCGTGTACTTGCAGCCCCATGCAGGATCGCGGAATTTGTTCCAGATGCCCTGCAGGTTCATCGGCTCGGAATCGCGGGACGCTGAGATCATCATGTACCGTCCGTACTGGAACAGCACCTTGACGAGCTTCGGGTCATTGCTTCTGCCGAATGCCGCGATGCGGTCGGGGATCGCTTTTGCGGTCTCTGCGCTGTCACCGCCGAGGTCAACGTCCACGCGGGAGAACAGCTCCTGATAATCCGCGAGATGTGCGCGCAGCAGCTCGTCATAAGACTTCTTGGCTGCCGCGGTCAGATCCTTCGCCGCATTGCCCTTTTCATCGCCGTTGCAGGTCGCATAGTTGATGAAATTGGTGCGGACAGAGGTCAGGAGCACGACAGAATCCGCGCCGGATACGCGCACGGCATTGTCACCGGCAGAAACGGTGCCGCCGTCCGGGATCACCTTGGTGCGGGTCGAGAAATACACCGCATGGGGCATCCCGTATTCGTCGTCGCCGTGGCCGTGCATGACGATCGTATCACTGCCGTCCGTTTCGCGGGAATATTGCCCGGTCAGGGAGCAGTCATACGATGCGGAGACCGAAACGCTGCCCGGGCTGTCACAGGTGATGCGTGTCACAAGCACCTGATCCGGGTGACTGACAAAGCTTTCGCGGGTATACCGCTTGCCGTTGATCGTATACGAGCAGCCGGCGACGGCTGTATTCATGTCGAGCCATCGCTCATAATTGCCGGCATCGCGTGCGCCGCAGTCCACATTCAGCGTACCGACGGACTGATATTTTGCCTCGCCGCCGCCGATCATGGCTGCGCCGATTGTGCCGTCCGCATCGCGGTAATTGCCGGCCATCATCTGATTCCAGCAGCGATCCATTGTATCTTTGGAGACCGTCTTGTGATTGTTGCCGGGTCCGCCGCTCCAGAACGTCGCCTCGTTGAGGTCGAAGCGTTCAGAGGGGCAGTTGCCGTAAACCATGGCTCCGATGCGCCCGTTGCCGAGCGGAAGTGCCCTGTAGAAGGACTCGTCATTGTCCCATGCATTGCCGGAGTTATTGTTGCCGGCACTTGTTTTGTAGTGCAGGATCAGGTCCTCATCCGATGCGGCGTATGCCGTCAGATTTGTTTTCTTTGCTGCCGGCATTCCGGCAGCGGTACCGGAAACCAGTACCGCTGCGCAGACGCAGGCAATCATTTTTTTATATATCTGTTTCATTTCTATTTCCCCCTAAGCGGCAGCTTACAGAACGAGCAGTTTTGCGATGATGCGGAGAATATCCGTCAGGTCGTCGCTGTCGATCTTACCGTCCTTGCGAACCTCCGCATTGGCGCGTCCCTGATCGGTGACAACTGCATTCTTGTCAGAGTTGAGATATCTTGCAAGCAGGACTGCGTCGCTGACATCGACCTTGTTGTCGCAGGTGACGTCGCCGGTCAGACCTGCAGGGACTTCCTCCGGCACTTCGGGTTCTGCGCCGAAATCGACCCACAGTGCGACTGCATCGTTCTGGGTATCGTATGTCGGACTTGCGGTGTTCTGCGATGTGAGCTCTGCTGCGGACAGTGCCTTCGTATACAGGCGGCAGACCGAGAAGTCTGCATCGGAACCGCGGCGGGTCTCGGGGCAGTTGCCGATCGTCAGATCAAGGGTCGAGGCGTTCGTGCCGCCGGTCGAGAGCCGTTCTGTTTTGAGGATCTGGCCGTCGCAGTAAACGGAGATCGTGTTCGCGGATGCGTCATAGATACCCGCGACCTGATGCTCCTTGCCGAGCCAGCCGGCCTTCATGCTGTCAGGCATGGTGTAGTAGCAGGTGCGCCAGTCGCCGTCCGCATAGATGAAGAAGTCGAGCGAGCCGGGTCTGGTGCGGAGTGCGAAGCCGTGGTCGCCGTTCGCCGCAAACATGTTGTATTCCGGATCGGACAGCGGCTTGACATTGACTTCGATCGTAAAGGAATTATTGCCGGAAACCAGTCCGTTCAGCTTGGAGGACGGAACCTGCACGGAGCCGTGCATGACGGTGCTGTCGCCGGACTTTTTCAGGGCAGCAGTCGAACCGACCGGGATGACCAGCGCGTTCTTGCTGAGATCCTGAATGAAGGATGCGAGATTGCGGTACGGCTTTGCCTGATCGGCAAGCTGTGCTGCTGTGCTGCTCTTTGTCGTCGGGATCAGCGTGTACGTCCAGCTGTAAACTGCGTTCGAGGTCAGCGTATACTGATCGAGCGTTGCCTGACCGCAGGTCGCGGAGCCGGTGCCCATGGAGCCGTAGTTCATGCTGAGGTAGGTGTTCGTGCTCGGACGGAGCTCGTAGGTGTGATTTGCCTTCTGGAAATCCTCCGGCGTAAAGTGCAGTGCGGAGGCTTCGACAGAGGATTCCGCCGCGACGAGCAGGCCGTAATCGTGCGTCTTGCCCTGCAGCGCGATCCACTTGGTATCGGTCATGGTGCCGCAGTCATCCGCCCGCATGTACGGGAAGTACATGCCGGAAACCGTGTTCGTCCAGACGCCGAGGCGTCCGTTTGTCTTGCGGTCGGAGAGCGTCTCGACCGGGCCGTTGCCGTACCATGTGACATTCTCAAATCCGCCGGGCATCGTCATCATGGAGCCGACGCGGATGAAATTGCCCATGCCGGTGCCGCGTGCATCCACACGGAAGCCGACTGCCACAGCGCCGTTGTCCTCGATGCCGTAGCGGATCTGGATGTTGGTGCCGTTCTGGAGCTTCATGGAAACGGTGACGATCTTCGCGCCGTCCGCTTCGGAGAGATCCATGCCGGTGACGGACGCGTTGTTCATGGCAAAACGCCAGCCGCCGTCAAATTTGCTCTGATTCTGGCTGCCGCCGTCGTTCTCGAACATGCCGCGCCAGAAGTTCGGCGCCGGGCCCTCGGTGAGGAGCACTTCGCCCTTATAGGTGTAATTCTTGATGCGGCCGCCGCCGTCGATGTCAAAGCTGAAATCGGTGCCCTTGACGGAGTAGCCGGAGCCGTTCTTCGTGACGGTCGTATTGCCGGACGATGCCTGCTTGACGACCTTCGGGGATGCTGCCGAAACTGCGAACTGCGCATAGGAAAGCTCAGTTCCGGTCGGCAGGATCTTGTTGCCGTTCTTGACATTGACGGAGATGTTCAGCAGGAACTCGTCGCCTGCGGAGATCGAACGCGGCATTTCAAACGGTGCAGTGATCGTACCCCTTGCCTTTGCTGCGACGTCGATATCCTCACAGGCACCGGTGCTGACCGCAATACCGTTGCGGAGCAGCGTCCATGTGACGTCAAAATCATTGAGGTTTGCAAAGCTGTTCTCATTGAACACATTGACTTTCCGGTTCTCGATCATGGAAGAATCTGCAGAGAACCAGAAGTTCTGATACTGGAATTTGACTTCGGCGAGCTCAGGCTGCGGGGTTCTGTCCGGGCAGATCAGACCGTTTTCGCAGAAGGAGCCGTCATTCGGACGGTCGCCCCAGTCGCCGCCGTAGCCGAAATAATGACCCGGGCTGAGCTCTGCGTAGAGATTCTTCTGTGCATCCTCGGTGGAGTAGTAATCCCACTTGCCGTTGACGATCGCAGAACCTGCTGCCGCTGCAGCCTCGGTGACCTCTGCACTGTAATCGAGCCACACGAGCACAGAGGAATCGCTTGCGCCGATTGCCGGTGAGGTGCTGTTCTGTGCGCTGATCTCCGCCGCGGAGAGTGCCTTGTTATACACACGCGCAAGGGAGATCTCACCGGAAAGGCGTCTGCCGTTCGATGCGTCATAGCCGATGCCGAGCGGGGTATTGCCGCTGTCGATGCCGTCAGCGAACGAATCGGACGCGAGCAGCCTGCCGTCGCAGTACAGCGAAATATTGCCCTTGTCGTACACGCCGACGACCTGATGCCAGCTGCCTGTCCAGTTCGACGGGAACGAAGCGGATACGGAATTCCAGCCGCCGTTGTATACGAAGAATTCCAGACCGGAGCCGCTGCTCTGCGTTTTCAGAGCCGCCTGATTGTCGCCGATCGAGAGCAGGATCTGATTCTGTGCAGTCGATGCCGGCTTGACGATCGCTTCAAAGGTGAAGGATTTGCCCGTGCCGGAGAGTGCGCTCAGATAGGACGTATCGCCGTCCATGACCGTATAGCCCTTGCAGGAAACCCCGGTCAGGGAACCGTCGCCGGCGCTGCGGTTGAAGTCGGAGCTGCCGGCCGTGACCGTACCGGTCTTGCCCTTCTTGTCGGTGATCTGATAGACCTTGCCGCCGCCTGCAAATCCGCCGAGCGAGACGGCTCTGGACTGATCGCACCAGTCCCAGATAAAGCCGCCGAGCATATTGTCTGCGCTGCGGATCGAATCCCAGTATTCCTTCAGTGCGCCGACGGAATTGCCCATTGCGTGGTCATATTCGCACATGACATAAGGCATCTTGCCGTTGCCGGCCTTCATGCGGATGCCGTCGGAGCCGGGGTACATCTGGCTGTCCATGTCGGTACCCATGCCGCCGCCCTGACCTTCACTGTGCACCGGGCGTGTAAAGTCATGATTCTTGAAATACCAGATCATGTCACGGAACAGACCGTTCGCGAAGCCCGGATCGCCGGTATACTTCATCTCGTTGCCGATCGACCATGCAACGATCGCAGGATTGTTCTTCAGACGCTGGTATGCGGTCTCTGTACGGTTCAGGCCGAGCTCGTAGAACCAGCCGGTCTGCGTATTGTTGTCGCCGTACATCAGGCCGTGGCATTCCATGTTCGTTTCGCCCATCATATAGAGGCCGTAGCGGTTGCAGAGCCAGTACAGATAGGAGTCATTGGAATAGTGCGAGGTACGGATCGCGTTGATGTTGTGCGTTTTCATCAGGCGGACGTCTTCCTCAATGGTCGCGCGCGGGACAGCCTTGCCGTGGAACGGGTCGGTGTCGTGGCGGTTGACGCCTTTGAACCGGAGCATTTTGCCGTTGATCGTCATCGGCAGCCAGCGCTGCGTGGTCACGCGGTAGGAGCCGTCAACCTCGGTGCGGGTGAAGCCAATCTCACGGAAGCCGAGCTGATGCGAAACGGTCTCGATCTCGCCGTCGCTGTTTTTCAGCGTCAGCACGAGTGCGTAAAGATTCGGGAACTCTGCGGACCAGAGCGCCGGGTTCATGACCTGCTTGGAGGTCTTGACGGTGACGGTATCGCCGGAGCCGACGGAATCGACAGCGATCGAAGTGCCGGGCGTCAGATTGTTGCCGCTTTCGTCGAGGACGGCAACGTCAATGCTCATGCCGCTTACGCCCTTGGATGCCAGATTCGTGACATTGACCGAGAGGTTCATCGAAGCATTCTGATAATTGTCATCCAGATCGGTGACGACCGTATAGTCCGAGATGCTGACCAGCGGCTGGCTCGTCAGATAGACGTCGCGGAAGATGCCGCCGTCGTAGATCATATCCTGATCCTCGAACCATGTGCCGTCGCAGAACTTGTGTACCTCGACCGCGATCAGGTTCTCGCCCTCGGTCAGGTAGTCGGTGATGTCAAAGCGGTGCGGGCTGAACGAGTCCTCGCTGTAGCCGACCTCCATGCCGTTGACATAAACATAGTATGCCGATTCGACACCCTCAAAGTGTACGGTGATGCGGCGGTTATCCGCAAGCATCTCCGGGGAGACGGTGAAGGTCTTGCGGTAGAGACCGACCGGGTTGTAGTTGGTCGGAGCCTGCGGACACGGCACATTCCCGTCGTAGGCGCTCTGCCACGGCAGACCGACATTCGTGTAGATCGGGAAGTCGAAGCCCTGACAGGTCCAGCTGTCCGGCAGCGTGACCGTTTTCCATTCGCCGCCCGGTGCATAGCCGGGCTTCATGGCGCCCGCATTGAGCAGCGGCTGCGCGTCGCCTGCATTCTGCACGACGGTCAGCTGCCAGTCCTGCCCCTCGCCTGTGAGCATCTGCATAAAGGTGGAGTCCTCGCGAGCGTCGTAGTCAAAGCAAGCCTTCGCCGCTGCCGCCTGATCCTGATAGGGCACGATCGAAAGCGTTGCGGGCTCACGGTTGACGGCAAAGACATCCTCTGTGCCGTTCTTGCCTGTCCACTCGTTGTGAGAGAACTTCTGCTTTGTCGTATCGGATCTGCGGGCGGGTGAAAGCCCGAGTGATACGACGCCGGATGCCGCCTGTACGGACATCCAGCCTGTCGGCAGTGCAGCAGCAAGTACAGTAACTGCCAGCAGCGCCGCACTGAGTCGCCGGATTGATTTCATAGTTTCCCCCTGCCTTTCCCGTATATGCCGTTTCCCAATTTTATTTCTCAAATTTTGCGTTTTCTATCCCGGCATATACGAATTCTATAATACTATTATAGCAGTGCTGTCCATACAAATCAATGCCACATTTGCAGAATAACTGGATAAAATAAAGAAATGTATGTGCATCTTTAACGAAAAGACAGCAAGATTATAGGAACATATCTGGTAAATGTCCTGTCACCGGACAAAATCGCAATAAATGAAGGCACCCTTTCGGGTGCCTGTACAGTCAAGCTGTATGTTCCTGTTTTTCGCGCAGAACGGAAAAATCCGTCCGGATCGCATCTGCCGGACAAGCCGCCTTACATCTTCCGCACCGGATGCACTCGCCGGAGCAGATCTCCTGCGGAACGTCCAGCTGCATTGGGCAGACAGAAGTGCATTTTCCGCAGGCGATGCATTTGTGTTCCGCGACCTGCATCTGATAGCAGGCGAAGCGGTTGAACAGCGCATAGAACGCACCGAGCGGGCAGAGATACCGGCAAAACACGCGCGGGATCTTCACGGAGAGGATCAGGATACTGAGCAGCACGGCCGTTTTCCATGTGAACAGGACACCGGCCAGTGACCGCAGCGTCGGGTTCAGCAGCACGAGCGGAATGCCGCCCTCCAGCGTTCCGGCCGGGCAGAGATACTTGCAGAACCACGGGTCGCCGCTGCCGAGTTCGTTCTGTACGGCGGCAGGCAGCAGCAGTACCATTATAAGCAGCACCGCGTATTTGAGATACCGGAGCAGACGGTCGGCGCTGCGCGGTACGGTCAGCTTTTTCAGCGGGATCCTTACCAGCAGATCCTGAATAAGCCCGAACGGACAGAGAAATCCGCAGAGCAGGCGCCCGAATACCGTGCCGAAAAGCATCAGCAGACCGAGAACATAAAATGAGATGCTGCGGCCTTTTCCGCCTGCGACCGTCTGCATCGCACCGATCGGACAGGCACCGAGCGCGCCGGGGCAGGCGTAGCAGTTCAGCACCGGGACGCAGAACAGCTTTGTCTTACCGGTGAAGATGCTTTTCTTTACAAAGCCTGCCGCATAGCCGTTCAGGAATGCCGCTGCGATCACCTGAACGCACAGACGGAGCCGTCCCTGCCGCTTCAGCCGATCCCGATGCATTCGAGACATATCTTCACCGCCTTTTGCAGAATGACCTCCGGTTCACCGCGCAGGATGCCGAGTGCGGTCAGTGCTGCTCCGCAGAGCAGTCCGCAGAGCCGCAGGATGCGTTTTCGTTTCATGCGTGTCTCCTTTTTCATACAGATATCAGCCCGAAAGCATTTCGCCTCCGGGCTGATGATGATTCGTTAATCTGCCACAATATCAAACGGCTCCAGCAGGATATAATCAAGATTCGGACCGCCCTCGGCTGTATCAGAGGTCAGCCGGATGGTATGGAAGCCTTGCGAAAGCTCAAATTCTCTGCTTTCTTCTCTCCAATTCGTCCAATCACCGGTACTCTTGAAATCCAGCATGGCCGTGTAGCTGTCGTCAACCGACATCTTCATTGCGCGTCCGTTGGAACTGCCGTTTGCATAGCGGAAGCTGATTACATAAGGACTTGCTTCCGGCAGATAGACTGTGAACTCCGCAAAGCTGCCCTGACGGTTATCGAGATTCAGATATGCAGAGCCCGTAAAGCCGGCATTCGTCGTTTCTTCGATACCGACATCCCAGCTTGCATCGACAGCATACGAGCGGATGCTGAATCTGTTGCCATGCCAGATATATTTTCCCCTCAGGAATTCAAGGAGCATTTGGGCGTCATCTGCGCTGATCTCGCCGTCGCCGTTGACATCGGCATCGGTATTTTTCGTACTGCTGAGAATTGCAGTCTTGCAGGCGGAGAGATCGGCAGCCGTGACGGTTCCGTCGCCGTTGACGTCAAAGGTGACGTGCGCAGGCCTGCCGATATGCGCACTGACCTGCTCCAGCACCCAGACCTGCGTATCATCGCCGGAATCCGCAGCCAGTGTCAGATTGCTGCCGGTCGTCGCGGTGAGAATGTTCTCGTCGCTGCCGTCCGTGGCAGGGTCAATTTTATAGCCGCCCTTTGTGCGCCAGAGCGTGATCGCCTGATCGCCGGTCTGGAACGCTTTGGTCACAGTGCACTGACCCGCCGGGAAATCGAGTGTTTCGTCCTTACCGTTGCGCAGGACATATCTGCCCTCGCCGAGGTCGCTGAATTTCCAGAGCATTTCGCCTGCGAGGGAGACGCTCTTCTGGACAGCCTTGCCGTTTTCGCCTGCGAGATACAGTCCGGAGCCGAGGTTTTTGATCTGATAGACCGGTTCGGTATTGATGACCGCGGGGCCTTCCTCGATCACGGCGGCACCGTTGATCGTCACCGCCGGACGGTCCGGCAGCGGCTGATCGGAGCCGAGATAGAAGCTCGGGTGCGGCGGCTGGTTATAGCAGTTCTGCTCGGATGCGACCTGCATTCTGTACTGCATATCATGCATCAGCGTGGTCAGTCTGGTATCTGTTTCATACGGCGTGCAGAAAATGCGCAGCGCCTTGCTGTCAGAGGTATGGAGAATCAGCTCCTCGCGCCAGTCTCCGAAAATATCAGCGGAGAGGTTCGGGGTCGCCTTGGTGCCGTTGCAGGAATCGCAGCCGTTTGCGGTGAACAGCGTGTCAATCCCGCCGGATTGATTGACTTTTGTGATCGTGTTGCCGTCGAGCAGCTCGCGTTCGAGGTCTCCGTCCCACCAGATCAGGAAGTTCATGGCAGGACAGGAAATGTTCACCTGCTGCCCCTTGCCGTTGACAACCTTTGTTGAACGGGAACCCCAGAACTCACCGCCGGGATTGCCCGCCCAGACATTGTCCGCACAGGCTCTGCCGGTATCCTTGTCGCGATCCTCATGCCAGAGAATCTGGCCGGTTCTTGCGTCGATCAGCGATACGCCGTAAGGGGAAGCCTCATGGCAGACCCACAGCTCCTGACCGGCATGGCTCGGGTCAAGGTCGCCGACATGCATTGCGTCGCCGTGCAGCTTGTCCGTGCACCAGAGTGGCTGGCCGTTGTCATCCAATGTGAATGCACCGCAGAGGACTTCGTCTTTGCCGTCGCCGTCCACGTCCGCAGGCATACAGTTATGGTTGCCGTTGCCCCAGCCGGTGCCTGCCTGCTGATTCCAGCCGGAATCATAAGTCCAGCGCTTCACAAGCTTCTTGTTGACGACGTCATATGCAACAGCGGTCATTCTGGTATAGTATCCGCGGATGGACACCGCACTCGGATGAATGCCGTCGAGATAGGCGACCGTGCCGAGGAAGCGGTCCACGCGGTTGCCGTACTTGTCGCCCCACTGGCTGACAGTCCCGCGCGGGAACGCGTATTCCACGGTATCAAGCAGCGTACCGGTCGCACCGTCGAACAGGGAATAGTATTCCGGTCCGGAGAGGATATATCCGTCCGAATTGCGCCAGACCTTTGAGCCGTCTCCGACCGTGTTTCCGGCAGCATCTTTCGTGCCGTCCGCTGTCTTGCAGGTCATCTCGCATTTGCCGTCGCCGTCAAAGTCTGCGACAAGGAACTGCGTATAGTGCGCACCGGCGCGGATATTCTGACCGAGGTCAATGCGCCAGAGCTTTTCACCTGTCAGCCGGTAGCAGTCGATCAGCACATTGCCGGTGATGCCCGCCTGCGAATTATCCTTGGCATTAGACGGATCCCATTTCAGGAAGATCTCGTAAACGCCGTCGCCGTCCACATCGCCGACGGAGCAGTCATTTGCGCTGTAGCTGTAGTTTTCACCGGAAGCGGTCGTGCCGCCGCGCGGAATATCGAGCGGGATATCAAAATATGTATTGTTTGAGATCATCGTGCAGGTATCGGACGAGACTTTCTTGCCGCCGGATATCGTATCCACGCGGTATTTTGCGGACGCACTGCCGCCCCTGTCCAGATAGCAGGTCGCCTTGCCTGCGGACGAAGTATAGATCAGGTCGTCACCGCGGAAAAGCTGGAACTCCGTGCTGTCGCTGTCGTTTGCAAGGAACCGCCAGCTGATGAGCATCCCGTTTCCGGTATTGACCGCCGTGATGCCGCGGTCAAGGTATTCTGCGATGTTGTTTCCCGTGCCGTAAGCTGCGCTGACAGGAAGTTGCGCCGGTGCGCTCAGTGCACAGACCGAGACCGCAAGTGCAGCACCGGCCGCACAGATTCGTTTTGTATTTTTCATAGTTACCCCCGTTTTTTCTCATGCACATGTATCGGACAGTTCCGCGGTTGTCCGCAGAACTGTTTTCATTATAGCACAGATGTATACAAAAGTAAATGGAGGTTTGTCCTGTTTAGGTGGATTTTTTTCAGGAATCTGCGGTATTTGCGAAAGGTATGACAAAAGCACAGCATATTGCGCCGATCGTACAGTACAGCTATACATACAAAAAAGGAACCGGAGATTCTCCGGTTCCTTTCGGGTTATTCGCGGAACAGATTGTTGCGCCGTCTGTCTACAGGATTCTTCTCATACCGCTTCTTGCTGATGCGGTAGAGGATGATCTTGCTGACTGTGAGGATCAGCGCATAGCATACGGCAATGAAGCAGGCCTCACCGAGATCGAGCGCATAGGTCAGACTGCAGATCTCCGACCAGAGCCATTTGAAGATCAGCAGAGAAAAAAGAAGCAGGCTGAAATGCAGGAAAAAGTACAGCAGCCAGA
Source organism: Oscillospiraceae bacterium (assembly GCA_017545185.1). Lineage (GTDB taxonomy): Bacteria > Bacillota > Clostridia > Oscillospirales > Ruminococcaceae > Firm-04. The sequence continues at coordinate 420 of JAFWQJ010000089.1, read as the reverse complement.
ATCTCGGGTCCGAACGGTTCAGTGTAATTTTCACGGCGGATCATTCCTTTCGGGGGAAGTTTGCCGGAGCGTGCTCCGGATCATAATTGATTCTGCGGTTCGGTTTCGGAGTTAACAGCAGGTCTCTCTGATTTGATTATATCACAGAAATGCAGCGCCGTCAAGAGTTTCTTGCGATCTTTTGTCAATGATTGCAATTTGTCAGTCGGAATGCGGAACGGCACAGCTGCAGGGGAGGCGCATACGGATCCGGCAGGACCGGCATTCCGGAAAGCTTTCCTGTAGGAATGTCAATGATAGGTGACAGATTCCTTCCAAAAAAATACGAAGCACCAGAATTGGAAAGCCCAGCCTATGGAGGGAGCCACAGGCGACCGGAACAGGCTGGGCTTTCCGGCACTCACATGACTGCCAGATACT
>JAFWQJ010000011.1 GCA_017545185.1 Oscillospiraceae bacterium | reverse complement strand
GTATCTGGCAGTCATGTGAGTGCCGGAAAGCCCAGCCTGTTCCGGTCGCCTGTGGCTCCCTCCATAGGCTGGGCTTTCCAATTCTGGTGCTTCGTATTTTTTTGGAAGGAATCTGTCACCTATCATTGACATTCCTACAGCAGCGTGCAGCCGCAGCGATGACGGAAGCTTTTTCCGGCCTATTTTTTTGTAATCCGTTGCATTTCCCGGAATATCATGCTATAATGATAAAAGAAAATACCGCACAAACCGAAAGGGAGGTGTCCGTGACCGTGGATCCGTTTGAATCCGAAAAAATCATCCGGCTTCTGCCGAAAACCCGCAGCAGGATTCTGCGTCTGATTTTCAGCCGCTTTGCGGTCATCCTGTTCCTGATCATCTCGCAGATCATGATCATCGCAATGATCTACGGCCTGTTCACGGAGTTTATCCCGCGGTTCAAATTTGTGCAGTGGGTGTTTACGATCTCCATGGTTCTGTTCCTGTTCAACAGCGATATGGAATCCTCCGCCAAGCTGACATGGCTCTGGCTGATCGCGATGTTCCCGGTGCCCGGCTCGCTGCTGCTCTGGTTCACCGGCAAAAACTTCGGCAGCCGGCGCATCCGCAGGCGCGTCAACGACCTGATCGCAGAGACAAAAACCGCCCTGCCGCAGGACGAAGCAGTCATTACGGCAGAAGAGATCACAGCTTCCGGCACGGACGACCTGTGCAGATATCTGAACCGCACCGGCTGCTTCCCGATGTATGACAAAACCGCCGTCAGCTACTGCCCCGACGGCGCGGAAATGTTTGAAGCCATGATGCGCGAACTCGAAAAAGCAGAGCACTTCATTTTCATGGAGTTTTTCATCATCGCGGAGGGCTATATGTGGGGCAGGGTGCTCTCCCTGCTCTCGGAGAAGGCAAAGCAGGGCGTGGACGTCCGCGTGCTGTACGACGGCATGTGCGAGATCTCCTCACTGTCGTTTGACTATCCGCAGCGCATGGAGAAACTCGGCGTCCGCTGCAAGGATTTTTCGCCGGTGCGGCCGTTCCTCTCCACGCATTACAATTACCGCGATCACCGCAAGATCGTCGTGATCGACGGCAAGACCGCCTTCACGGGCGGCATCAATCTCGCGGACGAATATATCAACCGGAAGGAGCGCTTCGGGCACTGGAAGGACGCCGGCATCATGCTGAAGGGCGAGGCGGTCCGCAGCTTTACGCTGATGTTCCTGCAGATGTGGAATATCAGTGAGCCGCAGGCGGAATGGGAGCCGTTCATCAGCGCGCCTGCCGACCCGCAGCCCGCGGAGGGCTGGGTCATCCCCTATGCGGACTGCCCGCTTGACACGGATAAGGTCGCGGAGAATGTATATATCAATATGCTCTACCGCGCAAATGCATACGTGCACATCATGACGCCGTATCTGATTCTGGACGGCGAGCTGGAAACCGCGCTGAAATACGCGGCACAGCGCGGCGTAAACGTCGAGCTGATCCTGCCGGGCATCCCGGATAAGCGTTCCGCCTATGCGCTGGCGAAAACGCATTACCGCACGCTGCTGGAGGCGGGCGTGAAGATCTACGAATACACGCCGGGATTTGTCCACGCAAAGGCCGTGGTCTGCGACGATATCAAGGCGGTCGTCGGCACGATCAATCTGGATTACCGCAGCCTGTATCATCATTTCGAGTGCGCCGCATATCTCTACAAGGTGCCGTGCATCGCGGAGATCGAGCAGGATTTTCAGCAGACGCGCACAAAATGCAGGGCGGTCACGCCGGAGACGATCAAAAACGAATCGCTGTTCTACAAGCTCCTCGGCGGCTTCCTCAAGATCTTCTCTCCGCTGATGTGAAAGCGGGTCGATATCACTGCCGGTACTCTTTTGCATTCAGCTGATCCTGACGTTCCAATCTCTTTGCATATTATGCAGACATAAAACAGCCCGAAAGCAGCATGTTCCGCTTTCGGGCTGATCTGTTTATTCTTTTATGCGTTCCAGCAGCACAACGCAATGCGCGGCGATCCCCTGCTCCTGACCGGTAAAGCCGAGCTTTTCCTCGGTCGTCGCCTTGATGCTGACGCAGTCAGGGGAAGTACCGGCCGCCTCGCTGATGATCTGCCGCATCTGCTGAATATGCGGCGCAAGCTTCGGCGCCTGTGCCAGAACGGTCGCGTCGAGATTGCCGATCTGCCAGCCCTGCTGACGGATCAGCGCCGTCACATGCCGGAGCAGCGCAATGCTGTCCGCACCGGCATAAGCGGGGTCGGTATCCGGAAAATGCTTGCCGATGTCTCCGAGCGCCAGCGCACCGAGCATCGCATCCATAACCGCATGGGTCAGCACATCCGCATCCGAATGCCCGAGCAGGCCGAGCCTGTGCGGGATCTCCACGCCGCCGATAATCAGCTTTCTGCCCTCGGTAAGCCTGTGAACGTCATAGCCGTGTCCGATCCGGAAATCCGGCATCAGAGCACCTCCTTCCGCTGCTCCCGCAGAAGTGCCTCCGCGATCGCGAAGTCCTCCGGCGTCGTCAGCTTGATATTGGAATAATCGCCCGCGGTCATCGTGACCTGCAGTCCCAGTGCCTCAACGAGCTGGCAGTCATCGGTATAGTCCCTGCCCTGCTCCGCGGCAAGTGCCATTGCATCCGCATAGATGCTGCGGCGAAAGACCTGCGGCGTCTGCGTCAGATACAGCAGGGAGCGGTCGGGCGTATCCGCAATGATGCCGCGCCGCACGACCTTGACCGTATCCTTTACCGGCACGCCGAGCGAAGCCGCGCCGGTTCTGCGGGCATCTGCGATGACACGCTCTATGTCCTCCGGCAGCACGAGCGGCCTTGCGCCGTCGTGGATCGCGGCATATTCCGCATCGGTCTGCAGCGAGAGAAACCCGTTCCGGACGCTCTGCTGACGGGTATCGCCGCCGGCCGTGACGGTCACGGTGATCTCCGCCGGGAGACCGGCAGCATCTGCCGCCGCCTGAAAATCGGCAAGATCCTGTGCGCGGCAGATCAGCACGATCTCCGCGATGCTTTCGCAGGCGCAGAACCGCCGGAGCACCTCCGCAAGGACCGTAGTATCCCCGAGCGGATGCAGGATCTTATGGATACCGCCCATTCTGGTCGCGCTGCCTGCACAGACCAGAAGGGCGGCTGTATCACGTTTCATCACTGATCAGTCTACGCCGGGAGCCTTGGTGCCGCAGACCGCACAGAACAGTGCGTCCGGAGCCAGCACCTCACCGCAGTTCGGGCAGACATTGGAAACCGGTGCGGGATTCGGATTCACAGCATCGTTATTTGCGGGCTGTTCCGGCAGCTTATTGCCGCAGCCTGCGCAGAACGATGCATCCGGCGCGACCGGCTGACCGCAGAACGGGCAGATCGGCTGAACGGGTGCAGAGACAGGGGGCGGAGGCGGAACAGGTGCCGTCGCGCCGCAGTTCGGGCAGAACTTGGAGCCGAGCAGGATCGGTCTGCCGCACTCCTTGCAGGTAACGGTGCCGTCGAGCGTTTCGAGCTCATGCTGCTTTGCCTCAAGACCGGCCTGCAGCTCAACGATCGCGGAGAACATCTCGGCATACTCCGGTGCAGGATTGTCTTTTGTCTCAAGGAAATACTTTTCGCCGATATCACGGAAGCGGTTGCGCAGCTCATTTTCCATTGCTGCAATATCCTTGCGGACACGGTTCTTGTCGGCAAGAGACCTTGCGTTATCCGAGACCTGCTTTGCTGTCTTGGATACAGAGGCAGTCAGTCTGTCAAAAAATTCGATCGCCATGATAATTCCTCCTTTATCAATTACGCCGGAAAGCGTTTATGATATTATAGCACATTTGACTGAATTTGTCAACCTAAAACCGCACGAAACACGCAAAAATCACCGGAGCGTGCAGCAAACATGCGTCTGACGGAACCCGAGTGCCAGCGCCGTATGCATGGAACCGTCATTCGCTGCATGATGCGCCCACACCGTTTTTTTTCCGCGTGAGACGGCCTCGCGCATGACAGCCGCAGCAGCAAGTTTCGCCAAACCCTGCCGCCGGAACTCCTCTGCCGTCTCCACGCCGATATCAACGCATTCCGAGGTCACCGCAGCGGAAAACGCACAGGCTGCGGCGGTTTCTCCGTGCATGACGCAGAATCCAAAGCCGTTTGCAAGGAACTGCTCCGGCGCCGTCCATGAAAACGACGGCACGATCCGGCCGGTTATGCGCGGCAGCAGTTCTGCACCGATCCGGCGAAGGGTAAAGCCCGCGGGGACAGCCGGCAGCTCCGGTGCAGTTTCCGCACGGTAATAGATGCGCTGCTCGGCGGTCGCTCCGGCATGAGAGACAAAATAATCACAGATCCGGGGATCGGCAGTGATCAGCAGAAATCTGCGCGATTGCGCCGCGCGGAAAAACCTTGATGCGATCTCATCGAGGAACGCCGCATCCGGCTCACCGGAAATATACGCAAATCCGCAGGAATGCCGGAACAGCACCGCATCCCCTGCCGTAAAGATCTCTCCGGACTGTACGCCCTCCGCGATCGAACGCGGATAAACCGAATCACCGGACGCCGCATCCGCCGCAGCAAGATAATGCCGGAATGATTCATTCGGAACCTGTTTCATATTTTGCCTCCCGAGCAAAAAACCGGAGACGCGAGGTCCCCGGTTTTTTTTGTGATTCTTTGCTTAAAGATTACACGCAGCCCTGTGCCTTCATAGCCTCAGCGACCTTCAGGAAGCCTGCGATGTTCGCGCCTGCGACCAGGTCATCGCCCAGACCGTAGGTGTTTGCAGCCTCGATGGAAGCCTTGAAGATGTTGGCCATGATGTTCTTCAGCTTTGCATCGACTTCTTCAGCAGTCCAGCTGAGACGCTCGCTGTTCTGGGACATTTCCAGACCGGAAACAGCAACACCGCCTGCGTTGACAGCCTTGGACGGCGCAACGATGACGCCTGCTTCCTTCAGCAGTGCGATCGCCTCGTTCGTGGTCGGCATGTTCGCGACCTCGACGTAGTACTTGACGCCGTTTGCGATGATCTTCTTTGCTTCCTCAACGCCGACTTCGTTCTGGGTTGCGCACGGCATCAGAATGTCAGCCTTGACGCCCCACGGCTTCTCGCCCTTGAAGAACTTTGCAGACGGGAACTTGTCAGCATAGTCCTCAGCGCGGTTGCGGCAGGAAGCTCTCATCTCGAGCAGGAAATCGACCTTCTCGTCAGTGGAGATGCCGTCCGGATCATAGATATAGCCGTCCGGACCGGAGATCGTGACGACCTTGCCGCCGAGCTCGTTGACCTTCTTGATGGTGCCCCATGCAACATTGCCGAAGCCGGAAACTGCGAAGGTCTTGCCCTTGATCTCATCCTTGAAGTAGTCGAGCATGTTCTGGACATAGTAGACAGCGCCGTAACCGGTTGCCTCCGGACGGATCAGGGAACCGCCGTACGGAATGCCCTTACCGGTCAGAACGCCGGTAAACTCGTTCTGGAGTCTCTTGTACTGGCCGAACAGATAGCCGATCTCACGGCCGCCGACACCGATATCACCGGCAGGAACGTCGAGGTTCGGGCCGATGTGGCGATAGAGCTCAGTCATGAAGCTCTGGCAGAAACGCATGACCTCTGCATCGGACTTGCCCTGCGGATCGAAGTCGGAACCGCCCTTGCCGCCGCCCATCGGGAGGGAGGTCAGGGAGTTCTTGAAGGTCTGCTCAAAGCCGAGGAACTTGATAATGCCGATGTAAACATTCTTTGCGAAACGGAGACCGCCCTTGTACGGGCCGATCGCGGAGTTGAACTGAACACGGAAGCCGCGGTTGACCTGCTGCTTGCCGTTGTCGTCGATCCACGGCACGCGGAAGATGATCTGGCGCTCCGGCTCGACCATTCTCTCAATGACGCCAGCCTCAACGAGGTCGGGTCTCTTTTCGACAACAGGCTCGAGGGTGCTCAGAACCTCAGCAACGGTCTGGAGGAACTCCGGCTCATTCGGATTGCGCTTCTCGACCTGCTCGTAGACGGACTTCAGATAAGCATTCTTCAATTCCATAACAAAAATCTCCTTACAAAATAGACTTTGGGACTCGTGTGTCCACACATTATTATACAGCATTTTCCGTCTTTTTCAAATGTTTTTTTGTAGCCTATATTTTTCAGGAATTTTCCGCATATATGCAGGAAATTTGATGCATTCCCGCATTGTTGCTGTCTTTTTATCTCCATAAAATATATGTATATTCTGTGAACATCGTTAAAATCAAAACAAACTGTATTTCTGTGCCGAACAACTGCAACCGTCCGCAGGTCAATTCCGCTGTTTCTGTCCGATCGTGCACCGGTTATCAGCGATCGTCTCCCGGTATACGCAGATACGTCAGTTTTCCGGCTTCATTTATTGAGGAAGATTCTTGCCGAATCAGCAATATTATTATAATTTTCGGTGCGTTCTATACCATATTCAATATGTGCTTATGATATTACTGTACGTTATACTGAAATCACAAGCAAAATATTGACAAATTAAGTGATTTCGGGTATACTATATATTGTTAAACATATCAATGAGTGCTGAGAACCCAGTATTTACGAAGTTCCCTGCGCGATTTGCTTATGGTAACCTCTTTCCTTAAGATCCGGATAACTCTCCCAGGTTATCCGGCATTTTTTTGCCCGTATGCAGATTGCCCTGCCGAAGTCATCTCCGGCAGGGCTTTTTCTTATGCATCCGCAGTTTCGAGCTTCACGCCGTCCGCACTGCCGCGGATATGCAGCACATGCAGCGGGAGCTCCGCATCGACGATCAGGCCGGCGATCTTGTCCTCGACCTCGTCGCGCAGCACATGACGGATATCACGCGCACCGTAGCGGTGACCGTGCGCCTTCTCCGCAATGTATTTGAGCGCAGCGTCGTCCCAGTCGAGCAGCAGGCCTCTCTCGGAGAGCGCATCCGCGGTCTCGCGCAGCATCAGGTCTGCGATCTTCTCGTAGTCCGTGACAGACAGCGGCTTGAACACGATGATCTCGTCGATTCTGCCGACGAACTCGGGGCGCAGGAAGTCCTTGAGCGCTTTGAGCGCCTTCTCGCGGGAGATCTCCTCCTCGGTGCGGTTGAAGCCGACGCCCGTGGATTTATCGGTGCTGCCCGCGTTGCTCGTCATAATGATGATCGTATTTTCAAAATTAACCGTTCTGCCCTGTGCGTCGTCGATCTTGCCTTCGTCGAGGATCTGCAGCAGCAGGTTCATGACGTCCGGGTGTGCCTTTTCGATCTCGTCAAACAGGATCACGGAATACGGTCTGCGGCGCACCTTCTCGGTGAGCTGACCAGCCTCGTCATAGCCGACATAGCCGGGGGGCGAACCGATCATCCGCGAAACGGCGTGCTTTTCCATATACTCGGTCATATCGAGCCGGATCAGCGGCTCGGTAGAATCGAACAGCTCATTGGAGAGCACCTTGACGAGCTC
>JAFWQJ010000088.1 GCA_017545185.1 Oscillospiraceae bacterium | reverse complement strand
GAGATGGATATCCGCGACACCCTGAGCTCCTACGAGTTCCCCGGCGATGAGATTCCGATCATCAAGGGTTCTGCTTTCCAGGCTCTCGATTCCAAGTCCACCGATATCAATGATCCGGTCTATGCACCGATCCTCGAGCTGATGGATGCTGTTGATTCTTACATTCCGACTCCGGACCGTAAGGCAGATCAGCCGTTCCTGATGCCGGTTGAGGACACCATGACCATTTCCGGCCGTGGTACCGTTGCAACCGGCCGTGTTGAGCGTGGCCAGATCAAGGTCGGCGAGACTGTCGAGATCGTCGGTCTGAAGGACGAGAAGACCTCCACCGTCGTTACCGGTCTGGAGATGTTCCGCAAGACGCTGGATTATGCTGAGGCTGGCGATAACATCGGCGCACTGCTCCGCGGTATCGCACGTAAGGACATCGAAAGAGGTCAGGTTCTCTGCAAGCCGGGTTCCATTCATCCGCACACCAAGTTCAAGGGCCAGGTGTACGTTCTGAAGAAGGAAGAGGGCGGCCGTCATAAGCCGTTCTTCACCAACTACCGTCCGCAGTTCTACTTCCGTACAACTGACGTTACCGGTATCATCACGCTGCCGGACGGCGTTCAGATGTGCAACCCCGGCGACAACATCGAGATCGATGTCGAGCTGATCACTCCGATCGCAATCGAGCAGGGTCTGCGTTTTGCTATCCGTGAGGGTGGTAAGACCGTCGGCTCCGGCGTTGTTACTGCGATCAACGAGTAATTTCACCGATACAAAAACCGGATTCCTTCGGGAGTCCGGTTTTTTGTTTATATGGAGCGATTGCCTGACGGAATATGCGCAAAAAAGGACGCCGACTCGTTTGTCAGCGTCCCTTTTGTTCTTCTGATTGTGCTTCGGTACTGGGAGAGCTTCGCTAACCGTACCCGGAGGGAAATGCCAGCGGGGGCTCCCCGCAGAAGCACGTTTTCAATCATCGCGAAGCGATACCTTATTGCAGGAACTGCTCCCAGGTGGTGTCTTTCTTGCCGGCGACGACCTTCTCGGTGTAATACTTCAGGATGACCTGCGCATCATCGACACTGACCTTGCCGTCCTTGACGACATCAGAAGCCAGGGTCTGCGCCTTGGTGAGCTTGGGGTCATTGCCCGCGATGCCTTCGGTGTAAGCCATCAGCGTCTTCTGTGCATCCGCCACATCGACAAATCCGTCGAGGTTCGAGTCGCCGATCAGGTAAACCGCAACATCCAGCGGCGCCAGCTTGACGTCCTTATCGAGTTCAAGCTGATTCTTGCCGCCGTAAGCAAAGAAGTCCTCCTCCTTCTGGCCGGCGACGTTGGTCACAACCTCGGTGCTGATGTAGCACTTGTAGTCGCCCGGCTTGGTGTCCTTCGGTACGCGGATATCAAAGCTCACGAACGAGCTGGTCGGATCGCTGACCTTGGCAGGCTCATCATTGACAAAGCCCTTGGAATACCAGAGCACGACATTGGAAGCGCCGGTATCCGGGGAATACTGCATGTAATCCATTGCCGAATGTTCCTCAAAGAGGCGGTGCAGCGGGTCGCCGTTCTTGTCCTTCTTATCCGGATTGCGCGTATAATCGCCGTTTTCGATGACGACCGGTTCGTCGCTCTTGAGGATCAGGCGGAGAGAGGTCAGGCCGGTGTAATTGTCGATGAACACCTCGCCCTTCAGGACGGCGTCGTCTGTCATGTTGTCAAGGCAGACTGCGCTTTCTTTTGCGTCAATGCGGAATGTCATGGGCTCATCAGCCGCGGAAGCGGACACAGCCGCCGATGCGAAAAGCATTGCTGCCGCTGCTGCGGCAAAAATCTTGTGTTGTTTCATAGTAGAAACCTCCTGCTGCAAATTTGCTTGTTATTTTCTGAGGGCTATAGCAGCATACTCCATAGAGGATTTCAGAGGATCTTACGCCTGCCCGGAGATGCGTGAGAGCAGCCGCATCACATCGAGCATAGTCAGGCATCCGTCTTCGTCCAGATCGGCAGCGTAGAGCTGCCTTGATGAGGGCATCTGCGGCATCGGGATCGGATCCTCCGTGATATACCGCAGAAGTAATACAGCATCCGCGATATCCAGCTTCCCGTTGCCGTTCAGATCCGGAGGAACTGTCGGCGGCTGGTATGCGGTTGTTGTCGTGGTGGGGGACGTCGATGTTTCAGACATCGGGGTCGTCGTCACAACGGATGTTGTTGTGATCGGCGCTGTGGTGACCGGTACCGTTGTGGTGACCGGTACTGTTGTGGTGACCGGTACTGTTGTGGTAATCGGTACCGTTGTGGTGACCGGTATTGTTGTTGTGACCGGTATTGTTGTTGTGACAGGCGTCGTTGTGGTAGACGTCGTCGTTGTAGTGGACGTCGTCGTCGTGGTGGACGTCGTCGTTGTGGTAGACGTCGTCGTCGTGGTGGACGTCGTTGTTGTAGTGGACGTCGTCGTTGTAGTGGACGTCGTTGTTGTAGTGGACGTCGTTGTTGTAGTGGACGTCGTTGTTGTAGTGGACGTCGTCGTTGTAGTGGACGTCGTCGTTGTAGTGGACGTCGTCGTTGTGGTAGACGTCGTCGTTGTAGTGGACGTCGTTGTTGTGGTAGACGTCGTCGTTGTGGTAGACGTCGTCGTTGTGGTAGACGTCGTCGTTGTGGTAGACGTCGTCGTTGTGGTAGACGTCGTTGTTGTGGTAGACGTCGTTGTTGTAGTGGACGTCGTCGTTGTGGTAGACGTCGTCGTTGTAGTGGACGTCGTTGTCGGTTCCGCAGTCGTGGCCGGCTCCGTCGTTGTTTCAGTCGTTGTTTCGGTTGTCGTTTCGGGTGCGGTCGTTTCCGTTGTGACGACCGTCGTCTCCGCAGGAATCGGGCCCGGTTCACAGACCGATATCACCAGCGGCTCCAGCTTCACATTCTGGTTCAGAATGAGCTGGGCGGTGCCGCAGTAGGCGAAGAAATCCTCCTCCATCTGACCTGCGATATTGGTCTGAACATCCTCGCTGATATACAGCCTGTAGGTGCCGGCCGGCGTACCCTTCGGCACGCGGATATCAAAATCAACAAAGGTCGTATCCGGATTGCCCATGACCGCGATCTGATCCTGCACGAAGCCTTTTGCATACCACAGAACGACATTTGATTCGCCGGTGATCTCGGAATACTGCATGTAATCCGCCTGATCGTGCTCCGGGAACATGTAATGCAGGGGCTCGCCGCGCTTGTCCGTTTTGACGGGGTCACGCGTGAAATCGCCGTTTTCGATCGTCAGCGGACTGTCGCTTTTCAGCATCAGCCGCAGATTGGTCAGGCCGGTATAATTGTCAATGCGGACGCCGCCGTGCACGACGGCGTCTTCATTTTCAAGCTGATCGGTATAAATTGTGTCGGTATCCGCAGTCATGCGGAAGGTCATGACATCATCCGCCGCTGCTGCGGGTATGATGCCGTTGGTGCAGAGTGCCGCTGCCGTCAGCACGGCAAGCTTTTTCAGAAGCTTCATAAATCAACCTCCTGCTGCATAATGTGCAGTGATATGATTATTTGAGGGCGTGATCTGATGCGGGGTACTCCACAGCGCAGGGTTATCATTCAATACGGCAGCGAACCGCCGGAACGCGTTTTGCGTTCAGCAGAGGCGGCTGCCCGGTGCAATGCTGTCATCGGCGAGCAGCAAAGTGATCTTGCCGTCGGGGCCTTCGGCGGAGCAGATCATGCCGCAGCTCTCGACGCCGCAGAGCGTCACGGGCTTGAGGTTTGCAACGACAAAGACCTTCTTGCCGACTAACTCCTCCGGCTTGTACCACTTGGCAATGCCGGAAACGACCTGCCGCTTCCCGATGCCGTCAAACAGCTGGAAGCAGAGCAGCTTGCTCGATTTCTTGACCTTTTCGCATTCGAGCACTTCTGCCACGCGGATATCTGCCTTTGCGAATGTGTCAATGGTGATCTCCTCTGCAAACGGCGCGACCGGCTCGGAAGGTGCTTCCTCCGCAGCAGGTGCCTGATGTGCCGCGATCATCTCCGCGATGAATTCCTCCGCGTTGATGCGGTTGAACATCAGCTTTGCCTCGCCGACCACGGCGCCGTGCTTCACGCCGCCGAATACGGCATAGCGGTCGATTTCCCGTTCAATCGCTGCGGTTTCATCGGAAGCGGGCGTATGCGAGAGTATCTTCTCTGCGGTCTCCGGCATAAAGGGCTTCAGCAGTCCGCCGATGATGCGGATGCCGGAGAGCAGGTTATACATGACCTTTGCAAGGCGCGGCTTGTTGGCCTCGTCCTTGGCGAGCACCCACGGTGCGGTCTCGTCAATATACTTGTTGCAGCGGCTGGCCAGCGCCATGACCGTCTCGACCGCGTCGCTGACATGGAAGCTGTCGAGCAGCTCGGTCATCTTCGCGGCGGTGCTTTCCGCAACGGCCTTCAGATCTGCGTCGCAGTCCTCGGACGGTGCAGAAGCGATCGTGTCAGCATCCGGAATGATACCGCCGAAGTATTTGTTGACCATTGCGACGGTGCGGTTCACGAGGTTGCCGAGCGTATTGGCAAGGTCGGAGTTGAACCGCTCGATCATCGTCTCATAGGTGATCGAACCGTCCTGTGCAAACGGCATCTCGGAGAGCAGATAGTAGCGGACGGCGTCCACGCCGAACTTATCGACCAGTTCATCCGCGTAAATGACATTGCCGCGGGATTTGCTCATCTTGTCGCTGCCGAACAGCATCCACGGATGACCGAACACCTTTTTCGGGATCGGCGCGCCGAGTGCGTGCAGCATGATGACCCAGTAAATGCTGTGGAACCGGACGATATCCTTGCCGATGACATGGACATCCGCCGGCCAGTATTTCTTGAACAGCTCACCGTGGTTCCCGTAGGCATCATAGCCCAGTGCGGTGATATAGTTCGAGAGTGCGTCGATCCAGATATAAATGACATGCTCCGGATCAAACGGAACGGGAATGCCCCACTTGACCGTCGAACGGGAGACGCAGAGATCCTGCAGACCCTTCTTGATAAAGTTATTGAGCATTTCCTTTTTGCGTGCCTCCGGATAGATGAAATCCGGATGCGATTCGATGTATTCTTCCAGCCAGCCCTGATACTTGGAAAGCTTCAGGAAATAGGCTTCCTCCTTGGCATCGCGCACCTCACGGCCGCAGTCGGGACACTTGCCGTCCACGAGCTGGGACTCTGTCCAGAAGCTCTCGCAGGGCGTACAGTATTTGCCGACGTACTCGCCCTTGTAGATATCGCCCTGATCGTAAAGACGCTGGAAGATATCCTGCACGGTCTTGGTGTGCCTGGGGTCGGTCGTGCGGATGAACTGATTGTAGGAGGTATTGAGCAGGTCGCAGATCGAGCGGATCTCGCCGGCGATCTTATCCACATGCTCCTGCGGGGTAATGCCGGCTTCTTTTGCGATCTCCTCGATCTTCTGGCCGTGTTCGTCGGTGCCTGTCAGGAAATATACATCATAGCCCTGCATTCTGCGGAACCGCGCCAGCGCGTCGGTCATGACGATCTCGTAGGTGTTGCCGATATGCGGCTTGCGCGAGGTGTACGCGATCGCAGTTGTCAGGTAGTAAGGTTCATGCATAAGTATTTCCCCTTTCATATACTTGTTCTTTCTATTATAGCATATTTTTTAGGAAAATGCAATGTTTTCGCGTACAAAAATCAGGGGCGGTTTTTATGCATATAAATCAGGGGGAGGGGGCTTTGACTGTACCGTCCGGCATTCTTGCTTGATCGTTTTGTCCTCTGTTGATTTGGCTGGGCGCGGGGCGCGATTTCGGGGGTGACAACCCAGGGGGACATGGGGAAAGCGCTCCTTCGTTGCTTATTCCCCCTATCCCCCTAGGTTTTCGCCCCCGAGCCCCCGCTTTCCTGACCCCTTGACCCCCTTGGGGCGCACCGCATTCTTTTGTCTGTATGGCGGCTTTCAGTCTTGCGTATCGCTTCGTTTACGCGCTGTGAGTGGGGTCATCTCCCGGATTTGTGTTATTCACTGTTCATTTTTCGTTATTCACTATTCACTCTTATGTCGCATAGGCATTCTCGCTTGATCGTTTTGTCCTCTGTTGATTTTGGCTGGGCGCGGGGCGCGATTTCGGGGGTGACAACCCAGGGGGACATGGGGAAAGCGCTCCTTCGTCGCTTATTCCCCCTATCCCCCTAGGTTTTCGCCCCCGAGCCCCCGCTTTCCTGACCCCTTGACCCCCTTGGGGTGCACCGCATACTTTTGTCTGTATGGCGGCTTTCAGTCTTGCGTATCGCTTCGTTTACGCGCTGTGAGTGGGGACATCTCCCGAATGGGCTCCCTGTGCTTATACGCGGGCATCTCCCGGAATCGCGTTATTCACTATTCACTGAAAAATAAATTACCGGTATGCTGCCCGCCGGGTTTCAGCATTGGGAGAAGTAACCTTACAGAAGCCGCCCCGCGGCGTGTACCCGGCTAATTGGGGGAGCTTCGCCAACCGTCTCCGGAGGAAATCGCCCGTGGGGGCTCCCCGCAGAAGCCGCTTTAGCGGCGTGTATTACGCTGCCGGAGGGAAGCTCCGCCAACCGCCTCCGGAGGAAATCGCCCGCGCGGGCTCCGCGCCTGCCCGCCGCGGGCGCAGTTGACTATTTGGGGGAATCGTAGTATAATAGGTGTACCGGAGATGATTCCGGTACAACATTTTTCAGGAGGACAATATGCCTGCATTATCCAGCAGAACTGCCGGTTTTACCGATTCCGTCATCCGCCGGATGACAAGGATCTCCAATCAGTACGGCGCGGTGAATCTTTCACAGGGCTTTCCCGATTTTGACCCGCCGAAGGCTTTGCTCGACCGTCTGGCCGAGGTCACGAAAGAGGACTTTCATCAGTATTCGATCACATGGGGCGCACAGAATTTCCGCGAAGCACTTGCCGCAAAGCAGGCGCATTTCATGGGCAGAACGATTGACCCGAACGGCGAGATCGTCGTGACCTGCGGCAGCACCGAAGCGATGATGGCTGCCATGATGAGCGTCACGAACCCCGGCGACAAGGTGATCGTGTTCTCGCCGTTTTATGAGAATTACGGTGCAGATACGATTCTTTCCGGCGCAGAGCCGATCTATGTGCCGCTGATCCCGCCGGCATTTACCTTTGATGCAGACGTCCTCGAAGCGGCATTCAGACAGCACCCGAAAGCGCTGATCCTCTGCAATCCGTCGAATCCCTGCGGCAAGGTGTTCACACGGGACGAGCTAATGATTATCGCCGGTTTTGCGAAGAAATACGACACCTTTGTCATTACGGATGAGGTGTACGAGCACATCCTCTACGCGCCGCATGTGCATACCTATATGGCATCCCTGCCGGGCATGTGGGAGCGGACGATCTCCTGTTCGTCGCTCTCAAAAACGTATTCCATTACCGGCTGGCGCTTAGGTTATGTGATCGCGCCGCCGGAGATCATCGAAACGGTCAAGAAGGTGCACGATTTCCTGACGGTCGGCGCGGCGGCACCCCTGCAGGAAGCAGCCGTCACCGGACTGAAATTCGGCGACGATTACTACCGCGGCTTGCAGGCGGAATACACCGAAAAGCGCGACCTGTTCCTTGCGGGGCTTGACCGCATCGGCATCCGCCATACCGTGCCGGAGGGCGCATACTACGTGCTGCTCGATGTTTCGGAATATGGCTACGCGAGCGACCTTGACTTCTGCGAGAAGCTTGCGGAGCATGTCGGCGTCGGCGCGGTGCCGGGCTCCAGCTTCTTCAAAGAGCCCGAAAACCGGTATATCCGGCTGCATTTTGCGAAGAAAAACGAAACACTGAACGAGGCACTCGAACGTCTTGGCTCGATCCACAGGAAAATGCCGGTGCCGTAAGCACGGGATTCGCATAAACGCTTGCTTTTTCTGCAGGATTCGGATATAATAGAAAGAGAACAACGGAAGGAGGTGACCGGTTACATGCTGATCGTGATGATCGAGGTCATTGCAATCATCATCCCGCTGGCCGGTGCGGCTGCTTTGCTGCAGAACCGCCAGCAGAGTGAGAGCAGCATCCGGCTGATGCTGACAAGCATCGGCTGTGTGATCATGAACAGCGGCACGCTGCTCATGGAAAGTGCGGGTACGGAGCCCGAAGCGGATGCTGCATACCGTTTTGCGTTCCTCGGCAGCACCATGTTCTGCTATTTCTTTATCTGCTTTCTGATTGCCTATCTGCGGCTGAAGATCCCGCGGGAGCTTCTGCTGATCTGGGGCGCATGTGAATGTGTCATCATTGCAGTCCAGTGGAACAAAAAGCTGCGGGAAATGTTCATCGGGCACTTCCGGTTCGTACAGAACGAGACCTTCCATGTGTACAGGGCGGAGATCACGCAGTCCTCGCTGTTCGTGTTCCGGAATACGGTTCTGGTGATGATCCTGCTGCTGACGCTGTACTATACGATGTACCGGCGCTCCGTGAACAAGCTTCCCGCCGAGCGGCGCAATCTGGGGCGTCTGGCGGCTGCGACGTTCATCATTGCGGCGGCGATGCTGCTGCAGTTTGCCGCCAAGCCGAAGCTTGAGCTGCTGCCTGTATTCTGTGCGCTGTCGCTGCTCTCCGTGGTCATCGCCATGCCGACGGACAGCTTCTTCGGCGTTACGGATTCCGGTCACGAGTGGGTTTTCAAGCAAATGGAGAACCCCTATATCATCACGGATAACCAGTACGGTTATCTCGATGCAAACTCTCACGCAAAGGCGCTCTTTCCGGAGCTGAAAACGCTCGGACAGAACGAGCGGATCCCCGACCGGCTCTATACGCTGTTCACCGCGAACAGCACGCATTTCGAGCTCGGGGAGGAGGCGTTCGAGCGCAAGGTCACCGAGCTGAAAAAGAAGGACGAAACGGTCGGCTACGGCCTGCTGCTGGAGGACGATACCGAGCAGCAGAAGTATGTCCGGCTGCTGAACAATTATAACAGCAAGCTGCAGGCGGATGTCGAGGAAAAGACCGACCACATCCGCAAGGTACAGAACTCGATCATCACCGGCATGGCGAGCGTCGTTGAAAGCCGCGACAACAGTACCGGCGGGCACATCAACCGGACAAGCCATGTGGTGCGCATTTTCGCGAAGAAGCTGCTGCAGGAAAAGGCGGTCTGTGAGCTGCTGAAGCTGGATCATCCGTTCCTGCACAATGTCACGAAGGCTGCCCCGATGCACGATATCGGCAAGATCGCCGTTGACGACCAGATCCTGCGCAAGCCGGGCAAGTTCACCGATGAGGAAATGGCAGAGATGCAGAAGCATCCTGCCGAGGGTGAAAGAATGCTGCGGAAGATCCTGAATGAGGTTGATGATGAAGATTTTGTGCGCATTACGCTGAATATCGCGCATTATCATCATGAGCATTTTGACGGCACGGGTTATCCGGAGCATCTGGTCGGGGAGGATATCCCGGTCGAGGCGCGGATCATGGCGCTGGCGGATGTATTTGACGCGCTGGTGAGCAAGCGGTGCTATAAGGAGCCGCTGACCGTGGATGCCGCGCTGACGATCATTGAGCAGTCGCTCGGCACGCAGTTTGATCCGATGCTCGGCGGTGTGTTCCTGAAATGCCGTCCGGAGCTGGCCTCGTTCTATCAGAATCTCGACTGCAGTTGACGGCGGCGGGCAGCGCCCGCGGGCATTTCCCTCCGGGCGGGCAGCGCCCGCGGGCGATTCCCTCCGGGGACGGTTGGCGAAGCTCTCCCAACAGTCTTTTCCGCACGCCGCGGGGCGGCTTCTGATAGGCTGCTTCTCCCGATGCTGAAGCACGCCGCAAGCGCAATTAAAAAAGGACGCTGATATGTGAAAATCAGCGTCCTTTTGTATGTGCGTTCCTTTATTGCTCCTGCAGGTAAAACTCCTGCTTCAGCATCATGTCAAAGCAGTATTCCGGTTTATCCGGCACACCGTCCTTCACGGTGAAGGTGATGCCTTCCGGTTCTGCGAGCCTGCTCAGCTCCTCCTCGGTATAGATTCCCTTCAATACGAGAATCTCCGGGAAAGCGACTGTGTAAAGAGAGTCGTGTTCGATGTCCAGCTTTGCCGTGTAGGTACCGTCCGGGAGGTAGCAGCCTAAGAGCCCCCGCGGAGATATGTGGTAAAGCGTAATGCCTGCGGAATCGGTGACGTTCACCATGCAGTATGTGAAAATATCCTCTGTGAAGTTCTGCGTATTCCGGTTGCGGCTCCAGTTCCTGAATACAAACTGTACATTCGGATTGCGGTCGGTTCGCATCACATACAGCCTGATCTCGATATCGCTGCCGTCATCCGGGATGCTGAAGGTCTGCTCTTTGACCGGGATGTGATAGCTGTCCCAGTCATCTTCCGGAACACCTGCGATATGAAGCGTGTATTTCGGCGTTTCGTAGTGATAGCCGTAATTGAACCGTTTTGCGGTGAGTGTCATCTGTTTGGGCGCGTCCGCAGTTGTTTCCCACACCTCAGACTGCCTCGAGCGGCTGGCCACCGGACCATACTCGCGGTATTCCGAGTAGAGCGCCAGAAAGAAATCCGGCAGCAGCTCGCCGGTCACATAATCCACAACGGAAAAGCTTGCCTGCGAGGTGACCGTATAGCTTTCCTCCGGCACGCTGCCGGTGATGCGGAACATACCGTTTCCGACCGCTGCAAGGAACTGATCCTTTCTGCGCACCTCCTGCTCCCAGTGCCAGAGGCCGTCCTCGCCGTGAACTGCATAACCATTCGGCTTTTCTTCGGCAGAAAGCATCTCGGTTCCATCGTAATACGGCACCTTTTCGACGCGGATCTCCTGCACGTAATTCAGGGCGTTTTTCGGCACTTCGATCAGGAGCCGGTCGTAATGCGCCGGGATGCCTTCCTGTGCAAGCGGCCGGTATTCCGCAGCCTTCAGCGTCAGCACGCCGTCTGTAAGCTCAGCGCTTTCGATGCCGTACTCGCTGTAATAGCCGCCGTTTTCGTCTGCGGGCGTTTTGAAGTAAAGGCACAGCAGATCGTATGCCAGCGTATCACTTGCCGGATAATGGCCGGACTGGAGCAGCAGATCCGGATCTATTTCGGATCCGTACAGATTCCAGACGCTTCGCTCGGTTTCCGGCATCTGCTCTGCATCGTTATAGATGCGGTAGGTATACCATGCGTCCGGTTCATCCAGTTCGCTGCAGATTTCCTTTTTTGCATAATTGCCGACATCGCGCAGGCCGGAACTGTAATAAGAAAAGCAGGGGATACCGGCCGTGTCCGTACCGATTGGTCTGCTGTATATCTGTATATACCGTGCAGACGGCATCATGTTCGTCTGATACCGCATCTCCGGGTAGAAGGCCACTTCCGTATCCGCCGGAACCGTGCCGTGCGGGAATGTTACCTTGAACCAGTACCAGACATATTCCTGCCCGACCGGAGTATCTTCCGAAGGAGTTTCCGGGTCGTTCATGCCAAGAACGCACTCCAGAATGCCTTTTCCCTGATACAGCGTCAGACGCTCAATCCTTGCCTCTGTCGGCTGATACGTTGACGGATCAAGGAAACAAACCAGATCCCAGACATCATAATTTGCGCCCTCTGTACAGTGCTGCTTTGTGACGCAGGGCGCACGTTTGACGCGGACGCTCTGTTCCATTTCAGCGGTGTCCGCATAGCCGAGCATATTTGCAAGCGCCTCCCGATCCTCCGGGCGGTGCTGCGGCGCGTACTGCTCAATGCTGATGCGGACTTCGTTCTCCTGCAGTACTGCGTCCGGGATATACCGGATCAGCGGCGCATAGGGCGGCAGGATCCGGACAGAATGGAAGCGGAAGCTGCAGGCGGTATCCGCAGCAAGACTGCCGTGCGGCACCGTGACCGCGATTATGGCAAAGCCGGAATAGCCGTTGCCAGTGTCTGCTTCAATGTTCAGAACGCCGCGGCTATCCAGCGTCAGCGCGGTGAGGTTGAACGAAAGGCTGCGGAAGTCCGCCTTATCTTCGTTCGGCCGGGATGCGGCAAAATACCATTTGTCGTACTGTTCGCCTTCCTCGCAGGAAACCAGATCGCCGTACTGCGTTTTTGCTTCCGCGCCGAATACTGCCTCAAACGCGGAAAGACCGAGCTTTTCTACGGAAATGACGGGAATGGTTCCGTCCGGTACGCGGTCCTCATACGGCACAAGGGCGATGTCATAGATGATATCGGTGATGTCGCTGCCGTCGATGTGATCGTCACAGTTCGTGTCAGCCAGCGCCATGCCGATGTCCCTGACCCTTGCGTTCACATCCTCTGCCGCGATCCGGCAGGTCAGAACGGCATCCGAAACATCCACCTTGCGGTCATAGTTCACATCGCCTGCGCAGGTGCCGGACATGACGACCGCCTCCCCTTTCAGACCCGCAGCCGTCCGGATCTGAACGGAGCCGTCCGCCGCATCGGAGAACATTTCGCCCTGCATGGAAATGCCGAGCGTCCCGTATTTGTATTGGCCGAAGCGGATGCTGCAGGTCAGGCCGGCCGGTGCACTGTTGCGGAACTGTGCCGCGCAGGTGAAGGTCAGGGGAAAGCTCTGCGGCTCCGGCCTTGTGAAATACTGTTGTGAGGCCTTGTCAAAGAAGAGTCCCGTTTCGTATTCCGGGCGCAGGTTTGCAAGCGGCTCGAAAAGGAGCTCCCGGAACAGCTTTGAGCAGTCTGTTTCCTTGCCGTCTTTGCTGACGGCTGCCGTCTGCGCTTCAAAATTCAGGGTCAGCTTCAGGCTGCTGTCGTCCTCCGCGGTGATCACCTGCACAGCCGCGGTCTCCGAACAGATCGAGGCGCCGTCCGTTGTGAACCACCGATCCTTGTTCGGCATATACTGCGCCTGAAAGTCGTGGAAATCATATACAAACGTGGCGGGGTTGTTGACCTGCACGGTTACCGGGGCTGCGGATGCGGTCATGGCAGGTTCGGTCAGTGCGGGCGCCGCCGGAAGCAGCGGTATGCAGCCTGCGTTCTGCAGCAGGATCGCAGCGCCGGTGATCCCGGCGGCAAGCTGTTTCAGATGCTTCATGTCTGTTCTCCTTTATCAGCCGGTCACCCGGACAGTCATGTCATCACTCAGGGATTCCAGATATTTCATGTAGTTCTCAATGCCGGTTTCGTCATTGTCGGCAAAGCAATGCAGCTCGACGGATGCGGCTCTGATCTCCGGAACCGCGCTTTTCCTGCAGAGCAGTGCGATCTCGTAGACCCACGGCTCCGCATGTTCCGGTGCGCTGTTGCTGTACATGACAACGCTGAAGCTCAGGCAGCCGGATGCATCCAGCTCTGCGCTCTGAATGCCGTAGGTCGTCCAGCGGTCATCCTCCGTTTGCCAGCGGACATGCACCAGCACCGGATCGGCAAGGATCGCATCGCGGTCGGCATCGGACATTCTGCCGGTACCGAGCACCGCGGGCGGATCATGCCGCTCGAGAAATGCGCGGATTGCATCCGCATCATCTATGACCTCAAAATCATTGACTTCTCCCGGGAAATACGAAGTATCAGGGCTGTAACCCGGAAGGGTGCCGCTGCCGTCCGCTGTTGCGAGCAGCGCCGGAACGCTGTACGGAACCGCGGCTTCGGACGGCGCAGCCGCAGTTGTTATTGCAGATGTGACCGTAGAAGCTGTTGTTTTTTCGGTCACAGTTGTGAGCGGAATGCCGTGATCCGTTGCGGCAGGAACAGAACTCATATCGGGGGACTCGGTTCCTGTTCCGTTTGTCTGTGCTTCCGGGGGTGCAGTTATGATTGAGGTGACTGTGACGGCCGGAGCTGTGCCGGTCTCAGCAGAACCGGCAGAAGCGTCATCCGTTCCCTGCGCCGGTACGGTCTCGGCAGGGGATGTTCCGGTGATCTCTGTGATCCACTCGGAACCGGAATGCGTTGTCAGATAGTCGTCATTGCTTCGGAAATACAGACCTGCCGCAGCGACAAGCGCAATACACGCTGCCGCCGCCGCCCATCCGCCGATCGCATAGCGCTTTCCGGCGGATATCGGCTTCGGATACGGCATGGGGAAGCCTGCGGGTTCAGTGCCTTCAGATGTCAGTGCCGGTGAAGGAGCCGGGAAAGTACCGTGCAGTCCTGCCGCCCGATAGGCAGCCTCGATGTCTGACGGGTCGATCGCGCTCATCGCCCGCAGCAATGTCATCGCTTTCACGGCTGTTCACCTCCTAAGTAGTCCCGCAGTGCCGCACGCGAGCGGTGCAGCGATACCTTCACCTTGCTTGCTCCGATCGAGAGCCGTTCCGCAATGTCCTTGACCGGCATCATGTAGACATACCGCAGAATAAAAATATTCCGCGCGTCCTCCGACAGCGTTTTCACGAACCGCCGGATCATTTCGCCGGTCTCCGCCTCCGAGACCTGTGCTTCAACGTCATCGGGTGCGGTGAGACAGTTTTCCAGTTCTTCCAGAACAAGCGCAGTTTGGGCGCCGCCGCGTTTTTCAGCGTGCAGCTTTTCATAAAGGGTCAGAGCAGCATTTCTCATCAGTGTCACCAGATACGCGGCAAAATACAGAGGCTTCTCCGGGGGGATTTTGTTCCACGTCTTCAGCATGACGTCGTTCCAGCATTCCTCGGCATCTTCACGGCTGCCGAGGATTTGTCTGCCGGTTGAACAGCAAAGCCCGCCGTATTTCCGGTCTGTTTCCGTCAGAGCCCTTTCGTCCCGCGCAAAATACAGTTCAATAATTTGTGAGTCCTCCACGCCGGACGCCTCCTCTCTGACCCCTCTGCCTTTGTAGACGGGATCTGTTCAAATTAGGTTACAAAAATCGCAAAAAAATTTTTTTGCGGGTGATTTCTGCTCTTATTATAGCACAGCGGCGCTCTGACTGCAACTGCAAGATCAGACGAAAAAGCCGGTATGTGTTACACATACCGGCTTTCCGTATATGGAAGATGAGGCGGAGGATATGTTACTGTTCCTTTCTTCTGCGGCTGACTGCGATCGCGGTGCCTGCAGCGGTCAGGCCTGCGAGGAGCATTGCTGCGACCGGTGTGCTGTCGCCGGTCTGGAGGCTGCCCGCCTTGGTCGAGCCGGTCGCGGAGGTCTGCTTTGCGGGAGCAGCCGTAGAGACAGCAGCCGTTGCTGCGGTCGTCGCTGCCGGTGCTGCAGAGGTCTCTGCGGCAGTCGTGATCGCCTCGGCGGCGGTCTGTGCTGCGGCGGTTTCCGCTGCGGTCGTGACGGCTTCTGTTGCTGTGGTCAGTGCAGCTGTCGTCGCTGCCGGCGCGGTGGTTTCCTCAGCGGCAGCGATCTTCATTCCGCCGGAGGTCTGTGCATTGCCGTAGGCGCGGTGTGCCGTCCAATCCAGGCCGGCATTGTCGGTCCAGAAGGTGCAGCTGTCAAGGCGGGTGTCGGTATCCTTGCAGCGGAACTTTGCACGGATCGTGTGGCAGCCCCATTCCTGATCGAACGTGATGACCGCCGTGCCATCTGCGGTTGTCATTTTGCCGGACGGGATATCATCAAAGATCAGTTCGGTGAACGGCACCGGCACCGGCTTGAAATCGCCTGCCGGATACTTGACCGTCCGCAGGGCGACCGGAGTGTACTGCACGTAGGTCGGCGCATAATTGTAGACCGGGCTGCTGCCTGACAGTTCCAGCGCGTAAACATCAACGTCTGCAATGTTCGGTTCCACATGTACCCAGTCGCCGTTCTTCAGCCCGTAATCGGAGTTGTAGTATTCAGTGCCTGCGAGGATCTGCTTGCCGCTGCCGTCGGTGATGTCGGCCTTGTATCTGCCGTAATGTCCCCAGACGCAGCCGTCTTCGCAGGCGGTCTCCAGGGAGGTCGGATTGTACAGATAGTATGCAGCTCTGACTGCATCTGCGTAGGTCACATTGCCGTCGTTGTCGTTATCCGTCGCGGTGACGTACTGATCGAACACGGCGTTGCCGTTCAGCTGTTCTTTCTCAAGGCGGATGGTGACGCGGACGTTAACCGGTTCAGGCTGTGCTTCGGTCTCATGCATGCATGCGGAAGCGGTCACGGAAGCGGATGCCGCGGAGATCATTGCGGCTGCGGTCATAGCGATAACAAAAAACTTTTTCATGATATACTCCTTTATTCCCATATCAAAAATATTCATTCAGATTGACTGGCTTAGCTCCTGCAGAGAACGCCGCCGCTTTTCATACGATCGTACCGGCTCCGATAACCCGTGCGGTTTTGCCGGTGTTATTTTGCCCTTCACTCATTACGACAGAAAGACAGGGCAGTCGGTCACAAAAAATCCGAATAAATTTTTTGAAATTGCAAAGAACGATGTGAAAGAAACGCAGATACGCGAAAAAATATTTTTGCGCTTGGCTGTATTCCGGTACGATTCCCCGCGAAACAAGAGAGGGGTAAGATAAGGAAGGAGAGTCTGAGAGGAAACCTTAAGAGAGGGGAGAGAATAAGCGACGAAGGAGCGCATCTCGCCCCTCTCTTGTGGTTCCCTCTCAGGTTTTGCGCCCCGCGCCCAACTAAAATCCCGGCAGGACAAACGATAAAGAAAGAATGACCGAAACAATAAGCAGCTGAATTCTGATTGATCTGAGCAGCTATATAGAATACGCTGTCCCTTGACCCTGCGAGCATTTTGAAAAAAGCTCGACCAAAACTTTTATTTTGGCTTGACCGGAAGCGTTTCCGCGCAATACCTTATAAGAACATGAAGTCTCCCGAAAATATTTCTGAAACCCCTTGACAAAGCGGCCGCGATGTGCTATAATCTTATTAACAGATAGTTAGTAACTGATTGTTCCGAAGTCGGAGGGACTATGTACAGCATTGAACAATTCGACCGCCCGTCCGTGGCTGCCGACGCCGTGGTGTTCGGCTTTGATACGGAAAAGGCGGAGCCGCTCCGCGGGCTGAAGCAGCGCAGATTAAAGCTGCTGCTCGTGCGGCGCGGAGAGGAACCGTTCTGCGGCCGCTGCTCTCTGCCGGGCGGATTTCTCCGGCGCGGCGAGACGGTCGAACAGGCCGCGCTGCGGGAGCTCTCCGAGGAGACCGGCGTCGCAGACCCGAAGCTGATGCAGCTCGGCGTTTACAGCGAGACCGGACGCGACCCCCGCGGCTGGATCATCTCCTGCGCGTTTCTCGCGCTGACGAAAACGGTCACGCCGGAGACGGCGGCGCAGTCCGATGCGGCTGCGGCGTTCTGGGCGGAGGTGAGCTGCACCGCGGAAAACGGCAGCGAAATCCTGACGGTGACAGAGCCGGACGGCACAGTCCTGCTGCGCTGCGGGAACGGCAGCCCGGTTCAGAATGCGCTGGCGTTTGACCACGCGCAGATCATCGCGGACGGCTTTCGCAGGCTGCGCGAGGAGGTCATTTATCACGACCTGATCTTTGACCTGATGCCGGAGCTGTTCACGGTCTCCGATCTGCAGCAGCCCTATGAGCTCATCACAGGGACGCGCACCTCGCCGCAGAACTTCCGCAAGAAAATGCTCCCGAAGCTCACCGAAACAGACTATTATAATGAAGCGGCTGCACACCGCACCGCAAAGCTCTACCGGAGAAAGGACGGAATATCATGAGACACCCGATCGCAAAACGCATTGCCCGCAGGATCGGCACGAGGATCGTGCAGCGGGTCACCGAAGAAGCTGCCGAGCGCATCGCGAAGAAGGCGGCGGATACGATCATCCGACAGGGATCACGCGCTGTGATGCGCCGCGGCGCAGGCAGAGTGATCCGCAGGCTGATCTGATAACCGAAAGGAGAAGCACCATGAAAGCAATGATCGTCATTGACATGCAGAAGGATTTTCTGACGGGCGTGCTCGGCAACCCGGAGACGGCTGCCGTTGTGAAGCCGGTCGTGCAGAAGATCAAGGCATTCCGCAAGGAGAATCCGGACGGGCTGCTGATCGCCACGCTGGATACCCACATGGAGGACTATCTGAACACGCAGGAGGGCAGAAAGCTCCCCGTGCCGCACTGCATCCGCGGGACGGCAGGCTGGAAGCCGGATGCCGCCGTCAAGAAGGCGCTCGGTGAGAATGTGATCTGGGTCGAAAAGGGCACGTTCGGCGCGGTCGATCTGCCGAAGATCATCGGAAAGCGCAGAAAGATCGAGGAGTTCCTGTTCGTCGGCGTCTGCACGGATATCTGCGTCATCAGCAATGCGATGATCGTCAAGGCGGCGTTCCCGGAGGTTCCGGTGAAGATCGCGGCGGACTGCTGCGCGGGCGTGACCCCGCAGAGCCACGAGAATGCACTCGCGGCCATGCAGGTCTGCCAGATGGAAATTGTCTAAGATTCCGGCAAAAAGAAAACAAATTCAAATTTCTTGACAATCCCTGCAACTATGCTATACTATTAGCAGAAACTGATTTTATGGCAAAGGGGTTGACAGGAATGCTGCGGTCTGATATACTCAAGACAGACAGACAGACAGACAGACAG
>JAFWQJ010000087.1 GCA_017545185.1 Oscillospiraceae bacterium | reverse complement strand
GGCAATTCAAGCTATTTTGCTGAGGTGTTCAGGAAGTATATAGGGTATTCGCCTAAAGAGTTTCAGAAAAAACACATCTAACTTTAACCCAAGTAATGGAGTCAAAGCTGAGGTCAAGGGCTGTTGTGATGACAGTCCATTTTCTTCTTCTGCCGATTGACCTTTCAGCCCTGATATGGTATAATTAACCTATAATCTGCTTTGCTTGGGAGTGATACGATATGGCAGTCTACATAATGTCATCAGAAGAATTCTTAAATGAATGCGTTACAAATAAGAATGGTAAGAATAAGGGAAAGCACAGTATCTGGTTTAACGGAAATAAAACTGATAAAGCAACCGGAATAAGGAAAGAATATTGTAAAAAGCAATTTGAAAAATACTTATGCACTGATTTTTCACGTTTTCACTGATGAAAGAATAGACCATGAATTACACATATCATCACTTTTCTCCGCTCGGCGGAATAACCCTCGCCAGCAACGGCGAATCACTGACAGGCTTATGGTTCGACAGACAGAAATACTTTCCCCATAAACTCATATCAAAAAGTATCGTATCAGAGTTGCCTATATTCACTCAAACTTGCAACTGGCTCGATAAATATTTCAGCGGCAGAATTCCCGATTTCACTCCGCCCATCAACCTGAACACAACACCGTTCCGCAAGGCTGTTTATGAGATACTTCTCACGATACCTTACGGTCAGACTATGACTTACGGAGAGATAGCCCATATGATTGCAGAGCAGAAAAGCATTCAGCGTATGTCGGCACAGGCAGTCGGCGGTGCTGTGGGACATAATCCTATCTCGATAATCATTCCCTGTCACAGAGTAGTCGGGGCAGACGGCAATCTGACTGGTTATGCAGGCGGACTGGATAAGAAAACAGCTCTTCTGAAACTGGAAAGAACATTATAAAGCTATACCTAAGCATCAAGTTCATCAAACGCTTGGTGCTTTTTTCATTTTTCCAATGCAAATTACACTGGGGAAAATTGAAAAATCTCCGAAAGTTCGTGCGCAATACAACTGGACAATCGGCTTCGTTGCGCGCTATAATGGATATAGTCGTAAAATACTCGGTCGGCTGAAAGGATTATATACCGACCTTGCGACTGCATAGAGGGTAAGAGAGAGAAAGCGAACCCCTCGCTCTAAAAGCATAGAAAAAGAGAAGCTAAGGAGTACAAGCTATGAATAAGAACACAACTGCCGTAGAGAAAGATAAGGCAGATTCAACTTTTAACGCAACGTCCGAATACAAGATCGGGCATACCCTTTACACGGTGACCACCGTGTTCAACCCTGCTTCAAAGGAAAGTCTTTCGGAAATCCTGAAAAGGCTGATTATCCGAGAGAGCGAAAAACTCCTCGGTGAATCCGGACAAGAACCTGAGAAGCAGGCTGTGTAACTTTGGAAGATCGGCGCATTGTATTTATTTTCGGTGCGCGCTATAATGATAACATAGCTTGCTGTATCTGTCGGAAAGGAAGGTTAATATGACAGACAAGATCACAGCATTATATTGTCGTCTTTCACAGGACGATATGTTACAGGGTGAGAGCAACAGCATCACCAATCAGAAGGCTATCCTCAAGAAGTACGCAGAGGATAATGGTTTCAGAAACCCTGTGTTTTATGTGGACGATGGTGTGAGTGGAACTACGTTTGAGCGTGACGGCTTCAAGTCTATGATGGCAGATGTAGAAGCCGGAAAGGTTGGAACTGTTATCACTAAGGATTTGAGCCGCCTCGGTCGTGATTATTTGAAAACCGGCGAATACATCGAGATCATATTTCCCGATTATGATGTCCGCTATATCGCTATCAATGATGGCGTGGATACCTTAAAGTCTGAAAATGAGCTGATGGCTTTCAAAAACATTTTTAATGACTGGTACGCCCGTGATACGAGTAAGAAGATCAGAGCCGTTTTCAAGGCTAAGGGTCAGTCGGGTAAGCCTTTATCTCTCCCGATTTACGGTTATAAAAAGTCCGAAGCTGACAAAAATTTGTGGCTCGTTGACGATGAAGCTGCTGAGGTTGTCCGAAGGATATTCAAGCTCTGCATTGAGGGCTACGGTCCGGTGCAGATTGCCCGCATTCTCACGCAGGAAGGTATCCCGACTCCTACAGCCTACGCTCTGTCACAGGGTAGGGATAACGGTCACAAGAACGCTAAGCTGCATCGCTGGAGCGGAAAAACTATCAGCCACATTCTTGACCGTCCTGAATACATCGGTCACACGGTCAACTTCAGAA
The DNA here is from genome assembly GCA_017545185.1 of Oscillospiraceae bacterium. GTDB lineage: Bacteria > Bacillota > Clostridia > Oscillospirales > Ruminococcaceae > Firm-04. Next base: position 57,466 of record JAFWQJ010000087.1, on the reverse strand, counting down.
CACATAAGAAGTCCTACAAAAACAAGAAGACCGTGAGAAATCCGCAGGAAGAATGGCTCATCTTTGAGAATACTCATGAGCCTATCGTAACTCAGCAGGAGTTTGATCTGGTGCGAGAGCTTCGCAAGAACAAGCGCCGTCCCACCAAACATGAGGAAGTCAATCCATTTTCGGGTATGGTCTACTGTGCTGACTGCGGAAAGAAGATGTATCTGTGCCGAGCGACAAGTCTGACCGCCGATCAGGAGCATTTGAAGTGTTCCACATATTCCTCAGACAAGGACGCTTGTTCTGCACACTTCATCAGAACTGTTGTACTGAATGAGATCGTGTTGAACGAGCTGAACAAACTGTTTATCAGGGTTAAAGAGCATGAGGACGAGTTTATCCGGGCAGCTATGGACAATTCCGTTCAGAAACAGTCTTCGGAGCTTGCAAAAGCGAAGAAAGCCATGAAACAGGGTGAAAAGCGTATTGCTGAACTGGACAGACTGTTCACACGACTTTATGAAGATAACGTATCGGGCAAGATTTCCGATGAACGTTTTTCTATGATGTCGGCGGGATATGAGGACGAGCAGAAGAAACTAAAGGCAAGCGTTACAGAGCTTACTGCCTATATCGAAACCGCCGAACAGAAGTCCGCCGATGTGACCGCATTCATCAGCGTGGTGCAGAAGTATGAGCGTATCACGGAGCTTACTCCTGAGATCATGCATGAGCTTATCGAGAAGATCGTTGTCCACGCTCCCGACAAGAGTAGTGGGCATCGCACTCAGCAAATTGAAATTCACTACCGCTTCAATGTTGCCGTAACGACTGCCGTTGCTGACAGTATGAAGTACGACAAAAAGAGAAAGGTTGCGTAACCAAGGCAGTTACGCAACCTCATCTTAAAATCTTAAATACTTCTTTATCGGCGCTCCTCTAACAATCGGCGTCCTTTTTGTTTGATGCCTCTGTTCCTTCGGCGTGCGTCATCATTGGGAGAAGCAGCCTTTCAGAAGCCGCCCCCCGGAGGGAAATGCCCGCGGGGGCTCCCCGCTTACTGCATAAAGCGGATGACGTCATTTCGCATCAGATTGCGCAGGAATACCATGCGCGCCTGATCGCGGCACTCCGGCTTCACCATGTAATACATATAATGCTCCAGCAGATTGAACGGGTCAAAGGTGCGCCCCTCGATCTTGAACTGCTGAAAGCCCATCGGTACGTACTTTTCCCAGATCTCCTCCGGCGTGATGTGATTTTTCAGCCCGGTGATATCAAACAGCGTCCGCTGCTCGCATTTACAGGCAAAGACCGGCGCGCTCTCCGGATGCTCCCGCTCGAACTTCTCCGGATTGTACGGCACATCCGGATACTTGCGGAAATGGTTTGCGACGACGATCTGCTCATGCCCGATCGTCTGATAATGCAGCGAACGGTTCGGACATTCCGGATTGCAGCAGGGATTGACGAGGATCTCGACCTTTTCCTTGTCCGGGATCTTTTCGAGAATGTCAAATTCATGGTTGAGGTCGTAATCCAGCACGACAATGTGATAATCCTTCGCGATCTCCGCATAGAGCTGCTCCGCATCCGTGATGCGCTTGCAGGTCGAGCTGGTTAGCTTGTAGTTCGGGTAGTTCGTGCGGATATAGTCCTCTAAAACCGGCGAAAATACGATGCATTCATTGAGGCCGTTGTCTGCGGTATGCATGACCATATTGCAGAATGGGTCGGCAAGATGCTTCTTTTCCAGCACCGGATTCGTGAACGTAAAGCGCAGCGGGATCCCCTTTGCCTGATACGCCTTGACGACTGCGCGCACGAAATCCTTGTCACAGGCGCCGCTCTGCAGTCTGCCGCCGTTCCAGAGCGACGGCGGGAATACGCCGTAAACAGAGGCGATCTCCACGCCCTCGCGGAAGAACTCCGGGCTGTTTTCCAGCATCGTAATAAACATCAGGTTGAATTTGCCGAGCCTTGCAAAATCCGGCAGATGAAACCGTACTTTCATGGCGATCCTCCTTTGTATCATGCAGACGGATGACTGTACGGAACAGTCGCTGCACATCTGCTTATCAGTATACCATATTTCTGCTGATTTTGCAAGCTGCGCGAAACCCGCGCCGGCATTTCCCTCCGGGCGCGGCGGGCGAAGCTCTCCCAATATTCTTTGCACACGCCGCTGATTGCGGCTTCTGAAAGGCAGGTTCTCCCAATGCTGAAGCTTACCCTGAGTAAAAAAAAGGACGCCGATTTGAGTATAAGCGTCCTTTCATGTTATACATAACGGGGTCCGGGGCAGCGCCTCCATTACTGATCCGCCGGAGACACCTTTATCAGCTCATAGCCTGCATCGGCGATGACGGCGCGGAATGCGTCCTCGGTGACCGGCTTTTCCGTCTGCACGACCGCATTGGCCTGCTCATGGCTGACTGACACGACCGTCACGCCCTCCATTTGTCCGAGTGCCTTGCGGACATGTGCCTCACAGTGCGGGCACATCATGCCCTTGATCTCCAGTGTTGTGTTTGCCATTTTCGTTACGGCTCCTTTCACAGTATTTCCGGCAGAGACCGCGGTCTGCGGCCTTGCTTTTTCCGGCTTGAAGAAATTGAGGCGCAGCGCGTTCGTCACGACGCAGAAGCTCGAAAGGCTCATTGCCGCTGCCCCGAACATCGGGCTGAGCGTCAGTCCGAACGGCACGAGCACGCCCGCTGCCAGCGGAATGCCGATGATATTATAGATGAACGCCCAGAACAGGTTTTCCCGGATGTTTTTCAGTGTTTTGCGGCTCAGGCGCAGCGCATTGAGCGCGTCCGTCAGGCTGCTTTGCATCAGTACGACGTCCGCCGCGTCGATCGCGACATCCGTTCCCGCGCCGATCGCCATGCCGATATCCGCACGGGTCAGCGCCGGCGCATCGTTGATGCCGTCCCCGACCATGCAGACCTTGCCCTTTTCGGAGAGCTCCCGGATGATCTGCTCCTTGCCCTCCGGCAGGACATTGGCAATGATGCGGTCTGCGCCTGCCTGCCTGCCGATCGCGGCAGCGGTGCGCTCGTTGTCGCCGGTCAGCATCACGATCTCCGTGCCGAGTGCTTTCAGCTTACGGATCGCTTCGGCGCTGTCCGGCTTGATGACATCCGCTGCGGCGATCATGCCGGTGAGGGCACCGTCCCGCAGGAAAAAGAGCGGCGTTTTGCCCTGATCTGCAAGCGCCTGCGCCGTTTTCAGCATATTGTCCGGCAGCACGGTATGCTGCGCGGCAGTCTCCTGCTTACAGGCAAGCAGCGGGACGCCGTCCAGCTTTGCCTCGACACCGCTGCCCGCAAGCGCGGCAAACGCCGTGACCGCCGGCGCGGTGATGCCCGCATCCGCGGCGGCCTGCATGACCGCCTTTGCAAGCGGATGCTCGCTATGCTGCTCAAGTGCAGCGGCGTCCGTCAGGAGCTGCGTGTTTGTGATGCCGTCCGCGGGGATAATGTCCGTGACCTGCGGCTCCCCTGCCGTGACGGTGCCGGTCTTATCCAATGCAATGATGCTGACGCGGCCGGTTTCCTCCAGCGCCGCTGCGGTCTTATACAGGATGCCGCATTTCGCGCCAACGCCGCTGCCCGCCATGATCGCAACAGGTGTTGCAAGTCCCAGTGAGCACGGGCAGCTGATGACCAGCACGGAGACCGCCCGCGCAAGGGAAAATCCGACCGGCCTGCCGAGCAGCATCCAGATCACGAAGGTCAGTACCGCGATTGAAATCACCGCAGGCACGAAGATTCCCGCAACCTTATCGGCAGTCTTGGCGATCGGCGCCTTTCCGGCAGCGGCATCGCTGACCATGCGGATGATCTGCGAAAGTGCGGTATCCTCGCCGGTGCGCGCCGCCTCACAGACCAGATACCCCGAGCGGTTGATCGTGCCGGCGGAAACGCTGTCCCCTGCTGCCTTGTCAACGGGGATGCTCTCGCCGGTCAGCGCGGATTCATCGACCGCGCCGCTCCCCTCCCGGACGGTTCCGTCCGCAGGGATCTGCGCACCGGGATGCACCGCAAAGACCGTTCCCGGCTGCACCGCGCTGACCGGGACCTCCCGCTCCGTGCCGTTTTCCAGAATGACGGCAGTCTGCGGGGCAAGCCGCATCAGGCTTTGCAGCGCGTCGGTCGTCTTGCCTTTGGCGCGCGCCTCGAGCATTTTGCCGACTGTGATCAGCGTCAGGATCATCGCAGCGGATTCAAAATAATACTGCTCCGAAAGCTGCTGCACCGCTGCCGCATCCCCGCGGAGCTGCGCGCCGGATAACGCAAACAGCACGTAAACGCTCCACAAAAAGGATGCCGAGGCGCCAAGCGCGACCAGCGTATCCATGTTCGGTGCGCGGTGCAGCACGGCGCGGAATCCGCTGATAAAAAATTTCTGGTTGATGACCATGACGATGACAGTCAGCAGAAGCTGCATCAGTCCCCATGCCGCCGGATTTCCCGCAAGAAACGCGGGCAGCGGCAGACCGAGCATCTTATGCCCCATGGTGCAGTACATCAGCATCAGCAGAAAGATCAGCGATGCGAGCAGGCGGCGTTTCAGCTTCGGCGTTTCGGTATCCTGCAGCGATCCGGCAGCGGGACTTGCGGATCGCTCCGCAGACTGCAGCGATGCGCCGTAGCCTGCCGCCGTGACCGCCGCAATGACCGCTTCCGGTTCGGCGGTGCCGGTGACCTGCATCGAGTTTGTCAGCAGGCTGACCGCGCACTGCTCGACGCCCCCGACGGCACTGACCGCCTTTTCCACGCGTGCAGAGCAGGCCGCACAGCTCATGCCCGTGACCTGATATGTTTTGTTCATAGCGTGCCTCCTGTGGAATAGTCTGTCCGTTTTGCACGCGGTTATTTCATCAGCTTGCGAAGCAGCTCCGTCAGCTCCGTGACCGCGCCGTCATCCCCGCTGCGGATATCCCGCACGACGCAGGAATTGAGGTGCCGTTCCAGCAGATCGCGGCTGAATGCGTTGAGCGCCGCGGTCACGGCCGCGGACTGCGTCAGGATATCGGCGCAGTAGGCGTCCTCCTCCAGCATCCGCTGCAGGCCGCGCACCTGTCCTTCAATGCGTTTCAGGCGGTTCATCAGCTGCTTTTTCTCCGCTTCGGAGCGCTCCGTTTTTTTGCCGCTGCAATGCGGACATCGCTGCTCTGCCATATCTTTCACTTCCCTGTACGGATTCCGGCATACCCCCTGCCGGTATTTCTATTATATACCCTGCCAGGGTATTTGTCAAGTGCTTTTTGTGATTTTTCTGCAAACAGTTCGCCTGCCGCCTGACCGGAATCAAAAAAAGACGCCGGCTGGTTTGCCGGCGTCCTTTCGCAGGTGTTTTCCTGTATTTCGTCGGAGACTGCTTACTGCTCCGGCGTATCGTTCTGCGCGATGCCCTTGAGGGCTGCGGTCAGGCTCGCGAGACCCTGGATCTCGCTCGGAATGATGATCTTCGTTGCCTTGCCGTCTGCGGCTCTCGAGAACGCATCCAGCGATTTCAGCTGAATGATCTTCTCGGTCGGGGCGGCATCGTTCAGCATACGCAGCGCTTCTGCCTCGCCCTGTGCCTCCAGCATCTTCTGCTTGCGGATCGCCTCAGCGCGGAGCAGCATCGCCTGCTGCTGTGCCTCTGCCGCGAGGATCTGGGATTCCTTGTCTGCCTGTGCGCGCAGGATCTTCGATTCCTTTTCACCTTCTGCCACGAGGATCGCGGATTTCTTTTCACCCTCTGCCTGAAGGATCTTCTCACGGCGCTCACGCTCTGCCTTCATCTGCTTCTCCATGGCGTCCTGGATCTCACGCGGCGGCAGAATATTCTTCAGCTCCACGCGGTTGACCTTGATGCCCCAGCGGTCGGTCGCCTGGTCAAGGATCGCAGTGATCTTCGAGTTGATGACATCACGGGATGTCAGCGTTGCGTCGAGTTCCATTTCACCGATGATGTTACGCAGCGTGGTCGCGGAGAGGTTCTCGATCGCGGCCATCGGGCGCTCAACACCGTAGGTGTACTGCTTGGCATCGGTCACGGCGAAGAACACGACCGTGTCGATCTGCATGGTAACATTATCCTTCGTGATAACCGGCTGCGGCTTGAAATCCACGACCTGCTCCTTGACCGTCACGACCTTTGCCACGCGGTCAATGAACGGCACCAGAAAATGCGGGCCGGTATGCCACTCGGCATAGAAGGTGCCGAGACGCTCCACGACGTAGACATTCGCCTGCGGAACGATCTTGATATTCGCGATCACGACGATCAGTGCGATCACGATCAGGACAAGTGCAACGACCAGCGGGGCGCTGCCTTCAAACATCATTGCTGCAAACATGGTAATTTCCTCCGTTTCTTTTTTTCAGATCATGCGTTGATTTTCAGCGTATCACGCCCTGCGCACGAAAAGCTTTGCGCCTTCCACGCGCGTGACGATCACAACAGCCTCCGCGGGAAGGATCTCTCCGGTCTCGGACACTGCGATCCAGTCCACGCCGCCGATCTTCGCACGGCCGGTGCCGAGTGCGGGATCGACTTCCTCGATGATGACAGCCGTTTCGCCGATATTCTTGTCCGCATTCGTCCGCGGCTCCTGATTGACACGCAGCCTTGCAAGCAGCGGACGGGTCACCAGCAGCAGCACGAGCGAGATCGCCACGAAGATGCCGAGCTGCCCCGGGAATCCGACGCCCTTCATTGCCGCAATGAAGGCGCCCACCGAGCCGACTGTGAACCAGATACTGATGAGCTGCATGGACGCGATCTCTGCGATCAGCGTAATCACAAAGATCACTCCCCAGAAAATGAGATACGTCATACCGAAATCCTCCTTTCCGCGTCAGCTTGTGCCGAACGCTCCTTGTCATCATCATAACATATTCACAGATATTTTGCAAGGCGCAAAAAAGGACAATTTCCGCATAAGGGAGCAAATATCGCGGTTTCGTGAAAAATTCCGGCAGATTTCTCCCGAATCCTCCTGATTCCTCACAAATCCGATGCAGTTTGATTTTTTTGTTCTTTTTGCGTGTTACGAACGTATCTGCTTGCGTTTCATATTATGATGCATCGGGTGCATACATGCATGTTTTTTGCGCATGATACTGTCATGCGGCAGCATAAGCCGCAGCACGGAAAGGAGCACCGTTATGGAAAACCGCAAGAATCCGAGTATATGCTGTTCCGTCGAGCAGTGTATGCACAATCTCTGCACGGAGCATTTCTGCACGCTGGATCAGGTGCACATTGACACCCACGAGAGCGATCCCTCGCAGAAGGAATGCGTGGACTGCGCATCCTTTATCAAGCGTCAGAATTTCTGCTGAAAACAGCGCATTTCCGCCCGCACAGCGTTTCTCCGATGCCGTGCGGGCGCTTGTGCCGTATATGCATAACTGCCAAAAATGTACGCTGATAATAGGCAAGATGCCAATTTTTTTGTAAATCTATTGCAGTTCGCTGCTGTTTGCTGTATAATAGAAAGTGTCTCAGCGGGAAACGTATGTGAAATAGAATACGGTGCAGAAAGGAGCATGGAATATGTCTGATAAAACGATCACGTTTTCGCTTTCGGCGGAACGCGAACAGGAAATGCAGCAGATCCTGCGCACAGTCTATGACGCGCTGAATGAGAAGGGCTACAATCCGATCAACCAGATCGTCGGTTACATTCTCTCGGAGGATCCGACTTATATAACCGTACATAAGAATGCCCGCAGCCTGATCCGGCACATTGACCGGGACGAGCTGATGCAGGTTCTTGTCCGCAATTATCTGTCCGAATAAGCGGATATTCCGTCAACAAGAGATCCCCCTTTTCTTCGTGAAAAGGGGGATCTTCGTTTATATCAGCGATACCGGTTTTACGCTTCGGGCTCCGGCTCCGCATCGTCATGCAGGCCGGGGATCGGCACCTCAGCCGGATAATGCAGGGCGGCCGCGATCGTGATGTTGTCCTTGCCGCCGTTCGCCAGCGAGAGCGCAACAAGCTCCTGCAGACGCATCATCAGCGGCTTCGGCTTCGCAAGGACCTCCTCCATTTCAAAGGCGGTCACATAATCGCTCAGGCCGTCCGAGCACAGCAGCATCATATCGCCGTTCCGCATCCCGTCCGGATAAACAATGACCTCCGGCTTCGGCTCCGCATCCAGATTGCCGATGACCGGCATCACGATATGCCGGTGCGCATGGACTTTTTTCTCCTCCACGGAGATCGTGCCCTCCTCGTAGAGCATCTGCACAAGGGTCTGGTCGCGGCTGATCTGCTCCAGCGTGCCGCCTCTGTAGCGGTACACGCGGGAGTCTCCGACATTGAAACAGTGCAGGCCGCCGTCCTCGTCCACGGCAATGCCGCAGAGCGTCGTCTGCATATTCGCAGTACTTTTCTGCATCACGCTCTGCTCTGCGATCGCAGTGTGAATCTCCAGGATCTTCCGCTTGAGATTCACGCGCGCGGAGTATTCGACCTCGGACAGCAGCTTTAAGCATGTCCGGGATGCAAGCTCACCTGCCTGCTCACCGGATACACCGTCACAGACCGCCATGACAAACGGCTCGCTCTGTGCGGTCAGGACGCTGCCCTCCGTGCAGACAGCGCCGTCCAGCAGGAATGCGTCCTCATTGTGCGGCCGGTTGCCGACCTCGGTTATCGCACAGCAATAATACATACAGTCACCTCACTCCGGCTTGCGGTTTCCGTGCCGGTTCAATCCGCCTTTGCAGCGTAGACATCCGGCTTTGCGACGGGGCTGGCAGGATTCTGATAGATCACAAGACGTCCTCCGACCTCATCGTAGATCGTCCAGCCCTGTGCTTCCAGCTGCGGAATCGCACGCTGCGCAATGTCGCCGTTCGGGCTGAGAACAAGCAGGTCATATTTCTGCGGGTTGAGGAAAATATCCGTTCCCGCTTCAAAATCGTTGTTGTCGATCAGATAGACATAATCGCGGTTCGCACAGTGCGGCAGCATAAAGGCGATCGCGCCGACGACCTTGTCCTCCGGGATATTGCTCAGGATCTCGTGCTCCGCATCAAAGAACTCCTTGTTGTTGCGGTAGCTGTCGCGGTTGTTGAGCTGATGCGAGATCGTGCCGAAGAAGAAGATCACGGCAGCGGAGCCCGCAAGGATTGCGGCGGTCTGCTTTCTGCCCTCGCCGAGGTCCTCCGTATTGCGGATCACCATAAAGAGCAGCAGCGCGCCCGTGCCGAACACGTAATGGAAGTTGACGTCCGCCGCATAGCCGTAACCCGCGCCGATCGCGAGGTTCATGACAATGAACGGCACCATGAGCCAGAAGCGGTGGATCTTTTTGGTCAGGAACGGCAGGAACAGCAGCGGCAGCATCATCTGCATGAAGAACCGCATCGTCTCCTCCTTGATGAGCAAACTGAAGAAGTAGGACGGATCCAGCAGGACATTCTTGATGACCTCCGTCAGGCCGCCGTCATAGTTGATCATCATATTGCCGAAACGGGTCGAGGTCATCATCTGACCGTCGCCGTTCTTGGTCAGCCATTTCGTGATAAACAGCATGTAGCCGCCGCTGACCGCCGCATAGATCAGTCCCTCGATGCGCTTCATGATCTTTTCGCCCTTGCGGTCGAAGAACATATACAGGCCGATGCAGAGCACATACAGCGGGGCGTCCTCCTTTGTGATGCAGACCATCAAAGCAAAGATGCCGGAAAGAACATGCTTTTCGCTGTCAACCGCCCAGAGCAGCCACATCAGCAGCGTCGGCAGGAAGGCGTTTTCGTGCACCTCGTAGAAGCACGGTGCCACAAAGCTTGCGGAGAACGTATATGCGATCGTGATAAAGAGCAGCGGAATACCCTTGAAACCGTGCTTCTTCGCGATCAGATACGTCGGGATCGCGCCGCCCATTGCAAAGATCGCCTGCAGGATCAGCAGCGTGGATTCCTTCGGCGCCATTTTATAGAACGGCACCCACAGATAGTAAATATAGGATGCATGGATCTTGAAATGCGAGATCGGGAACTCACGCTCACAGGTCGTGATCGCGGAGAGCCGCTTTGCAAGATTATAGAACATCTGCACGAACAGGCCGAAGTCATGCGAGGCCGTGCCGAAGATCAGGTGGCGCTTGACGGTCATCGACGCGATGAACCATGTCATGCCGAGCGTCAGCACCAGCGCGACCGCCCCGCAGACCTTCGCAGGAACCTTTTCATACAAATCCATGGAAGGCAGCTTGCTGAGCAGATAATAGATGAACACAAGCGAAATGAACGTGACGGACGCTGTCATATAGGCATTGTAGGCACGCCAGAGCATCGCGCCGTCAAAGAACAGCACCGCGCCGATCGCAATGGACGGATCTGATATTTTCGCTTTTTTCGGGAGCAGATAATTCAGGCAGGTCATGCCGATCATGATCGCGGCAATGATGCCGGCGGAGACCATCAGGCGGCTGCCCTCACAGATCCGGCCGATAAACGCCTGCCAGTCCAGCACCGGGCTGGTCCCGTTCTGCTTCCGGAACAGAACGATCCAGAAGCCTGCCGTCAGGAAATAGGCCGCAATGCAGCGCGGCAGGAGCATATCCGGCAGGCTGTATTTTGTGAGCCATTCGCGGACATCGCGCACCAGCGTTTTGAAGGTGTAGACATCCTCCGCCGCGCCGGACGATTCCTCTGTGCCCGCCGCAGCAGCTTCGGCAGCTTCCGCCGTTTCCTGCGCTGCATCCTCTGCGGCAGCTTCGGCAGCAGAATCCTCCGGAACAGAGACCGCTTCTTCTGCTGTCTCCGCGGCTGCTTTCTCCGCTTCCTTCAGAATATCCTTCTCCGGCAGCGGCGCGGTCTTTCCGGACGCCTGCTGCTTTTGCTTCTTCTTGTTTGACATGATAATCCTCCTGCATTGGATTCTTCGCGGGCAAGTCAGAATCCGCCCGCGCAGTGCCGGCTCTCACCTTCCGGCTGCAATACCTTTTCATTATAGCATATTCTCGTTGAAAATTCAATGGGTGAACCGAGAAAAATTCCGCATGACGCAGCATCGGAGATAAAAAGGATGCGGACACTGCCCGCCTGCAGCTGATTCCGCAGCAGAAAGCAGCTGCGCACAGCATACTTTATGCTGCAAGCGACCTGCCGGCGGACTTCAGAAAATGCCCGCGGGGATGCCCCGCTGCATAAACCGCACAAACCGGCACATACTGCATACAGGAACATACAGGGAGGGATGCATTTGCTCGGGTTTGTGCTCGGATGTATGGTCGGCGGAACGGTCGGCGTCATGACGGTCTGCCTTTGCTCCGTTTCCGGACGGTAACCGCCGCGCCGTTTATCAGACGCCGCAAGACCGCCGAAACACGCAGTCCGAAAAAAATCCCCGGTTCACCGTGCCGATGAACCGGGGATTCTGCTTTTGTGTTATTCCTCTGCGCCGGCTTCGGTCAGAAGCTTTCTGATCTGCGGGATCTTGAACAGGATCACCGTCACGATGACCGTCAGGATGATCTCCGGCAGCATATAGGCGCCGTTGTACATCAGGCTGTAAAGATACTTGTTCTCCGCGACGAAATCCAGATTGTCCCAGATCTTGCCGGTCGAGGCAAAGACATACACGCCGCTGAGGAAATGGCAGAGAAAGCGCAGCGTCAGCGCAACGACCGTTCCGGTGATCCAGCCGGCGAGCCCCTTCTTCCGTGCAAAGCCCGCAAGACCGATCACGGTATATGCGAGGAAATAGTCCAGCACGATGCAGGCGATCAGCATTCCGGCGGTCAGTCCCCAGCCGAACAGGCCGTCCTTGATCGTGCCCTGTGCGAACTGGAACACCGCAAACAGGAACGACACACCCAGTCCCTTGCCGACGCCGTACTTGATGCTGAAGATGCAGATCGGCAGCATGGAGACCAGCGTGATCGAGCCGCCGAACGGCAGGAGCTTCTGGAACGGGGTGATCAGGCTCAGGACGATTGCGAGCGCCAGCAGCATGGCACCCTCCACGATCATTTTGGTACGCGAATTTTTCATCATGATACTTCCTTTCTTTTTTTTGCAGAGGCGCAAAAAAACCGGCTCACGAAGAACCGGACGGCGCACTGATCCCGCATTCCCTCCGGCGGCATTATCCGCATCAGGTTCCGGGTCGGTGCGTTGCCGCACCCTCTCAGCCTGCCACACAAGCTCCCCTGCTTTCAGCAGCTCTATTATAGCACAGCGGAAAGGTTTTGTCAACAGAATACTTGCATTTTCCTTCCGTTTATGATATGATAAAGAGGAATATGCGAAAAGGAGCATCATAACATGTATGAACTGCTGAAAACAGAGCAAACCGCCCGCAGAGGCGTGTTCCATACCGTGCACGGTGATTTTCAGACGCCGTGCTTCATGAACGTCGCAACGGCCGGCGCGATCAAGGGCGCACTCTCCGCGCGTGATCTGGAAACGGTCAACTGTCAGGTCATGCTCTGCAATACCTATCATCTGCATGTCCGCCCCGGCGACCGGATCGTCCGGACGATGGGCGGCCTGCAGGGCTTTACTGGCTGGCGCGGCCCCACGCTCACCGATTCCGGCGGGTTTCAGGTCTTTTCCCTTGCCAAGCTCCGGAAGATCAAGGAGGAGGGCGTGACCTTCCAGTCCCATGTGGACGGCAGGCGCATCTTCATGGGGCCGGAGGAAAGTATGCGCATCCAGTCGAATCTCGGCTCGACCATTGCCATGGCATTTGACGAGTGCGTCGAGAACCCCGCGCCGTACCGCTATGCCGCCCAGAGCTGCGACCGCACGACGCGCTGGCTCAAGCGCTGCAGAGAGGAGCTGAACCGCCTCAACCGCATGGAGGGCACGATCAATCCGCAACAGCTGCTGTTCGGCATCAATCAGGGCTGCACCTTTGCTGACCTCCGCGAACGCCACATGGACGAGATCGCAGCACTTGATCTTGACGGCTATGCGATCGGCGGACTGGCCGTCGGTGAGCCGACCGAGGTCATGTACGATATCATCGAGCATGTCGAGCCGCGTATGCCGAAGCACAAGATCCGCTACCTCATGGGCGTCGGCACGCCGCAGAACATCGTCGAGGGCGTGGCACGCGGCATTGACCTGTTCGACTGCGTGATGCCCTCGCGCAATGCACGGCACGCGACCGTCTTTACGATGCGCGGCATCATGCACCTGACGAACCAGTGCTTCGCGACCGACCCCCGACCGATCGAGGTCGGCTGCCAGTGCCCGACCTGCAAAAATTTCTCCCGCGCCTATATCCGGCACCTGTTCAAGGCCGGCGAGCAGCTCGCGGGACGGCTGGCCGTGCAGCATAACCTCTGGTTCTACAACAATCTGATGACGCAGATCCGGGACAATCTGGATGCAGGCACCTTCGCGGATTTCCGCGCCGCGCATTCCGGGCAGCTCGGGAAGCTCTATAACGGGGAATGAGGTTTCTGATTCGCCGGAAACACGTTATCCTGCAAACAAAACGGGTGTACCGCAAAGGGTGCACCCGTTATCGTTTTCTATGTAATATCGGCCTTTTCAGCGTTACTCGGCTTCGGATTCGGAGAGGCTGTCCGCCATGCTGCTGAATGCCCTGATCAGCGACGCTGCCATGTGGACTGCCGGATCGCACTTCCATTCACCGTTGACATGAATGACCGGCATATCAATGTCAATGTTGTAGTCTCCGCTGACGTTGATGTCAAAATTGATGCTGTCGGTCTCATCCGAGGCGGCGCTTGCTTCTGCGGAGCCGGACGCCTTCATCCGGACTGCATACGCACGGTCGATCTTGAACGTGTCCGTGAAGGCGGTCTCGCCCTCGGACATTTCGTCCATCATCTCAAAAAATTCCGTATACTGCCCGATGTATTCGTCCGAAAGCTTCGGGGCGGTGACCTCCAGATTATCTGCGGCAGTATCGCCGGTGACGACCCGTTCCCGCAGACAGTCGATGTAATTCTCGCGGGTACCGGCCTTGCCCTCGCTGAGATAGTAGATCAGCTCGACGTCGGTGACCTCCAGAAGGGTATCGTAGTCCTTTTCCTTCAGCGCTTTGAAGTAGGTGTCCACGACCTTCTGCACCTCGGCCAGCTCATCCGGATCCGCAGGCGCGCCGCTTTCGGCTTCTTCGCTGTCGGTTTCTTCGCTGTCGGCGTCCTCGCTTTCGGCCTCTTTATTTTCTGTTTCGGGAGCTTCTGTCTCCTCCGGGAGGTTCTCCTCTGCTTCAGCGGTGACCTCCTCTGCTGTCTTGTCGATCACGCTGCTGATCTCCGCGGCCGGATCATCATCTCCGCACGCACAGAGCGAAATGCTCATCAGTGCCGCCAGAAATGCTGCTGTCATTCTTTTCTTCATCATCGTCTGTTCCTTTCCTTCCGGTCTGCGGTAATCATCACGCGCAGGGATTTCAGTATTTTGCTCCGCAGATTCTGTCAGGCGGAGCGCTTCATTCTGTCAGAGCCGGGTGTCATTGCCGGGCACATCAGGCATGCAGCTGCATGTGGGCTGCAGGCATACACAGCCTGTACCGTGCCTGTGCTGTCAGATACATTGTCATACACAGGATGTCATACAAAGAAGTTCATGATATTGTGTCGCTGCTTCGGTGTCAGGCACGGTGTCTGTGCAGTGCTGTCATTGCTTAGGGGTGCAATACAGGGTGTCGGTGCTCAGTGTCAATACTTGGTGTCAATACCCGGTGTCAATGCTTGGTGTCAATACTCGGTGTCAGTGCTTGGTGTCAATACTTGGCGTCAATACTTGGTGTCAGTGCTTGGTGTCAATACCCGGTGTCAGTGCTTGGTGTCAATGCTTGGCGTCAATACTTGGTGTCAGTGCTTGGTGTCAATACCCGGTGTCAGTGCTTGGTGTCAATACCCGGTGTCAGTGCTTGGTGTCAGTGCTTGGTGTCAATACCTGATGTCAGTGTGTGTGTGGTCGGTGCACGGTGTCGTCAAAGCGCTGCTGTCTCTGCATGATGCTGATGCTGTGGTGCTGCCGCATGATGTCGGTGCTGCGTTGTCAGTCCCGGCAGCGGTACGGGTCTGCCGGTGTTCTTTGCTGAAAACATGCTGTCATTCTGCGGTAACCGGTTGTCAGTGTGATGTGTCCGGAACAGGCTGTCCGTGCATGATGTCGTTCCATTGCTGTCAGTTCGTGATGTCCGTCAGATGTCAGTGCCGGGTGTCAGTACAAAGCTGTCAGAGCGTGATGTCAGAACCGGTTGTCTGTGCGTGATGTCTGTACAGAGATGTCGGTACCAGCTGTCGGGCTTGGTGTCAATTTTGCTGTCAAACAATACCCCAATCCCGCGGGGGATCCGGTGCCCTGCGGCCTCCGTTCTCCCCCCGACGATGTTATCATACCACTTTTTCCGGAATTTCTCAAAGCCCGAGAAAATGCCGTCAAATTTACGCAGACGAAATTTCTGCTGTTTTCTCCGGATTCCTCCAGATTCCTCATTTTTTCATACATGGTCACGATGTTGTGGGAACCAGTCTATCACAATATAAAATGCACGTATCTGCTCTGAAAATATTTTTTCAAAAGTATGGACGCTTATCGCTGTTCCGCACATTCATTTTGATTTTCTGCAAAAAGCACATAGAATCGCCGGTTTCAAGATAATCTGACCATTTCCGGCAGCAAAAAAGCACCCGTGCCGGCCTGCACAGGTGCTGATACAGTTATAAATAGAAGAAGCAAAAATCGCCCGCGCAGGAGCATGAGAACCTCCGCAGACACTGCATGGGAGAAAAAAGCCAAAACTCCCACGCAGAACCTGCATGGGAGTTATAACGGCGGCGGGCACTGCCCGCTGGTCTGAGTGACCCGACTTGAACGGGCGGCCTCTACCACCCCAAGGTAGCGCGCTACCAACTGCGCCACACCCAGACAACGGTAATATTATACCACAATTATACTGATTTGTCAAGCACCCGGACAAAAATAAACGGCAGACCCCGCCGCAGTACAGGATCTGCCGTTTTGTTATCAACCGACGTACTTCGGATTGGAACCGTACTGATTATCGTCCTCGTCGCCGTCCTTGACCAGCCAGACGATCAGCAGGATCGCGCCGACCAGCGGAACAAGGGAGATGAGCACAAACCAGCCGGACTTGCCGGTGTCATGCAGTCTGCGCACGGTGAGTGCAAGTCCCGGGATCGCCAGCACAAGGCTGATCAGCGTCAGGAGCACACTGCCGAAGGACCCGAGCAGACCGCAAATAAAGCCGAGCACTGCCGAAACGATGATGTTGCCGAGCACTGCCCACCAGTAATCAGCCTTGCTTGCTCTGCCCTTGAAATCACTGAAATTCGCGAGCATCTTCAGCCAGGCATTGACAAAGGGTAAATTCAAGATCTTATCCATTTATAATACCTCCGAGTTTTTTAATATCTGCTGACGGGATGCGGGTCTGCGCCGAACAGGTTTTCATCCGGTTCCCCCACCCGTGCTAGCCAAATCATAAGGACGACGGCACCGATCCCGCTTGCTGCGGTCAGCGACCACCAGCCGCTTCTGCCGATATCGTGCAGGCGCCGCGCCGAAAGCGCATAGGCCGGAACGATCGTCGCAAGCCGGTAAAGCTGAAGCAGGTGAAAAAAGCCTTCGTCCATAGATACCGCTGCGGCAATGACCAGTAAGATCAGCAGGGTGCTGTGCACGGTCATCGCGCGCCAGTAATCTGCGCGGTCAGTCCGGCCGCGGAATACCGCGTATTGCCGGAACATGGCTCCGTAGCTCCGGAGCACAGAGCCTTCTTGCATGACAGTCTCCTTGTCTGCCGCCTCACACCGGCCCGATATGCCAGCATTCCGCTGCATACTGCCGGATCGTGCGGTCTGAACTGAACGGTCCTGCGGCGCAGGCATTGCGCCATTGTTTTGCGGCAAAGCCCGCCGGGTCGCTGCCGTAATCACGGAGCGCACGGAGCTTCGTCTCAACGTAATCCGGCAGATCCAGCAGCAGATAATAATGATCCGGCTGGTGCCAGCTTGCGCCGTCGAGCAATGCAAAATAGAGCTCCCGGAACTCTCCTGTTCCGCCGTCGGATACTGTACCGTCGATCAGGCTCTGCACGACGCGCGCAATCTGCGGATCTTTCGCAAGCACCGCACGCGGGCAATAGCCAGAGAGCTTTTCCAGTTCTTCGACCGTTGCGCCGAAGATATAATTGTTTTCCGTTCCCGCGGACGCGACGATCTCGATGTTCGCGCCGTCCAGCGTGCCGAGCGTCACCGCACCGTTGAGCATCATCTTCATGTTGCCGGTGCCGGAAGCCTCCGTGCCCGCTGTTGAGATCTGCTCGGAAATATCGCAGGCGGCGACCAGCTTTTCCGCGTAGGACACATTATAATTCGTGACGAAATGCACTTTGAGCACATCCCGCACATCCGGGTCGCTGCCGATCAGCTTTGCGATCTCGTTGATATACTTGATGATCGCCTTGGCGCGGCGGTAGCCCGGTGCGGCCTTTGCGCCGAACAGGAACGTCACCGGCGGAAGGTCACGGATCGTGCCGTCCTTGATGCCGTAGTAGATCCAGAGGATCGAAAATGCATTCAGAAGCTGCCGCTTGTATTCATGCAGCCGCTTGATCTGGATATCGAAGCAGGATGCGGGGTCGATCCGGACGCCCTCCGTTTTTTCGATATACCGCGCAAGCGCGTCTTTTTTGATCTGCTTGACCGCCCGGAAGCGTTCCAGCACGCTGCTGTCCTCCGCATAGCCGGAAAGCCCGCGCAGCTGCTCCAGATCGGTCAGGAAGCCCTTTGAACCGCTCAGTTCTGCAAACAGCTCCGTCAGCTGCGGGTTGCAGACGCCCAGCCAGCGCCGCTGCGTGATGCCGTTGGTCTTGTTCTGGAATTTCTCCGGTGCCAGCGCATACCATTCTTTCAGAACGGTCGTTTTCAGCAGCTCCGTGTGGATCTCCGCAACACCGTTGACATAGCGTCCGGCGTACATTGCAAGATCTGCCATGCGAACCTGTCCGTTCTGAATGATGCGCACCGCATTGATCTGCTCCTGCGGGGTATCCTTTGCGTAAAGCTCCGCGAGGAACTGCTCCGAGATCTGCAGGATGACCGCGTAGATCTCCGGGAGAAGCTCCTCCACGAGATCGCAGTCCCACTTTTCCAGTGCCTCCTGCATGATCGTGTGATTCGTATACGAGAAGATCTGCTTTGCCATGCCGAGCGCTTCCGTGAAGGAATAGCCCTCCGCTTTCAGCAGGCGGATCAGCTCCGGAATGGAGATGACCGGGTGCGTATCATTGAGCTGCACGGCCAGATGCTCCGGCAGCGAATCCAGCGTACCGAACTGCGCCTTATGCTTTTTCAGGCAGTCGGCCAGCGACGCCGCACAGAAGAAATACTGCTGTTTCAGGCGGAGCGCCTTGCCTGCTCTCGTATCGTCATTCGGATACAGGCAGCGGGAAATATCCTCCGCATAGACTGTTTCCGCAGATGCCGCAAGATAATCCTGCGCGTTGAAGGTGTTGAAATCAAAGGCCTCGTCCGGCTCTGCCTGCCACAGACGCAGCGTGCCGATATGCGGCAGACTGCCGTCCTGTGAAAAGCCGATCACCGGCATGTCATAGGGCACGGCACGGACGCGCTGTCCGCGGTAGCTGACCGTCACCGCATCGCAGTCCTTCCGGATGCTCCACGGGTCGCCGAAGCGCTGCCAGTCGTCGCCGGTCTCGGTCTGCCGGCCGTCGGCAAAGCCCTGTTTGAACAGGCCGTATTTATAGCGGATGCCGTAGCCGTCCACCGGCAGCGAGCACGCCGCGGCGCTGTCCAGAAAACAGGCTGCCAGTCTGCCGAGTCCGCCGTTGCCGAGTGCTGCGTCCTCGATCTCCTCAAAGACGCTGACCGATGTCCCTGCCTGCTCCATTGCCTTTTCCATATCGTCCAGCAGGCCGAGACAGTACAGATTATTATAGACCGCCCTGCCCAGGAGAAACTCCATGGAAAAATAGCAGACGCGGCGGTTTGCGAGATGTGCACTGCGGCATTCGTTCCAGCGCGGGAGCAGCTCATGCAGCACAGCCGCACCGAGCGCATTGTGCAGCGCGGCCGGTTCCGCCTCTTTTGCAGGCATTCCGAGCGCCGCCTCCGCCGCTTTCAGGATCGTTTCCGCACGATTCATAATGATCCTCCTGTATAGTGATGCTGTCTGATCCTATCCTGTTGCAAATAATACGAATTTATTATACCATGACTTCAGAAAAACCGCAAGCCCATTCTGCTATTTTTATGCATTATCACAATAAAATTTTATGAAAAAATAAAGGAGGCTTCGGTTCCGAAGCCTCCCCTTATTTGTTATTCAGTTGTTTCGGTATAGTGTGGAACTATATCAATGCCGACCGGCATTTGTGCGGGAGCCGCTTCACATCCTCTCTGCGATGCGCCCCGGTGCTCCCAAGCTGACTCCTCCGCAGTCGTGCATCTGCTTCCGAGCCGCACGGGGTCAGTCATCTTTCCCGAAAACCCTGACGGTCATGCATCATCTACTCAGCGGCCGCCGACAGGAGCCTTTCTCTTCAACACCCGTCTCCGCTGCTTGACTGTACCGCTTACAGTCTATGGTATCCACCTGCTTGCTTCATCGCGGCTGCGCGCTGCTTTCGCTCCTGCCCGTTGGCAGGCGGCATTCTGTGTCGGCTTCCGTATCGGAAGTGCACCCGCATATCCGTTCATTGCCGGCTACAGATTCGGCGAATGACCGGAAGCAAGAGAGTGCTTCATGTCACACAGAACACACCGCACGCGAGCCACCGTCATGGAACGGGACTGCTGCCGTCATATCCATCGGTCCTCACGCATCCTTTCTGAATCGGAATTTGCGGCCGGATCCTCGGCACTCCTTCTCAGGGAAGCCGTTTCGGAATCCGCTCAGACGATGAGCGAACCGGAAACGCCGCATGATTCGGTGTGATAAGAACAGCCGGAACTGCGCTCCGTAACTGCATCTCGCGAAAGTCCTGTCATACCCGAACCTCCGCCTCTGCGGAACTGTTCGCTGCCTTCGCCTCGGTATCGGCTGTGCTGTTCTTATGGTTTTATTATAGCACGATATTCCGGTTTTGTCAATAGTTTTCAGCAACTTTTTTTGAAAGTATTGTGAAAATTATATTGAAGTTCCGTGAAAATCATCATGCAAATTGACACTTGACATTTTCCGCAAAATCGGTTAAAATATAGTATGCGGCTTGCCCGTAAATTTCAGTCCGGATGTGATCCGGCGGAACGGAGTATGAGAATGCAAGATCAAAATACACCAATGGAACAGGATGAACGGATGGACGACGCCGATCTCTACACGCTCGTGGACGAGGAAGGCAATGAGAAGCTGTTTGAAATGGTCGATATGATGGAGGAGAACGGGCAGGTCTACTTTGCACTGATCCCGCATATCGAGAATCCGGAGGAGCTGCTGGAGGGCGAGGTCGAGCTGGTCGTGCTCTGTGCAAAGACCGATGAGGACGGCAGCGAGATCCTTGTGCCGATCGAGAGCGACGAGGAGTACGAGCGCATCGCCGACCTGTTCATTGAGCGCCTCGACGCTGATGATGAGGACGAGGACGATAGCGATAACGAGTAAAGTTATCCAACATTTGTGCTGGATTTTAGTGAAATTTACCTATTGATTTTTTTTGAACTTCATGTTATACTAAATACAGCAAAGGCAAACACAATGCATTCTGCCTTGTGCGAGCAAGCCTGATTTGATATAATCCAACACTTATATTCAGGGAATCCTGCTCTGTGTCAAGTATTGCAGACCTCCCGCTGACAACAGCGGTTGCCAGGGAGCGTGAGATGCACAGGCGAATACCCACCTGCCAAAAGCGGGTTTTATTGTTCAGGCGACGGCAAGGCGGAGACTGATTGTGACGCGGACAGACCGGAAACGGTCTGTCCGTTTTGTGTTATAAGAAAATCCTGTGAAATCTTGAAAACCTGCTTGCTTTTTTCCTTAAAATATGGTAGAATGGTTTTATACGCTGAAATGCAGCAGCGATATAACGACATTTTGACTATGATGAGGAGGATTCTCAATGGCAGAACCTATGCAGCCGATCACCAATCCGGTTCTCGTTGATGCAATGGCCACCTTTAAGCTGGATCTTGCGAACAGAGACAACCCTGAAGTTTTCCGTGAACACGAAATTGCTTTCCTGAAGGCAGCAATCGAAGCAAAGTATCTCCTGCCTGCTATGGTCGAGCAGCCCGCAGAGCAGCCGAAAGAAGGCGAGCCCCAGCAGGCACGCGTCGCGTTCCAGATCATGACAAACCCGAAGAACGAAAAATTCATGCCCGCCTTCACCGATGAGGTCGAGCTGAAAAAGAACCGTCAGCCCGGCGAGCGCTTCCAGGTCGCTGTCATGTCCTTCAATGACCTCTATCACTTCATGAAGGCCAATGAGGCGATCAACGGCGTGGTCATCAATCCGTTCGGCAGCGCGCTCTGCCTGATCCGTCAGCAGATCATCGCGATCGGCGACAAAGGCGGCGAGCTGGTGCTCTCCGCACCGCAGCCCGCACCGGGTCAGCCCGTGCCGCAGCCGATGCCCGAGCCCGTTCCGCAGCCGACCAATGTTCTCGGCGCTGCTGAGAACTCCCGCGAGGCACAGCAGGATCTGATCCGTCAGGCAATGGCGGACATGGAGGCTGCAAAGGCTTCTGCGGACGAGCAGTCCGAGCCGGAGGCCGATCCGGTCACGGACGATCTGCTGAACGCGCTCAAGGGCGTGCTCAAGAAGCAGAAAACCGTCAAGAAGGCGTACATCCGTCCGGAGACCGAGAAGGGTGAGCGTTACCTCCTGATCGCACTGGAAGCAGATGAAAACACCGATATGGATGCGATCAGCGAGGCACTTGCCAAGGACTGCGCTGACTATTCCGACATCCCGTTTGACTGCGTTGCTTCCACGTCGATCCGCGCCAAGGAGCTCGTTGCTGCTGAAAAGCCGTTCTACGAGAAAAAGCGCTTCGGCATTTTCTGATCTATGTACAAACGGTGCAGCGGGATGCAGGCGAGGGGCATTCCGCTGCATTGTTATATTCACCGTGTTTCACATGCTCAAATTTCGAGAGGGGGATTCTATCATGAAACACAAAGCTTTGCTGTCAGCCGCGCTGGCAGCGGTCATCACCGCAACGGGAACTGTCGGATTTGCGGGCAGCACCGTACAGATCCCGATGAATGTTTCCGCCGCGGATGACGGAAACGACGACTGGCTCCATGCCGAGGGCAGCCGTCTCTTTGACAAGAACGGCAAGGAGGTCTGGCTGACCGGTGCAAACTGGTTCGGCATGAACTGTACGGAAAACGCACCGCACGGTCTTTATGCCGTCGATCTGGACTATATGCTGGACAATGTCTCAAGCCACGGCATCAACATCATCCGCTTCCCGATCTCCACGGAGCTGCTGCTTTCGTGGATGGACGGCGACCCGCTGCCGGTCAGCTCGGTCAATGCATCCTACAACCCGCCGCAGGATGAAATCGGCGAAGACGGAACCGTCACAAAGGCAGGCGCATACGGTGATATCAACCGTGATCTAGTTGAATCCGACGGCAAAACGCTGAAGAACTCCATGGAGATCTTCGACA
Organism: Oscillospiraceae bacterium; assembly: GCA_017545185.1. Lineage (GTDB taxonomy): Bacteria > Bacillota > Clostridia > Oscillospirales > Ruminococcaceae > Firm-04. Next base: position 34,861 of record JAFWQJ010000087.1, on the reverse strand, counting down.
TCATTATGAAGAAATGCAAGCAGTACGGCATCAAGGCACTGATTGATGTTCACAGCCCTGCAGCGCACAATTCCGGTCATAACTACAATCTCTGGTATTACCAGGAGGGCGCTGAAGATGCCGGCAATATGGCGATCGGTCATTTCAGCAAGAAGCAGATCACATGGGATGACTGGAAGGATTCCATTACATGGCTGGCGAAGAAATATGCAAATGATGACACGATCCTTGCCTATGACCTGAAAAACGAACCGCACGGCAAGCGCGGATATTCCGGAACCGAATGCCCGAATACGATTGCAAAATGGGATGATTCGACGGACAAGAACAACTGGAAGTATTCCGCAGAGGAATGTGCAAAGTCGATCCTTGCAGTCAATCCGCACGCGCTGATCCTGATCGAAGGCATTGAACAGTCTCCTATGTTCGATCAGGGCTATGACTGGAATACCGCCGATCAGTTCATTACCGACCCGAGCCGCGACAAGCCGAAGTGGTACGGCGCATGGTGGGGCGGCAATCTCCGCGGCGTCAAGGACCTGCCGGTTCTTCCGGATTCCGGTCAGATCGTCTACTCCCCGCATGATTACGGTCCTTCCGTTTATGCGCAGACATGGTTTGACAAGAACTTTACCGAGGAGACACTGCTCGATGATTACTGGCGCGACACATGGGCATATATCAACGAACAGGATATCGCACCGCTGCTGATCGGCGAGTGGGGCGGCAAAATGGAAACCGCGAACAAGAAGTGGATGGAGCTTCTGCGCGATTACATGATCAAAAACCACATCAATCACACCTTCTGGTGCCTGAACCCCAATTCGGGCGATACCGAGGGTCTGCTTGATACGCAGTTCAAGGAGTGGGATGCTGCCAAGTACGCGCTGTTTGAAAAAGCGCTCTGGAAATCTTCCGGCGGCAAGTACATCGGCCTCGATCACCAGACACCGCTCGGCAAGAACGGCTATTCGCTCTCCCAGTTCTATTCCTCCGGCGAGGGCAGCAACCTTGACGCAGGCGGCCCCGGCGGACAGGGTCATTCCGTTGTGGATAACCCGCCTGTCCAGCAGACCACGCAGCCGCCCGTCACGACAACGGCCGCACCGGTCACGACGACCGTTCCGACCACGACTACGACCGTGCCGACCACGACAGTTCCTGAAAACCCGAATGAGTATTCTTTCCCGGGCTATGCATTCAACGTCAATCTGATGCTGGTGCCGTTCCTTGAGGATGACGGCCTGACCGATGCACAAAAAACGGCGGTGCAGAATGCTGCGACTGATTTCATGGCGAAAATCAAGCGCATCGAAGTTGAGGCAAAGGATTCCTCCGGCAAATCGCATCTGATCGACGAAACCGCAGTCAGCCAGTCCGGCCCCGTCTATTATCCGCAGGATACACGCGTGCTTGCCGGCACCGCTGCCGAAATGCAGGGACTTGTGGATATGCGGGATGCTGCGGGCGGCTGGAATAAAAACGGAACTGCCCCGCTGACATTCGCAGTCGAAAACCTGACCGCACCGACAAACGAGGCGCGCGATACGGTCACCAATGATAAGGATAATGCAGCGGAAAGCAACGGACAAGGCTACAACATCATAGTGAAGTTCATCTCGGAATTTAACAATAAAGAATTAGAAGCACTCACCGTGGAGATCCCGCGCATTGTGATGTGTGAAAAGAAAGACGGTGCAACGCACTGTTATAGTCACACCATGGTGCTGGTTGACCTGAACAACATCGACTCCGCCAGTTCCGCTGTACGGGATCAGAGCCTGCGCGGTTACGGCAGCAATGATACCGGCATTTTCGACATCAGCAAGCCTGCTGACAGCCCGAAAGTCAGCGTGGTCTACAGAACAGTTACCGTCTCTCAGAACCCGGCTCCGAGCGCGGACTGGGGCGACACCAACACCGACGGCAAGGTCGATGTTTCGGATGCGGTGCTGCTGGCACGGTATCTGGTCAGCGATGTCACTGCAACGGTCACCGATCAGGGCCTCAAGAACAGTGCCGTCACAACCGGAGCCTCTGTGGTCTCCGATGACATCACGAAGATCCTGCGGTACATCGCCAAGATCATCAACAAGGATGAGCTTGCTCCTTTTCAGCCGACAACCAGTTCGGTTCTTCACGAGTCCGGCGCAAGCATCAACTGAATCATCAAAAAACCTCCCTGTGTCAAACAGGGAGGTTTTTCAGCAAATACGCAAGTTTACAATTCCGAAACATTTTGTTTATTCCGGATTCACTGCAATCTGCTACAATCAAAGCAGGCATCGAAGAACCGTACCGCTGAGATGCCGCCGACATGAAAAGGAGGGGAATACGATGAAACACAAATTCGCGGCTGCCGTTCTGGCTGCGATCATGACCTTGACAGGCACGGCTGTGCAGAGCTTTGCCGAAACCGATATGACGGACATCCTGCCGGAGGAAACGGTTTTCCTGGAGGAACCGCTCATTGTTGAGGAATGGCCGGGCTATCCGTTCTATGTCCACCTTATGGTCGTGCCGTTCACGGAGGACGATAACCTGACCGATGCCGAAAAAACACAGGCGCAGACTGATGCCTTCAACTTTATGTCACATGTGAAGCGGATCGAAGCGGAAGCAAAGGATTCCTCCGGCAAATCGCATCTGATCAACGAAAACGAGGGCGACCAGTGGTGTTCATACTATGCCGATGAATAAATACCCGCTGCCGGAGATCCCGGATCCGGTCTACTGGCCGTCCAACACCCGTATTCTGGCCGATACATACTGGCATATGCAGGACATTGCGGATATGCAGTCTCCGGGCAGCTGGAATCCCGCAGGAACAACGCCGATGTACTTCGCGATCGAGCAGCTCGCTAAGCCAAGAGATGTTCGCGAAACGGTCACGACCGAAGACAGCGGCGGCTATACAGTCAAAGTGAAATTCATCGCTGATAATGAGGACAGCAGCGAAGCTGAGCTGCTCACGCTGGAGCTCCCGAGCATCGTCATGTTTGAGAAACAGAAGAAAGAGGCCGGCTGGTATCCGTATTACAGTTATGCCAGTTTCGTGCTCGACCTGCACCGGCTCACCGCATCGGAGCAGCCGGCGCTGCGCGGCTTCGACAGCAATAGTATAGGTATATTCACCATGGATGAGCTGAAGAACGAATCTGTCGGCAGCATCATCTATCAGTATAACGCGGACGATTTCAACCCGGGCATCCAATGGGGCGACGTCAACACCGACGGCGCAGTCGATATCGCAGATGCTGTGCTGCTCTCGCGATATCTGGTCAGTGACAGAGAGGCCGTGATCACAAGTCAGGGTCTCCGGAACAGCCGGGTCACAAACGGTGAGGACATCACGACCGATGATGTGACGAAAATTCTTCAGTTTACCGCAAAGAAGATCAAGGCAGAGGATCTCACACCGGAGCGGCCGGAGCACAAAGTCGTCGGGAACCCGTTTGGCCCGCATACAGACAGAAACCCGAACGCCGGGTATGAGGACGAGACTGACGACAGAAACCCGTATTTCTCCGAAGTACATCACTGACTGTATAATGCAGCAAACAAACCCCTCTCTGTATTGCGCAGAGAGGGGTTTTTTGTCCGAAAATTGCGGTTATTCACAGTTTGTCAACAATTTATCCACATCTGATTCATGCCAATATGCTAAAATTATAATGAGGAACCGTGCACTGACCGGCACGGTTGCGACTGACGGCACGGCCGCCGCAGAAAGAGGGCCTGCGGTATGCCGCAAAGTGCCGCAAACAAAAAAGGAGGAAAACTGTCATGAAGCACTCACATCTTGCTGCCGTTTGTCTGGCAGCACTTATCACCGCGACAGGCACGCTCGGCTTTACGGGTAAGACCGTGCAGGAGCCTGTCACAGCAATCGCCGCCGATGACATGAACGATGACTGGCTCCACTGTGAGGGCAGCCGCATCTTCGACAAGGACGGCCACGAGGTCTGGCTGACCGGCGCAAACTGGTTCGGCTTCAACTGCTCCGAGAACTGCGTGCATTATCTCTGGTCGGCAGACGTCGATGACGTTCTGCAGAGCGTCGCAGACCGCGGCATCAACATCATCCGCTTCCCGATCGCATCCGAGCTGATCCTCTCGTGGATGAAGGGCTCACCGAATCCGGTCAACAGCGTTTCCGCGAATGCCGATCCCGCATTCACGATCAATCCGGACTTCTGCGAGGAGGACGGCAAAACGCTGAAGAACAGCATGGAGATCTTCGACATCATCATGGCGAAGTGCAAAAAGTACGGTATCAAGGCGTTTATTGATATCCACAGCCCGCATACCGACAACTCCGGCCACAACTACAATCTCTGGTACGGCAAGGCCGGCATCACTACGGAAAAGTGGATCGAGACGCTCGTCTGGCTGGCGGACAAGTATAAGAACGACGATACCCTGCTCGCCTACGACCTCAAGAATGAGCCGCACGGCAAGGGTCAGGAGGGCGAAGCCGCAGCAAAATGGGACGGCTCCACGGACGAGAACAACTGGGCGTATGCCGCAACAAAATGCGCAGACGCGATCCTCGATGTCAACCCGAACGCGCTGATCCTCATTGAAGGCGTTGAGCAGTCCATGAGCGGCGCCATGGAGGGCGACTACTGGGGCATGGCGGACAGACGCGACAATTCGCCGTATATCGGCGCATGGTGGGGCGGAAACTTCCGCGGCGCGCGTGAGTATCCGATCAAGCCGAAGCACGGCACCAGCCAGATCGTCTACTCCCCGCACGACTACGGCCCGTCCGTTTACGCACAGACATGGTTCGACAAGAACTTCACCGAGCAGACGCTGCTCGACGATTACTGGTACGACACCTGGGCATACATCAATGCCGAGGACATCGCACCGGAGCTGATCGGCGAATGGGGCGGCCACATGGAGGGTGACAACCTGAAATGGATGACGCTGCTCCGCGATTACATGATCAAGCATCACATCAATCACACGTTCTGGTGCCTGAACACGAACTCCGGCGATACCGGCGGACTTTGGAACGGCCTCCAGTTCATGCAGGGCTCCGGCACGACGATCGACTGGAACGAGCCGAAATACAAGCTGTTTGAGGAAGCCCTCTGGCAGACCGCTTCCGGCAAGTACATCGGTCTGGATCATCAGGTGCCGCTCGGGAAGAACGGCCTGTCGCTCTCGCAGTATCTCGCATCCGGCGAAAGCAGCAATCTGGACGGCGGCTCCAAGGGGCAGCAGGGACATTCGTCCTCAACCGTGACCCCGACCCCAAAGGAGACGACGGCTCCGCCTGTCACGACGACGGCCGCGCCGGTCACCACGACCGCTGCACCTGTTACGACGACCGAGGCTGTCATCACAACTGCGGAAACGACCGCGGAAGTAATCACAGAGCAGCCCGCCGATGAAACAACCGGTGCCAGGCAACTCCAGCCGGAAAAATGGGGCGACGCGAACCTCGATGATAAAGTGGATGTTTCCGACGCTGTGCTGCTTTGCCGCTTTTTGGTTGGCGATTCGTCGGCGGAGATCACGGATCAGGGACTCGCGAATGTCCGAATGATCAAAAAGGGCGAACCGCCCACAAGTGACTGTGTCGTCAAGATCATCAAGTACATCGCAAAGATGATCACCAAAGATGATCTCGGCCCGGAGGACTGAAACACAACGGAGCATCTGCTGAAAGGCAGGTGCTCCGATTTTTTTGCATAAGAAAGCCCCCTTTTCCTGCATGGGAAAGGGGGCAGCAATTCTGTTTTACGTCGTCTGGGTGGAACCTCTGCCAAGCGCGTAAGTCAGCGCAAGATCAGAAGTCCATGTCACACCGTTGCGAATTTCCTCCTGATAATTGTCCGATCCGATTGCAATCGGATGCGAACCCGGATAACCGCGGATGATGACGCCTGTAGCTGTACACGCACCGTCCGCAACAGCGAAGCTGACATTGTCAACATGCTCAATATCGCTGAAATAGTTGTGCACCTTCGCATAGAAGATCGAAGTCAGATCATCGACGTTATTCGTATGAGCAACGTGCACATTCCGGTTGACGGATGTCATAAAGTCCGAAACGGAAACGGAATTGGTACCGTCCAGAAAACTGACATCAAAATTCTGCTGGATCATCTCCACGTAGGCGATGTTCATGCCGTTCAGAACCTCGCGCGCGGCACTGTTTGCATTCTGGATCTTGCCCTTGGCAATATATCCAAGCAATGCCGGCACCAGCAGGCCAACCAGAATACCGATGATCGCGATCACAACAACCAGCTCGATCAGCGTAAAACCTTTCTTCTTCATATCGGATCCCTCAAATCGCAAGCATAAAGCTCATTTACGTCATTTAACAAATTGTCTTCTACAAAGAGCGCCTCCCGAGGGAGGCGCTGCTTTTATTCGGTTGACTCAGCAGTCAGCTAAGTTCCAGACGCTCTATCAATTAGGTCGTCGGAGCTGCTGCAAATTGGCCATTCTCTGCATACGGCAGAAGAAGAGCGGTAGTCAGGTTGTTGCGCCAATCCTCAACAGCGAACTGCATCGGGTTGGTTCCCGGATAACCGTTGTCAACAACTGCGGTTGCAACCGGAATACCGTTAGCATTGAAACGAACAGCAGAATTGTCGAGGTTGTTCAGGCCATCGAAGTACTGCCACATCTTGTCGCGGCATCTGTTCATTGCGTTGGTATTGGTCATGCCGGAAGCAGTCGGAGCAGTCGTTGCATTTGCAGCAGGAACGAAATTAATGGTCTGGCCTGCGAAATCAGTGATTGCAATGCCGGGTCTGTCTTCTGCGTCGATATCAGTCATTGCAGAAGAAGCAGCGGTCATGATCTGCTTTGCAGAAGAGTTCATAGAAGTGATCTTGGATCTTCTGATGTAACCGATCATAGCCGGGATCAGGAGAGCTGCCAGAACGCCGATGATAGCGATAACAACGATCAGCTCAATCAGGGTAAAACCTTTCTTTTTCATGATAAATAAACCTCCTCAGAAACTTGTCGCAGTTGCCTGCTTTTTTGATCGGATTTGCAGTACCTCCCGCAGACGTCATACGGTGTATCTGCTTTCCATGGTCTTAGTATAACATAACCAAACGGAAATGTCAAGTCTTTTCCGCAATATTTCTGAATTGTGAACAAACTTTTACGAAAGCGAATTTTTTTGGCGATTTTTTGGTGTCGTTTTTGACGTATTGCACAAAACTTATCAGGCTTTTATTTCAAAAGCTAAGGCTGAAGGCTATATTTAATTAAGGATGCGTACATTTGTTATACAATTAAACCCCTCCGACGGATCGGAGGGGTTCTGTTAAATCAACCGATAATGCCCTCTCTGGTGATGACGGACTGGCCGCCCATAGAGGTCAGGTAACGGTAGAACTCGGTCTTGTCCTGGCACTTCTCGAGTGCGTCGATCTCGTTGACCGTGTTGTTCTTGACCAGACGCGCGAGCTCCTGGTCGAGGCACATCATGCCGTGTGCCTTACCTGCCTGGATCGAGCTCAGGATCAGGTGGATCTTACCCTCACGGATCATCGCAGCGATTGCGTCGGTGACGTTCAGGACTTCCATTGCCGCGATACGGCCGGTGCCGTTCTTGAGCGGAAGCAGCGTCTGGGACACAACGCCGACGAGGACGTTTGCGAGCTGGGTACGAATCTGAACCTGCTGGTGCTCCGGATAAACGTCGATGATACGGTTGATGGTATCCGGTGCGGAAGTGGTATGAAGCGTGGAGAAAACAAGGTGACCGGTTTCAGCCGCGGTGATCGCAGCCTGAATGGTCTCGAAGTCACGCATTTCGCCGACGAGGATGACGTCCGGGTCTTCACGAAGGGCAGCTCTCAGTGCCATTGCGAAGTTCGGGACATCCAGGCCGACCTCACGCTGATTGACCATGCAGCGCTTGTGCTCGTGTACATACTCGATCGGGTCCTCAATCGTGATAACGTGTGCGCTCTTGTTGCAGTTGACATAGTCGATCATACCGGCCAGCGTGGTGGACTTACCGGAACCTGTCGGGCCGGTGATGAGCACGAGGCCGCGGGGACGCATTGCAAATTCGGACATGATCGGCGGCATGAACAGGTCGTCCAGCGTCGGGATGTCGTTGCGGAGCAGACGGATCGCGACAGCCAGATGATCGCGCTGGTGGAAGATGTTGCAGCGGTGACGGAAGCCTGCGCGCGTGGTATACGAGAAGTCCGTATCAATGCGCTTGACGACGTTCTGACGCTGCTGCTCATTGGTCATCTGCTCAACGATCTCTGCGATCATTTCATCGGTCATTTCGGGGTAGCTGCTCATCTTACGGAGCTGACCGTGCAGACGCACGACCGGGTTGATGCCGACCGTAAAATGAAGGTCAGAACAGCCGAGTGCACGGACATCGTCCAGAATTTTATTGACAACAATTGTAGGCATAGTAGATCCTCACTTTCTTCCGTTCCGCAATTAAACCGCGTAGGTAACACGGATAAGCTCTTCCATGGTGGTGACACCCTGCTGCACCAGATCGGAGACGTTATCACGCAGGAGCTTGGTGCCGTTTGCACGCGCAGTCGATTCGAGCTGCTCGGTGCTTGCGCCGTTCGCGATCAGCGTAGAGATACTGCCTGTGCAGTGGATGATCTCGTGGATTGCAGTACGTCCGCGATAGCCGCCGCCGCACTCGTTGCAGCCGACTGCATCGTAGATCGGGACAGAATGGTCGATATGCATCAACTCATTCTCTTCCTGCGTGGACATTCTCTGCTTTCTGCACTTCGGACACAGAACCTTAACGAGACGCTGTGCGACAACGCCGATCAGCGAGGAAGCGACCATGTAAGCCGGGATGCCCATGTCGATCAGACGGACGATCGTGGAAGCTGCGTCATTGGTATGCAGCGTGGAAAGAACGAGGTGGCCGGTGATAGCAGCACGGATACCGATCTCAGCGGTCTCACCGTCACGCATCTCACCGATCATGATGATATCCGGGTCCTGACGGAGAATCGAACGAAGCGCCGCCGGGAAGGTCATACCGGACTTGACATTGATCTGGCACTGGTTGATGCCGTCCATCTGCTTTTCAACCGGGTCCTCAACGGTAACGACGTTGACTTCCGGTCTAGCGATCGCGCCCAGTGCTGCGTACAGCGTGGTGGACTTACCGGAACCGGTCGGGCCGGTAACGAGGATAACGCCGTGCGGGCACTTGATCATGCTCTCGAACAGGCGGAAGTTGTAATCCGACATACCGAGCTCATGCAGGCCGCGCGTCTTGATCGCGCCGGTGGACAGGATTCGGATAACGATCTTTTCGCCGTGCACCATCGGCAGGGACGAAACACGGACGTCGAGCGGGATGCCGTCAACGGTCTGCGAGAAACGGCCGTCCTGCGGGATACGCTTTTCAGCGATGTTCATGCCGGAGATCAGCTTCAGACGGGTTGCCAGCTGATTCTGGACATTACTGGAGACGTTCATCAGGGTCATCAGGTCACCGTTGACACGGACACGGATCTGGGTGTACTTGTCAAACGGCTCGATATGAATATCCGTTGCTTCCATACGGAATGCGTTTTCGACGATCTGTGTTGCGAGCTTAACGATCGGGGCGCTCTCAACACGGTCTCTGGATTCCTCATCGTCCAGGATATCGCCCTGCGTCGTATCGGCACCGAGGTCACCGAGATCGGTCATCTGATAGGCCTTGCCGATTGCCTTCTTGATCGCCATTCTGGTTGCGAGAACCGGAATGGTATCGTAACCGGTCTTGACCTTGATGTCTTCCAGAATATTGAAGTTGACAGGGTCATCCGTGGCGACAGTCAGACGGCGTCCGGTCTGGTTGATCGCAATGACGCAGTTGCGCTCTGCGAGGTCCTGCGGAACCTTGCGCGCAATTTCACCGTCGATCTCGACATTGTTCAGGTCAACAAACGGAACCTGCAGCTTGACGGAAAGTGCCTGCGCGAACTTGATGTCGGACATAAAGCCCATTTCGACGATGACCTCACCAAACTTTTTCTGATCGGTCGATTCGCGCTGTCTCTGCAGAACCTGCTGCAGCTGTTCCGGGGTGATGTGACCTTCCTCAACGAGGTAGTCACCGATTCGGATGTTTCTCATACTCAACCTCCAAAAAACTCTTGAAAAATATGCAAATCTGTGATAGAATAACAGTACAAACCATAAAGGAGGGTACCGTTATGTACCAAATATGTTCGCTTGCTGCACTCGCAGCACAAAAGGGGTGGAAGGAATGGCAGTTCTATCCCGCCAAGTTCTTCCTCATAGCCGTACCGATCGTGTTTCTGTACGGCATTTGCATCGGCAGCTTTCTGAATGTTGTCATTATCCGTCTGCCGCGCGGTGAATCGCTGATCAAGCGCTCCTCTCACTGTATGACCTGCGGTGCAAAGATCCGGATCATTGATCTGATCCCTGTGTTCAGCTGGCTGTTCCTGCGGGGCAGATGTCACAGCTGCGGAGAAAAGATCTCGCCGCGGTACCCGATCGTGGAAGCGCTCAACGGATTTCTGTATCTCGCCTGCTTTGCAGCCTTCGGCATGAAGGTGAATGCATTTCTGATGTGCATTTTCGCTTCCCTGCTGATCTGCATCGCATTCATTGACTGGGATACGATGGATATGTACATTCCGATGCTGCTGATCATCGCGGCACTTGCAATTCCCTCTCATTTCGTCACAAGAATCGCGATCGTGGACCGCGTCATCGGGCTTTTCGCTGTCAGCGTGCCGTTTTTCCTGATCGGTGAGATCAGCGGTGCTTTCATCAAGAAGAAAACCGGTGAAAAGATCCGCGGTATTGAGCTTGGTGATACGATCCTGATGGCATGTGCAGGTGTTTATCTCGGCTGGAAGGCCGTTGTTCCTGCGGCATTCATCGGCATTATTCTTGGTGCAATCGTCGGAATCATTCTGAAAAAGAAAACAGCGGAATCCAAAATGGCGTTCGGGCCGTTCCTGTGCATCGGTCTGCTGCTTGGTGCAATGTTCGGTGAGGAACTCACCTTAATGTATATGCGGTTCATGCGCTCCAGCTTCTATCCGGAAACAGCATACATTCTGCTGACTTCGGTTCTCCGCTGAAGCAGTCTGAAATACGGGCAGCCGGCAACACCGGCTGCCCTTTTTCGTTGTGCTATGGAATTGTTGTTACGTCGGCGGGTTCGCAAACGCGTTGTTGACTGCCTGCAGGTAGCCGTTGTCCTCAGAGACATTGCCGTGCTGGTCAACAGCAAAGCCGGTGGTCGTTTCGGGCAGTGTGAAGATGAAATAGAAGCCCGGAACATCCAGCGTTCCGTCAAGGTTGTTGCGGAAGCCGGTCGTCGGCGTGCTGACCGTCGCCGAAACACTTGCATAGTTCGGGCCTTCGCAGGGTTCCTGATGCTCAGGTCTGTTCGCATACTGTGCGGCATAATCGCCGTTCAGTGCGTTTGTGCGGATAAACGGCGGGAGGTAACGCGGAATCGGGTACAGCATATCCTGGAAGTACTCCTGACCTGTTGTACGGTTCTGGACATAGCCTGCCATAGCCGGATCGTGGAAGATCTTGTAATCCATGGAAGCATCTTCGTAGTTCAGGTTCTCATGTGCACCCTCTGCCTCAAGGACATTCTTCATCGAGAAAGAGGAAGAATAGCGCTTGAAGAGAATATTGCGCATCAGTCTGGAAGCAGCACCGTTCAGACCGATGTTTTCGGCATCCATCTGATTTTCGCCGCCGACCTTCTTGATCTCGTAGGAACGGATCCAGATCGTGCAGTCCTCCGGACGGAACTCCGTCAGCGTTGCCGGGTCAACACCCGGATTCAGTGCGCCTGTCGTACCGACGTTGGTATCGCTCGGATCCAGATACTGGTCAAATGAACTCTCACCCGCAGTCACGAGATCCTGATCATTCAGGATGAACTGATAATCAAAATTGCCGTAGAGCTTCTGGTTGACGTACCACGGATGAACCGTGTACGCAGCCGTCGCTGCCTCAAATTCGCCGCTCGTGTTGTTGAACGGGAACTCATACAAGACGATCTTTCCTGCATTCTTGCGGAGCTGATTGAATCTCTGCAGAGAGTCGACCAGCACGCCGTTGCTGGAGCTGATGTCATCAATGCTGGTGCGGTCGAAATAGTCAGCCGGTGTACTGTTGTCGAACACCATAACATAGATCGTGCCGCGGCAGTTGATGTAATCTCTCAGAGCGCTGTCCGCATAGGCAGCGCCGTCATTGGTCGTCAGGATCGTGTCCGCACATTCTCTGCCGTTCTGATCCGTCTGAGACTTGTTGCGGCCGAAGAACTCATTATAGAAGTTCTGCACATGGCGGTACATGTCCGCACTCGGCGTATAATGAGCAGTCGGTCCTGTTGTCGCCTCGCTGTTGCTGTCATGGATCAGAGTCGGATCCTGTGCATAAGGCTGATAGTCCACGTAGCAGCGGACGCGGTCCGCATACTTCAGGTTGCCTTCGATCGCGATCTTCATGTTATCCATACAGGCCGTGGCGCTCTCAAAGTTTCCGCTTCGGACAAAGAATCTTGACACCGGAATCAGTAGCTGAAGGACACTGAACATGATCAATGAAAACAGTGCCATAACAACGACCAGCTCAACCAGTGTGAAGCCCTTTAACCGCTGTTTCATTTTCATGGTTTCTCTACTCCTCTCCTTTGGCACCCGGCAGAGCCGTGCCCTGCCGGGACACCAAATAATCAGCATTTGTCACTGATCGTAATCTCCCAGGTTGAAGAGTCCCGTGCTGTTGCTTCTGCATACGATGATACCGCGTGCTCTTTCCTGTGCCGTCAAGTTTTGTGTAGAGGTTGCGATATTGAGGTCAATGATCGCCATCGAATGAGAATAGTAGCTCTCGGTGGTTCCGCGCAGGACATACATGTAAACCTTCGGGATCACAACGGACATTCTGACCAGCGGCTGCGGGTTGGCAGGATCGGTGATGTTGTCGATCTCATTGTCATCAATGAAGTTGATGACGACGTTGTAGCCTCTGCCGTTGGATTCCGCCTGGCTGCTGATGTCGTTGGAAACCTGAATACGCGTCTCACCGGTCGGGAGTGTCAGATTCTCGATCGCGAAGATCAGCGGGGTCGTGCCCGCAGGATTCCAGCCGCCGCCGCCCGGAAGTCTCATATCAACCATCTGCGACATTTCAGCGGGTGTATTCGCAAGGGTACGGCTCGGCGTGGCCCAGTAAACCGGAGTCTGCTGCAGCGGATCCGGGTTCAGTGCGTTCTCATCGATCAGATAAGAATGCGAGGCATTGTCGAGTGCCGTGACCTCCACGCGGGTGATATTGCTCATGAAGTCAAATGCGTTCTGCTGTGCCTGCGTCTTCTGTGCATCGGTCAGACCGTCGCGGTTCAGGAACGGTACAACCATCAGATGCATGTTGAACGCATAGCCCGGGAACTGCGCCTGCACTGCTGCGTTGGTATAGGTAATAAAACGGAAATTGATATCCTCAGAGAAGTCAACTGTTCCGTTCAGTCTGGGATTGGTATAACGTGTCACCCACTCATTGAAATGGGGCGTACGGTTGTTCGCAGCACCGATCTCGCCGACCTGTGTCGCAGGCGTGAACCCTGTTGCACCGTAGGTAATGTGCACATCACCGCCCATGCGTCCGGGGGTTGCCTGTGTGACAATCTGGTTATCAGCGAATTTCGCCTCAAAGGAGAGACGCTCATTCAGCTGATTGGTCGAACGCATCGTTGTGTTGACAACCGACATGATCTCCATCAGAAGCAAGCCGAGCAGCGCATAAATGAAGAGGGACACGATGACTTCCATGAGGGTCATGCCTTTCAGCTTCTTCTTCATAAAGCATCCTCCTTCCATTATGCTGCGCCTCTGTGGCTGTTATTGAAGTTCTGGTTGCGGTTTTCACCGTTTGCGTCACTGTCATCGCCGCCCACACCTTCAATGATCTGCGAAGGCGGTGTGGTGCTGGGCTGACCCATGGAGCCGATATAGGCCGTCACAGCGGAGCGGTCATTCAGATCCAGTGTGTCGAGCATGAAGGAACCGACTGCCCAGAGGTAGTTGGTACCCGTCGACGGCGAGCTGCTTGCAGTTTCGTAGTAGGTAACTGTCTTTGCACCGGCTTCATCGCCCGTACCGTTCACAGTGCCGAATTTCCATGTGGAGCACGGCATTGCGACGTCCGCATTCAGCATGACCTGGTTGCTGACGCCGAAGTCATAAGTTGCACCGGATTCACCGTAGATCGTGAAGTTCGGGACAAGCTCATAAGCATACTTCAGGCCGCCGGTCAGGTTTGCCCAGTTGGCATCATCCGGATAGGTCGGTCTCTGTACGACGCAGAGGTTTTTGTCTTTCCACTGCTTCATAATACCGGTTGTGCGGATCATCAGGTTTGCATTGGTGTGGCCGAAGCCTTCCTTCAGGAAGAAGCGGACCTGCGTTCTGCCTGCAAAGCGGTTGTTACTTGCATAAGCAGCCGGGCTGCCGTAGCCGTTGTTGCTGTAAGCCGCCGTGTTGTTGACCACAATGTCGCACATCTGGCCTGAGCCGCCGCAGTCACCCTTCAGCACGATCTTGAGTTCCTGATTGCTCTGCAGTGCAGAAGGATCCACGAAGATCTTGTTGTAGGTGTGTGTGTCGATCTCGCAGCTCGAGTTGACAACATAGTAGCCGTTCAGCTGCATATCATTATCCGTCGTAGCCGTCATGACACCGCTGGCGTCATGCGCAACTGCAAGGATATTCGAAGTCGAACCGGCATACTCCGTCAGTGCGGTGCCGCCGGTAAAGCCCGCGTAGCTCAGATAGTTGTTCTGTGTTCCGTTTGCAACGATGTTTCCGATCGCATCGGCCGGCTTGACATAGGTATGGGTCGGAATCATCCAGTAGGTGCTTGCGCAGGTCGTGAACGGAACATACAGGGAAGAACCGTCCTGCATCTTGAATTCCTTGACGCTCCAGCCGTGGCCGCTTGCATCGGTATGGCCGGCCGCAATGCTTTCCTTGATGTACGGATCGGTCGAAATGTGTGCGCTTGCTGCTGCTGCAGTCGACTCGTAGAGATCCCAGCGGTAGTAGGTCTGGAACAGTTCATCGAGACGGCTGATATACGGCATCAGGGAGAGGTCATACTGACCGTGGTTCTGACTTGCCTGATAAGCAGCATTGTAGTAACCTGGGTTTATGGTTCCCCATGCAGCGTCGCCGCTGATCGTCTGGCCTGCGATCGAAGCATTGCCCGTCAGATGAACCTCGCCCGGTGTAATGACATTTCCTGCAACTCTCACATTGTCTGCGAGGTACAGGTGGCTGCCCGCCTGCGTCATAACGATATCGCCGGGAACATCAAATGTACCGTTGCCGCCGCCGAGACTCAGGCTCTTGTTATTGCAGATGATGTTGCCGCCGCATCCGCCCGGATAGTCGGAAACATTGGCAACCTTGTTCACCTGCGCATCGGTAAACTTTGTCAGGGGAGTCACGCCGTCGCCGTGGCACCATGTAGACTCCACATCCGGATTGTACATGTAGACGTCGCCGCTCACGCTGATCTTACGGCCGCCGTTCACGCCCGTCTGGATACCGCCGCAGTAGAGGTTGATCGGATAGGACTGTGCACCTGCTGTGCTCGGTGCCTCGCCGACGATGACCTGACCTGCATCGGTCGTGATTCTGACGATGCCGTCAACGTAGACATAGTTGGACTTCTCGGTGAAGTCGCCTGTGGATACGTTCTTGACATTGGAGATGAAGTGCATGCCCTGGTTGTCGCCGTTCAGGTCGCCGTAGATCACGGCGCCCTCTCTGGCATCCTGGAACTCGCACATCATCTTGACGCGCATATACACGTTGTTGACGAAGATGACATTACCGACGGACATCATTTTGTCGTTCGTGATATACAGATTGTAATCGTCCTTACCGGCTCTGGACTCGTTGTACTCGCCCTTGAAATACTTATCCTGCGAATCAATGGACTCATAGTAGGTCTGGTTACCGTTTCTTCTGAACATGCCGAGCGGCAGTGTTGCAAGGTTGCTGTAGCACGGGCCGAGGGTCATGTTGTTGTTGACGAAACCGGTATTTCCGAAGGACAGCATCGCAGGGGAGCTGTAGGTCGGAGTCGGCTGGGTCTGCTGCTGCTGCTGTGTGGTCACAATTCTTCTCACCGTGTAGTTACCGGTGTTCAGAGCCGAGACCGGCAGAGACTGGACCGGAGCCTGGAAATTCTCATAGAGATACTGGCTGACAGAAGCCGTCGAGATGTTTCTGCCGTTGCCGACGCTTGCGGTCGCGGTGATGCGCCACATGTCACGCGGATGCAGTGCCTGTGTTGCATCGTCCCAGACCACTTCCGGATTGATTTTCTCAATCTCGCATCTAACGGTGTTGTTGGTGTTCTGCGTAAACTGGATATCAGAACCGTCAAAGTTTACGCGGATCTCACCGACATCATGAATCTGATCAAGGTCAGTCGTTACCCAGGTGTGGAAGTCGTCGTCATTGTAAGCGCTGAACGTCACCGCATCAATGGCCGCGTTCGCAGCATACTGCGCCTGCGACTCAAAGTACGTATAGTAGGATCTGCGCTTGGCTGATGTCGTCAGTGTCAATGTTGTCATCAGCAGTACAACCATCACGAGCATGACCGTGACAACCGTGAACAGGACTGTACCCTTGACCTTTCCTTTCCCCATTTTTCGTTTCATAATGAAACCACCTTTCTCAATTGCGGATAGCCTTCTTAAAGTTCCCCCTAAGAAGGCTGCCGCGACGGATCCGGGTTATTCAGCAACCTTTGTTCTCCACTCGGTGCCGTTCCAGATCGTTTCGTCATATGCAGGGCCGACATCCGGCTTTTGCGGCTCCTGAATATAATAAGCGATATATCTGATTGTTGCTTCCGTGAAGTCCTTTTCTTTACCGTCTGCGTTTGCCTGACCATTTTGCTGTGCCGGTGCCTGATCGCCTTCTTCACCGTCCTGGCCCTGCTGAGCGCCCGTACCGCCCTCAAGGTCAGCATTGAAGTTGCAATCCTCAAGCGTAACAGAAGTGATCTGCATTGCGTCCTTCTTATCCTTGGCGTGCTGTGCGAGCGCGTCCAGGAAAGTCATCAGCTCCTCGCGCTTGATCTTGATCGTGAAGGATTCCTCGCCGGTGCTGATGGTCTGTGCCTTCCGCGATGCAAACAGATTCGCATCATGGAGCTTCTTCTCTGCCGCCTCAGCAAGAGAGCCGTCCAGGTCTGCCGCCTCATACAGCGGATAGGTCACAACATTCGGCTTGTAGTAATAGAATGCGATGCTGTTTGCGGTCTCGTTGGTCACGCGCATCTCATTCTTTGCGGATGCTCTGTTCTTAACAAACTGTTCGCCGTTCAGGAAATCCTGCAGGAACTCATCCATTTCAACGGAGGTCATCTTCTTGTCGGTGAAGTCCTTGGAAAGCGTCAGACCCGTCTGGTAGTTGTTGTTGATAGATTCCTGTCTGACCGGGATCAGCTTGAAGGATTCGAGCTTCTGCTTCCACTGTTCCGAGACAGTATCAAGCGTTTCCTTGTTCTTCTTCATCTTCTCGTACTTCGGCTTGATAAACACAAAGATACCGATACCGAAGATCACGATTACAATTGCAACAATCAAAACGATTCGTTCACGATAGCTTAATTTCATTACTGTGCCTCCTCTGCAGTTTCGCTCTGCTCGTATACGCTCAGGTCGACCTTGTCGCCCTTCACGTAGATATGCAGTTCCATCTTGACGACCTCAGTTGCAGCATCCTTATCGTTGCCGCCCTGCGGTGCGATCGGATTGCCGTCATCGTCCAGCTGCTGCTGCTGCTGGCCCTGCGCCTTAGCAGATTCCTTGCCCTCAACCGTGTAGCCAGTATACTGGACATCCATCACATCGTCAAGATCTCTCAGTGCGCGAATCACCTTCGAAGGGATCGTCGGCATCGGAGTATCCTTTTCCTTATCATGAGCAAAGACAACATTGAAGTCGCCGTCCGTGAAGTCGAACTTCCGGTACTCGAGCACCTTTGCCATTGCCTTCTCGTCCGTCGGATCGACCCCGAGGCCCTCACCGACGACCTTATCGATCGTTTCCTTCAGCTCGTCATAGTGCTTGCGAACCGGCTTTGCCTTGGAGGTGTATGCATTCAGTGCATCTCTTGCGCCGTTCACATAGGTCTTGACGATCGCCTGCTTCTCGATCAGCATGGACTGCTGCTCATCCAGGAACGCCGCATACTTGGATGCCTGCTTCTCCTGGATCAGTGCGATCTGCTTTTCGTAGCTTCTGTTCTTCATGGTCAGGTAGAACCATGTACCGAAGCAGGAGCCTGCAGCGATCAGGGCACAGAGGCCGAGGATCAGGAAGTAGGAGCTGTCGGACTTGATCTTGTTGTTGTTGATCGTATCCGTTTCGAGCAGGTTGATGCGCTCATGCTCCTTGTTGCGCTTGTACATTGCGCCGATCGCATTGGCATAGGAGGAGAACTCGAGGTTCTCGTAGCCGTGGATCTGCGGCGGCACATTGATGATGCTGGTGCGAATGCCCATTTTCTCGAGCTCGTTGGTGAGACGGACATACTCATGGGTATCGCCGTAGAAGACAACATTTTCAATCGGATCGCTGCCGGTCTTGGATTTCTGGAACTGCAGCATACGGAAAATGTTTTCGTTGACTGCCTCGAACACGTAATCCTCGGAATCATCGTAGTCCTCGGCAGAGATCGAAGCGAAACGGGAGAACGAAAGCTGGCCGTTCTCATAGAGGTTCAGGGAAATGAAGTTGTTGTCGATCTGGACAGCGAGCAGCGGCATCTTGGACTTGATCTTGCTGTCTGCCAGCAGGACCTTGGTGATGCAGTTGCAGCCGATCATGACGCTGCGCAGATTGATCTGCAGCATGTTGAACACACGCTTGTAGCAGTCAACGACTTCATACGGACAAGCCGTTGCGAGCACCTTGACGGCGCCGTCGGTCTGGTCGGAGTCGCCGACGATGATGTAGGAAACGGAATAGGACTCGTCGATGCCGAGTGCTGCAGCCATTTCCGCACGGACCATCTTCATGAAGTCCTGCTGCTTTTCAGCCTTCTGAATGTGCAGTTCCTTGAAGATCGTCATGTTGGACGAAATGCTGACGATTGCTTCCTTGTCAGGCATCTTCTTTTCACGGATGGCCTGATTGATCATCGTAGCAAGGCGGGCGACGTCGCGAACATGACCGTTCACGATGATATCGGGTTCCAGGTTCAGGGTCGTTGCGGAGCTGATACGGATCTTGCCGCCGCTCTCGGTGCCCTTGATGATCCTGATAATACGATCAGTAATGTCAAAAGAAAGCATTTGGTATTTCCACCTCTCTGATTATTTGTTTTCGCGGTATCGTTGTTATGCTGCGGCGGCTGCCGCAGACTTGTTTTCTGCGGATCAGCCGATGTGTCCGATGGAATCGTACAGAGCCGGGAAGAATGCGCCGGCAACGAGACCGATGACAATACCCATGACGATGAGCATTGCAGGCTCGAGCATCGCACACAGACGCTTGACTGCGGAATCCGCTTCTTCGTCGTAGAACTCAGCCGTCTTTTGAAGGATCTCATCCAGTGCACCGGCTTCCTCACCGACGAAGATGATGGAGCAGAACATCGAGTCGAAGATATCGGCTCTCTGCACCGAGGAGCTGAGCGTTTCACCGCTCTTGACCTCGTCAATGATATCGCGGAACTTCATTGAGATGTAGGTGTTGTTCAGGGTGTCCGCGGAACGCTTCAGGCATTCGACCATCGGCAGACCCGAAGAATAAAGGGAAGCCATTGTCTGGGCAAAGCGGGCTGTGTAGATCTTCACAACCAGCTTGCCGAAAGCAGGTCCCTTGATCAAAAACCTGTCCCATTTCATCCGGACGTCCGGGAGCTTCATTGCATACACAATGACGAAGATGATCGCTGCTGTTGCAAGGATCATGATCAGCCAGTGATTGACCAAAAACTTACCGATATTCATCATCGCTCTGGAAAGAGCAGGCATCTGGGTCGGATCCTCATACAGCTGCTCGAACGCAGGCATGATGAACACGAAAACGCCGATGACAACCGCAATGGTCAGAACCGCAAGGATGATCGGGTAAACCATTGCGCTCTTGATCGTATTGGAGATCTTGTTCTGGTTTGCATAGTAGTCACTGAGACGCTGCATAATGACATCCAGCTGACCGGAAGCCTCACCGGCGCCGACCATAGAAGTCATCAGGGTAGGGAACACGCTGCCGTGTACTTCCAGTGCATCCGAGAAGGATTCACCCTTCTGCACGTTTTCATACACATCGCGCCAAACATTACGAGCAGCCTCGCTCTCCTGCTCTTTACAGAGAATATCCAGCGCCTTGACCAGCGTCAGACCGGAAGTCAGCATTGCTGCCATCTGACGGGTACAGAATGCCAGATCCTTGGTACGAAACCTTTTGAGGGTTTTCGTATTGGTCTGACGTTCCTTGTAATCGGTGACGTACATTCCCTTTTCTCGGATTTTTGCCAGAAATTCCTGCTCATCCTCCGCAGTCATGACACCCTTTCGGATGTTGCCGGCCGCGTCTTTCGCCGTATAAGCAAAACTCATTGGCATAAAACCACCTCCTGCAAGCCTAGATTGTGTGTTTCGGAGCACCGGGGAGCGACCCGGCACATCCTTGTATTTTATCCGTGTGCAACCCGTGCACCCAGAACAGAAGTCACTGTTTTGAACAGCAGGTACTGCGGATTTCTCCGCCGCACCGATCTGCAAATGGGCATAGCAATAGCCACACATAGATCCATAGGGATATTATACCACAGAAGTTTAACGATTGCAACTGTTTATCGTCCAAAATTTCGTGGTTTTCTTTAGGCATTTCGCCTAAATTTCAGGCGGTGCCGTCATGGACTGCTTCAGGATGATCCGTCCCGGGATCACATGCCTTGCGGCAGGCTTCTGCGGATCCTCGAGCCGTGCCAGAAGCTGGGCGACGGCGATGTGCGCCATTTCCGTCAGATCGACCTCAACGGTCGTGATCGCGGGCACGCACATGTCCGAGACCGTATAATTATCGTATCCCGTGACGGAGATATCCTCCGGCACCCTGAGCCCCTTCCGCTGCAGATCCCCGATCACGCGGAACGCCGTCTCATCGCAGTTGCAGACGAAAGCAGTCGGCAGCTTTTCGGGAAATGCAAATTCATTGAGGCTTCTGCCGTCCGGCAGACGGTCCGGAAGCGTCCATTCCTTCCGGTAGGTCAGGCCGTGCTCCATCAGGCATTTGATATAGCCGAGGAACCGGTCATGGATGCTGCTGGTCGCGGTGACGGAGCCGATGAAGCCGATATCGCGGTGACCGCGCTCCACAAGCTGATCCGTGATCAGGTAGCTGTCATAAAAATTATCGGAGACCACAGCGTCGATCTCGCTGTGCTTGTCATAGAAATCGAGAAACAGCATCGGGATATGCATCGCTGCCAGTGCATCGAGATAATCCGAGGCCAGCTGCCCGACGATGATCAGTCCGCGCACTTGCCGGTCTGAAACGACCCGCGGCAGGATCCTGTCGCGCTCATCGGCAGCGGAAACGCTTTCGTAAATGGAATACAGATTGCAGCGCGTCAGCTCCTTGGAGACACCTGCGGTCAGGAACCAGTAGAACGTGCCGCGCACGCCGGCAAAGCGCTCGCTGGTCAGGATGCCGATGTTGCCGCCCTGGATCCGTGTTTCCGTCGCAGCCTTTCTGGGCGTCCGCGGTGCGGAGGGACGGTAGCCGAGCTCCGATGCGCGGTCACGGATGCGTTTTTTCATTTCGTCGCTGACGCCGCCGCGGTCATTGAGCGCATTGGAAACCGTCACGACACTGACGCCGAGCTCCTTCGCGATATCGGACATCCGGACTCCGTTTTTCATCTGTGCCGACCTCCCGTTCCGCTTCCGAAGCATATCATACAAAGTATATAAATCATACAAAGTATATAAATAGTATACATCTCATACAGACTATTTTTTCTTTATTATATCACATTTCTTTTGATTTGTAAATACCTGTCGAAAAAAAACATATAGTATACTATATGAAATAACCAAAGCCGGAACGCATCTATCACTATCCTTTCTGTAAAGTCCGGAACGGCTGCCGGCGCATACTTTTTGCATCAAAAAGGCCTTATTTTTCGCCGGATCCCGCCGCAGAGCCGGCTTGTTGTGCAAAATGCTCGGAATCAGCGGAAATATGCTGGAAACATTCGTCTTTTTTCCACTTGCGATTTTATCGAAAACGATGTATGATAAATGTATGTATTTACAAAGCGGATTTTGCCTGAAAAAAACGGCATTTTCTACGGAAATAAAACGAACCGAATGAAGAAAGAGGTATCAGTATGTACAAGAAGCTCCTTGCCGCACTGTTCGCTGCCGCACTCGCGGTGACCGCCTGCACGGCCTGCGGCGACAAGACAAAGAAAAACGGCGGCTTCGCCGGCGACGGCTCGTCCCCGTCTGACGCCTCTGCGCAGGCAGATTCCGGCAGCGCTGGCGGCGAAAACAATGCAGACGCTGCATCCGCGGAGATCGAGGAGCCGGCTGCTGCGGAATCCGGCGATGCATTCCTGATGATCACGGATTCTGCGTGGTATGCACAGTTCTTCGGCAACAGCGAGAAAAAGAATGAGGATCTGCTCTGCTGGGGCGCACAGACCGCGCACATCAGCGGCAACGGCGATTATACCGTCAGCGTGAACGCGGGCTCCCGCGGCACCCAGAAAACGATCACCGGCGATCCGAACGGCAGCTATCAGTGCAGCGGCCTCGGCTTCGCTGCGGTCAAGGTAGAGGACGGCACCAAGCTGTTCCCGAACATGAGCATCGAGATCAAGGAGATCCGCGTGGACGGCAGCCCGATCGTGCTCTCCGCAAAGAACTATACCTCCTCGGATGACAACGTCGAAATGCGCGCGAACGTCTACAACGATTTCGTCAGCCGCTTCCCGGAGGACGCACACAATGCCGGCGGTCAGCTGACCGGTGAATTCGGAGAGTATTCCTCCAAGATCGTCGATCCCGCAAGCTTTGAGAAGTGGCAGAAGGTCGAGGTCGATTTCACGGTCTCCGGCATCGGCGACGCAGAATAATGCATTCAGAAAGACCCGTCTCTGTGACGGGTCTTTTTCTGTATATGCGCCCGTCTAGTTTGTTTGTTCTTCAGCGAAAAAACCGCCGGCGGACGGTCCGTGCCTCCGTTTTTTGCTTCTATCCGGCGAAATCGGCAAAATTTCCGCGATCCTCCCATTGAAATTTTCCGTCATTTATGTTATAATATTGCCAAAGGAGGGATGCCGCATGAACAAAAAGCTTGCAGCTGCAGCCGCGGCCGCGGTACTGCTCATCATCGGCGTGATCGTCATTGCCGGAGCCCGCAGCAGATCAAAGCCGGGACAGATCACCGTTCAGGAACAGGAACCGGAATACAGCCTGCAGATTATTGAAGAAACCGGTCATCCCGCGACCCGTTCCGCAGAGGAGCTGTCCGTCCTGACGACCGCTGCCGAAACGACGGTCACAGAACCGTCGGAGATCACATCGGCAGACGAAGGATCCGGCGGCAGCATCACGACGGCAAAAAAGAAAAAGAACAAAAATAAAAACAGGACAACAACGGCTGTCACAACGGATTATATCACTGAGACCGAAACGCTCGCGGAGACAGAGCCGCTGACGGTTGACGTCACGATCGACAAAGACGGCGTATACACGACCAAGGACGATGTTGCGCTGTACATCTACACCTACGGGGAGCTGCCCTCCAATTTCATCACGAAAAAGGAAGCGCAGGCACTCGGCTGGGAGGGCGGCTCGCTGGAGCCCTATGCCCCCGGCTGCTGCATCGGCGGCTCACACTTCGGCAATTTTGAAGGCAAGCTGCCGGAGAAAAAGGGACGGGAATACACCGAATGCGACATTGACACGCTCGGCAAAAAGTCCCGCGGCGCCAAGCGCATCGTGTTCTCGAATGACGGACTGATCTACTATACCGGCGACCATTACGAAACATTTGAATTGCTGTACGGGGAGGAATAATGCCATGACTGTGACGATCGACTGTTCCGAAATCCGCGAAAATGCGGATCTGCACCGCATCTTTTCCTCGCAGCTGCATCTGCCGGGATTCTACGGCAAAAATCTGGATGCGCTGTATGACTGCCTGACCTCGCTGCCGCAGAAGACGACGCTCAATCTGCTGCATACGCAGAGCCTGATCGACAATCTCGGTCCCTACGGCAGAGCGGCGATTTCCGCGATCGCCCACGCCGAACGCGAAAACCCCGCCCGCCTGACCGTCAACATGAAGTAGCGGGGAGCCCCCGCCGGCGTTTCCCTCCGGGTCGGCAGAGCCGACAGCCGTTTCCCTCCGGGTCGGCAGAGCCGACAGCCGTTTCCCTCCGGGTCGGCAGGGCCGACAGCCGTTCCCCTCCGGGTCGGCAGGGCCGACAGCCGTTTCCCTCCGGGTCGGCAGGGCCGACAGCCGTTTCCCTCCGGGTCGGCAGGGCCGACAGCCGTTTCCCTCCGGGGACGGTGAGCGAAACGCTCCCAACAATCTGAACTGCACGCCGCTGTTCGCGGCTTCTGAAAGGCTGCTTCTCCCAACGCTGAAGTGCGCCGCAGGTATAACTGAACATGATAAACGGGTGCTGACAGACAGTCGGCACCCGTTTTGCATTCAGGATTTTGCCGCTTGACAAATTCCGTTTTATATTTTATAATAAAATCGGTTATCGCAAGATATAACCAAAGGCCAATATGATATCAAAACGCAGAAAGGATTTGAAGCAATGAGAACAACGATCAAAAAGCAACTTGCAAAAGGCACCCTCGCAGCGGCATTTGCATTTGTGACCCTTCTCGGCACACTGCAGTACGGAAAAGCCGGCGGCAGCCTGACCGCCCATGCATCGTGCAATCACCACTGCAGGCATTACAGCTCCTTCAGCAGCTGGGAACAGGTCGACGAACGGATCATGATCGACGTTCTGACACCGATCATTATCAGAACAGAGCTTCAGACAGAATATGATACCTGCTCCAACTGCGGATACAAGAAGTATTACGCAACGCACTGCAGACGGGTAAATGTCATAGCCACGCCGATTCGCGGAACCAATGCATACAATTACTATAGATATATCGAAGTCGTATGCTGAGCCGTTCCGGATATCCGAACCGATCACAGAAAGGATTTGAAGCAATGAAAACAACGATGAAAAAGCGTCTTGCAAAAGGCATCCTTGCAGCAGCATTTGCATTTGTGACTGTGTTCAGCGTGCCGCAGTTTCCGCTGTACGCCGAACCCGTGACCGCCCATGCATCGTGCAGTCACCACTGCAGGCATTACAGATCCTTCGGCGACTGGAAAGAAGTTGAAAACCGCGAGGAACGCAGTTTTCTGACGAAGGTCACGGTCAGCACGCAGATGCAGATCGAATATGACGCGTGCTCCGACTGCGGATACAAAAAGCAGTATGCAACGCACTGCAGACTTGTTTCCACCTATTACAGCTGGTCAGGCCATGCATATAAGACCACGATCAGGGTCTTGTGCTGAAGCACGCCGAATCATCGCGGTACACGCCGCAGGCATCCCCGAAAACCGGATCAAAAGGGCACAGACATGACAGTCCGTGCCCTTTCTATATAGCGGCCTCACAGCGGCGGCTTTTCCAGATTCGGATCATCCAGATAATACTGCGCCGCAAGCGCATTGTTTCCGATCAGCTGCAGCATCCCGCCGGTCTCCCAGCGGAGTATATCCTTCTGCAGATAATTACGGTTTTCAATTTCGCAGGCGCTGTTGGAGATCACATGGATCTCCGGCGTGTGCTTTTCAGAGGCCGCCCGCAGGAAGGACGCCTCAAACAGCAGCGACCCCCATGCGATATGATAGCTGCTGCTGACCAGTGCAACGGAACTGACCTGCGAATAATCCCGCAGCAGGATATCATAGGAGTTGCTTGCATTTTCTGCTGTCGTGCGGGACTTGTTCTCGATAATGAGCCTGTCCCGGTCAAGCCCGTGCTCCAGCATCCATGCCCCCATCAGACCGCCCTCGGTGACAGCGGGGTTATTCGCTGCCGTGCCGCCGCCGGTGCAGACCACGTATGCGTTCGGGTACTGCTCAGCGCAGGTCAGCGCGACCTGCAGTCTGCTGATCAGCTCGTCCTGCATGGAGCCGTCCGGATTCAGTTCAAAACCCAGCACAATGACCGCAAGGGTATCGTCATCGGGCAGACCGTCCGGCAGCCTGTCTGTATTGACAGTCATCTCCGTGTTGGCATAATCCCAGTAGTCCATAATATCCTTCCAGAGCTTCCCCTGGCGGCTGTCTTTCTTTTTCAGCTCCGCAAGCAGACTGTTCACCTTATCATCCGCCTGCGCGCCGTAGCAGCCGCGGTATGTGATGATCTGCTCGATCAGCGCATCCGCCGTCAGGCCGGCGGCGCTGTCCGGTTTCTTCAGCGCACAGCCCGTCAGTCCGCAGAGCAAAGCCGCAGCAGCCAGCATACAGATGATTCGTTTCATGGAATGATTCGCTTCCTTTCTGCTGATGCGCCGGCCGTGAAGCGCATCACAGCTTCCCCTCAGATCAGGATTCCCTGACAGTGGTCGATCTCATGCTGGATGATCTGCGCGGTATAGCCCTCGAATTTCCGCTTCTGCGGCCGCATCGACATGTCCTGCCATTTGACCGTGATCACCCGGTACCGTTTGGCGGGACGCTCCCCCGGCAGAGACAGGCAGCCTTCCTCTGCGTCGTACTCCCCGCTTTTTGCGATGATCTGCGGATTCAGCATCACAAGCGGCATCTTCGTGCCGGGCGGCAAAATCGCAATGATACTTTTCGGCACGCCGATCATATTCGCAGCCATGCCGACGCAGCGCTGCGCATTCGCAAGCAGCGTTTCGGAGAGGTCGCGCGCCGTCTGCAGATCGGCGTTCGTCGCCTTCTCCGCGGGCTTTGAAAGCAGTACCGTGTCGCGGCAGACCGGTCGGATCACAGCAGTCCCCTCCCCTCCAGATAATCCAGAAACGCGGCGCATCCGCGTGAAATATCGTTGTAGGTGCTTTCAAAATCGCCGCTGAACCACGGATCGGAGACATCGCGGGGCGTACCCGTGAAATCCAGCATCCGGTAGACCTTCTGGTCGGGGTCGCTGCCGATGACACTGCGCATGTTCCGCAGATTGAACTGCTCCATCGCGATGATGTAATCGTAGGCGGCGTAATCGCTTTTCCGGATCTGCACCGCATGATGATCCTCACAGGGGATGCCCTTTTTCTTCAGCATCGCCCGCGCCGGCGGATAAACCGGACTGCCCGTATCGCCCCAGATCTCCTCCGTGCTCGTCGCGCTGGACGCGATCACAAAGCGGTCGGCAATGCCGCGCTTACTGACCATGTCTTTCAGGATCATCTCAGCCATCGGGCTTCGGCAGATGTTGCCGTGGCAAACAAACATAACCTTTATCATAGCCTGAAACCTCCGTGATTTGCCGTGTTTTGCCGCGATTTGCCTTTGTATACTTTGACGAACGGGTGTAGTGATTCTGTCAAAATTCGGGGCTAACTCGGCAAATTGCGGCAAATCTTAGCATTCTAAGGACATCGTTAGTAGTAGAAATGGTAGTAAACACAGGGTGTGTTACTACTAAGGAATTGGGGTAGTTTTTTCATCTATAAAGTTCCGGATGATTTTACCGGTTTCATCAGGCTTTTCCAAGTACATCAGATGACCGGAGTCGAGTAATGCAATCTGACAGTTTCCGAGCCTGTCTGTATAGCGTTCCAGATTTTTTCTTGCTTCATCCGGCAGTTCCTTTCCGCATTGTATGTATAATTTCGGAATATCATTCGGCGAAAGAACATCAAGCGTATCTTTAATATTATTCGGTTCAAGTTTCACTTCGGAGATGAGTGCGCAGGAATCCATTGTCATAGAAGTGAGGGCTTTTGCGGTTTTCTTTTCCTCTTTTGTTCCGTCAACGGAGGACGGCATGAGCAGATCAACTAACCCGGTTTTCGCCGCCAAAAACTGCAAATACTGTGAAATCACCATAGAAGTAACATTATCTTCGGCATTTTCATCTAATAACCATGTGGTGTCTAAAAGAATCACGCTGTCGATCTCATCAGGATATTGACTTACCCAATAAGAAGCGTAAACGCCTGCTAAGGAATGCGCCATTAAGGTATACGGCGCTTCCACATTGGCATTTCTCAGTGCAGTCCGGTAATCTTCGACGATTGTACCTACATGCATATCCGCTTTTGTATCATCGCTTGCGCCATAGCCTGCACGGTCAAGGAAAATGACCTGATTATCGTTTTCCAGTTCAGCAGTCATTTTCCGCATGGATACGGAGCTGTCACCAACGCCGAATCCTGCCAGTGCAACAATCTTATGATTGCCGTTCTCATTGCCGAATTTCAGCAGATTCAGCGAATAATCTCCGACAGATACAGGATTATAGTATCCCTTTTCTGTCAGCATGTTTAGATTATGCGTTACCGTCAGCGGGTGAAAGAGCAAAAAGCCAGCCAAAAGCAAAGCGATCAAAACAATACTTACGATTATATTAGAACGCTTTCTTCTTTTCTGCCCTTCCTTTGTTAAAACACGCCAAGCCATTTGATTCCTCCCCATATTTCTCAATCTGTCATCATCAATTCTGATCGTTCCATTCCATTATACCATAATCCTTCCAATTCATCAAGTCAAAACGGGCAAAAAAATAGCGGCTCACCGAAGTGAGCCGCTACGGAAGCAATTATCCACTCATACCTTTTCCTAATTCCATTAAATACCACAAAACTAAAATTACACCCAGCATACCGCTTATGCAGGCAGCAATCGTAAAAATCTGCATATTCTGCGCCGGAAATGCTTTCATACAGTCTGAAACGAAAAGGATAATTGACACAACTGTGATGATTCCGCCAGCAATCATTTTCAGCTCAAGCGTGAATATTGCCAACAGCAGAACCAAAGCACCCGCCAGTCCTGCGATGCAGCACAAAACAGCAATCACAACTGCCGGAACCATATATCCGCTGCGGGTACACCAAAGACCGAGAATCGGAATCAGTTCCAGCACAGCAGCGGCAATCAGCGCGTCAATACCGCCGTGATCTACGATGAGTATCACGACAAACATCAGCACCAGCGATATCAGATAAAGTAGCCATAGATTTGACAACAGAAAGAGCATACATTCCCCTCCGTTTCTCTTTTATGCTAACAGGATTATTATACCATAATCCTTCTTTTTTCTCAAGTCAAAACGGACAAAAAATAGCGGCTCACCGAAGTGAGCCGAATAGGAAAACATTCAGAATCCCATAGCAGTCTTTGTTTTCTGCATTTGTTCTGCCCCCACCAGTTCTTCCAGCAGTAGGAATGCCACCGCCGGTCCGGTCTGCGGACAGTATGAGGTGATGATATTCTCCGTTCTTACTACCGGCTCATTCACAACGATCGCACCATATTCTGCGAGTTGTTTCTGTCTGTGACCGTTGTTCAGATGATAAGTAGTAGCCCTTTTGCCGTTCAATATGCCACTGTTTCCGAGTGCAAGTGCTGCAACGCAGATTGTAGCGATCAGTTTGCCACGGTCATTGAATTCCTTGATGAGCCTTACTGCCTGCTCAGAAAAAGCGTCTTCATAGAATCCGTATTCTTCAAATCCACCGGGAATAGCCAGTGCATCATAATCGTCAATGCAAACATCACTTATCAAAATATCCGCATTGACCGATACTCCGAATGTGCTTGTAATGTTTTTACGCATAGCGCAGGTTGTAACTTTAATACCTGCCCAGCCCATAATATCGACAAACACACTTGCTTCCATTGTTTCAAAGCCATTTGCGAGAAACAGTAATACATTCATATCTGCAGCACCTCTCATTTCTGCTTCCTCTCATATAACATAATTACGCCTAATGAGAAAGACAATCCACCAAGAACAATAAAGAATGACCAGACTGCATTCCAGTACGGTGAGACGGTGTCAAACATCATTTGCAGCAAGCGGCTCCATAGATTCAGTCCCGTTGCGATGGCACACAAATCGAACAGGACATAGCCCCCGCCGAAAATGTATACCCATCTCCACCAATAATTGTGGTTCCGGTTTTTGAAAAAGGCTATGATCCCAGTGACACATAGTGCCGCAAGCACTCCCATGATCAGGAAATATGCTGCACCTTTGCTGTTCAAGATCCCCATCCAAAACGCTGCATAAGATTCTCTGTCAAGCAATGCCCAGACTCTGTGAAGATGAAACAGACCAAACACGATAAAGAACCACGGTTCCCATGCATATATTTTTTTCACTGTATCGTTGCTCCGTTCATTCAGATTTTCGTACCATACCATTATACCATAATTCTACCAATTCATCAAGATAGATTGCTGAAAAAGGCAAAGATGAAATGATCACTGCTTTTACTGGTACGCAATGGTTTTTGTTTATAGGATACTGATGCAGCGAAAGAAATACGCAGTCATCTGCTCCGGAGTATAGTCGCTGTGACCTTTCAGCCACCATCTGACCGTCTCAGCAAAACTGCTGACAGCGAGGTCAAGAGCATAATCATGAGGCACATCATCTTTGATTGTGATATGCTCGTTAAATACCTGACAGAGATATTCTTTCAGATAGCGCAGAAATATCTCACCGCACTCTCCGTTGAATAATCCTCTGATGCTCTGCTGTTTTTCCTGCAGATGATAGAGGATATGCGTTATCCTGTCACGGAATGAGCTGTGGTGCGAGAAATCGTGCTTTTCCTCGGACATGATCTCTGCGGAGAAAACATGATCGAATATATCGTTGCATAACGCTTTGAGAAGCTCGTCCTTTGTCTCAAAATGAGCGTAAAAGGTGCTTCTCCCAATGTCTGCTTCATCTATGATGTCCTGAACGGTCATAGCTGTATAAGATTTCCTTTCAAGCAAAGCAGAGAACGCCGTAAATATCAGGCTTCTCGTTCTGCGCTGCCTTCTGTCCATGATATGCTCCTTTCCGTACAAAATCGGCTTTTTGTTCAGTAACGTACTTTTTCGGATAATCGGTTATTGAATTATCGGGTAAAATGTGTTAGTATTATTACAGAACAAGGTGTTCGGTATTGAATAAATATTATCATAAAGCAAGCTGTTTGTCAAGGAGGACATACCATGAACGAGAAAAAAGATTTCAAATTCGACAAAAAAGCAGAGAAATATGATGACAGCTACGAGGGAAAGCTCTCGGAAAAGTTCTATACCCTTGTGAACGAGAATGTGCAGCTGACGGACGGAATGACAATTCTTGAAATGGGCTGCGGAACTGGAACGATACTTCACCGCCTTTCGCAGAGATGCAGTATCAGCGGTTATGGTATAGATGTTGAGGAAAAGATGCTTGAACAGGCAAGAAAGAAATGCCCCGATATGCAGATTATAAACTGCTCCTGCGACAATACGCCCTTTGAGGACAGCAGTTTTGATGTGATCGTGGCGTGTATGGCATATCATCATTTTCCAGACAAAGACGGCTTTTCTAAAGAATGTGCAAGGCTTCTCAAAAAAGGCGGCAGACTGTATATTGCCGATCCGAAGCTGCCGCTTCCCATACGTAAAGTGCTGAATACCGCTCTCGATATACACAAGATCAATGGCAGGATATACACCGCCGACGAAATGAACGCCAACTTTTCAGAATACGGCTTCAAAAGAGCATTTGACAAGTCTGACGCTTATGCTCAGATCATCTGCCTTGAACGGATATGAAGAATGAAAAAGCAGCAGCAGTCTGCTATGCAATAGCGGCGGCGGTGTTCTATGCTTTGAATGTTCCATGCTCAAAGCTTCTGCTCGACAAGATCACTCCTACCTTTATGG
The DNA here is from genome assembly GCA_017545185.1 of Oscillospiraceae bacterium. GTDB lineage: Bacteria > Bacillota > Clostridia > Oscillospirales > Ruminococcaceae > Firm-04. The sequence continues at coordinate 2,889 of JAFWQJ010000087.1, read as the reverse complement.
CGGCTTTGCTTTATCTCGGTGCAGGGGCAGGTGTCGGCATCATGTACCTGTTTCACCATAAACACGAAGCCCAGACGGAACGGCTTGAAAAGAAAGATCTTCCATACACGGTCGGAATGGTTCTGCTTGACATCATAGCACCAATACTTCTTATGCTCGGTGTGAAACTCGGTACTTCCGCAAATGCTTCACTGCTCGGAAACTTTGAGATCGCGGCGACAACGCTCATAGCCCTGTTTATCTTCAAGGAGAAGGTCAGCAGAAAGCTGTGGGTGGCAATCGGTCTTATCACGCTGTCGAGCATCATTCTTTCTTTTGGTGGTGAGGACAGTTTTACATTCTCTGTCGGTTCTCTGCTTGTTCTCGGAGCAACTGCCTGCTGGGGACTGGAAAATAACTGCACAAGGAGCATTTCGGATAAAAGCAACTATCAGATCGTAACGATAAAGGGTTTCGGGTCGGGAACAGGTTCGCTTATCGTTGCGGTCATCATCGGTGAGAATCTGCCCGAAATAAAATATATCCTGCCTGCGGTCATACTTGGATTCGTGGCATACGGACTCAGCATCTTCACATATATCAGGGCGCAAAAAACACTTGGTGCTGCAAAAACAAGTGCATTTTACGCGATTGCTCCATTTATAGGGGCAATGCTGTCATTTATATTTCTGTGTGAATCCCTGACAATCACTTACATGATTGCTTTCGGCATCATGGTACTCGGAACGGTATTTGTTGTATCTGATACTCTTTCAACAAATGATTCTATGATAGAGTCAGAATGACAAAAAATCCTCCTTATCAAAGGAACACTTGCATTCCAATGATAAGGGGGATCATTTTCATATTCAAATTCAGCACTTGGAAACTGCCCATCTCGGTCCTTCTTCGCCGATGATTCCGTTCAGCGCAAATCCACATTTCTCAAGCACTCTGATTGAAGCAGCGTTTTCAGATTCTGTTTCCGCTTCTATGGCAATGACCTCCGGATGCGAAAATGCCCATTCCAATACCGCTTTGACTGCTTCGGTCGCATAGCCGTTGTTCTGGTATGCTTCGGAGATACCGTATCCGATCTCTGCGATGCCGTCCGCAGAAAGCCCCTTGAAGCAGAGTTCCCCGATATGTGTGCCGTCTTTCAGCTCGATCATCCAGATCGCATACCAATCCCATTGATCCGGATGCGCCAGACAGCCGTTCAGCATTTCTGTATATGCGGCTTTCAGGACATCCACAGTCTGCGCTTCAATGAACTGTTCCATGATATCCTGAGATGCGGCATATATTTTTAATCTCTCTGTTTCAATCATTTCGCTTCACCTCTCAGATGCTTATTTTCGTACCATACCATTATACCATAATCCTACCAATTCATCAAGTCAAAAAGGACAAAAAAAAACGGCTCACCGAAGTGAGCCGCAGCCGGAAGCATATCATACTGCTTCATCCTTTGTTCTGTTCATTTCCTGACGGGCGTTCTGAAGTTCCTCCATTCGGTGAAGCTTCGCAGCAGCATCCTCCAGCCCCAGATGAGGGGGGATGATATGTTGCTTATTGCGTGGAAGCAAGTACCCTGATGCGCTGTGTATCTTCATTTTCTGCCAACTGTTTATATGTCCGGATAATCAGGAACAAAGCGACCGCAAAGGTCATAACATCCGACACAGGCATGGAATACAGCACGCCATCCAGACCAAAGAACAGGGGCAGCATTACCGCAAAGCCTACACCGAACACGATCTCCCTGATCATAGAAAGAGCAGTAGATTCCACAGCCTTGCCCATAGCTTGCAGGAAGATAAAGCAAGCCTTGTTCACACAGGCGAATATCATCATGCAGAGATAAATGCGGAATGCATGTACCGCAAAATCGGTATAATAACTACTCTCGTTCGCTGCACCGAATATACCGATAAGCTGTTTCGGGAAAAACTCCACGAAAATAAGGGCGACAGCACCGACAGATGCTTCTGCGATCAGGAGTTTTGTGAACAGCTCACGCACACGGCTTTTCAGCCCTGCGCCCATATTGAAGCCGACTATCGGGATACAGCCTGCCGCCATTCCGACTACGATCGAAATCACGATCTGAAAGAATTTCATGACGATGCCGACCACCGCTATAGGTATCTGCGCATACTGCTCCTGCTCGAAAACAGCATCAATTGCACCGTATTTTCGTATCATATTATTGATCGCTGCCATAGCCGCTACAAGGGAGATCTGTGAGAGAAAGCTGGTCAGACCGAGTGTCAGCGTTTTGCGGATAATGATGCTTTCAGGCTTGAAATCAGTCTTTGCAGGCTTTACGAGTTTCATATGGCAGAGATACCACACCGCAAGTCCAGCCGTCACGATCTGCCCGATAACGGTTGCGACCGCTGCGCCCATCATGCCCCACCTGAAAGCAAAAATGAATATCGGATCAAGTATCATGTTCAGCACAGCACCTGCAAGCGTGGAGACCATAGCAAATTTCGGGCTGCCGTCCGCACGGATCACAGGGTTCATAGCCTGTCCGAACATATAGAACGGGATACCGAGCGAGATATAGAAGAAGTATTCCTTTGAGTGGCGGAATGTTTCTTCATTGACCGTACCGCCGAACATTGCGATGATGCCGTCGCTGAATATCAGGTATACAGCACAAAGTAACAGGCTGCTCACGATCGTCATAAGAACAGAGTTTCCGACACTTTTCTTTGCTTTATCAGGTTCGCTCCTGCCGAGACTCAAACTCACAAAGGCACAGCAGCCGTCACCGATCATCACAGCGATCGCAAGAGCTATGACCGTCAGCGGAAACACCACCGTATTGGCGGCGTTTCCATACGAGCCGAGATAGCTTGCGTTGGCGATGAATATCTGGTCAACGATGTTGTAGAGTGC
>JAFWQJ010000086.1 GCA_017545185.1 Oscillospiraceae bacterium | reverse complement strand
TGAAGAACGAACAGAAACCGGAGGAATAATCATGCTGGAGCAACTGAAAAAGGACGTATGTGCGGCGAATCTGGAGCTTGCAGCAAGAGGCGTCGTCATTTATACATGGGGCAATGTCAGCGGCATCGACCGCGAAAAGGGTCTGGTCGTCATCAAGCCGTCCGGCGTTGACTATGACGGCATGAAGCCGGAGGACATGGTCGTCGTCGATCTGATGACCGGTGAGACCGTTGAGGGCAAATGGAACCCGTCCTCGGATACGAAAACGCATCTGGAGCTGTACCGGCGCTATCCGGCGATCGGCGGCATCACGCATACGCATTCGGTCAATGCGGTCGCCTTTGCGCAGGCGGGTATGGATATCCCCGCGCTCGGCACGACCCATGCGGATTATTTCTACGGTGCCGTTCCGTGCACCCGCTCGCTGACGCAGGCGGAGGTCGAGACGGATTACGAGGGAAACACCGGCGTCGTGATCGCCGAAACACTGGACAGCAGAGGCATTGATCCGATCTCCGTGCCGGGTATCGTCGTGAAGAACCACGGGCCGTTCACATGGGGCAAGGATCCCGCGCAGTCGGTGTATCATGCCGTGGTGCTGGATACCGTCGCAGAGATGACGCTCAAGACGCTGCAGCTGAATCCGCAGGCGGAGATGCCGCAGTATATTCTCGACAAGCATTATATGCGCAAGCACGGCCCGAATGCATATTACGGGCAGAAGAAATAAATAGAATCACGAAAGGCCGCATTTGTGCAGAAACGCGCAGATGCGGCCTTTTTGTATGCGGTCAGGCACGCTGCCGGAGCACGTTCAGCAGCGCGGAGACCTCCTGCGGCGTGTTCATGACCGACGGCGAAAAGCGCACCGTGCCGTGTGCCGTCCCGAGCGTTTCATGTGCGAGCGGCGCACAGTGCAGTCCGGCGCGCAGACAGAAGCCCGCTGCCGAAAGCCGCGCAGCCGTCGCGTCCGGGGATTCCTGCGCGAGCGTGAACGAGACGACCGGCGCGTATTTTGCGGCGGGGGAGCGGTAGACGACCGCACAGGGAATCCGGTTCAGCCCGGCGATGAACTGTTCGCAGAGCGCCGCCTCATGCCGGAGCATCCGGTCAGCGCCCTGCCGCACGATCCACTGCATCCCGGCGTCCAGCGCGGCGATGCCCGGTACATTGACCGTTCCCGCTTCGAGCGCATCCGGCAGAAATTCCGGCATCTGCAGCGAGGCAGACAGTGAGCCGGTGCCGCCCTGCATCAGCGGCCGGAGCGGGACGGTGCCGTCTGTCAGCAGCATTCCGGTGCCCATGATGCCGTACAGCCCCTTGTGCCCCGCCGTACAGAGCAGGTGAATGCCATCCTGCATCGTGACCGGCAGGATGCCGCAGCCCTGTGCGCCGTCCGCAATGAAGATCAGTCCGTGCTCCTTGCAGAGCGCCGCGATCTCCCGGTACGGCAGGATCTGCCCGGTGACATTGCTGACCAGCGTGCAGATCACGGCTCTGGTCTGCGGGCGGATCAGCCTGCGGAACGCTTCGAGTGTCTCGCTGCTGTCCGCGGAGACCGGCGCGACGCTGTATGAGATCACACGCTCCGCTGCCATTGCCGCGACGGGTCTTGCAGCGGAATTGTGCTCCATGCTGCTGATGATGACATGGTCGCCCGGCCGGAGCACCCCGCGGATCGCGAGGTTCAGCGCGTGCGTGCAGTTCAGCGTAAAGACGACGTTTTCCGGCTTTGCCCCGAACAGTGCGGCGGCGGTCTCCCGCGCATGATAGACTGTTTTTCCGGCGCGCACCGAGAGCGGATGCCCGCTTCTTCCGGGATTGCCGCCCGCCTCCCTGACCGCCCGCATCATCGCATTCAGCACGGGCGGCGGCTTCGGCCATGTCGTGGCGGCATTGTCAAAATATACGGCTTTCTGCATCGCGCCGCTCCTTTCCTTAATTTGTCTGATAGGGGATGCCGCCGGCGTTCAGCAGCGCAAAGACTGCCGCGGCGGGGGCATTGACACGGAAATGAAAGGCGCAGCCGGATGCCGCCGTGATCTTCTGCATCCGGAAGCGGTAGCGGTACCGTTCCAGAAGCTGCCGCGCCTTCTCTGCGTAGGTCTCTGACGGGATGACAAAATGCGTCTCCATGGTTCTCACCTCCCTGCCTCATGATATGCGGTTCCGACAGCGTTTGACACGGGGCGTACAGCATCTTATACAAAAAAATACGCGAAAAAACCGCTCAGTGAGAATCTTGTCGGAAAATGCGGAAAACACTTGCTTTTTTTCTGATTTTGCGTTAAAATATAGAGTGCATCATACTGTGCAGCTGCGGCTGCATATACGAAAAAAACTGAACGAAAGGTTGACTGAATATGGCTCATGCACGCCGCCGGCTCAGTGCCGGAAAAATCATCGGGCGCGTTCTGATCGTGATACTGACTACGCTGATCATGGCTGTGGTCGCCCTGTACCTGCTGATGCTTGTGATCGCAAAAGGACCCTCTGAAAGCGCGAGAAAGCTGTTTGTATGTTCCGTGAAGGAGACAAGTGCGATCAAATTCCTTGCGGACTGGTACTATTCGCCGGATCAGATCGAACGGTACCTCGGCGGCTCCGCAGATGAGGAGATCGCCGAGACCAATACCGCATTGGTCAATATTGCGCAGAAGGTCGATGAGAACGGCAATGCCGTTCCGGAGGATACGGAGCGCAAGGCGACCGAGCTCATTGACGTTTCCGGCAGCACGTTCAAGGGCAAGCTGCTGAAGATCTCGGATCCGTCCCGCGTGTTTGTCGGTATTTCCGGCCCTTACGGCGAGGAATACGAGGGCATGAGAGTTGCGGACATGATCGAAAAATACGGCGCACAGGGCGGCACGAATGCAGGCGGCTTTGTCGATCTGAACGGCGTCGGCAACGGCGGCATCCCGCTCGGCATGGTCATTTCCGAGGGCGAGCTCCGCTGGGGTGACCTCAATACGGCTTATGAATTTGTCATCGGCTTCGACCAGGACAATATCATGCACATCGGAAAAATGACCGCGCAGCAGGCGATTGATCTCGGCCTGCGCGATGCAGTCTGCTGGGGCGACCCGAAGCGTCCGCTGATCGTCAACGGCGTGCCGGGCAATGAGCAGGATTCCCTCGGCGGCGGCTTCAACCCGCGCACCGCGATCGGCCAGACCGCGGACGGTACGGTTCTGTTTCTCGTCATCAACGGCAGACAGACCGACTCGCTCGGTGCGACCTACGACGACCTGACGCAGATCATGCTGCAGCACGGCGCCGTCAACGCGATGAACCTGGACGGCGGAAGCTCCTCGCTTCTGTATTTTGACGGAAAGCTGCAGAATATCTGCTCCTCGCTTTACGGCCCGCGCAAAATGCCGACATGCTGGCTGATCAAGCCGGAATCGTAAGAAAGGGGGGCGTAACAAATGGCAGATGAAAAGAAGATCAGAAGCAGTGCCGACCGCGATGCGGATGCCGCACTGGAGGAGATCCTGAGAGAAGTGGAAGCGTCCCCGCGCCGGACGGCAAAACGGCGCGAAAGCGACGATCTTGATTTTGTACAGACCGGTACGCCGCGGAGCCACGCTGCAACGCCCAAGACCCCGGTTCGCGGGAATCCGGAGCCGGAGCAGGAAGACCGTATGCCGGAGCGGGAAAAGCCCCGCCGCGAGCAGCCCGCACGGGAGGACCGCGAGCAGAAGGCACCGGTCAGAAGAAGCGCTGAGCAGGCACCGCAGCGGCGGCGTCCGGAGGAGCAGCGCACGAACGGTCAGCAAAACCGTGTCCGGCGGGATGTCGAGCAGGTCGATGCACCGAGACGCGCACCGAAGCAGCGGCCGCAGAACGGCGGTCAGCAGCGTGCGCCGCAGCATCGGCCGGAAGGTCAGCGCCCGCAGCGTCCGCAGGAGCCGCAGCGCAGAAGCCAGCCGCAGAGAGAGCCGGTGCAGCAGCAGCGGCAGCGTCCCGCTGAGCAGCGTGTACCGCAGCAGCGGAGCAATCCGCAGCACCGTCAGCATCCGGTGAATGACAGACCGCATCAGAAGCGTTCTGCCGCAGCTGCAAAGCGCAGACCCAACTATTTCCGCATCGGACTGGCCATTTACATCATGCTCGGCCTGATCCTGACGCTCTGGGGCATGAGACGCCTCCACAATTTCCTCAAGGAGTATGAGGATTCCCGTCCGGAGTACACGATCGACGGCTATGTATCGCACCTGAACAGCGGCTTCTACAGCGACATGGTGCGGCAGAAGGTCGATGAGATCCCCGTGACCGATTACGAAACGGCGGATACGATCGCCTCGACGCTCGATATCGAGAGCCTCGGCGGCACCGGGTATACATGGGTCAAGAAGGTTGACGAGTATTCCGACGAAAAGCCGGTCTACTACATCCGCTACAACGGTGCGTCAATCGCGACGGTCGCGCTGCAGAGAGTCAGCGGCACCGAGAAATTTGATTTCCCGGTCTGGAAGACCATGGAGCCGGAATCCCTGATCGAGCTTTCGCCTGAAGCGAAATATACGCTGGATGTGACGGTTCCGGACGGCGGCTCGCTGCTCGTGAATGGCCTGAAGGTGCCGATGTCTTCGCTGACCGATACGGAGTATGATCTCGGTCTGGATGATAAGGCAAAGAATGTTGTGGAGAGCCCGGTCGGTCAGCATGTGAAGATCGACGGTCTGTTCGTGACGCCGGAGGTCAGAGCATTTGACGCGGACGGCAATTCTCTCAGCGCAAGGGCTGTGCCGGATGCGTCCGAGAAGGAGCAGGTCTATGTGTTTGAGGCTGCTTCCAAGGCGGAGCCGAATCCGGTGCTGGTCGCACGCATCGAGGAGCTGACCAAGGCGTATATCAACTACATGATCAACAAGGACGAGGCGACATGGGCAAATCGCCAGTACCTCGATAACTTCGTGCTGAACGGCAGTGACGCGTTCACGGTGCTGCACGGCATTACTGCGGACGTTGCATGGAACAACCCGTATACGGCGCGTGTGGACAAGGTGCTGGAGGTCAGCAACGTGAAGATGTATTCCGATACGATCTGCACGGCGGACGCGCACTTTGAGCTGCAGCTGACCAAGGAATCCGATCACGGTACCGTGACGAATGATTATAACGGTACACTCCGCTGGCTCATGGTCAAGAACGGCAATGCGTGGTATGCGACGCACTTTGACCTGCTGAACGGTCAGGATGCCGCCGCAGATGATGCCGCAGACGGCGAGACTGCGGGCGAGGCACCGGCAGAGGAATAAGGTATCGCTTGGCGATGCTTTGTAATGGAAATCCCATGATCATGAACAAAAAGGACGCTGACTGTTACGTCAGCGTCCTTTCTCGTTATACATAATGGGGTCCGGGGGACTCGTCCCCAGCGGGAGTTTGAGGGCGGAGCCTTCATTCTGAATCCGTCGGAGCACCGCTCAATATACCGGGGCAATGCCAGAGGTTTCGTCGATGCGCATGTACCAGTGCGTCTGAATGGGATCGTGCTTGAACACGCCGTTCTCAACAAGCTCCAGCCGCCACTGATCCGTGACATCCCCGATCCACGCCGGAACTTCCTCATCCAGCGGGATCATGACGCGAACCTTGCCGTGAACATCCGCCGGACACAGTGCCGCCTTGATCCAGATGCCGCTCTGGTCGGAGATCTCCATCTGGCGCACCTCCGGCACCGCGCCGTCCGCCTCATACATGAACCAGAGATACGAGACCGAATCCGCGTGCTCATCCAGGTAGCGGAATCCGTCATTGTGTTCGGCGTAGAGTGCCCAGTCGCCGCCGCCCATCATGCGATTGTTCTTCCACTCCGCCGCACTTTCGTAATGCAGTTCGGTATCCAGCGCATGATACTGGTCGCTGTTCCACTGATAGATAAACGAGGGTGCCGGCAGCGTGTGGTCTTTTTCAAGTGTACGGAATACCGGCTGGGAAATCGCCGGACTCTCAGTCACCGTACAGACTTCATTGAGCGCGCTGTCAATGTGCATTTTGATCGGCTCCGCGGCGCCGTTCTGAACCTTGATCGGAAATGTGCCGATCTCCGCTTTTTTGTTCGTCTCGTCGCAATACATTGCTGCAACGATATGGGTCGTTCCGTCCGGAATCACGACCTCAACAAGGCCGGAGTCGCCGTCCGGTTCTCCGCTGAACAGATCAAAACCGGAGATTTTTTTGCCGTCCGCATAGTCATACAGCTCAATCCGGATCATGCCCGGCATCAATACCGAAAGATTCGGAATCTTATACGTAATGCGGACAAGGGTCTCGTCGCTCTGCTGACGCACGGCGGTCGTCGGAACGGTCTTTGCCGTGACAAGCGGGGCTTCGGCGTCTGCGGGAGCGGGTTCGGTATTCGGGGCAGGCTGTGCTTCACTTTTCGCCGTACCGGAGACGGGCTCCGTCTCGGCCGTTACAACGAGATCGTTCTGCGGATGCGCACCGTCTGCGGGTTCGGTCTTAGCTGCTGATTCAACTTCGGATTCTGCCGCTTCTGCGGACTGTTCCTTCACGAGCTCCTCCGTAACGGCTTCCTCGGTACCGGCAGGGATCAGCATGGCGGCATCGCTGCTTTCGACGGCTTCATGCGAATCCCTGATCAGGAATGCAAGTCCCGTCACGACGGCTGCACACGCTGCAATACTGCAGGCGGTCAGAAGTGCCGGAACCAGCCGCGAATGCTTGGCCTGTACGATTTTCGGCGCAGGTGCTTGGAAATCGGGCTGTGTCTGCCCGCCGCGGATCCTGCCGAGCACATCGCTGATATCGGGCTTGCGGTCGCTCCCGCGCAGGGACGGTGCCGCTGCTTCCAGCGCATCCGGACGCGATTCCATGGCGCGCATCAGATCTGCTGCCTTCATAGCAATTCCTCCTTTTCGAGATACTCCCGCAGCCGGTTCCGCAGACGCATCAGCGTAACGCGCACGCGGCTTTCCGGAATCTGCATTTCCTTCGCGATATCCCGCGCGGTCATCAGGTACCAGTACCGTTTCAGCAGCATATCGCGCTGCTCTCCGGGCAGACCGTCAAGGAATCTGCCGATCGCCTCATTCAGAAGCTGCTGCTCGGTGTGCTTCTGGACGTCGTCCGGCGCAGCAATGACCTGTTCCAGCTCGGAGAGTGCCGCCGCATAGCGGTCGCCGCTGCGCTTTTTGCGGTTCTGCCGGTCGGCGAGGTCGAGCGCGGCACGGCGCGTCAGCGTCAGCACAAATGCCTGATAATGCACGGGATTCGTCGGCGGGATCGCGTTCCAGAGCCGGAACAGTGCATCGTTCACGGCTTCTTCTGCATCCGCACGGCTGCCGAGTATCTGTTCTGCGATGCGCATACAAAGCGCACCGTACTTCTCTGCGGTTTCAGCAACGGCACGCTCGTCCCGCGCGAAAAACAGCGCAATGATTTTCTGATCTTCCGTTGCAAGTCACCGCCTTTCCAGAGATCTCTCTGTCTGTATAGTCGGCAAAAAGGGGGAAAGTGTTACCGCGGTGCGGGCAGTGCCCGCCTCCATTTCCCTTCGGGGACGGTTAGCGAAGCTCACCCAATAATCGAAACAAACGCCGGCGGGGAGCCCCCGCTGGCAATTCCCTCCGGTGCGGGCAGTGCCCGCCTCCATTTCCCTCCGGGGACGGTTGGCGAAGCGTACCCAATTTTCAAAGTACACGCCGCTAAAGCGGCTTCTCTGGCGCTGTTTTTCCCAATATAAAAGCACCCGCTGTACCGTAACAGTACAGCGGGCGTTTTCATCAGCTTTTGCATTCGCTTGCGGTCGGGAAGCAGACGATCCGTTTCCGGTTCGCTGAAATCCCGAATTGCCGCCGGACGCTGTCCGGATTAGCCGAGCTCTGCGAAATACTTGATGGTGCGGACCATCTGGCTGGTGTAGGAGTTCTCGTTGTCGTACCAGGAAACGACCTGAACCTCATAGAGATCATCAGCGATCTTAGCGACCATGGTCTGGGTTGCATCGAACAGAGAACCGTAGGTCATGCCGATGACGTCGGAGGAAACGATCTGATCCTCGTTGTAGCCGAAGGAAGCAGAAGCAGCAGCCTTCATAGCAGCGTTGATGCCTTCCTTGGTCACGTCAGCACCCTTGACAACAGCGGTCAGGATGGTGGTGGAACCGGTCGGGACCGGAACGCGCTGTGCGGAACCGATCAGCTTGCCGTTCAGCTCCGGAATGACCAGGCCGATTGCCTTTGCAGCACCGGTGGAGTTCGGAACGATGTTTGCAGCGCCTGCGCGTGCGCGGCGGAGATCACCCTTGCGGTGCGG
>JAFWQJ010000010.1 GCA_017545185.1 Oscillospiraceae bacterium | reverse complement strand
GTATCTGGCAGTCATGTGAGTGCCGGAAAGCCCAGCCTGTTCCGGTCGCCTGTGGCTCCCTCCATAGGCTGGGCTTTCCAATTCTGGTGCTTCGTATTTTTTTGGAAGGAATCTGTCACCTATCATTGACATTCCTACAGCCGGGGACTGTATTTTTCAGCGTTTTCCTTGACAAAACGGTTCTGATGTGATACAATAGTACAGTGAGCAGACTGTGCAGCCGCGGCAGCGATTTCAGCTGACGAGGAAAGTCCGGGCATCGCAGAGCAGGGTAACTGCTAACCGCAGCCGGGGGTGACCCCAGGGCAAGTGCAACAGAGATGAGACTGCATTGCATCCGCACGTTTTCATGAAGGATGCAGTGTAACGGTGGAAAGGCGGGGTAAGAGCCCACCAGAGGATACGAGAGTATCCTGCTGTGTAAACCCTACCCGATGCAACGCTGATTGGTGTATCAGGTCATAACGTCTGCTCGGCGGATCTGATGCAAAGGCGGCTTGAGCGTTCCGGCGACAGAACGCCTAGATAAATGGCTGCACCCGTTCCGCTCCCTTCCGGGCGGCGGACAGGACAGAACCCGGCTTACAGGTCTGGTCACATCCGGAATACCGATGCGCCCGAAAACGCATCGGTTTTTCAATTGAAAGGACGAAGCTTTATGATGAAAAAGCTGCTGACTGCGCTGCTGATCGCACTGGCAGTCGTACTGATCATGGCGGCCGTGACGGTCTTTTTCCCGCGCGGTACTGCCGGAGAGGAATCCTCCGCGGCGGATTCGCTCGCACCGACCGAAATGCTGGTCGTACCCTCCGATATGCCGGAAGGGATCTTCATGAGCGTACCGCAGGGCTTTACGGAGACTTCCTCGCAGTATTACACGAAATACTACGTCAAGGATGATGCATCCGTCATCATCACGGGCGAGGACATGTCCCTCCGCTATGCCGAGATCGACAATTACACCGAATCCGTCATCGACCAGTATAAGGAAAGCGTCGATGAATTTCAGCTGATCGAGGACGAGGTCGTCACCGTTTCCAACACACGCGCGCATCTGCTGGAATTTTCCTATGCGATCATCGGCGATAACGCGCGGCAGGATTTCAAGTGCACGACGGCCGTGATGATCTACCGCAACAATGCCTATCTGGTCACCTGCAAGAGCCACGCGGATACATACCAGAATTACCGCGAGGTGTTCCGCATGGCACTGAGCACGATCCGGCTGAGCGATCCGGCGGAGGGAACTGCGCTCCCCATTGAGGAAAGCATCCCTGAGACGGAAGAATCCGTGCCGGAAACCGCCGTCCAGACAGAGGCAGAGCCGGAGGATTCTGTTCAGCCCTGACAAGAACCCCGCAGAGCAGACCGCAGGTTTCCCGTCAAATTGCACAAACAAAACATGCTGAATCGCACGAACCTTACAATTTTTCAAATTTTACCGAAAATGGATTTGACAAATCAGCGATTTGTGGTATAATATAAGAGGTATCTGTCTGCCCTGTCGCAGACGGGCACCGGAGATTCTTTACGGATAACACGCCGGCTTCTCTCAGGATGCGCCGGCTTCCCGCAAAAAGCGGCTTCCGCAGTTACGGAAAGGGGTCTTAATCTTATGTCCAAAACAATAGCAGTTACATCCGGAAAGGGCGGCACCGGAAAATCCTCGATCTGTGCAGGCATCGGCTATACCCTCGCGAAGCAGGGCAGCCGCACGCTCATCATCGAGCTGGACTTCGGTCTTCGCTGCATTGACATCATCTTCGGTATGTCCGGACAGATCAAGCATGACCTGAGCGATGTTCTGACCGGTAAGGTCTCTGCGGTCGATGCCGTTGCCCGTGTTCCCATGGCCAGCAACCTGTTCGTGCTCTGTGCACCGAAAAACCCGTTCCTCAAGGTCACGGTGCAGCAGATCGTCGATATCTGCCAGTCTGTCCGTAAATACTATGATTACATTATTATTGATACCGGCGCCGGCATCAATAACCATGTTTTTGATATCGTCGAGCAGGCGAACCTGATCCTTGTCGTCACCACGCCGGATCCGATCTGCGTGCGTGATGCACAGATGATGTCCGATGAGTTCTATGCCCGCGGCAACCGCCGTCAGCGCCTGATCATCAACAAGGTCAGCAAGAAGGCACTCGGCGCGGAGCTTGTCCGCGACCTCGACGAGATCATCGACACGATCGGCGTCCAGCTGATCGGCGTCATCCCCGAGGACTATCAGCTTGTCATTGCGACCGGCAAGGGCGAGCCGATCCCCTCGACCGCACCGAGCCTTGCGGCATTCGATGCGATCTCCAAGCGTCTGCGCGGTGAACCCACACCGCTGACCGTCAAGATCGGCTGATCCCGGCGGCGGACGCTGCATGAATCACGGCTATTTTCTTTTAGAAAGGATGAACAATATATGACCATTGCGCTGATTGCTCACGATGCCAAGAAGGAGCTGATGATCCAGTTCTGCACGGCATACTACGCTGTGCTGAGCCGTCATGTACTCTGCGCGACCGGCACGACCGGCAAGCAGGTCGCAGAAGCGACCGGACTGCCGATCAAGCGGTTCCTGAGCGGAGCACAGGGCGGCGGGCAGGAGATTTCCGCGCGTATCTCGTGTGACGAGATCGACGTACTCCTGTTCTTCCGCGATCCGATCAATCCGAAGGCAAGTGAGCCGAACGACATGAACCTGCTCCGCCTGTGTGATGTGCACAATGTCCCGGTCGCGACCAACATCGCGACGGCAGAGGCACTGATTCTCGCACTGGAGCGCGGCGATCTCGACTGGCGCGAGATCGGAAACCCTGTCATGTAAAACGCAAAACGGACTGATTGCCCCTCTCTTTATGAGAAAGGGGCAATTCTGCGTTTTCATAAGGATGCAGAAATCACCGGCTCACAGGGAGCCGTTTGTTACGAAAGGGTATGTTTATGGCAAATTATCTGAAACGTCCGCAGGGCACTGAGGACATCACACCGGACCGTATCAGCAAGTGGTATACCGTTGAGAAGGTCACCAGAGAAGTCGCGGAAAGCTTCGGCTTCTCCGAGATCCGCATCCCGACCTTCGAGCAGACCGAGCTGTTCCAGCGTTCCGTCGGCGAAACGACCGACGTCGTGCAGAAGGAGATGTACTCCGTCATTGCAAGGGAGACAAAGTTCACGCTGCGCCCGGAGGGTACCGCCGGCACGATCCGCGCGATGCTGCAGAACGGAATGCTTGCAGAGGCGCTTCCGCAGAAGGTCTTTTATCAGTTCTCCTGCTTCCGGCATGAGCGTCCGCAGGCGGGCAGACTGCGCGAGTTCCACCAGTTCGGCGTGGAAATGGCCGGTGCCGCTTCGCCCTATGCGGATGCGGAGGTCATCCTGCTCGGCAGGACCGTGCTCGAACGCGTCGGTCTGAAAGATATCGTCCTGAACCTCAACAGCATCGGCTGCCCGAAGTGCCGTGCAAAATATCAGGAGGCGCTGCGGGCTTATTTCGAGCCGCATAAGGAGCAGCTCTGCGAGACCTGTCAGGAGCGTCTGGTGCGCAACCCGATGCGCCTGCTCGACTGCAAGTCGCCGGAGGATCAGGAGATCGCGAAGGATGCTCCGGTCATCCTCGATTATCTCTGCGAGGAGTGCAGCGCGCATTTTGAGGCGGTCAAGCAGCACCTCACCGCAATGGGCGTGGAATTTGTCATCAATCCGAAGATCGTCCGCGGCCTTGATTACTACACCAAGACCGTGTTCGAGTTCATCACGACGAGCATCGGCGCACAGGGGACTGTCTGTGCGGGCGGCCGCTATGACGGGCTGATCGAGCAGCTCGGCGGACAGAGCATCCCGGCACTGGGCTTCGGCATGGGGCTTGAGCGTCTGATCCTGACCATGGAGCAGCAGGAATGCGGCTTTCTGGACGCAAAGTCCTGCGATGTGTATTTCGCACCGATGGACGATGCCGCCAGACCGACCGCGCTGCAGTATGCCAATGTGCTGCGCGATATGGGCGTCCGTGCGGAGTTCGACCTCATGGAGCGCTCGTTCAAGGCACAGATGAAGTATGCAAACAAGCTCGGCACAAAGTATCTCGTCGTGCTCGGCTCCAATGAGCTTGAGCAGGGCGCGGGTCAGCTCAAGAATATGATCACCGGCAAGCAGCACCCGATCCGTCTGGATTCCGCGGCGCACTTTGCAGAGGATTATTCCGGCATTTCGATCGCGGAGATGTTCGATACAGAAACAAACTGACAGCTCCGCCCGTAAGCGCATTATACAGGAGAGAACAAAATGAAAGAGATCCTGCGTCAGATCTCCGATTTTCTGCGCGGCGGCTTTCTGGTGCTGCTGGTGCTTGCATCCGCGGCACTCGGCATCTACCGGCTGGTCAAGCTGCAGATCGTCGCGGCAGAGGAGGAGAATCAGCAGCATATCGTCGAAAATGTGTATACACAGGTCATCCCCGCGACCCGCGGCGAGATCGTGGACTGCACAGGCTCCCCGATCGTATCCAACAAGATCGGCTACAATCTCGTAATCGAAAAGGCATATTTCCCGTCCGACAACAAGGCGGGCAATGCGGTCATCTACCGGACGGTCGAGCTGCTGCGCAAGGCGGGCTATGACTGGAACGATACCATGCCGGTCACGAAGGTCGTGCCGTATTCCTTTGAAAACGACCGCGACAGCGATGCCGCCGAGATGAAGAAGAATCTGCGGCTCAACAAATACGCGACCGCGGAAAACTGCATCGAAAAGCTCTATGACGATTATGAGATCGGCACGGAGTACAGCGAACGCGACAGAAGGATCATCGCCGGCATCCGCTATGAGATGCTGCTCCGGAGCTTCTCGATGTCCAATGTGTTCTACTTCGCGAATGACATTGACCTGAAAACGGTCACGCGGATCAAGGAGCTGCGCGTCACGCTGAGCGGCGTCAACATCGTCGAGGAGGCGATCCGCACCGTCGAAAACGGCACGGTCATCCCGCATGAGATCGGCTATGTCGGCCCGATCTATTCGCAGGAGGAGTTCAACGCTCTGAAGGAGAACGGGCATTCCGACTACGCGCTTTCCGATGCGGTCGGCAAGACGGGTCTGGAAATGTCCTGCGAAGCCGATCTCCGCGGACAGAACGGAAAAAAGGAGATCACCGTCACGAACGGCGAGGTCTCGTCCGTGGTCATCTCGCAGGAGCCGGTCGGCGGCGAGACGATCCAGCTGACCGTCAACAGCAAGTTCCAGACCGACCTGCAGAAGCGGCTGGCCGATCACTGCGAAATGCTCCGGCGGACGGATTATGAATGCCGGAACGCTTACTGCGGCGCGGCTGTCGTGCTCGATACGAAGGACAACGGCGTGCTCGGCATGGCTACGCTCCCGACCTACGATCTCGGCGAGCTGCTCGACAATTACAGCAAGGTCGCGGAGCAGGAGAATTTCCCGCTCATCAACCGCGCAACGGACGGCCTTTACCGTCCTGGCTCGACCTTTAAGACCATTACGGCGACCGCCGGTCTCGATTCCGGCAAGATCACCGGAAATACGCAGTTTTACTGCGATACCAGCTATAAGTATATCGACACATGGTATCACTGTACGGGTCATCATGAGAACATCGCCGTGACCCGTGCGCTGACCGTTTCCTGCAACGTGTTCTTCTATGAACTGAGCACGCGGCTCGGCCTTGACCTGCTGCTCGATTATGAGCGCATGTACGGTCTCGGCTCGCCGCTCGGACTGGAATCCGGCGACAGCGGCGGCTATCTCGCCTGCCCGGAGACCTACGAAAAGCTCGGCATTCCGTGGTATGTCGGATGCCTGCTGCAGGCTGCGATCGGTCAGTCGGAGATCCAGGTCACGCCGCTGCAGATGGCAGTCGTTGCCTCGACCATTGCGAATGACGGCGTGCGGTACCGTCCGCATCTCATCAATTCGTACTGGAACAATACCATGACCGAGCAGCTTTCCGTCAAAGAGCCGGAGGTCGCTGCGACCGTTGCGCAGAACAATGCGCAGGAGGTCTACTATTATATTGAGCAGGGCATGATCGGCGCGGCGCGTACACCGATGCTTGCGCAGTATGACCTGAACAACCTCGGCTTTGACGTCGCACTTAAGACCGGTACGCCGCAGTCTCCGCGCGGTACGGATACCTTTGTCATCGGCTATGCGCCGGCGCAGGATCCGGAGATCGCGTTCTGTGCGATGATCGAGGGCGGCAAAAACGCGAAATTTCTTGTGAAGGGGATTCTGGAGGATTATGCGGAATGCTATCCGGAATCCAAGATTGGCCGTGCGCTGCGCGGCAGAACAATGATGCAGGTGCAGTCATGAATATTCAGATTTTCGGAAAAAGCAAGTGCTTTGATACCAAAAAGGCAGAGCGGTTCTTTAAGGAGCGGCATGTCAGATTCCAGTCGGTTGATCTGCCGTCCAAGGGGATGAGCAAGCGGGAGCTGGAAAGCGTGATCCGCGGCGTCGGCGGGCTGGAAAACCTGATCGACCCGAAGCATCCGGATGCGGCACTTGTGCAGTATCTGCTGCCGGACGCGCAGTTTGAAAAGCTGCTGGACGACCCGACGCTGCTGCGGACGCCGATCGTCCGGAACGGTCAGAAGGCGACCGTCGGCGAAGCCGCTGCGGTCTGGAAGCAGTGGATCGCGGAGGAAGGGTAACAGAAGTGTCTCCGGCGGATCAGTAATGGGGCGCTGCTCCTCTCGGGATGAAAATGCAGAATTGGCGAGAATACGCGAATAATTCGCAGATAGGAGCGTTTTACCATACTCCGGACTGCAAACAAATGCACGGTTCAGACGGATTTTGCAGATATCTGTATCCTTTTGGAGGTCAGGTTCCCGCGCCGGTTCCCACGAAAAAGCATTCTCGAAGTATCATATTTCAGCGCGCATGGCTTCAGATCGGTACGCATATAGCAGTTTTCCAGGAACAAATATGAAAGACCTATACAGCAGGCTATAAACTGAGCAGGCAGAGTCGGAATCGGCTCTGCCTGTTTTGGGTTATTTTAAAGATGACAAAACTGTAAGATTCAGATAAAGAAACCGTAAGATAACTGTGCTATAATAGGATCAAAAGAAGGGGAGGTATCGTTATGGAATTATTGAAAGTGGAAAACCTCTGCAAGGTTTACGGCAAGGGCGAGAACGAAGTCCGGGCTGTGGACGGGGTATCGTTCAGCGTCCCGAAAGGGCAGATGGTCGCGATCATCGGCGCGAGCGGTTCCGGCAAATCCACGCTGCTGCACATGATCGGCGCCGTGGACCGCCCGACCTCCGGCAGGATCTTTCTGGACGGGCAGGATGTATTTCAGCAGAACAACAGAGAGCTTGCGATCTTCCGCAGACGGCAGGTCGGGCTGATCTATCAGTTCTATAATCTGATCCCTGTTCTGACGGCCGAAGAAAACATCATGCTGCCGGTTCTGATGGACGGCAGAAAAGCTGATCAGGAGCATCTCGAAAAGATTCTCGATATGCTCGGTCTGAAAGAACGCAGAGATCATCTTCCTTCGCAGATGTCCGGCGGTCAGCAGCAGAGAGTCTCGATCGGCAGAGCATTGTTTACGTCGCCGCAGGTCATTCTCGCAGACGAGCCGACCGGAAACCTCGACAGCAAAAACAGCGCCGAGATCATGGAGCTGCTCCGCCGGTCAAACCGTGAGCTCAAACAGACGACGCTCATCATCACGCATGATGAAAAAATCGCCGAGCAATGCGACCGCATCATCGTCCTGAGTGACGGCAAGATCATTTCGGATGACGGTGATTCCGCGCAGGGGGAGGCTGACAGCAATGAGATATGAAAGCCTGCTTGCTTCCCGCTACATCAAGGCGCAGAAACGGCAGTCCGCCTTTACGGTCATCAGCATTGCAGCAGCGGTCGCGGTCATCACAATGGTTTTTGTTTTGTACAGCGTCTGCATGAACTGCCTTGAGAACAACTTTTACAGCAGTGCGCCGTATCATCTGGTATTCAATGAACTGACGGAAAAGCAGGGCGAATCGCTGGCGGATCTTCCCGAAGTTCGTTCCGTGAAGCTTGAACGCACTCCGGACGGCGTTTCGGCGTATGTGCTGTTCGGCAGCGACATCGGCGACCGCGAGATCTGGCTGCAGAATGCCGCACGGCAGATCGGTGCTGAGGAAAAGTGGATGCACAGCAAGAACAACAGTATGAAAGGCGCCTATGAATGGAACGACACGCTGATGCTGCTGGACGGCATCGGTGACGGCGCGCATCTGTTCAAGCTGCGGATCTTCTGCATCTTCTTTATTTTTGCGATCCTGATCGCATTTGCGCTGCGCCTGATCATCGACACGGCGTTCGAGGTCTCGTCAAAGGAGCGCGAACGGCATTACGGCGTTCTGCAGTCGGTCGGCGCAACACCGGAGCAGATCGTCCGCATCATCACATGGGAGGGAATGCGGCTCTGCGTGACCGCCATTCCTTTGGGGCTGATCGCCGGCATCGGCAGTGCATATCTGATGTACAATGTGCTGCTTGCGGCAGGACTTGCCGATCTCTTTCACGGCATGACGGCAGCAAAGCTCAGTCTGCCGTTTTCGGTTGATCCGAAAATGCTGCTTGTCGCGGCAGCGGTCGGCATCGTGTGGGTCTTTCTCTCGGCATACGGCGTCGGAATGCGTATTATCAAAAAAGCACCGATGGAAGCGATCATCACCCGCACGGACAAAGTGGAAAAGGTCAGAAAGCGCACGCTTTCGGGGCTGCTGTTCGGCATTTCCGGCAGTATCGCTTCCCGCAATGCAAGACGGCAGAAAAAACGCTTTGCGGTCACGGTGCTGACGCTGACCGTTTCGATCACGATGTTTGCGCTGTTTTCCTCCCTGTCCGATACAGTCGAGCGCAGCATTAACGGCTTTATCGGTCTCGCCGCAGAAGCAGACGATATTGATTTTGAATTTGAGATCGGCAATTATACCAAAGGCATCAGCAGTGCCGAAGCGGAAAAGGCGCTGGCAGACAGCGGGCTCTTTGAAAATATCGCTGTAGAGAATCTTGAGAGTTTCCATACATCAGAGAATAAAGGCGCGATATATGTTTTTTATGTCAACAGAGAAGCCTACACGCGGCTGTTCGGCGCGGATGCACCTGTCAGCTATGACGAACTGGTCAGTTCCGGCGGATATGTATACAATCAGGACGGCGATAATTACGAACAGTATGCAGAGCAGCTGCAAAGCGGTTCGCTGACGCTTTCCAGTGTTTACAGAACGCTGCCGGAAGATGCAGACACCGAAAACATGGGTTTGAGAGAGCGTTTCATGTATGCGGAATCCGAGGAAAGGGAACATACGATCAGGATCATTGGTTCTGCGTCAATAAAAAAGAGCAACTCTGATCTGACGTTCGGATTGCTGTTCGGAGCAACGGAAACGCATGAAAAGATCGTGGCAGAATGGTTCGGCGAGGCTTTCGATCGTGCGACAGCGGATTTCTCCTTTGCAGGAAGCAGTGCTGACGGTTATCAGTATAATGCTGCGGACTATAAAAAGGCAACGGACTGGTTAGAGGAACATTCGGAGCTCAGTATCCAGAGAGCACTCTTTCCCGAAACCCCTTATATGGACATTTACGGCATAAAGTGGAAAACGCACAGTATTATGGCGACGCTCCGCGCCGGTGTGCTGATGCTGAATCTGCTGCTCGCACTGGCAGCACTCATCAATCTGCTGAACATTATCTCGACCGGCATCGCAAACCGCCGCAGTGAGCTGGCATCCCTGCAATGCGTCGGCATGACCGACAAACAGCTTGACCGCATGGCGATCATCGAATGCCTGCAGTTTGCGGGCGCGGCAGCGATCATTTCTGCGATCATCTGCGCCGTTGTGATATTCGGTTCAAAGCGCGGTCTGACGGCGTTCATCAACGCTTCCTTTGTCGAGGAAAGCGAAAAAACAAGAAAAATGCTGCGCGATCTGATCCGGATCGACCATGTCACACCGTTTGTGCGGATCGGTCTGACATCGCTGACGGCATTTGCGGCAGGCTGTGTCACCTCGCTCATTATGCTGCGGGCACAGAACAACGAAAGCCTTTCCGACCAGATTCGCGGCTCGGAGATGAAGCTTGACACGAAAAAATCGCATCTGCTCCGGAACAGTATTCTTGTGATTGCGGGAGCGTTCGTACTGACGGTTGCGGGACTGCGCATTTACAGCGTTTCCGCCTATCGCCGCGACCGGAACGAATATGCAAAGGCAGGCTATCTCAATCTCGTGGACGGCATGGACAATCAAATCAATGTTTACAGCACCGGCGCGGAACACGGTAAGCATACGATCGTCGGACTTGCAGGCATGGGCATTCAGTGCTATCCGATCTACGCAAAGGAACTCAATGAACGGCTCGGCAGGGAAAATACGTTGGTCTATCCCGACCGTCCGGGCTACGGCTTCAGCGATGATTCCTGCAAAAAACAGACGCTGGAAGAGGTCGTGGAGAATTTCCGTGCGGGACTGAAAAACGCAGGCTTTGCAGCGCCCTATGTGCTGATGCCGCATTCCTACGCGAGCTTTTATGCGCTCTGGTGGCAGGCAAAATATCCGGATGAGGTCGAAGCGATCATATTCATGGACTGCACGGATGTACCGAAAAATGAACACTGGCGTTCGTGGACGATTGACGAATATCCATCGGAATCTGCTGCCCGTGCAGATGCACGCAGAGCATGGCTGCGGACATGGCTGGGACTGGACAGACTGTTCCCATATCCGGAGCGTGAGGAAGATCAGGCAGACGGCAGATCCGTTCTGACGCAGGAGCAGGTCGCGCTCTGCAAACTGACAGAAAACCGTGAATGGTCTGCGGCGATGCTGTCGCAGGATGCAACTGCGCCGGAGGCAGCCCGCGAGCTGCGGGAGCTTCTGAAACCGACCGATACCCCCAAGCTTTGGTTCGGCACAATGCCTTCCTGCGAAGAAGATATCCGCGAATCTATGGAATTTGAAAAGGCGGATTACGAAGCAGCCGGACTGAAATACAGTCAGGACCCCGAAACTGCTGCGAAAGCATGGTGGGAGCAGGAAAGCTGGTTGTCTCAGGATTACTATGCCAATACGCTGACGCCGTTTCTGGAGCAGTGCGGAAACTGCAGACTTGTCAGCATCGGCGGTTATCATCATCTGTTCTATGCGCAGAAGCCGGATGAAGTTGCGGATACGATCCTTGATTTCCTTGCGGAAACGACAGAATAACACCAAGCGGACGGTTTTCCTGCCGTCCGCTTGCATTCTGTTCCGGGTTGTGCTATAATGAAACCGTTGGCAGGAGGTGAACGCGATGCCGAAAATCTTACTGGTCGAGGACGATGAACAGCTTGCAAAATTTCTGATGCGCTTTCTGAATTCCGAGGGATATCAGACGGACTATGCAAACGGTCAGAGGGACGCCCTGCGTTTGTTTGAGGAAAACACATATGACTGCATTCTGCTGGATATTTCGCTGAAAGACGGCAGCGGATACTCCGTCTGTGCCGCGGTCAAGGCTGCGAACGATACGCCGGTGATTTTCATTACGGCATCGGCGGATGAAGCCTGCACGGTCGCCGGATTTGAGATCGGCGCGGATGATTACATCGGCAAGCCGTTCGGCACACGGGAGCTGCTTGCCCGCATGAAAAATGTCATGCGCAGAGCACAGAAGACCTCTCCGCTGCTGCACTGCGGCAATGTGACGATCGACCCGATCAAGGGCATCGTTTATAAAAACGGCAGCGAGCTTGCCATGTCCGCGCTGGAATACCGCCTGCTGTTGGTATTCTTCTCCAATAAAAACCAGATGCTCTCCCGTGACCGGCTTGCGGAGGAGCTGTGGTCGCTGACAAAGGAGTTTGTATCGGACAATACGCTGAGCGTCTATATCCGCAGGCTGCGTGAAAAAATCGAAGACGACCCGCAGGCACCGCAGATCATTCTCACCGTCAGAGGCCTGGGTTATAAGGCGGTGGACGAATGAGAGCGAAAAAACGCAGGCTGATCCATATTCTCATGACCGCAGCAGGCGCGGGATTCTGCGCGTTTTTCAGTATTCCGTGCGCCGCGGCAGTCATCATCATGTCTGCGGCATTTCTCATTTTCTATGAGAGCATCTTCTCACACAGACGCGATCAGGTGATGAATCTGTGCGACGATATTGACCGTATCCTGCGAAGCGACGACCGGATTTCTTTTGACGAATACAAGGAGAGCGAGGTGAGTGTCCTATCTTCGGAGATCCATAAAATGACGATCCGGCTGCGTGAACAGAATGCGGCGCTTCTGACAGAAAAGCAGTTCGCAAAGGAAGCGCTGGAGGATATCTCGCATCAGCTCCGCACGCCGCTGACCTCTGTGATGATGATACTCGGTCTGATGAACGATTCCGGGCTGACGGAACAGGAGCGCACAGAATATCTGCGCGATCTGTATGAGCTGCTCGCACGCATGAAATGGCTGATCGAAACCATGCTGAGCCTGTCGCGGATCGAAGCGGATGCTGCGAAATTTGCAAAGGAGACTGTTGCATGCCGCGAGCTGATCGCGCAGTCGGTTGAAACCGTATCGGTCACGGCAGAACTGAAGGGCGTGGAACTCCGGACGATCATCGACGGAGAGCCCGCGTTTGCCGGAGATATGCATTATACCTCTGAGGCGATCGTGAATCTGCTGAAGAATGCGATCGAGCATACGCCCTCCGGCGGAACGGTGACCGTCACGGCAAAGGGCAGCAATATTGCAGCGGAGATCACGATCACCGACACCGGCGAAGGCATCCCCGAAGCGGAGCTGCCGCACATCTTTGATCGGTTCTACCGCTCCTCCGAATACACGAAAAACGGATTCGGTATCGGACTTGCTTTTGCAAAGAGAGTGATCTCCGCGCAGGACGGAAGCCTGAGAGCCGCAAACGTCAAACCGAACGGCGCGGCGTTTTCAATTCGTTTCTATCATACTGCAATATAAAACAGGCAGATGTTTATCAGTAACATCTGCCTGTTATGTTTATAGCCTGCTGAATGAGTCTCGCTTATAGTTGTTTGAAATGTATCGGTAAACATATAAAGCATCATGAAACGGAAGAAGAACAGGGTTTGGGAAACGCCCAGGGATGCACCGGAGTACATCGGCGATATCATCGCCGGCATCGCACAGGCTTTTGACGCGGTGAAATAAGGAATCGCTTCGCGATGTATCCGAAATAGGGCTCCGCCCTCTCTGGGATTTCAACTGCTCAATCACCACAAACACGAGAAAAACGTGCAGCAAGGTTCTTTTTATCTCTTTGTCCGCTGCAAAATAACATCGTGTTCTGAAAGCTATTTCCGTATCCGGAAGTTTTTTTCAGTATTTTGAAGTCTTTTTCGCCTCAAATCCCAAGAGATTTTTGCGTTTAAAGAGTGCGGAATGCATCGCTTTCACACGAGTATAATCGCAGCACCTCACCGAAGAATTCTTTCAACGGGAGCGAACCCCCGGAATGCGTCCCGTCCTGAACGATACGGAACCGTTCGTTTCCAAGCAGATTCTGCACAAAATCAAGTGAACCGATGCAGTCATCCTCTGCGCCGACGATGCAGCTTACATTCCTTTGTTCAAGTCGTGCAAGGCCGCCGAACAATGCGATGTACTGCGCCGTGTAATCGGGTGAGCTCAGAAACGGCAGCAGAAACGGATTGACCAGAATGACCGGCAAATGCAGCTCCGCTGACAGCACCGCAGCATAAAAGCCGCCGAGACTGGTCCCGGCGATCATCTGAATCTGATACACTCTTGCGATCCTGCGCAGACGGCTGAGAATGCACAGCGGGGATTCGGCATCATAACCCAAGGCAGGCGAAATGACTTTGCATCCGTTTGCCGTAAGCGCCTCATAGGCGAAATCATGCCGACACCCCTGAAATCCATGCAGATTTAACACGTTCATACGGACACCTCCTCAAAGTTCGATTGACTGCGGATACGGCTCATTCCGGCACATCCGGTACGGAAGTTTGATCCTGCAATCCAGTTCGGCAAGCGCATCCGGCTGAATCCTGTATAAATACGGCAAGCGCCAATGCTTCCTATAATGCCGGTCCACATACTGTGGAATTGTATCATAGCAGCATCCCCAGCCTTTGCCGTCTGCTTCATCATAGACAAGCAGACAATCGTCGACCCACTCAAATCCTGAACCGTATGCCGAGAGCCTGACATCTGCTTCTATGCCGTACCGGAAATACAGCCTGAGTGCCGGAATCTGCACCTCGTAATCGTAGACGTACTGATAAAAATGGAATTCAGGCTGACGCATGAATTCCAGCTCGATCATCTCGCGGTTGGTATGCACATCGGCAAGTGTCTTGTGCAGTACATCCTCAAGATCACGCAGCTTGCACCAGATCACCGGCGCAGGCGCTTCGGAAACCTCAATCGTACATTTAACTTCGTCGGGATGCTCTGTGCCGCATTCTGGCAGGAAATATGCGGCCATATCGTAGAGCTCGCCGCGGGACAGCACATCCGGCGTATCGGAACCGTCCGAATAAAAAAGCAGCAGATTCGCCGGAAACAGCTGTTCTTTCCGTTCATCCCTGCGCTCGCAGGCAATGCGGAAATACCCGTTCAGCGCCGGAACGATGATACGGAAATCGTATTCGAGAACGCGCGCGGTATGGTACAGATGAATACGCTCATGCCGCGCCAGAAAGACATAGCCGCCCGGGCAGCGGGAATGCTTGCTGTAGTATTCGTCGAGCCGGTAGGCGTCCGCAAAGCTCTCCGGTTCCAGCAGCGTGCATACCGCATCGCCCGGCTCTTTGCCGATCAGCGCCCAGATCGCAGCATTTGTACGGATATCGCCCAGCTTGCATGGAATCGTCATCGCGCACCTCCTGTGTTTAGGGCGGCCTTTCTTCTGTGTGTTTATTATAGCATACGTTTGCGGACAAAAACCGCGTATGTGGATTTGCTGCGCAAAAGGTGTGAAACGATCGCGTTTGCGTTGATTTCGTTATGTTTTGATATCAATTCAAATTATCCGCGATGCGTACATACTGCACCTTTTTATAACAGCCCCATTCTTATGTTTATTTCACAGATTCCTATTGGCATCGGAGCGATTAGTGTATATAATTTAAATGTATTGATCAGAAAGGAACTGTCCTGCATGGCAGAATCTGAACCGAAAAAGCTGCTGATCCTCTATATCCTCAATATCCTGCGCGAGCATACCGACCCGGATCACCCCATTTTACAGCAAAAATTGCGACGCTTCTGGAATCCGAATACGGAATGAAGGCGAACGTAAAAACCGTCCGGCGGAATCTCTCTAAGCTCATGGAAGCCGATTTTCCGATCCGGTATCAGGGCAGTACAATGGATTCGCACGAAATCAAGCGCAAGGGAAGAAACGGAAAAGAACAGACGATCCTGACAAACTGGAATGTCTTTCAGAAATGGCTTGATCCGCAGTGGATCATTGAAGAAGAGCTTGCAGAGGAAACGGAATCCGCCGCTGTTCGGAAAAAGCTGGACCATTCCTGTACGGTGAGATGCTGCAGTACGATATCAGCAAAATGTGAACGCAATCCTTATGCTATAAAGAGCCGCCGGTGTGTTTCCTGCACAACGGCGGCTCTTTTCTGTTATTTCCGGCGATAATCTGCATTTGACCGTGCGAAAAGCGTATACTGTGGAAAACGCAAAACAGATGCCCTCCGGCAACCGGAAGGTTCAGATCTCCCTCGGAATCAAAGATGCGCAGCATTCTTTCTCCGAAGAACGCAGGCTTGTTGACAAGCGGATTGACGGATTCTTCAATGATCTGCTGTGGGTTTAACGATCCGCTCCGCCCTGAGAAGTTCTCCGTTCGTTTCCGTTTTTTAAAACTCGGCCTTGAAAAAGCAAGCAAATACAGTATTATTTTGAACGTGCAGAGGGGCGGAGCCCCCGCCGTTCGATCCGGACGGATGCCGCCAGTGCCCGCAGCGCATCCGCGATCTGCCGGAGCAGACTGCCGGTCTCCTCCGGATCGGGCAGCGTGACCTCATAAACGGCGGGCTCTGTTGCGGCAGACGGTTCCCCGGCCTGCCCTGCAGAATAGCAGACCGCGAAAATAATCAGCACAAGCAGCAGCTTTTTCATAACAATGCTCCTTTCGGCGTTCGGTTTGTTCCGGTTTATTGTATGCGGCATTCCGGCATTTTATCCGCCGGACAGATCATAAAAATCAAGCAAATACAGAAAAACTCCGCCGATGATCGCACCGGCGGAGTATGTTTTTTTAATGCAGGCGTTATCCCTGCTGCTCGTATGTGTTGATCTCCACGCGGATATTATCTGCAATTTGCGCGGACTGATCGAGCCCGATCAGATAATACCACGCCGCCATATCGCAGGTGCAGACCCCCGGAACGTACCGGCTGATGCTGACAAAGTCCGTGCCGACCGCCGTGACCTCGTGGGTGACCGAGCCGCTGCCCTCGCCCAGCATCACGATCAGCAGCTTGTTCGTCCCGAACCATTCCTTCGTATAAGCCTTCAGCACTTCGGCATCCAGCGGCATACCGGCTTCCGCCTGTGCCGCGGCGTAAGCTTCCAGCGCGGGAAGGGATGCGATCACCTTTGTCTGCGGGTATACAGCGTCATGCCATTGCGTGCGGCAGCCCTGCGCAGAAAACGCATAGCCTTCGCTGTTCTGTTCAACCGCAGTGAGCTCGACACGGATATCATCGGCAATGTCTGCATCCCGATCCAGTTCGATCATGATGAGCCATTCGGCCATATCGCAGGTGCCGACCCCCGGAAGGTACCGGTTGATCTTTACTTCATGCGCGCTGACCGCCGTGACCCCGTGGCTGACCGAGCCGCTGCCTTCCGACAGCACGACCGCAAGCAGCTTGTGCGATTGGAACCATTCCTTCGTATAGCACCGCGGTGCTTCGGTTTCCCAGCCGTTCTCATGCGCGGCTAAGAACGCTTCCAGTGCCGGCTCGGATGTGATCACCTGTGTCTGCGGATAGCTGCCGTCCTGCCAGCCTACGCGGAAGCACTGGACATTGAATGCATAGTCCTCTGCGGGATCGGTGTTGTCCGGCACCGCGGGCGTGCTGATGTTCTGTTCCGCGGGAACGGCGCCTTCCATTTCCTGATAGCTGATCTTCTTCGCGATAAACTGCAGCAGCTTTGCGCCGTCCTGCGCATCGACGTTGCCGTCATGCGTGACATCCGCGTTCTGTCTGCCCTGATCAGTGATGAGAGCCTCTCTGTCCTCCGCGGCAAATCGCGAGACAAGCACTGCGTCCGAGACGTCAACGGAACAGTCAAGGTTGACATCGCCTGCGGCTGCGAGGCTGTTTTTGCCAAGCAGCGGTGCGCTTTCGGCGCAGGGACTTATAAACCCGCAGCAGAGCCCGAACTGCTCGTAAAGCTCGGCGGCCAGTGCAAAATGTTCCTTGTACGTCGTGCCGTCCGGCGGGATCACCGCATAGGCTTTGTCATGGAACGTGACGTGTCCCAGTTCTTCATGGTACACGCCGAGCGTCTTTGCCAGTTCCACATCTTCCTTTGTCAGAGAGATAAATTCACATTCCGGATGATTCTGCTGCACCCATGCTCTGACCGCGTCCCAGTCGTAAGTGACCTCAACCATCTCATGCTCGCTGTTCCATGTGTAATCGGGCGGCGAGTAGAAGGTGAGATATCCGCAGCCGACAGTGTTATAATCCGCAGTTTCGCCCCATGTGTAGAATGCGGAGATCAGTCCGGCACCTGCAAGCTCATGCATCAGGCTTTCGGAGACTTCTGCGGTTCTCTTTGTCTCATCTGCTTCGTAAATGTCAAAGGTTCCCGGATTCAGCGGATCATCCGGCATCACATCCGGAAAATACTTCTGAACGATCGCCGTGATCTGCTGTTTCGCCGCATCGGGATCGACACCGTCCCGCAGGACGAACCGCAGCGTGTTTGTTCTCGGCATGACAGTGTATAACAGGTCTCTGACATCATGTACCTGTTTTCTCACGGGTTCACCGGTCTCGGGATCGGCCGCGACACGGTCAACATAACGGTCGATATGCCGCATATAAAGGAGCGAATCACCGAACATCCCTTTGTGATCGAGCTGCTCCATGTCCTGAAACGCCTCGCCGGATGCGGTGCCCCAGCACCACAGCGCAGTGCTGTCTTTATCCGTGGGGTCGGCTGCCTGTACGGGTGCCGCCCCGCTGCAAAGCATGATCGCCGCACTCAGCAATGCGGTCAGTTTTCGGATCGTTTTCATAAGAATACCTCCTTACATATATACTTCGATTGTCGGCGGTTCTGTTTTCGCGATCATTTCCCGGAATTCCGTCTCGTCCTTCACGATCACGGATTCCAGACGGCATTGCTCCGGATCGAGCGCAAACGCATCCGGCAGCGGGATCGCGCCGATGACGGGCGCACTGTTCGGATACTGATCGAGAAACGCGACCTTCAGGACAAATCCGTCCGGTGTCATTTCACCGCCCAGAACCGCTGCAAACGTATAGCCGGAATCAATATCGACCAGAAGGCAGCTGTGCTGCGTCAGATCATAATCGTCCGGGATCCCGTAGAGAGAACGGAGCCGGTCATTTGCATCCTGCGGACAAAGCCGGAAGGACGCATTGAGATATGTTTCCATATATGCGGATGCCGGAACGGAACGACGGATATTCTGCCAGAACGGCACGGTCTCCCGGAGCGAAGCCGTCTGAACGGTCGTTTCCGCTGCCGGCCGGACAGATCCATCAATGATGCCGGGGGAGCTGTCCGTTCCTTCCGAAGCGGGAACGTCACAGGATTCGGTTGTCGGCGTCGCCGGTGCTGTATGCGGCGGCGCAGTCTCCGTGACGGCTGCCGGTGCTGCCGTTTCCGTCTGGCGGGCGGTCGTCTCCTGCTGCGCCGTCACCGCAGTCGTATAAACCGTAACGGTCGCCGCGGCGGTCTGTGCGGCATCGGTCTGCGTACCGGCCGCCTGCGTGCTTGCAGCGGATGTCAGCGCGTTCGTGACGGCGGTGTATGTGTTGACCGTCACGGTCTGCGCCGCTTCCGAAGTGACGGCAGCCGTTGTGACCGCCGTGATCGCAGGCGGCTCCGTGACCCCCGGCAGCTCTGTCCGCAGCTTCGGCCAGACCGCGGCTGCGATCAGCAGGACAATGCCCGCAGCAATCGCAGGCAGGCTGTACCGCAGGACGGGCTTGCCGCAGGAAGGCTTTGCCGCCGCATCAAGGATTTCATCCGGCAGATCGGTCAAAATCTGCGAAAATGTGACAGCATTCACAGCAATCCCTCCTTTTCCAGATACTTCTGCAGCCGCTTCCGCAGCCGGGAGAGCGTCACGCGGATATGCGCCTCGCTCATGCGGAAGGATGCTGAAAGCACATCGTATTCTGCGGCATACCAGTACCGCTGCACGAACAGGTCGCGCTGCTTCTGCGGCAGACTGAGCAGGAAATCCGTCACCGCGGCGAGCATTTCGCGGCGTTCGGTCTCGCTGACCACATCGCTGCCGTCCGGAATGATCTCCGCCAGCTCATCGAGCGAACCGGCTGTCTGCTGCGCGCTGCGCTTTTCCGTGCGGGCGGCACGGTAACGGTCCAGGGCGGCGTTTCGCACCAGCCGCAGCAGATATGCGCGGAAGTTTTTTGGCTTTGCAGGCGGGATCGCGTTCCATGCGGTGAGCATCGCGTCGTTCAGGCATTCCTCGGCGTCCTCGCTGCTGCCGGTGATCCCGCGTGCAACAGAGCGGCAGAGCGCACCGTACTGCTGTTCGCTTACGGAGATCGCCTGCTCGCTTCGCTGTTCAAATAATGTGATGATCGCCTGATCGTTCACGGCCTCACCGCCCTTCGTGTGCCTTCATCCATAAGAACGGAATCTCTTTCAATTTGAAACACCCGTCCGGAAAAATTTATCCGTTTGTTTTTATTGTATCATCCTGCACGTTTTTTGTCAATGCAGAGCGCGGTCTGTATCTTGCGCATCAAAACAAACTGTGTTATAATAAAGAAAATTTTTTCTGCAATCGCTTTGAGTTTTATCGCCGAAACGGTACTAATAAGTGAAAGGGCAAAACCCGCTGAGAGGAGGACGCTCCCCATGGATCACGGTGCAGGCAGCTACCGCCGTTATCTAGCGGGCGATGACGAAGGACTGCATGAGATCATCCGGGAATACCGCGCAGGGCTGATTCTGTATCTGAACAGCTTTGTGCAGAACATCCACACGGCGGAGGATCTCACGGAGGACACGTTTGCGGAGCTCGCGATCCGCTGTCCGAAGTTTTCCGGAAAAAGCACCTTCAAAACATGGCTGTATGCGATCGGGCGGCATATCACCGCAAAACATCTCCGGACGCACGCAAGGCTCAGCATCGTCCCGCTGGAATCACAGGAATATCTTGCCGACGAGGAAAGCATCGAAGGCAATTACATCAAAAGCGAACAAAAACGCGCGGTGCACAAGGCTCTGCACCGCCTGAAGCCGGATTACCGGCAGGTATTGTATCTCTCCTACTTTGAAGGCTTCAGCAATGCCGAGACCGCCGTCATCATGCAGAAATCAACGCGGCAGATCGAGTCTTTGCTGTATAACGCGAAAAAAGCGTTGCGGACAGAACTGGAAAGGAGTGGCTTTGAATATGAAGAATGACGAGCAGATGTATCAAAGCGTACTTTCCAGACGGGATGCATACCGGACGAAAAAAGAGCGGCAAAAGCGCGTATTTCTGCGCGCCGTGCCGGTGCTGGCCTGCTGCTGTCTGGCGGCGGTGCTGGGGATCGGGTATTGGGATCACCTGAAAAAGCTGCCGGAGATCCCGTCGGTGCAGGTTGATTCGGAAGTCTCCGGCACAACGCTGCCCGTGACGACTGTGCCTGCGGTCACGGAAACGGGGCAGACCGTCACAACAGCAGCGCGGACGGAGAAAACAAAGGTCACATCGGCCAAAAGCACGGAGACCGTCACAAAGGCCGTGACCGTCACCGAAGCGGCGGAATCCGCAGCTATCCGGCAGACGGAAACGCAGGCTGTCACAGTGCCGACTGCCGCACAGACAAGGCCGGTCACACAGACGCAGCCGGTAACGCAGACAAAACCCGTCACGGAACCGCCTGCCGTCACGACAGAGGAGCCCGGCGCACCGGAGCCGCCCGCCCAGACAACGGAGCCGTTTATCCCCTCGGAGAATCCGCAGAACCCGCAGAAGGAAGAACCGGGCACGCCGCAGGCACAGCCGCTCATGTATCCCGATATAGAGGCGGCGGCAAAAGCGGTCATAGATGCGGTCATAAACGGAAACTGTCCCGGAAATGATCCGCGGGAAAAAGGCGCGTATACTTCCATGTTCGGAAGTATAATGCATAACGGTTATCTCTATCAGGTCAGCAGTGCGAACGGCATCACGCGGCAGGATGACCGCGGTATCATGCTGCTGCCGCGCGCGCGTTATGAGGACATCGGTGCCGCGTGCCGGGCGGTGTATCAGGGGCAGAGCTATTATGTGGCCTTCCATTATGCGGATTACCGGGGTATGACAATGCCGGAGTATCTGCAAAGAAGCATGAAAGTCACATCTGACAAGGACGTCACTGTAAACGGTGAGACTGTCTGCCTGCGCTTTGCGGACGACGGCCAGATCACTGCAAATGCGTTTGTGGAACGGAATGACGGCAGTGATGTGTATTATACCGTCCGGGCTGCCGTATCTGAGACGGAAATGCTTGACTTTCTGAATGAAATGCAGTATGAGAAAATCGCAGTGTATGATTATTGGATTCTTTGAAATGAAAAGGAGTGATCATGATGAAAAAGAAGATGCTTTCGGTGCTGCTCGCGGCGTGCTGTATGGCACAGGGGGCTTTGCCCTGCGCAGCAGCCGGTCAGACCCGCGCAGGCGATGCGAACTGCGACGGCCGCATTGACGTCTCGGATGCCGTGCTCACTGCGCGGTTTGCCGCAGAGGACAAGAACGCCGTCATCACCGATCAGGGCAAGGCCAATGCGGATGTGACGGGAAACGGCAGTGTCGATTCCGAGGACACCACGAAGATTTTGCAGTATATCGCAAAGAAGATCAGCTATGCGGAGCTGGCGGGCACGGACATTGCAGAGCCGCCGCTTTCCGAATACAGCGACCTGGTCTTCCGTTCCACGGATGCACTGCTTCAATTCATTAGTGACGCGGATCTGAGCGAATACAACAGCGTTGCCGCGAACGATTACGGGCAGCTGTTTGCGCGGCTCAAAGGCGACGGTTTTGTCTACAGCGTGAAGCCGAATGCGGATGTTGCCCTGCAGGAAAACGGCCAGATCCGGATGCACCCGGCGCACACGCTGTATGATGCCTATATCCGCTATCCCGTCACTTATAACGGTAAGTATTACGAGATCGCATTCTGCATGGCCGATCCGGCGCTGGCCGCGAAAACAGGCAGCTTCGCGGAATACTACAAGCAGCGCATGGGATATGATGCGGCCGGTACGATTACCGCGGACGGCAGAGAATATCCGCTGTATCAGTCGGCAGACGGCGGGCAGGTCTATACGGGCGCATTTGTCGGTGACGGGTATTATTTCACGGCGTCCGGATACGTTTCCCAAGATGACTTAACGGGACTGCTGAATGCGCTGGAATACGAAAAGCTGGAAATCCCGGCGGAAACGCAGCCGGTCGTCGATATCACGCCGCAGCCGATCAGCTTTCAGAGCACGAACGCGGTCAAAGACGCGATCGCGTTCTATGATCTCAGCGGTTATCAGGAAACCGATCGCCGGGCTTATGAGAAGATGTTCGGCCGCTTCCGGCTGGACGGCTTCCTGTATCAGCTTGCGAGCAGCGATGCATACATCCGCAGAGAGGACTGCGTGCTGTTCCCGTATACAGCCTATGAGGATATCGGCATCGGGTATTATGCGCAGTACGGCGGGAAAAACTGTATTGTGACGGTTTACTCCGCAGACAAAGAGCTGCTCAGTCAGTCAGACGGCATCGCGGATTATCTCATGCAGCGCATGGGACGCAGAACGGACAAAACGGTCACGGTGCAGGGCAGAGCGGTCAGCCTCACCTTGCAGGATGACGGCACGGTCTATGCGGGCGCGTTCATCGACGGTACGCATTTCTATGCGGTGCACGGCGAACTGTCCGAGGCAGAAATGACGAATTTCCTGAATGCGCTCACATTTGAAAAGCAGAAGACCCAGAGCAGCAATCAGCTGGTTCCTCCGGAAAGCGGCAAGGAAAGCCCCGGTTCTTCCATGCGGATCGCGCTGCAGTGCAAGGCCTTCTGTCCGGCCGGCGAAACGCTCACCGTGGATGCAGCCGTCGGCGACGCAGCCTCCTTTACGGACTGGCGTTACGAATATGCGGTCTGCGCATGGAACCCGATACTCTACAAACAGTACGAAGATGCGAACCTGCTGATCAACGGCGAACCGGACGGCTTTGTCAAGGCATATCCGGCGCAGGAATCCGGCGCGTTTGCGGTTGACATGTACGCGCTTGATTACGAGACATGGCAGCATGAGACAACTGCACTTGATTTCAGCCGGTACGAAGCTGGCAGCACCGGCCGTGTCCGGTTCGGGTTTACTGCGTATTCCACGGATGATCCGGAGCATCCGTCGAGCACCGGTGCAGCGCGGCTCCTGTATTACTTTGTCGGCGAAAACGGCACAGGTCTCGGCGGCAGCGCGGCAGAGGCGGAGCAGAATTACCGCAGCACTTCGGACGCGGCGCTCCTGCTCCACGAGCCGTATACCGGCAAATGGAACGGCAAGTTTGTCTCGCGGATGCTGTTCAGCGCCCTGACCGAAAACACCGGCGAAAAGATCACGGTCTCGTTTGACGTCAACTCCGATCCGGAATTTGTCTGCAACGGCAGAACGCTGGAAGCGATCAGCCGTGACATGTCGGATGTATTCAACGAGACGCTGTTCAAAATGGAGGAGCTGCTCCTGACGGGCGACGCGATCAAGTACGGCGAGGTGCTTTATACGACCGGTACGCCGGACGGTCAGAAATGGACGAAGGAATGGTACGAGGACAGACTGGCGTATTTCGGTGAGGAACTGCTTTCAAAGTATCTCGTGAACGGTGAATTCCGGAAGGCACAGCTTGCGGCGGATCTCGCGGCGCTGAAGCAGCAGTATCAGGCCGCGTATGACGAAGCCCTGGCCGCCTGTTATCAGGCCATGACCAAAAGCATCATCGAAACGCTGACGGCGCAGAACATCCGCTGCCGGCAGAGCAATGCCCCGAACCGCCTTGCAATGGAAGTGACCGCGGACGAATTTGCCGCACTGAACATCGCAAATGTGACTTCTTACTGGCTCGGCGCAAACGGGCCGGATGCGTTTGAATGAACATACGGAAGGCTCCCGGGTGATTCCCGGGAGCTTTTTTATCCGGTACCGGCTCCGGCACATGCCGCGGTGCGCTTTTTCCTGTACGCTGCCCGTATAGGAAAGCCGGCGCATTTTTTCACTTCTTCCCCATTGAAATTTACCGCATAATATGCTGTAAGCGGGGCAGCCCCCGCGGGCGATTCCTAAAGTTCGCCGGCAGGCTGGTTGCTGCATGAAAATACTGCACGCAGCTTGCTTTTTCCATGATAATATGCTATACTTTTAGCGGGGGAGTGAAACGCATGAACAGACTCTTTGAAAAATGCGCGGTGCTGACGGTCTGCGTGCTCGGGTTTGCCGCTTCGGATGACCTGATGATCCCGGTCGCTGCACTGCTGCTGACGGTCGCCGCTTCCGCTGCCGTACAGATCTTCTCCGGCAAAACGGCGGCTGCCGTCATCCTTGCGGGATGCGCGCTGCTCTGCGGCTTTGTCCCGACCATGATCTGCGCCGTTCCGCTGATCCTCTATGACGCGCTCTGCGAACGGAAATGGTGGCTGATCCTGCCTGCGGCTTCCGTGGCGGCGGGATTTGTCCCGCTCCGGCAGAACCAGCTTCTGACCGTCGGTGCGGGTGTGCTGGTCGCGGTGATCCTCTATTTCCGCGTGACGCATCTTGAGGAGGCAGTCGGCAGACTGACCGCCCTGCGCGACGGCATCGCCGAGAAAAACATCCAGCTGACCGAGCAGAACCGCCGTCTGGCGGCTGCGCAGGATAACGAAATACACCTTGCAACGCTCAGGGAGCGCAACCGCATCGCCCGCGAGATCCACGACAATGTCGGGCACATGCTGACGCGCTCGATTTTACAGACGGCCGCGCTGCAGATCGTGACAAAGGACGACGCGCTCCGTGAGCCGCTCGGCGAGCTGAAAACGACGCTGGACAGCGCAATGACCAGCATCCGGGAAAGCGTGCATGACCTGCACGACGATTCCATTGACCTGAAAAAAACACTGACGGAGCTCGTCACGACAGACCGCTTTCAGTCGGAGCTGCATTACGATGCCGGCGAGCATATCCCCGGCGAGGTCAAGCTCTGCGTCGCGGCGATCGTCCGGGAGGGCGTTTCCAATGCCGTGCGGCATTCCGACGGCGATAAGCTCACGGTCATTTTCCGCGAGCATCCCGCGTTTTATCAGCTGCTGATCGAGGACAACGGCAGACATGCAGAGATCCGGCGCGGCGGGATCGGGCTGCGGAACATGGAGGACCGTGCGGCCGATCTCGGCGGACGGATCACGTTCACCGCCTCGGAGCAGGGCTTCCGCATTTTTATGACAGTACCCAAGGAGCAGTAATATGGAGATCATTGTAATTGACGACGACAAGCTTGCGGCCGTCTCGCTGAAAACGATCCTCGAAAGCACGGGCGGTATCACGGTGCAGGCACTCGGCGGCAGCGGCGCGGAGGCGGTCTCGCTGTACCGGCAGCATCAGCCGGATGTGATGCTTATGGATATCCGCATGGAGGGCATGACCGGCATTGAAGCGGGCAGAGAGATCCTGCGGGAATTTCCGGACGCCCGCATCCTCTACCTGACGACCTTTTCCGATGACGAATATATCATCGACGCCGTGCGCATGGGCGCGAAAGGTTATATCTTAAAGCAGGATTTCGCGGTGATCGCACCGGCTTTGGAAGCGGTCATGCGCGGGCAGACCGTGTTCGGGGACAAGATCATCGGCAAGCTGCCCGATCTGATGAAGCCGCGTGAGAACTTCGATTTTGCCGCGCACGGCATCACGGAGAAGGAGCGCGCCATTCTGGAGCAGGTCGCGGCGGGGCTTTCCAATAAGGAGATCGCGGCAAAGCTGTATCTTGGAGAGGGCACCGTGCGCAATTATATCAGCACGCTTCTTGACAAGCTTGATCTGCGCGACCGGACACAGCTTGCGGTGTTCTATTATACCGAGGTCAAAGGCTGACGGAACAGGAGGACAATATGGATCAGAAAACAATCAGGATCATCGGATATATCATTTATCTTGTATGCGTTGCGGTCATTTTCACCCTCATGGTGAAGCTGAATCTGATCATCCGGAACGGGACGGTGACGCTGGTCATTGCGCGGTCATCAGCCTGATGATTGCATGGCTGGCGGAAAAGCTGATCGCAGCGATCGGAAAGAACCGCAAAACAAAAAACTGAAAGCAGATATGCCGGCATCGGAACCGTATGCTGAAAAGGACGGTTCGTATACTGCCGGCGGAGGTAATTATGGGATTCAACGGATCGGAATACTGCGGGCTGACCGGCCTGCAGTATGACAGCAAACAGAAAACTTATTTCGGCATCATGCAGGGCGGGTATCCGGTGTTTGTGCAGCTTGTGCCGCGCCGCGATACCTTTCTGTTCCGGCTGGTCGCAAAGCTGCCTGCCGATCAAACACGGGAGCAGCTTGCCGAAAACCTTGAACAGTGGCGCATGGAACATGCAGGTGTCGGCACGCTGAAATATCAGGATCGTTCGCTTTCCGCGGCAGTTTCCTGCGCAGGCAGCGATACCGCACGGGCGGCGGCGTCCGTCACGGCGGAGCTGGTCGCGCTGGCGGCAGACCTCGGGCTGATCCCGTGCTGCATGTCCTGCGGAGCGGCAGAGGGCTTTTCGCAGTATCTGCTGGACGGCACCGGCATCACGGTCTGCGGGGAATGCAAAACGCATCTGGAATCGAATATGCAGGCGGATCAGCAGAAGCATGAGGCGCAAAAGCCGAATGTCTCCGGGCTGATCCTCGGCGCGGTGACCGGCGCGGTCATCGTGTTCCTGCTGACATTTTTCGTACTGAAGCTCGGCAATCTCAGCATTCTGACCGCCTATGCGGGACTGGCTGCGGGCTTTCTGCTGATGAAGAAGCTCGGCAAAAAGATCATCCGTCCTGCGGTGATCCTCTGTGCGGTGCTCTGCATGATCGCGGGTGCAGGCGCATCCGTGCTGCATCTCAGCGGCGAACTTGCACGGAGCAACCGGGAGAACTATCAGCAGGCCTCGGAGATCAAGGCCGCGGCGCAGGACATTGTCCTGATGCTGGACGGCATGACAGATGAACAGCGTGAGGCTGCAAAAGATGTCTTTGACGATTCCTTCTATACGGAAGCAAAGCAGAATCTGGAGACCGCGTCGCTGATCATGGACAATCAGACGACCGGTGCCTGTCTGCGCGCATTCCCGCAGTTCTTAAAGCATGAGATGTTCCGCAGCGAGCTGCTCGGCAAGCTGGCGGGCTATCTGCTCTGCATTCTGATCTCGCTGGTGATCGGAACGGTCATCACCGCGCCGAATATGCTGCGGGCCGACAGCGGGGAGCACCGGCTCCTGCCCCTGAAAAGCGCATGAGCGGCCGGGTGATCGTTGCCGGCGGCGGTGCTGCGGGTCTTTCCGCGGCGATCGCTGCGGCGGAAAACGGGAACGCCGTCACCATATTGGAACGGCTGCCGCGCGTCGGCAAAAAGATCCTGCTGACCGGCAACGGACGCTGCAATCTGGGGCATGAGGGCTTTGATTTTTCGCATTATCACGGCAGCGTGAAGCAGGCGGCGCGCATTCTCGCGGATTTTGATGTGAAGGCATATTTCCGGCGGTTCGGGCTCCTGACCCGCACAGACAGCGAGGGCAGGATCTATCCGATGAGCGGCACGGCGGCGTCCGTGCTCGATGCGCTGCGGTTTGCCGCGGAGCAGCGCGGTGTGCAGACGCTCTGCGAAAAGCAGGTGACGGGGCTTTCCCCGAAAAACGGAAAATGGACGGTATTCTGCGGGGACGAGCGTTTTTCCGCGGATGCCGTGATCCTTGCGGCGGGCGGTGCGGCCGCGCCGAACTGCGGTACGGACGGCAGCCTCTATCCGATCCTGCGGAAAATGGGGTATACGATCGTGCCGCCGGTGCCGGCGCTCTGTCCGGTGCCGACCGATCCTGCGCGGGTGCGGGCATTGAAGGGTTTGCGCGTGCGGGCGGCGGTCTCCGCGGTATGCGGAAACAGGGTACTCAAACAGGAGACCGGCGAGGTGCAGTTCACGGACACCGCGCTTTCGGGTATCTGCCTGTTCAATCTGTCGCGGCTTGCGGCGGAATACGGCAGCCGCATGGAGATCGCGCTCGATCTGCTGCCGGAGATCCCCGTGCAGGAGACGGCTCCGCTGCTGGACGGAATGCTGGATCAGCGTGGAGATCTCCCGGCGGGCGACCTGCTGACGGGTCTGCTGCCGAAGCGCATTGCGGAGACCTGCATCAAACAGTGCGGCGGCAATTGCGGCGAACCGGCATCGGCGCTTTCCGCGGAGACGGTCGGCAGGCTGACGGCGCTGCTCCGGGACTGGCGTTTTCCGGTGACCGGTACGGCGAAGTTCGCGCAGGCGCAGGTAACGGCGGGCGGCGTCGCGGGGGAATGCGTCACGGATACGCTGGGATCGCGTCTGCATAAGGGGCTGTTTTTCTGTGGGGAGCTGCTTGATCTCGACGGCGACTGCGGCGGCTATAACCTGACATGGGCGTGGATTTCTGCTTTGACAGCTGCAGACAATCTCGGTCACGCCTGACCGCTGTCATTTGTGTGATCACAATGTTTTCGATATCCGATCTATGAAAGGGATCCCCTATGAGCATCAGAACAAACTATGAAAACCGGTATGCGGATGAAGCATACTACTGGGGCACGGAGCCGGGGGCATTCCTCGATGAACTGATCCGGCTTTGTCCGCCCGCGCCGGGGAAAACCGTGCTCGATATCGGCTGCGGCGAGGGCAAGGACGCCGTTTATATGGCGGAGCAGGGCTATGCCGTTACCGCATTCGACCTGGCCGAAAACGGCATCCGCAAGACGCTCCGGCTTGCGCGGGAGAAAAACGTCACAGTCCATGCATATACCGACGATATCAACACGTTTGCGGTCAGCGGGCAGTTTGATATCGTGTATTCCACGGGCACGGTTCAGTATCTGTTCGAGGAAAACAAGAAAGCGTTTTTTGAAAAGCTCAGCCGTATGACGAAAACGGACGGCATCGTGTATCTTAATGTATTTGTGGAGAAGCCCTTTCTCGGATTGCCGCCGGACTGGGATA
Source organism: Oscillospiraceae bacterium (assembly GCA_017545185.1). Classification (GTDB taxonomy): domain Bacteria; phylum Bacillota; class Clostridia; order Oscillospirales; family Ruminococcaceae; genus Firm-04. The sequence continues at coordinate 63,153 of JAFWQJ010000010.1, read as the reverse complement.
TGGAAGAAAAAATGTGGCGGACAGGGGAGCTGTTCACGTATTTTGCGGACTGGAAGATCGAACGCATGGACGAGGTGATCTTTGAGGATACGAGCGGCGGCAGACCGCATTTTCACTGTATGGATACGGTCATCTGCAGGAAGGTCGACATTCCGGCTCAAACGTGAGCGGTGCCGCATTAACTCTATGCACAATGTAAACAGACAGTTGCTTGACCGGGCGGGTGCGTTGTGGTATAATCAGAAGCAAGGAGGGATGCATTATGCAGACAAAAGAGATCCTTTATGAACTTCGTACCAAAAGCGGCCTTTCGCAGGACGCGCTTGCCGAGAAAATCTTTGTGACGCGGCAGGCCGTTTCCCGCTGGGAGAACGGCGAGACCGTCCCGAACACCGAGACGCTGAAGCTGCTTTCCGATCTGTTCGGCGTGTCGATCAATACGCTGCTCGGCTCCCCGCAGAAGCTGATCTGTCAGTGCTGCGGCATGCCGATGGACGATGCGGTCATCAGCCGCGAAAAGGACGGCTCCATGAATGAGCATTACTGCAAATGGTGCTACGCGGACGGGCAGCATATGTACAGCGACATGGACGACCTGATCGAGGTCTGTGTCAAAAACATGGCAAGCGACGAGCACCCCGCGGATGCCGTGCGTACCTATCTGAAAGAGATGCTGCCGCAGCTTGACTACTGGAAAAATCAGGCGGAGCACGGCGACGGCGGCGCGTTTGAGGCGTTCAAGGCGCAGCTGATCGGCGAGATCAATGCGCTGAACATTGACGGGATGCCGGAGGTCACGCATCTGAATGCGCTGGTCGGCAGCTTTGTCAATCTGCGCTATCCGCTGCCGAATGGCTCCGAAGCAAGCTTTCTGGATGACAATACGACCTATCTCGGCACGCAGCTTGCGGGCGCGGAGAACGGCAGATGCTTCGGCGTCCTTGCAAATGCGGATTTCATTCTGATCTGCACCTACGGCGAAAATGCTGCGGATCCCGAGCTGCTGCTTTATAAGAAACGATGATATGCAAAATAAAGGCACCGGTCATTCAGCCGGTGCCTTGTTTTGTCAGAAAAAAAGTGGTCTTTAGGGGACGCCCTCTATCGCAGGGCGTCCCCTCTTGCCGCTGCGCGGCAATTCACCCCTTGCGGAGCTCTTTGCACGCTGGGGGATTTCGCCCGCTGCGGCGGGCGACCAGAGGCTCTGCCTCTGGACTCCGCAAGCCTTTGAAAAGGCTTGACCGAAACTTTAATTTTCGCGCGCCGCCGGGCTGGCGAAAGATTAAGGCATCGGTTTTTCAGCCGGTGCCTTTCATAATCTTATTTGTTGTAAGCTGCGAATGCGTTTTCGACTGTTTCCTTTTCGCAGGGCTTGGTGAACATCGAGATCACCGGAACCAGCACGATCGACAGGATCATGAGCAGCGCGCCCGCATTGATCGGGGAGGCGAGGTTCAGCGGCAGGCTTGCAGCCCACTTGATAAATCCGCCGAAGCTGTCCTTGAAGAACGTGAAAATACACATGTGCGCGACCGTCGAGATGACGCCGAGGCCGAAGCTGACCCAGACTGCCGTTTTGGTCGTTTTCTTGCTGAACAGACCCCAGAGGAACGGTCCGAGGAACGAGCCGGAGAGCGCGCCCCACGAATAGCTCATCAGCGTGGTGATCGCGGCGTTCTTGTTCATCGCGATGATGACCGAGAGCAGCAGGAAGAACAGGATCAGCACGCGCATGGTGATGAATTCCTTTTTGTCGTCCATTTTGCCCTTGGATGCCGGACGGATCAGGTCATGCGTCAGTGTGGTGGAGGAGGTCAGAACCAGTGCGGAGAGCGTCGAGAGCGAGGCACTCAGCACCAGCACGACGACCAGACCGATCAGCAGCGGCGGCAGCGCCGTCTGGAGCATGTTCGGGACCATTGCGTCAAATTCCAGCTTGCCGTTCGAGAGCTTCTGGATCATGTTCGTGCCGACGCCCTCACCGGCCTCGGTCGTATTGAACAGACGGGTGAAGCCGCCGAGCAGATAGCAGCCGCCGGAAACAATCAGGCAGAAGATCGTCGAAATGATCAGGCCGCGCTTGATATCCTTTTCGTCGCGGATCGCGTAGAATTTGTGGGTCATCTGCGGCAGACCCCATGTACCGAGCGAGGTCAGCACGACAACGCCGAACAGGTTGATCGGGTCAGGACCAAAGGCCGATGCGAGATTGCCGTCCGGGACAGCGGTGATCGTTTTCAGCATGTCAACGGATGCGGAGAAGCCGCCGTTGTAATTCAGGATGCAGATGACGACGGCCGAGATGCCGACCAGCATGATCATGCCCTGAATGAAGTCGTTGACCGCCGTTGCGGAATAGCCGCCGAGCACGACGTAGATCGCGCTCAGGAGCGCCATTGCGATCATCACGTACTGATATGCATTCGGGGAGGTCAGATTGAACGCCATTGCGAACAGTCTGGAAAGGCCGTTGTAGACCGAAGCGGTATACGGGATCATGAACAGGAACACGATGATCGCCGCCGCCGTTTTGAGCGGGGAGCTGCCGTAGCGCTTCATGAAGAAGTCCGGCATGGTCTTGGCGTCGAGATGCTTGGTCATCAGACGGGTGCGGCGTCCGAGCACCGCCCATGCGAGCGTCGCGCCGATCAGCGCATTGCCCACGCCGATCCATGCGGCCGAGATGCCGTAGCCCCAGCCGAACTGGCCGGCGTAGCCGATGAACACGACCGCGGAGAAATACGCCGTGCCGAATGCAAACGCGGTCATCCACGGACCGATCTTGTTGCCGCCGAACACGAAGTCATTGACGCTTTTGGTCTTCTTTGAGGTGATCACGCCGATCGAGACCATGACCGCGGCGTAAACCACGACAACGATCAGTGTGATGATCTGTGATGCCGACATAAAAATGCCTCCCGAATATATTATAGTATAGCAGGGGAATTGCCGCGCACTTTACCGCTTTATAGCTTTTAGACACTACAGCTTTAACGCGACAAAGTAATTATAGCATATTTCCCTCTGAATGTCAAGCGCTTGGAAAGATTCGGAAAGAGGTACAAAAAAACTGCAAAATACAACGATTTCTGTGCGGAATTGACAATCATTGAAAACATCCTGTATTATTCCGGAATGATTCTACGTTCAATTATTGCGATTCCGGAACAGAATGCCCTTTCGTGACCGCAAAAACAGCACCACTGAAATTTGGCAGTTATTCACAAAAATTCGCAGCCGGTTTATACAGTTCTGCCAAAGTTTCAAAAACCCCTTTACAAGAAATGAACTTTGTATTATAATGTAAGCAGTGAGAAATTGCGCAATGCATCGCGGAATTTCTCAGATGGAATTTACAGTTTGTATAAACATGGCAAAAGCACCGGAATCTCTCCGGAACGCCTTTCTCGCTGCACGGGGGCAGCAAGGGGAACCGGAAAGAAACGGCGCCGATTGCTGTGCTGTGCATTCTGTAAACTGCGCGGTCTCCGGACGCCAGTACCGCATCCGGGGGCACACCAAATAAAAACGGGAGGGTTTTTTTAATGCACAAGAGTTCAAAACGGATCCTTGCAGCACTTCTGGCTGTTGCAACGGTCGCACCGATGGCAGCTCAGATGATGCCGATCACCGCATCTGCTGAACATGGTAAAGGTGAAATGTGCGGCGAATCTGACTTCGACCACAAGGCACTGCCGTGGCACACCTGTGAGTCCAGCCCCGCAAAGCAGGACTTCGCGATCGAGGGCGGCGCTTTCCATGTCAAGATCATTACCGCAAAGGGCGGCGACAAGGCACAGTGGGATCTGCAGTTCCGCCACAGAAAGCTGGACTTTGAGGCGGGCCATACCTACAAGGTCAGCTTCAAGGCAAAGGCAAGCAGAAACGGCCTGAAGATCAACTCCAAGATCGGTGATACCGGTGAACCTTACAACGAGTACTTCGATCTGAAGAAGGAAGGCTTTGTCCAGGGTCCGCACATGGGCGGCGGCGGCCAGGGCTGGGGCGAACCGGTCGAGCTGAGCACCGAGTGGAAGACCTTTGAGGGTACTTTCGAGTGCACCGAGAATCTGAAGGCAAAAGAGTGGGCATTCCACTATGCAGACGGCGAGAAGGGCAACGCACAGGACGGCGACGAGATCTGGTTCGATGAGATGCACATCATTGACCAGGACGGCCCCGGTGTTCCGGAGGGTCTCCCCTACGGTGCTGTCAACCGTTTCTACAGCGGCCTGGAGAACAACTACATCTCCGTCAACCAGATCGGTTACTACACCAAGCGCGAGAAGATCGCAACGCTCGGTGACAACGCCGGCGATATCATCTATCACGGCGATGTTGCTCCGGAGAGCATCAGCCTGAGCGGCTCCTACGACTTCGAGCTCGTTTCCGCTTCCGGCGGCGATGTCGTTTACACCGGCAAGACCGGCTCTGTGAAGAGCGACCCGGATTCCAAGGATAATGTCGCGATCATCGACTTTACCGAGTTCCAGACCCCGGGCAGATACTATCTGCGCATCAAGGGCAAGGACTGGAGATCCTTTGAGTTCAATATCGGCGATAACATCTATTCTGATTCCACGCACGATATGCTGACCAATGCGATCAACTACTTCTACCAGAACCGTTCCGGTTTGGACATTGAGGAGAAGTACATCACCTCCGGCAACAAGGAGACGCTGGCGCACAAGGGCGGCCACAAGACTGATAAGGCTGCTGTCCAGAAGGAATGGAAGAACGAGTATTCCAGCAAGGAAGAGGCAACCGGTACCTACCGTTCCTCCGATATCACCGCTTCCGGCGGCTGGTATGACGCTGGTGACCACGGTAAGTACGTTGTTAACGGCGGTATCTCTGTCTGGACGCTGCTCAACATGTATGAGCGCGCAATCAAGACCGAGGACGGCAAGAAGAAGTTTGCTGACGGCTCCGGCACTGTTGTGATTCCGGAAACCGGCAACGATATCCCGGACATCATCGACGAGTGCATGTACGAGATCGACTTCATGAGCGAAATGGTCGTTGACTCCAGCGAGCCGACATGGGGCTCCAAGGCAGGCGGCATGGTCTATCACAAGCTGCATGACCACAAGTGGACCGGCCTTGCAACCAGACCGTGGAACTACGAAGAAGAGTGGGAAACCACCCGTATCGTCAAGCCGCCTACATTCGCTGCAACGCTGAACTACGCAGCATGCGCGGCACAGGCAGCTCGTCTGCTCGAGCCGTACAACTCTACCAAGGCAAAGACCTACCTCGAAGAGGCAAAGAAGGCTTACGCTGCAGCACAGGAGCACTTCTATGAGGCTGACCTGTCTGAGACCACGCATCCGACCCTGAAGTGCAAGTGCCCGAAGGAGGAAATCAACGAGAAGTCGCTGTATGCTCCGATGTGGCAGGCAAAGGGCGGCGGACCTTACGGTGATAACGAGGTTCACGATGACTTCTACTGGGCAGCATGCGAGCTGTTCATCACCGCGAAGGAAATGGGCGATTCCTCTGCTGATACCTACCTGAGCGATCTGTCCGATTACAAAAACGCATTCAAGGTTACCACCAGAATCACCGGCGGTGAGAACGCTTCCGGCGAAGGTTCCTTCACCACGTTCAACTGGGGCAACACTGCTTCCGCAGGTTCCCTCGCACTGGCACTCCACAAGGATCTGCTGACTGCTGACCAGAAGTCTACTCTGGAGAAGTCCATCCTCGATGCTTCCAAGGAGTACATGGATGAAGAGGCGAAGCAGGGCTACGGTATCCCGTACAAGTATGACGGCGGCGGCTACAATGACCCGAACAACCTCGATCCGAGCATCGAGATCAACGGTTATGAGTGGGGCTCCAACTCCATGGTCATCAACAACCTGATCGTTATGGCGTATGCATACGATCAGACCGGCGACGGCAAGTACATGGACGGCGTTCTGACCGGTATGGACTACCTGCTCGGCCGCAACCCGCTGTCCTTCTCCTACATCACCGGTTACGGTGAGTACAAGGAGCAGAATCCGCACCACAGATATTGGTCCTATGAGCTGGATGACACCCTGCCGATGGCTCCGGACGGCGTTCTGTCCGGCGGTCCGAACGCAGGCCTCCAGGATCCGTACGTCCGTGCACTGGGCTTCGTTCCGGGCAAGGCTGATAACCCGTCTCAGAGATGCTTCGTTGACTCCATCGAGGCATGGTCTACCAACGAGGTTACCATCAACTGGAATGCTCCGCTCGCATGGATCGCAGCGTTCCTGCAGGACAAGGCAGCAGGTTCTGATGAAGTCGTTACGACTGATCCGCCTGTAACCACCACTGAGGCTCCCGTCACCACCACCAAGCAGCAGGAGACTGATCCGCCGACCGCAGCCACGTGGGGCGATGCAGACTGCTCTGGCAAAGTGGATGTTTCCGATGCTGTTCTGCTTGCTAAGTATCTTGTTTCGGATAATTCGGCGAACATTACGGCACAGGGCAAGGTGAATGCAAACGTCATCAGCGGCAGCCTGGATGCTGACGACCTGTCTGCAATCCTCATGCTGATCGCAAAGATCGTCACTGCAAATGACTGCCCGCTGAGCTCGCTGCCGAGAGTGTAATCTCAACGCAGAAGCGTAACTGAGCGCAATACGAAAAGCCGATCTCCCAAGCGGAGACCGGCTTTTTTTATGCTGTAACGGTTGTTTCCGGTGCGGATGCAGCTTCTGCTGAGGCGGACGTTTCCGCAGTACCGGTGACCTCCGGCGCAATGACCGTATAGCTGCTGAACCGCAGCGTGAACGGCTGCGCGGGCATCTCCACGGAGCGCGGTTCGCCGTCTGCGGAAAAGGTCACGGTGCAGCCTCCTGCTTCGCTCTCGCCGGCATAGCGCCATGTGCCGTCGCTCTGCTCGGTGCAGGGGAGCGGCACTGTCTCCGCTGCAAGATCCAGCGCATCGGTCGCCAGCACCAGCATATTTTTCGCGGGCAGTGCGGATTTCGGCACCGAGAACTGCAGCCCCTTATAGCTGGCGGTCACGGCATTGCCGTCGAACTGCAGCACAACGCCCTCCAGCGAGGCCGGCGCGGTAAACGCCGCCTCCCACTGCGCTTTGCCGTACCGCGTCACGCTCATTGCGGCGGTCTGTCCTCCGCCGTATTCGAGCTCCGCCTCCGCGGTATAGGCGCCGTCCAGCTTCGGCGCAAAATCGGCGGTTTTCTGCCCTGCTGTACAGCCGCACAGCAAAAAACAAGCAGGTACGGAAAAAATCAGGGCGCTCCCCGGAATATACATCGGTCTCATATCAGCAGCCTCCGTTCAAGATTTTGCTTTCAACGACCTTGTATCTTCAGGGGAACGCCCTGTTCCTGTTTATTCGTATTCTCCGAACAGCAGCGGGAGCTGCCGGATGATATCGCTCGGCAGCATACCGCGGCGCGAAAATTCTGCTGCGGCGCAGTCGCCTGCAAGTCCGTGCAGATAGACGCCGATCTTTGCCGCATCCTCCGGCGGGATATGCTGTGCGGCCAGTCCCGCGATGATGCCCGCGAGCACATCGCCGCTGCCGCCCTTGCTCATGCCGGAGTTGCCCGTCGTATTGACAGAGGCGTGCTCTGCCGTCGCGATGACCGTACCGGAGCCCTTCAGGACAACGACCGTATTCGGAAAGCGCGCGGCGAGCTTCTTCGCAGCGCTGATGCGGTCTTTCTGGATATCCGAAACGGAGCAGCGCATCAGGCGCGCCATTTCGCCGGGATGCGGCGTCAGGATGACGGGCGCCTTTGCCTTGCGTAATATATCTATGCCGGAAGCGACTGCATTTAGACCGTCTGCGTCCAAAATGACCGGGCAGGTGATCTGCGCCAGCAATTCTGCGACGAGCTTCCGGATGCCGTCGTTCAGTCCGAGACCGCAGCCGATCAGCACGGCACTTGCGTTCTTTGCGTGATCGAGGAGCGCCGGGACAGACTGTGCGGTCAGCTTGCCGGCATTATCCGTCGGCAGCGGGAGCATCATGGATTCCGGCGACTGGCTCACCAGCATCCGGCAGACGCCCTCCTCCGATGCCAGAATGCTCAGTCCGACGCCCGTCCGGAGCGCCGCCTGTACGGCAAGCATTGCGGCACCCGGCATATTGCGGCAGCCTGCGACGGTCAGCAGCGTCCCGAACATGCCCTTATGCGCGTTCATCGGGCGGGCAGGCAGCAGCGCGCGGATATCCGGATCCGCGAGATGATTGACCGGATAGGCAAGCTGTGCGAATGCATCCTCCGGGATGCCGATCTCAACCATGTAGACCGCACCGCAGTATTCCGAAAGCGGCGGGATGAACATGCCGGTTTTCGCTGCACCGAAGGTGACGGTCATCGTGCAGTGCAGCGTGCCCTCCGCGACGGTGCCGTTCAGGCCGCTGCCGCCGCTCGGGATATCGACTGCGATGCAGAGCTTGTCCTGCGCTTCGGTGATGATGCCGGACAGCTCGCGGATAAACGGCGGAAGCTCCCCGCGGAAGCCGATGCCGAAAACGCCGTCGATGATGACGGATGCACTGCGCACCGCTTCGCGGATCTCGTCCTGCGTACTGAGGATCGGGATGTTTTTGAGCTGCCGGTATTTGGTATAGGCTGTGCGGGTCTTGGGGATGCCTGCGGTCATGCAGACCGTGACATTGAACTGCTTTGCGAGCTTTGCAGCAGCGACGAAGCAGTCGCCGGCATTGTTGCCGTTGCCGCAGAGGAACAGGAGATCGGTCTTGCTGTGTTCCAGTGCTGCGCGTGCGATATGCACGGCAAGCCCGCTGCCCGCCTGATCCATCATGGAATCATAACTGACGCCGGACTGATTCGTGAGATCCTCCAGCTTCATCATTTCGAGAGGAGTTACAAGACGCATAAGAATGAAACCTCCGGATATCAGAAGTGCTTATTCGTTCGGATCACTGTTCTGCTTCGCCTCCCAGCGGAAGCCGAGATTGCGCGGGAGCTGCTTGGTCAGATAGAGCAGGATGTCGTCATTCGGCGTCCAGATCAGCCGGGTCTGCCCGTACTGATCGTGGTCAAAGTCCGCACAGAAGGCGGTATCGTCCTGTGCGGTGCAGGCGAGCACGATCGTCTGACCGGAGCCGGTGGGCTCCGCATCGCGCATCGGTTTGAATGCGGTGAATTTTCTGACGGAGACGGTCAGCATGGGCTTGCGCTTGCTCTCGCCGAGGATCTTGGTGACGCTCAGCTCGTCGCCGGAGATGATATATTCGTATTCGATCCGGTTGAGAAAGTGCAGATACCATGTGCCGAAGCCGAGTGCCGCCGCCGGGATGAGCAGCAGCGGACGGCCTGTCACAAGCGCAAAGACCGCGCAGGCACCCGTCAGAACGGCACCGCCGATCAGGATCGCGGCGCGCTGCAGCATGTTGTCATTTTTGGGAACGATCAGTTCTCTGTAGTCGGATCCGAGCATAATGTTTTTCCTTTTCCGTGTGATTATTCGCCGGTCGCAGCTTCGGCCTCCAGTGCCTGCTGTTCCCGGGCGTGCAGTGTTTTTTTGCGGGTATACATGATCTGGTCGGCGCGGTCAAACAGGCTGACGGAGTTTTCCGTGCCGTCGAACTGCGCGCTGCCGTAGCTGAATGTCACGGCCTTCGGCATGAAGTCGAAGTTCATCGCCGAAAACGCTTTCAGTGCTTTTTTCATGGTCTTTTCGGCGAGCTTGCTGTCACAGTGGAAGATAACGGCAAATTCCTCGCCGCCGTAGCGGAACACCTCGCCGTAGATGCCGCATTGCTCCTCCAGGATCTTGGCCAGCGCGATGAGGATGATATCGCCGTTTGCGTGGCCGTAGGTGTCGTTGACCTTCTTGAAGCTGTCGATATCTGCGATAGAGACGGTCAGCGGCTTGTGTGTCTGGTTTGAATCCGCCATGGAATCCTCAAGCATCGGATAGAATGTCGCGTGATTGAGCAGGCCGGTCATCGCGTCGCGGTTGAGCCGCGCACGGATCTCGGTGATGTCGTCAAATGTCAGGATCTTGCCGTGCTGTCCTTCGCTGTTTGTCCATTCGGTAATCTTGCGCTGATAGGTCTTGCCGCCTGACTGGATCGTCGCGTATTCCTCCTGACAGAGCAGCTCCATATCCATTTCCTGTGCGCGCAGCAGCTTGGTGCCGATCGCCGGAATGATCTGCGCGGCCTTGCGGTTTGCGTAGATCAGGCGCAGGTCGCTGTCAAGGAAAATCAGGCCGGTCGCCATGTTCTGCAGCATTTCCTCCTTATTCAGAAGGCCGTACCGCAGCACGGAGAACGTGATGAGCATTGCGCCGATCATGACGCCGATCGAGGTGACGTCGTAGGCCTGCGTCCAGCCGGAGAGATAGACCATCAGCGAGAAGAACGGGATCAGGCAGGAGAGCAGCAGGATCGTGTTGTTGGTCTTTGCCCTGCCGCGCAGTCCCGCCCGCTGATAAAGGCAGACGCCGAGGAACGACATCGCGACGACGGTGTTATATCCCATATAGACGTAGTAGAATACACCCGGTACGATATGGAGCAGGCCGTTCGGCATCATTGTGATCTGCTTATAGTAGAGCTCATGATCCTCGCATCGGAAGACCAGCAGCAGCGTGAGGAACGGGATGACATACAGCAGAAGCTGCCATATCTTTGCCATTTTGACCTCGTAATACCGGACGGCAAGCATCAGCAGGACCGGATTGACGAACACTCTGCCGATGTAGCCGAATTTGACGGAGTCGATCTTGGCAGCGATCCCCGGTGTATTCAGTTCAACGTAATAGGAGAGCATCATCAGTGTGGAGCAGAACAGACCGAGCACTGCAAATTCGCGCAGTGTGGTCTCATGTGAATCCAGCAGGATCAGGATCACCGAAGCGCTTGTAATGGTCAGTCCGACGATCAGAATGCCGGACATCAGCGCAGTCGTCACAGCTTTGCCCCCTTTCCCGAAAAATCTTGTCAAAATTGTGTTTAATATATTGCATACCGATTATATCATACCACAAAATGAGCGAAAAGTCAACGAAAAACAGGCGAAATGCCGCTTGCTTTTTTTGAATTTTCTGTGAACGATATAACAGCGCCGGATTGGTGACAATGCATCATACAAAAAGCGGAAAAAATGATTGTATTTTGCGGCCTTCTGCGTTATAATGGAGATGATCGGAGCCGTGTATGCGGCAGAAGAAACGCAGAAAGAAAAAGGGGAAATCAGTATGAAAAAAAGAATGAGAAGGGCAGCCGCCGCAGTCAGTGCGGCCGTGCTGCTGTTTGGCTATGCCGCTTCTGTGCCGCAGCAGAGCGGCGTCATGCGCCCGGCGGTGACGGTCAGTGCCGCGGAGGAGGATTATCCGTGGTCGGATTATCTGAAAAAATCGGCGGACTGGTTCGGCTCGCAGGAGGCACTCACGGTCGCGGACAACTGCATTCAGAGACAGGTGCAGGGCGAAGGCGGCTGGCAGAAGGGCATGATGACCGACCATACCGGCGACTGGGCGCATTCGACGATCGACAATGATGCGACGACCTCGCAGATCCGCTTCCTGATGCGCTCGTATCAGCAGACGCATCAGCAGAAGTATCTCGACTGCGCGATGCGCGGCGTGGACTGTCTGTTCAAAATGCAGTACAGCAACGGCGGCTGGATGCAGGTGCTGAATACGTCCGGCACCTATCATGCGCATATCACGCTGAATGACGGCGCCTATGTCCATGTGCTGAGCATCATGAAGGAAATGAGCAAAAAGACCGGCGACTTCACGGCGGTCAGCGATGAATACGCGCAGAAGGCCGCGGCCTCGCTGGAAAAGGGCATCCAGTGCCTGCTCGATATGCAGATCGTGAACAACGGCGTGAAAACAGCGTGGTGCCAGCAGCATGACGAGAATAACCTGAAGCCCGCGGGCGCCCGCGCCTACGAGCTGCCCTCGACCTGCACGAGCGAGAGTGCAGGCGTGATCCAGTTCCTTTACAAGGAGGCGCAGGAGACCGGCCGCGCAGACCTCACGGAGAGCGTCAATGCGGCGATCAAATGGTTTCAGAAGGTGCAGCTGAACGGCATCGCATTCGTCAAGCAGGGCGATGACAAGGTCGTCGTGCAGGACGCGAATGCCTCGCCGCTGTGGGCGAGATTCTATGAGCTCGGCACCGACCGCCCGCTCTTTTCCGACCGCGACAGCTCCGTGCATTATAATGTGGCGGAGATCAGCAAGGAGCGCAGAACGGGCTATGCGTGGTACGGCAACTGGGGCAAGAATGTCGTGAACCTCGCTCTGCTCGATCCGGGACAGGTCGTCATTACGCAGCCGGAGACTGAGTCGGAGTATACGGGGCAGCTGATCGCGAAGCTGCTCGTACACGATACGAAAAACGGCGCAAATTGGAGCATTCAGCAGGATCTTCAGAACGGCAGCGCGATCTTCGGCGACCGTGCCTATACCGCGGCGAATCTGCCGTCAACGCTTGCGGGTGCGGAGTACATCCGCACGGCCTGCGATTCCAAGTCCTACGGCAGCGCGCTCGCGGAGCTGACTGCTGCGGAGGACATCACGCTTTACGTGATGCCGGATGTCCGCACCGTCAATTATGTCGCGCAGCAGGGCATTTCCCCGAACTGGCTCGATGACTATACGCGGATGCGGACGCAGGTGTTCAGCTCGAACGGCGAGGAGTTCGCGGTGTATACGCGGACAGTGAAGGCCGGCGAGACCGTGACGCTCGGCAGCAACTTTACGTCGCAGAACTGTGTCTGCTATTTTGCGGCTGCGGTAAAGCGCGAAGCGGAAACGACCGCGCCCGTCACGACAACGACCGAAACAACGACAACGACGACCGGGGTCACAACAACAGAGACCGTCACGACCGAGACCACGACCGTCACCGAAACGACGGCGGCTCCGGCGCAGAGAAAACCCGGCGACGCGGACTGCAGCGGCAAGGTCGATATCTCCGACGCAGTGCTGATCGCCAGATTTGCCGCGGAGGACAAGAATGCGGTCATCACCGATCAGGGCATGGTGAATGCGGACTGCGACGGCGAAAAAGGCGTGGACGGCGGCGATACGACGATGGTGCTGCGGTATATTGCGAGAATCATTACGGAATTTCCTGCGTGATGTTGTGCAGAATCACGAAAAAGCAGAACGGCACTTGACTTTTTCGCCGAAATCCTGTAATATATTGTATGGATTGCAAGCGGAACATGCTGTTCTCACCGCCAGCGAAAGCGAAACGGTAATCTGATTCACGGAAATGACACGCGCAGAGCGTAGATTTGTTCATGAGCAGAGAGTACGGCGGACGCTGCACTCTCTGCTATTTTGTTTTTTGAGATCAATGAATGGAGGTGCTTGGCGATTAGCAAGCAGGAACTGCAGATCAATGAGGAGATCCGTGACCGTGAGGTGCTCGTGATCGACGCGGACGGCGAGAAAAAAGGCGTTATGTCCGCAAGAGACGCACAGAAACTCGCGTATGACCAGAATCTGGATCTGGTGAAGATCGCGCCGCAGGCAACACCGCCTGTCTGCCGTGTCATGGACTACGGCAAGTATTGCTTTGAGCAGCAGAAGCGCGAAAAGGAAGCACGGAAGAATCAGCGTATTGTCGAGATCAAGGAGATCAGAATGTTCTCCGCCATTGATACGCATGACTTTGAAACGAAGGTCGCACAGGGCAAGAAATTCCTGCAGGGCGGCGACAAGGTCAAGGTCTCTGTCCGGTTCCGCAAGCGCGCCATTGCGCACCCGCATCTGGGCGAAGAACTGCTGGATCGCTACCGCGATGAGATCGGCGACGTGGCCGTCGTGGATAAGCCGCCGAAAATGGAGGGCAGAGCGATCGTGATGTTCATGTCCCCGAAGCAGAACAAGCCCGAAAAGGCCGATAAGGCACAGAAGAAGCAGAAGCCGCAGGAGGCTCCCGCAAAGGAAGCACCCGCAGAGGAAACGGCGGAAGCATAAAGCAAAGGATATGCAGCGTCTTGCAAAAGCAGCGGCGGCACCGCCGTTTGACGTTATCATATACAACGATTATTCAAGGAGGACGAATCCATGGCAGCCGTTAAGGTGAAGAAGATCAAAGTGAAGACCCATTCCGGTGCGAAAAAGCGCTTTCAGGTGACCGGCAGCGGAAAGGTGAAGTTCCAGCACGCTTATAAGCGTCATCGCCTTGTCTCCAAGGACAAGAAGGTCAAGCGCATCGCGCGCAACGCAGGCGTCGCAAGCACGGCAAATGCACCGACGATCCGCGAGATGGTTCCTTACAAGTAAGGATCCGCTGAACGCGAACGGAACCGAAGGCCGCGCAGAACGCGGCGGACTGATTGATTACGGAGGAGAAAGAACATGGCTCGTATTAAGGGCGCAATGATGACGCGCAAAAGAAGAAACAAGGTCCTGAAGCTCGCAAAGGGCTACTGGGGCAGCAAATCCAAGCACTTCAAGATGGCGAAGCAGGCCGTCATGAAGTCCGGCCAGTATGCATACATCGGCAGAAAGCAGAACAAGCGCTTCTTCCGCAGACTGTGGATCACCCGTATTTCTGCTGCCTGCAAGCTGAACGGCATGAACTATTCCACGTTCATGAACGGCTGCACCAAGGCCGGCATCACGCTGAACCGCAAGATGCTTTCCGAGATTGCGATCCACGACCCTGCCGGCTTTACCGCGATCGTCGAAAAGGCGAAGGCAGCCCTGTAATGTAAGATACCGAACACGCTCTCTCGGATACGTCAGAGCGTGTTTTGTGTTTGTTATGAGACTGTGAAGGGAGCTGTGCGATATGCCGCAGAACGGTGAGATTCTGCAAGCAGGAACTGGAAATCAGACCGTGAAGCTGTTTGCCGGACTGAACCGCAGCCGCGCGATCCGCGAGAAGAACCGTGCCTTTGCACTGGAGGGCAGCCGCCTCGTGTTTGATGCGCTGCAGACCGGCGTGAAGCTGCGTGCGGTGCTGCTGACGGAAAAGGCACGGCTCCAGCATTTTGATGCACTGAAGCAGGCCGCGCCTGATACAAAAATGCTGCTGATCTCCGACCGGCAGGCAAAGGAGATCGCGGATACCGAGACTGCGCAGGGCGTTTTCGCCGTGGCGGAGATGCTCCCGGAAAAGGAGCTTCTGCCGAAAGCAGGCGATCGCGCGATGCTGCTGCACTGCCTGCAGGATCCGTCCAATCTGGGGGCGATCCTGCGGACGGCGGAGGCGCTCGGCACGGACGGGCTGTACCTGTATCAGTGCTGCGATCTGTACAATCCCAAGGTGATCCGCGGGAGCATGGGCGCGATCTTCCGCGTTCCGGTCTGCCGCATCCGGGATACGGAGGAATTCCTTGCGCATTGCCGCGAAACGGGCGTTCCGACCTGCGCGGCCGTTGTGGACAGGGATGCGAAGCTGTTAGGACAGTATGATTTCAGCGGCGGCGCCGTGGTGCTGATCGGCAATGAGGGCAACGGTCTGCCGCGTGAGGTCAGCGGGCTCTGTACCGAAAAACTGACGATCCCGATGTCGCCGGAATCCAATTCGCTGAATGCGGCCATGGCGGCGGGATTGTTTCTCTGGGAAATGGCAAAATAGACGGAGGTGCTGACGATGGCAGAGCGCACGGATGATGAGATGCTCCGCTACTGGGTCTGGCTGTCGCTGGTGTTCGGCGCGGGAAGCGTGAAGCTGCTTTCGTATCTGCAGCGGCTCGGTTCCCCGGCGGAGGTCTATGACGCGATGCAGATTGGTATGCTGCGCGACCTGCACCCGAATGTGCAGAAGGCGATGACCGTGCATAAGATCGGGGAAGCGGACAGCATTGTCTATTTCTGCAAAACGCACGGCATTGAACTAATCCCGATCGACAGCGAGGATTATCCGCCGCTGCTGCGCGAGATCGGTGCGCCGCCGGTGCTGCTGACCGCGCAGGGCAATACGGAGCTGCTGAAAAAGCCGCTCAGCCTGTCGGTCGTCGGAACCCGTCACCCCTCGCCCTATACGGAGCGCGTGACCAATGCGATCATCTCCGCGCTGTGCAGTCAGAACGATTTTGTGATCGTCAGCGGCTTTGCGAAGGGCGTGGACGCATGTGCGCATACCGCCGCACTCGATGCAGGCGGTTCAACGGTCGCGGTGCTCGGCTGCGGCCTGAACGTGAATTATCCGCGGGAAAACCAGCAGCTCAGGGAACGCATCCTGACCGGCGGACACGGCCTGATGATCTCGGAATATATGCCGGGGACACAGCCGTTTCCGGCGAATTTCCCGAAGCGGAACCGCATTCTCAGCGGCCTCGGCTATGCGACAGCCGTCATGGAGGCGGCTGCGCGGAGCGGCTCGCTTGTGACGGCACAGTGCGCGGCCGATCAGGGACGGTACCTCTACTGCGTGCCGCCTGCCGATCTGTTTGACCCGCGCTATGCGGGCGTGATGCCGCTGCTGCGGGACGGCGCGTTCCCGCTGATGAGCCATGAGGACATCCTCATGTCATATTACAGTCATTATCCGCAGTATCTTGTGATGCAGGAAGCCGGCGTAAAGCCCTCGGAGCGGCTTGTGTTCTCCGATGACAGTACGCCTGCGAAATCACCGGATGCCGCGTCACTGATCCGGCCGACCGGCTCGTTCCGCGAGGAGGTGCAGCGCGCTGCACACGAATACCTCGAGGAGAAACAGCAGCCGGAGCCGCAGAGCACTGACGATGACCGTCCGCTGCCGGAGGATGCAGAGGCCGCAGCCGTCGTCCGGTATCTGCGGGCGCACGGCGATACCTATGCCGACGATATCGCGGCGGCACTGGATATGGATCTCTCTGTGCTGCTCAGCACGCTGACGGAGCTTGAACTGGACGGATTTGCCGAATCGCTGTTCGGCAAGCAGTACCGCGCGGTCTGACGCGCAGGAACAACTTTAGGAAGCAATCGGGCAAAGGCCCGCAGGAAGGATTGGAAACATGTCAGAACTCGTGATCGTTGAGTCGCCTGCAAAGGCAAAAACCATTCAGAAATATCTCGGCAGCGGCTTTGAGGTCGTTGCCTCGATGGGGCATGTGCGCGATCTGCCGAAATCCCGGCTCAGCGTGGATATTGAGCATGATTTTACCCCGACCTATATCGAGATGAAGGGCAAGGAAGATGTCATCAAGGATCTGAAATCGCGGGCGAAAAAGAGCTCCCGCGTCTGGCTCGCAACGGACCCGGACCGCGAGGGCGAGGCGATCTCGTGGCATCTGGCACAGCTCCTCGGGCTGGATACCGAGCAGGACAACCGCGTGGAGTTTAACGAGATCACAAAGAGCGGCGTGCAGACCGGCATGTCGCATCCGCATAAGATTGATCTGGATCTGGTCAATGCGCAGCAGGCGCGCAGGATCCTTGACCGTATCGTCGGCTATCAGCTGAGCCCGTTCCTCTGGCGGAAGATCCGCAGAGGGCTTTCGGCCGGCAGAGTGCAGTCGGTCGCGGTGCGTCTGGTCGTGGACAGGGAAAATGAGATCCGCGCATTCCAGCCGCGGGAATACTGGTCGATCGACGCCAAGCTGACCGCGAAATCCTCGCGGAAGGTCTTTGCCGCGCATCTCGCGGAGGTGGACGGCAAAAAGGCAGAGCTCGCGACCGGCGCCGAGGCGGATGCAATCCTCAAGTCGCTGGAAAATGCGCCGTTTATCGTGAAGTCCGTGAAAAAGCGCGTCACGAGCCGTCAGCCGGCACCGCCGTTCATCACCTCGACTTTGCAGCAGGAGGCGTCCCGCCGCATGGGCTTCCAGGCACGGAGAACGATGAAGGCTGCACAGGAGCTCTACGAAGGCGTGGAGATTCCGGAGATGGGCGCAGTCGGTCTGATCACCTATATGCGTACCGACTGCCTGCGCATTTCCGATGAAGCGAAGGCTGCGGCCGCGGAATATATCAAGGGTGCATACGGCAAACAGTATCTGCCGGCGTCGCCGCGCAGCTTCAAGACCAAGAAGGGCGCGCAGGATGCGCACGAAGCGATCCGTCCGTCCATGCCGAATCTGACGCCGGATCAGGTGAAGGACAGCCTGACCGCCGATCAGTACAAGCTGTATAAGCTGATCTGGGAGCGCTTTATTGCGAGCCAGATGGCAAACTGTCAGCTGGATACCGTTTCCGCGGAGATAACCGCGAACAAATGTCTGTTCCGCGCATCGGGCTACAGCGTCAAATTCGACGGCTTTACGAAGCTTTATGAGGAAGCCAAGGACGGCGCGCAGAACGACGAGGACAACAAGGAGCTGCCGCCGCTGACCGAGGGCGATCCGCTGAAGGTCAAGGCACTGGACGGCAACCAGCACTTCACGCAGCCGCCTTCCCGCTATACCGAAGCGACGCTCATCAAGGCGCTGGAGGAAAACGGCATCGGCAGACCGAGCACCTACGCGGCAACGGTCGGTACGATCCTTTCCCGCATGTATGTCGAGCGTGACGGCAAGCAATTAAAGCCGACCTCCCTCGGTGAGGTCACGACCGAGCTGATGAAGGATCAGTTCAAGCAGATCGTCGATGTCAAGTTCACCGCCGAAATGGAAAGCGATCTCGACGGCGTGGAGCAGGGCAAGACTGACTGGGTCGAATCGCTGCGGAAGTTCTACGATAACTTTGAAAAGACGCTCGAAAACGCCGAGAAGGCGATGGACGGCAAGCGGATGCGCGTCCCGGACGAGGAGACCGACGAGGTCTGCGAGGTCTGCGGCAAGCCCATGGTCATCAAGATCGGCAGATTCGGCAAATTCCTTGCGTGCTCCGGCTTCCCGGACTGCCGCAACACGAAGAAGATCGTCACGCCGACCAAGGGCTTCTGTCCTCTGTGCGGCAAGAAGATCATTCTGAAAAAATCCAAGAAGGGCCGCAGCTTCTACGGCTGCGAGGGCTATCCGGAGTGCAGCTTCATGACATGGAGCACGCCGGTCGAGGACCGCTGCCCGAAGTGTAAGAATACGCTGTTCAAGAAGGGCGGCAGAGCCGGCAAGCTCGTCTGTGAGAAGCCGGATTGCGGCTACGAGCGTCCGCTGTGAGTGCGGTAACGGTCGTCGGCGCGGGCATGGCCGGCTGTGAGGCTGCATGGGCAGTTGCAGAGGCGGGCATCCCCGTGACGCTTTATGAGATGAAGCCGGTGAAGTTCTCACCGGCGCATCATTCGGAAAATTTCGCCGAGCTGGTCTGCTCCAATTCGCTGAAGGCTTCGCGGATCGACTCCGCAGCCGGACTGCTGAAAGAGGAGATGCGGCGGCTCGGCTCGCTGCTGGTGCCCTGTGCGGAGGCCTGCGCGGTCGAGGCGGGCGGTGCGCTCGCCGTGGACAGGGAACAGTTTTCGCAGCTTGTGACGGAGAAGATCCGTTCGCATCCGCATATCACGGTCATCAACGAGGAGATCACCGCGATCCCGGACGGCAATGTTATCATTGCGACGGGGCCGCTGACCTCCGATGCATTAAATGCGCCGATCGCGGCACTGACCGGCAAATCGCTGTATTTTTACGATGCAGCCGCGCCGATCGTCACGGGGGAGAGCGTCTCCATGGAGCGCGCGTTCTATGCGTCGCGCTACGGCAAGGGGACTGCGGATTATCTCAACTGCCCGATGACGAAGGAGGAGTACCTCGCGTTTTACGAGGCGCTGATCCATGCGGAGGCCGCGCCGCTGCACGATTTCGAGCAGGAGGCGCTGCGCGTCTACGAGGGCTGTATGCCGGTCGAGGTGCTGGCGAAGCGCGGCGAGGACGCGATCCGCTACGGTATGATGAAGCCGGTCGGCCTGACCGATCCGCATACCGGAACACGGCCTTATGCGGTCGTGCAGCTCCGGAAGGAGAACCGCGAGGGCACGCTCTGGAATCTGGTCGGTTTTCAGACGAATCTGAAATGGGGCGAGCAGAAGCGCGTTTTTTCGATGATCCCCGGCCTTGAACACGCGGAGTTTGTGCGCTACGGCGTCATGCACCGCAACAGCTTTCTCGATTCACCGAGACTGCTCGATCAGACCTATGCGCTCCGGAAGGAGCCGCGCATCCGCTTTGCCGGACAGATGACCGGCGTTGAGGGGTATATGGAATCTGCGGGGAGCGGGATCCTTGCGGGACTGAATACCGTGCGCGCGCTGAACGGGGAGCAGCCGCTGATCCTGCCGCGGGAGACGATGCTCGGTGCGCTGACCGCGTACATCACGGATCCGTATCAGGAGAATCTGCAGCCGATGGGGGCGAATATGGGGATATTGCCCATGCCGGAAGGCAAATTCCGCGGAAAGGACGGCAAGCAGCGCAAGTATCAGGCCTATGCCGAACGCGCGCTGGCGGCACTGGATCAGACGATCCGAAGATGAAGAATACAGAAAAAATGAAGTATCTTACGGAAAGAATATGACACAGTATGCAGGCGGCCGGATGCCGGATGTGGGAACCCGGCGTTCAGGAGCAGACCGCCTGTCGGATTTGTTTGGGTTTTAGGAGAATTGCGATGAAAAAAACGGTTTTGATTCTTTGGGCGGTCTGGACGATCCTGACCGTTGTCTGCGTATGCTTTGCGGTCATGTACCGCGGACGGCTGTACACCGCTGCCGCGTTCGTGACATTGGCGCAGGAGCTGATCTTCTGCGGGATCTACTGCGCAGCGGTGAAGCGCGAGCTTTCCCGGAAGCAGTAAAAAACGGCAGGAACCTTCTCCCGCGGATCAAAAAATAATGGAGAATGCAGATCAATGTATTTGAAATCGCTGGAGCTTCAGGGCTTCAAATCGTTTCCGGATAAAATTACGCTGACCTTTGACGAGGGTCTGACCGCAGTTGTCGGCCCGAACGGCAGCGGAAAAAGCAATATCGGCGATGCGGTGCGCTGGGTGCTCGGCGAGCAGTCCACAAAGGAGCTGCGCGGCAAGAGCATGGAGGATGTCATTTTCTCCGGCACCAAGGCCAGAAAGCCTATGGGCTTTGCGGCCGTGACGCTGACCATTGACAACAGTGACCATGCACTCTCCGATCCGGAACCGGAGGTCGCAGTCACGCGAAGGCTCTACCGCTCCGGCGACAGTGAGTATCTTATCAACGGCAAGAATGTCCGCCTGAAGGACGTCAACGAGCTGTTCATGGATACCGGTCTCGGACGGGACGGCTACGCGATCATCGGACAGGGACGCATCGCGGAGATCGTCGGTGCAAAATCCGGTGAACGCCGCGATATTTTTGAGGAGGCAGCGGGTGTCTCGAAGTTCCGCTATCGCAAGCAGGAGGCAGAGCGCAAGCTCGCGCAGGCAGAGGATAATCTGCTGCGTCTGACCGATATCACCGCAGAGCTGGAAAGCCGCATCGGGCCGCTGAAAACACAGGCGGAAAAGGCGGAGAAATATCTGGTGCTGGCGGCGGAAAGAAGAAAGCTCGAGGTCTCGTTCTGGGTGTACCGCCTGAGCCGTCAGACCTCACAGCTGCAGACGCTCTCGGACAGCTATCTGCAGCTGACTGCGGAGTACGAAAACCTGCAGAGCGACCTGCAGCGCAGCGAGGAAAAGCTGCAGCTTGCCTTTCAGGATATGCAGCAGGCGACGGTCGATATCGAGCAGCTGCAGAATAAGATCGTTGCGTCCGAGCAGGAAAATGCCGGCGTGACCGCGTCGATCGCGGTCTGCAACAATGAGATCTCACACAGCACCGATAAGATCACGGAGCTGGAGCAGCAGCGCGAAACGCTCAACGACTCCGGCGATACATGGGAAAAGCGCATCGCGGAGCAGGACGCCTATCTTGGCACGCTGACCGACCGGCAGAATGTGCTCGCGCAGGAGATCGCGGCGCAGGAGCAGGCACTCGCGGAGGCGGAGCAGCAGGGCTCGGAACAGAACGGCAATGTCAATGCACAGGATGCCGCGCTCCGGCAGCTGTATCTGCAGCAGAGCGAGAAGCGCGTGCGGCTGCAGGGTCTTGCGCATGACCGTGCGGAAACAGAGGATACAGTCAGACGCGCGGAGGCGGACGGCTCGTCCGTCGCGGAGCGTCTGCGGGAATACGAGAAGGATGCGCAGAAGCTGCAGAAGCAGGCGGATGCCGTTTCGCAGAAGATCGCGGAGCAGCAGAACCGACTTGCGGGCTTTAAGCAGCTGACCGGCATCCGTGAGCAGAAATATCAGCAGGCACTGGATAAACTGAACCAGTGCAGCAGCGAATGCGAGCAGGTGAACCAGAAGCTCCGCATTCTGCGCGACCTCGAACAGAATATGGAGGGCTATGCCGGAAGCGTCCGGCAGATCCTCAAGGTCGCGGGCAGCGGCCGGATCGGCGGCGTGCACGGGACCGTTGCGCAGCGCATCACGGTCGCGCCGGAATACGGCACCGCGATCGAAACAGCTTTGGGCGGCGCGCTGCAGAATCTGATCGTGGAAAATGAGGAAACGGCCAAGCGCTGCATCCGCTATCTGAAAGAGGTGCGCGGCGGCAGAGCGACCTTCCTGCCGCTGACGACGATCAAGGGCGGCAGACTGCGCGAGCAGCTCGACGGCACGGAGGGCTTTGTCGCGCTGGCATGCGACCTCGTCAAATACGATGCGGTCTACCGCAATGTCATGGAAAATCTGCTCGGCAGGATCGCCGTTGCAGAGGACATTGATTCCGCGACGAATCTCGCACGGAAATTCGGCTACCGCTTCCGCATCGTCACGCTGGACGGTCAGGTGATCCATTCGGGCGGTTCGTTTACGGGCGGCTCGGCGGCGCGTTCGGCGGGCGTCATCACCCGTACCCATGAGCTTGAGGAAGCGGCGGAGAAGCTGAAAAAGCTGACCGCAGAGCAGGAATCCCTGCGTGCGGATGCCGCAAAGCGCAAGGCGGAATGGGCAAAGCTCCTGACCGATACCGAGGGTGCGCAGGCACTGATCAACGAGTATCAGGCGGAGCAGAACGATGTGCAGCAGCAGATTGCGGCACTGCAGGTGCGGGCGGCATCCGACCGCGCATGGCAGGAGAACGAGGCGGAGCAGCGGGCGCGTCTGAATGAGAAGATCGCGCAGCTCCGTACCGCGGAGGCCGATGCAGAAGCAGAGCTCTCCGCGCTGGACGAACAGATCGCCGCGGCGGAGGCACAGCTCCGGCTGGATTCCGAGACGGCGGCCAAGCTCCACAGCGAGCAGGAGCAGCTCACGCAGCAGATCGCTGCACAGAAGATCAGGCAGGCAGAGCTTGCAAAGGATCTCGAAAACGAACGCCACAAGCGGATCGTCATGGCGCAGTCCATGGAGCAGGCGGCGGATCAGATCGCCGCACTGGAGGAGAGCATCCGGCAGGAAAAGGCGAATATCACGGCCAAGCAGCAGGAGATCGCGCTGCTGACCGCGGGGCAGGAGGCACGCCGCACGGCGATCACCGAAATGCAGAACGAGATCGTCAAGCTGCGGAAGATCCACGAGGAAAAGGAACGCCACACCCGCGAGATCCAGGACGGCATCGGGGCGTTGAGAGATGCGCGCGAAAAGCAGTCCGCGGAGCGCAGCAGAGTCGAGGAACGGCAGAACAATGTGCAGCATGAGATCGACGATCTCGTGTTCCGGCTGCAGGATTCCTACGAGCTGACGCGCACGGAAGCAGAGGCCGAGGCAGAGCCGATCGAGAATGTGAAGGAAGCGGAATCGCAGCTCAGTTCGCTGAAAAACCGCATCCGCGCACTCGGCACGGTCAATGTCGCGGCGGTCGATGAGTACAAGGAGGTCTCCGAGCGTTACACGTTCATGACGGGACAGATCAGGGACATCCAGACGGCGAAGGCGGAGCTCGAACAGCTCATCGCGCAGCTGACCTCTGACATGTGCGTGATCTTCCAGGAGAGCTTCACAAAGATCAACAAATACTTCGGTGAGATCTTCACCGATCTGTTCGGCGGCGGCAGCGCCTCTCTGGAGCTGACCGACCCGGACAATATCCTTGAATCCGGCATTGAGATCAAGGTCGCGCCGCCCGGCAAGGTCATCAAGAATCTGATCGCGCTGTCCGGCGGTGAGCAGTCCTTTGTTGCGATCTGCATTTATTTTGCGATCCTGCGGCTGCGTCCGGCACCGTTCTGTATTCTGGACGAGATCGACGCGGCACTGGACGAGGTCAATGTGCGCAAATACGCGCAGTATCTGCGGCACTTCTTCGGGCAGGTGCAGTTTGTCGTCGTGACGCACAGACGCTCCGCCATGGACGAAGCAAACGTGCTGTACGGCGTCACCATGCAGGAGGACGGTATTTCCCGTTTACTGCGGCTTGACCAGAACGGTTCTGCGATTACGGATTAAGGTGTCTCCGACGGATTGAAAATGGGGCGCTGCCCCAAACCCCGCTTAAGGGACAAGTCCCTTCAGAATCCCGTTTTTGAAATCAATCATATCTGACCGGACAGCAGAAAGAGGAATTGTTTATGAAGGAATCAAAGCTTCTCAACTTATTTTTCACATGCATTGCTCTGCTGTATCTGCTCTGCTGCATCGGTGCGGCCCTGCTCCGGATCGGCGGCGTCAGTGACGGGCAGATGCTCCGTTATATGGCCGCTGCCGGGATCGCCGGCACGGTGCTGGGCGCGCTGTATCTGCTGCTCTATCTGCTGCTGTTCCGGCGCTTCAAGCTGAAAACAGGCGTCCGGTTCAATATTCTCGGCGTCATCGTCCTGATGCCGGTGCTGGTGCTTTTCACAAAGAGCTTTGTGCTCGATTATGTGAAGGGCAGCACGGAGATCACGACAAATATCTATCAGCTGCCGGTCGGCGGCTGGCCGGAGGACCCGCAGGCCGAGCCGGTCTGTATTGAGCCGTTCGACCCGGACTTCGGTTTTCTGAAGCTCCCCGTCACAGAGGAGATGTACAATGACCTGACGTTGAACAATCCGCAGGCCAAAAACGCACAGGCCTATGACGAATCATTCGGCGAAAACGTGTATCCGCATGAGCATCCGATCAGCATCCGGTTTTACCGGCGCACCGGCGTGATCGAGCATATTCAGATTTTGTATGAACAGTAAGAAAACACTGACATTTTCTGTCATTATACCGGCGCACAACGAGGAACAGTACATCGCAAGATGCATCCGTTCCGTGCGGCGCGCTGTGAAGGAATCCGGCCGGAACGCGGAGATCATTGTCGTCTGCAACCGCTGCACCGACCGCACCGAACAGATCGCGAAAGCGCTCGGTGCCGTGACGCTCCGGGATGAGACCCGCTGCATCGCGGCGGTGCGGAATGCCGGCATCCGTGCGGCAAAGGGCAGATACATCGTCACGATCGACAGCGACAACCGCATGACAAAGGGCACGCTCGCCGAAATATACCGGCTGATGCAGACCGGCCGCTGTATCGGCGGCGGCGCACCGATCCGGTTTGAGCGGTATTCGGTGCCGCTTTATCTGAACGATCTGCTGTGCCGTGCAGGCTTTGCACTGACCGGCCTTTACAGCGGAATCTTCTGGGCGGAGCGGAAAACCTTTCTGTCGATCGGCGGCTTTGCAGATAAGCGCGCCATGGAGGATGTGTATACCGCAAAGGCATTGAAGCGGTACGGAAAAGCACGCGGCAGGGCGTATACCTGCCTGAAAGAGAATGTGCTCATCAATTCCGTGCGCAAATACGACGATCTCGGCGACTGGCTGTATTTCAGGCTGATCGCGCAGAATTTCGGCGCGCTGGTCAGGGCGGCGTTCGGAGACCGCTCCGGCGCAGACCGCCTGATCGACGAGCTGTTTTACGATTATAACGGGTAATGCGGCAACGGCCGCCCGTATCATCAGGAAGGAAGTGACAGCATGGCAAAATATGTTCTGGAATTCAGCCCGGAGTATTTTGCGACGAGTCTCTGGAGCAGAAACAAAGCCGCAGATGATGCATTCGGATGGGGTCCTGTCGAATATGACAAGCTCCCGCTTTCTGCCGAACTTGTCAGACAGCTGAAGAAGTTTGACGATCACTGCGTAGGGATCATCGACTGGTCTGACCCCGGCAAAGGCGATATCCGCCCGCAGAGCGAGGCCGAGGAATATTATCTGACCGGCGTAAAGCTCATGGAAATGGTGCGCGCAGAGCTGGGCGATGAATTTGAGATCACAGACGGGCTCAACTGGATCAAGCCCGAAACTCTGGGCGGTGAACCCGAACCCGATACAGAATACAATCCCGAAGGATAAGGAGAAACAGCATGGGTATCTTTCAAAAAATCCGTGACGGCCTGAAAAAGACGCGCGACAGCCTGATGAAGGGGATGCGCCGGATGCTCGGTTCGTTCACGAAGATCGACGAGGATCTGTTCGAGCAGCTCGAGGAAACGATGATCATGGGTGACATGGGCGCGGAGACGGCTGTGCAGATCTGCGACCGCCTGCGCGGCATGGTCAAGGAGCGCGGCATCACCGACCCGAAGGATATCATGGGGCTGATCCAGGAGATCACCGCCGACATGATGGGCGAGGACGAGGGGCTTGATCTCTCCACCAAGCCGTCCGTGATCCTTGTCATCGGCGTCAACGGCGCGGGCAAGACCACGACGATCGGAAAGATGTGCCACCAGTTCAAAAACGAGGGCAAGCGCGTGCTGGCCGCGGCGGCGGATACCTTCCGTGCGGCGGCGATCGACCAGCTTGCGGTCTGGACGGACAGAGCCGGTGCGGAGCTTGTCCGCCATGCAGAGGGCAGCGATCCGGCTGCTGTCGTGTTCGATGCGATCACGGCGGCGAAGGCGCGCGGCTGCGATGTGGTCGTCTGCGATACCGCGGGCAGACTGCACAACAAGAAAAATCTGATGCAGGAGCTGGCAAAGATCAACCGCATCATCGACCGCGAGGCCGAGGGCTGCGCAAAGGAATGCCTGCTCGTGCTGGACGCGACAACGGGGCAGAACGCGGTCAGTCAGGCAAGACTCTTTCAGGAGGTCGCGCCGATCACCGGCATTGTGCTGACAAAGCTGGACGGCACCGCAAAGGGCGGCATCGTCATTTCGATCCGCAATGAGCTGGGCATCCCGGTCAAGCTGATCGGCATCGGTGAGGGCATCGACGATCTGCAGCCGTTTGACGCAAAGAGCTTCATTGACGCGCTGTTCGACCGCGAGAATGAGGATACGCCGGAGCCTGTGAACACATTGGCTGCGGATACCGAAGAAGCAGCGGATGAACAGGCAGCAGAGGCTGATACCGCGGCAGACGATACCGCAGATGATATTCCGGCGGAATCCGAAGAAGCGATCGAAGAACCTGCTGCTGAGATCCCGGAGCAGATCACAGAGATGATCCCGGAGACAGTGACAGAGACGGTTCCGGAGGAGATCCCGCAGATCGCGGCGGAGATTCCGGAGACGGCTGCGGAGACTGTCAGCGCGGCTGCGGAGGAAGCGGCAGAGGAAGTCCGGGAGACGGTCGAAGAAACCGCGGAGACAATCGCGGCGGAGATCACCGGACCCGCAGAGGATGCAGAAGCATCTGAAGCGGAGACAGAGGAAGAACCAGCAGAGGAACCCGAAGAAGAAGCGCCGAAAAAGAAGGGATTTTTCAGCTTCTTCCGGAGAAAAAAATAAGCTGAGGTGTGCGGCATGACAAAGCTGATCCTTGCAACGAATAACAAAAACAAGCTGCGCGAGATCCGCGAAATGCTCGCAGGCACGGGGATCCACGCGCTCTCGCTCGGCGAGGCGGGCATCTCCGCGGAGATCGAGGAGATCGGCACGACCTTTGCCGAGAACGCCGCGATCAAGGCGAAGGCGATCTATGAGATCATGCTGGAGCGCGGCGAGCGGTGCTATGTTCTTGCCGATGACAGCGGCCTTTCGGTCGATGCGCTGGACGGCGCACCGGGCGTGTATTCCGCGCGCTGGGCAGGGGAGGGCGCATCCGACGCCGACCTGATCGCGAAGCTGCTCGATGCGATGAAGGATGTCCCGGACGGACAGCGCGGTGCGCATTTTGCCTGCGTGATGTGCCTCATCAAGCCGGACGGCACGCAGCATTTCTTCACCGGCAAGGTCGAAGGCACGATCCTGCGGAAGGCACGCGGCAAAAACGGCTTCGGCTATGACCCGGTCTTTGCGTATCAGGGTTGCAGCTTTGCGGAGATCCCTGCCGCGAAAAAGAACGCCGTCTCGCACCGGCACCATGCGCTGATGCAGGTCGAGGACTTTTTCACCGGCGAGCACGGCGAGTCACGGGAGAAAACAAAATCATGATGTACAGAAGGATCTGCCCGAAATGCGGCAGCAATGATATTGTGATCGTGGACGGCTATTCTGCTGCTTACGGTGCCGGAAGCAACATTCAGCTCGGCGGACTGCGCGAGCCGGTCCTCATTGACAGATATATCTGCGTGAGCTGCGGCTATTCCGAGGAATGGCTGCGCAGAAACGAGCTCAACAAGCTGGCAAAATCGAAAAAATGGCACCGCTGATGCGAAAGGAAATGAAACTATGCTGACAAGTAAACAGCGTGCACAGCTCAGAGGACTGGCTTCCACAATGGAGAGCATCCTCACCGTCGGAAAGGGCGGCATGAGCGAGCAGTTGATCAAGCAGGCTTCCGATGCGCTTTTAAAGCGTGAGCTCATCAAGGGCAATGTGCTGGAAACCTGTGAATATTCCGCAAGAGAGGCAGCCGAGCTGATCGCCGGAGAGACCGGCGCGGAGGTCGTCTGCTCGATCGGCAACCGCTTTGTGCTGTATAAAAAGCACCCGAAAAAGCCGGTGATCCAGCTGGTCGGCGACAAGAAAGCACGATGAAGCCGCAGATCGGACTGTTCGGCGGCAGCTTCAACCCGATCCACAACGGGCACCTGCATCTTGTCCGTTCGGTGAAGAAGGCGCTGAAGCTCGACCGCGTGATCCTGATGCCTGCCGGAGAGGCGCCGCATAAAAGCACGGCGGAATACGCCCCCGCGGCGGATCGGCTCGAAATGTGCCGCCTTGCCGCAAAAAAATACCGCTGGCTGACCGTTTCCGATTATGAAACGCGCAAAAGCGGGAAAAGCTATACCGTGGAAACGCTGCGTGCGCTCCGTGCGGAATATCCGGATGCGGAATGGACGCTGATGATCGGCAGCGATATGCTGCTTTCGTTCGAGACATGGAAGGATTGGCAGGAGATCCTGCGGATCGCAAGGCTCTGCGCCGTTTCCAGAGAGACCGGCGATCTGCCGGCACTGAACGAAAAGGCGGAGGCGCTGAAAGCCGAATGTCCCCATGCGGAAATCGTTGTGCTCTCCGTACAGGCTGTTCCCGTATCTTCTACGGAAATCCGGCAGAATCTGCAAAAGAATGCGGATTGCTCTTGCCTTTTGCCGGAAAATGTAGTACAATATATAGGAAACAGGCATCTTTACGGAAAAGAACCGGATCAGACATGGGGTGAGAGCATTGAACAAGGAAAGTCAGAATGAGCAGGTGCGCACCTTTACCGCGCTGCTGAAGGCACGGCTCTCCAAGAAGCGTTTTGTGCATTCGGTGAATGTCGCACGGGCGGCGTTCGCGCTGGCAGAGCGCTGGGGTGCCGATCCGCAGCGTGCCTATCTGGCAGGTCTGCTGCATGACTGCTGCAAGGAGCTCCCGTTCGAGGAGCAGAAAGCTCTGATGCAGCAGGGGCCCTTTGTGGTCAGCGATACCGAATGGCTCTGCAAGCCGGTATGGCACGGCGTTGCAGCGGCTTCCTATATGTACACGGAGCTCGGCATCGAGGATGCGGAGGTGCTCAGTGCGGCCCGCTGGCATACCGTCGGGCACGCGAATATGACAAAGCTCGAGGAGGTCGTCTATATGGCCGATCTGATCTCCGCCGACCGGAGCTACCGCGATGTGGAGCGCTTCCGGAAAATGGCGCAGAACGATCTGGAGAAGGCGATGCTCGCGGCATTTGAATTTGCAATTGACAGCGTAATGAAAAAGCAGACACCGCTTCCGGTTTCGACCGTGGAAGCTTATAATTATTATCTGAACCGCATTGCCGCACGGACGGAGGACAAGCAGAAGGCCGCCGACCGCCGGAAAAATGCGTAACAGAGCAAAAAAGGAGTTTTCTTTTCGCATGGGTAAGCGAGAGACTGATGATCCGCGCCGCAGCAGAGCCGTTTCCGAGACGGAGCAGGTGCGTGCGCACAGCAGCAAAAAGCATAAAAAGAAGAAACGCCGCCGCATGAACGGCAAGGAGCGCGTCGCGACCGTTCTGTCGATCGCCGTCGGACTGTTCATCTGCATCATGCTGGGGCTGAATATGAAGCTGATCCCGGTGACCGAATACGACCAGTTCGGCAGAGTGATCGAGCCGCCGCGCCGCATTTCGGTCATGGAAAAATTCCGTGCATGGCAGCCGTTTATCGAGATCGACGGTGAGCTGGAATCGAAGGAGTATTCCTTCGCGCCGACGCAGGAGGTCATCCAGACGCCGAAGGGCATGTTCGACGACGGCCTTGACCTCGATCAGATCCAGGAGGGTCAGTTCGCGGTGCTGTTCCTCGGCACGGACGAATCCCGCTCGAACACGGACGTCATCATGCTGGCGATGTTCGATATCCGCAACAACCAGATCCACATTCTGCAGATCCCGCGCGATACCTTTGTACCGGGCTATACCTCCTTTGAGGCGTGCAAATTGAACAGCGTATATACGCAGGGCACGCCGGAAAAGGCACCGGTGCAGCGCGTCGTGGACTGCCTTGAGATGACCTTCCGCATCCCGATCGACCGCTATGTGACGACGAGCTGCTCGGATATCGGCAAGATCGTCGATATCATCGGCGGCGTCCCGATCGACATGCCGTATGATATCCTGTACGAAGCGGACAAGGAGATCAAGAAGGGCAAGCAGGTGCTGAACGGTCAGCAGGCCGAGTGGATGGTGCGCTTCCGCCACGATTATTCCGAGGGCGATATCGGCAGAATGAAGGCGCAGCGCATTTTCATGGCGGCTGCAATGAAAAAGGTCTGCGATATCAACTCGATCGAAATGCTCAGCTATATCAACAAGATCGTGGACAAGAAGCTGATCGGCTCCAACCTGACCGTTGACGAGATCAGCAAGCTTTCGGATTTCGCATCGAGCATCGGCATGGACAGGATCACGATGCACATGCTGCCGGGCGAGGGCTATGACTATTATCCGCCTGAGCCGCAGTACGGGATCGAGAAATATTCGGTCTGGATGATGCACAAGCAGCCGGTGATTCGGGTGCTGAACGATTATTTCCGTCCGTATTTTGAGGACGAAAAGGAACTCCCGATCGCCGATCTGCTCGGCCCGGGACGGTATCTCAACACGACCTACGACGAAGATATGGCGGACTTTGCGTCCATTGATAACGGCAGCAATACCTTTAACGGAAAATAGCCGCAGGAAAAAACAAAGGAGGATGTCATGACGACACAGGAAAAGCTCGAAAAGATCGTTAAAATTCTGGACAGCAAAAAAGCCGAGGATATTCAGGTCATCGGCATCACGAATCTGACGATCATCGCAGATTATTTTGTCATTGCGACCGGTACCAGCACGACACAGGTCAAGTCGCTGGCGGATGAGGTCGATTTTCAGCTCGGCGAACTGGGCGTTGAGGCACGCGGCATCGAGGGTGTGCGTGCGGCAAGCTGGATCGTGCTGGATTACGGCGATATCGTCGTGCATGTGTTCTACCGCGACACCAGAGCGGAGTATCAGCTTGAGCGGCTCTGGGCAGACGGCGATCAGGTCGATATCTCGAACCTGCTGATCGACGGGAACGGCGCGGACAAGTGAGATCAGGTAAATCAAGCATCAGAAAGTGAGGGTTTCTTGTATGCAGGAATACAACTTTTTAGCAGTTGAGAAGAAGTGGCAGGATTACTGGGATGCGCACAATACCTTCCGCGCAGAGAACGGCTCCTCCAAGCCGAAGTTCTATGCGCTGGTCGAGTTCCCGTATCCGTCCGGCCACGGTATGCATGTGGGCCATATCAAGGCTTACTCCGGTCTGGAGGTCGTCAGCAGAAAGCGGAGACTGCAGGGCTATAATGTCCTGTTCCCGATCGGCTTTGACGCCTACGGTCTGCCGACGGAGAACACCGCCGTCAAGACCGGCGTGCATCCGCGCGTCGTCACCGACCAGAACATCAGGAAGTTCACGGGTCAGTTAAAGCGCGTCGGCTTCTCGTTTGACTGGTCACGCGTGGTCGATACCACCGAGGAGGGCTACTACAAGTGGACACAGTGGATCTTCCTCAAGATGTTCGAGCACGGGCTCGTGTTCCGCGACAAGACACTGGTCAACTACTGCCCGTCCTGCAAGGTCGTTCTGTCCAATGAGGATTCCCAGGGCGGCAAGTGCGATATCTGTCACAGCGAGATCGTCCAGAAGACCAAGGAGGTCTGGTATCTGCGCATCACGCAGTATGCGGACAAGCTGCTGGAGGGTCTGGAGACCGTTGACTATCTGCCGAACATCAAGCTCCAGCAGGAGAACTGGATCGGCAAGTCTACCGGTGCATTCGTCAATTTCAAAATCAAGGAGCAGGATGAGCAGCTCCGTATTTATACGACCCGTCCGGATACGCTCTACGGCGTGACGTTCATGGTCATGGCGCCGGAGCATCCGCTGATCGAGAAGTACCGCGATCAGATCCGCAATATCGCGGAGCTCGATGCCTATAAGGCAGAGTGCGCCAAAAAGACCGAGTTCGAGCGTACACAGCTGGTCAAGGATAAGACCGGCGTGAAGATCGACGGCCTGACCGCGATCAATCCGCTGACCGGCAAGGAGATCCCGATCTACATCTCGGACTATGTCATGATGGGCTACGGTACCGGCGCGATCATGGCGGTTCCGGCACACGATACCCGTGACTACGAATTTGCAAAGAAATTCGGCATTGATATCATCGAGGTCATCAAGGGCGGCGATATCGGGAAGGAAGCCTATACCGGCGACGGCGAAATGGTCAATTCCGATGTGCTGAACGGCATCACGAACAAGAAGGACGCGATCGCGAAGGTGCTGACCGTTCTCGAAGCAAAGGGCTGCGGCGAAGCAGGCGTGCAGTATAAGATGAAGGACTGGGCGTTCAACCGCCAGAGATACTGGGGCGAGCCGATCCCGCTGGTACATTGCCCGCAGTGCGGCATCGTGGCTGTTCCGTATGAGGAGCTGCCGCTCCGTCTGCCGCCGCTCGAAAACTTTGAGCCGGGTACCGACGGCGAATCCCCGCTGGCAAAGCTCGATTCCTTCGTCAACTGCAAGTGCCCGAAGTGCGGCGGCGCTGCAAAGCGCGAGACCGATACCATGCCGCAGTGGGCGGGTTCCTCGTGGTACTTCCTGCGCTACTGCGATCCGGCAAATGACAAGTGCCTCGCGGATATGGACGCGCTGAAATACTGGATGCCGGTTGACTGGTACAACGGCGGCATGGAGCACGTTACGCGCCACATGATCTATTCCCGCTTCTGGCACAAGTTCCTGTATGACATCGGCGCAGTTCCGACCCCGGAGCCCTATGCAAAGCGTACCGCGCAGGGTCTGATCCTCGGCTCGGACGGCGTGAAGATGTCCAAGTCCCGCGGCAATGTCATCGACCCGAACGATGTTGTCGATCAGTACGGCGCAGACGTCCTGCGTGTTTACGTGCTGTTCATGGGCGCCTATGAGCTGGCGGCTCCGTGGAGCGACGACAGCGTCAAGGGCTGCAAGCGCTTCCTCGACCGCATCTGGGCAATGCAGGATATGGTCACGGACGGCGACGGTTACAGCGATGCGCTGCGTTCCGCGATGCACAAGACGATCCGCAAGGTCAGCGAGGACATTGAGTCCATGGGCTTCAATACCGCGATCGCGGCGATGATGAAGCTGGTCAACCAGATCTATGCGAACGGCAGCATCACACGCGGCGAATATCGCACGCTGCTGATCCTGCTGAATCCGTTTGCACCGCATATCACGGAGGAGCTGTTTGAGCAGCTCGGCCTCGGCGTGCTGAATGAGCAGGCATGGCCGGAGTATGATCCGGCACTCTGCGTGGACGAGCAGGTTGAGATCGTGGTGCAGATTTGCGGCAAGATCAAATCCAAGCTGATGATCCCGACCGGCGCCGATGAGGCGACCGCTGTGGAGATGGCGCTGGCCGACGAAAAGGTGCAGGAAGCACTTGCCGGAAAAACGATCAGGAAGCAGATTTATGTACAAAATAAGCTGGTGAATTTTGTAGCAAATTAACGAATTATCATCGGAATCACACTCTCATGCAAAAACTGCTTGACAAAACGTATAAACTATGATACAATATACGTGTATTCAAATTTAGCTTATAAGGAGTATCTCAAGGCAGATACCTCTTTATAGATAGCCTCTGTCGTAGGACAAAGGGAGGGAAAAATTCGTGGCAGAAGTACGCGTTGGTAAGAACGAGTCCTTGGACACTGCTCTCAAGCGTTTCAAGCGTTCCTGCGCAAAAGACGGCGTGATCGCTGAGGTTCGCAAGCGCGAGCATTACGAGAAGCCTTCCGTCAAGCGCAAGAAGAAGTCTGAAGCAGCTCGTAAGCGCAAGTTCTGATCTCGTCGGGAGTCGTTCGCCGTGCAGCTGCGCACTGCGCTTCGTGCAGGAGCGAAAATCCGTTTGTCCGCTGACATGACGGGAATCTGACGAAACAAGAAAAGAAAGGCAGCATCGCGCAAGCGGTGCTGCTTTTTGTCGGCAGGGCCGACAGCCGTTTTCCTTCGGGGGCGGTTGGCGAAGCTCTCCCAATTTCCGCAGTACACGCCGCTAATGCGGCTTCTTTGGCGTAACTGCTCCCAGCGGGGCAGCCCCCGCTGGCATTTCCCTCCGGGAGCCGTTGGCGAAGCTCTCCCAATTTACGCAGTACACGCCGCTAAAGCGGCTTCTTTGGCGTTACTTCCCCCAGCGGGGAGCCCCCGCGGGCGTTTCCCTCCGGGTCGGCAGGGCCGACAGCCGTTTTCCTTCGGGGGCGGGTAGCGAAGCACTCCCAATTTACGCAGTACACGCCGCTGATCGCGGCTTCTTTGGCGTTACTTCTCCCAGCGGGGAGCCCCCGCGGGCATTTCCCTCCGGAGACGGTTGGCGAAGCTCTCCCAATTATCTAAGCGCACGCCGCTGATCGCGGCTTCTTTGGCGTTACTTCTCCCAATGCTGAAGCACGCCGGAAGTATAACTGAATACAATAACATAAGGACGCCGATACACACATCAGCGTCCTTATTTGTATCTATAATGGGATTCCAAAGGGACAGTGTCCCTTTGGCGGGTTTGGGGCAGCGCCCCATTTTCAATCCGTCGGAGACACCTCTAACAGCCCGAGAGACTGCTTCCATGCGAGGATGCGCAGGACGGATGCGTCGAGCTGTTCCTCGTCGATCACGCCTTCCGCCACAGCCGCCGTGATCGCATCCACAGACGCCTGAAACTCCCCGTAGCACAGCATGTCATTGCCCGCCAGCACCGCCGCGACTGCCGGATTCTGTCCGTTCGTGAACTGCGTGATCGCGTTCATCGCAAGATCGTCCGAAACGATCACGCCGCGGAAGCCGAGCTCCTCGCGGAGAATGCGGTGCACCTCCGGCGAGAGCGATGCCGGATAATCCGCATCCATGCAGGCGACAATGTTATGGCTGACCATGACCGCGTCCGCGCCCGCTTCGATGCCCGCTTCAAACGGCAGGAAATCGCGCGCCGCAAAAACGTCATATCCGCGGTCGTCGTAGGCCATGTTCTTGTGCGTATCGGCGCTGCCGCCGTAGCCCGGAAAATGCTTGAGCGTCGAGCCGAGCCCGCTGTCCTTCATAATGCCGACGACGTCCCTGATGTAATTCGCGGTCTCCGCGGCGTCCGTGCTGAAGCAGCGCGGATAGATGAAATCAAGCTCGGTGAGCGGCACATCGCAGACCGGCGCCAGATTGACATTGATGCCGAGATCCAGCAGAAACGCGGCTTTTTCCTTCGTATCGGATTCGATCAGCTCCATGCCGCCCTGACCGAACAGATAGCGCGGGCTGAAGAAAATGCTGTTCCGGAGCTGCGGGTTCAGGCTGACGCGGTTGACCGTGCCGCCCTCCTCATCGACCGAGAGCAGCAGCGGGATCTTCGCCGCCGCCTGAAAGCCTGCGGTCATGTCCCTGACCTGCTCCGCGGATTTGTATTCAAACGGCTGCGCAAACAGGCAGAGCCCGCCCGCGCCGCTGCTGCAGAACCCCCTGCCGACGTTCTCGTCGGTGCAGCCCGCGAGGATCATCTGTGCGGCCTTTTCCTCGACGGTCATCGTCCTGACCGCTTCAACGAGCGCAGGATCATCCGGCGGGGTATAGGCGTCAGTTGTGGTCGTGGTCGTCATTTCGGTTGTGGTGAACGCTCCTTCGGGATATTCGATCACGCGGGAATCGTCCTCCTCGTGATACGGTGTGATCGGCTCGCTCATGGCGCAGCCGCAGAGCAGAACGGCAGCCGCAGCTGTCACGACCGGTGCTGCATATTTCCAGAACGGGTGCATCCTGCACCTCCTTTTCCGCGATGCGGTGTTAGTTTTTCAGGCTCTGCATCGGTGCGGGGATGCGTCCGCCGCGTGCGATGAATTTCTCGGCGCTTTCGCCTCTGACCGGCATGACGGGGCCCGCACCGAACAGGCCGCCGAAGTCGAGCATATCGCCCTCCTGCTTGCCGATCGCGGGGATCACGCGGACAGCGGTCGTCTTGCTGTTGACCATGCCGATCGCGGCTTCATCCGCGATGATCGCGGAAATGGTCGAGGCAGGCGTATCGCCGGGAATGACGATCATATCCAGACCGACCGAGCAGACGGCGGTCATTGCTTCGAGCTTCTCGATCGAGAGCACGCCGGAGACGGCTGCGTCGATCATGCCTGCGTCCTCGGATACCGGGATGAATGCGCCGGACAGTCCGCCGACGCTGGACGACGCCATGACGCCGCCCTTCTTGACTGCGTCATTCAAAAGCGCGAGTGCGGCGGTCGTGCCGTGCATACCGCAGACGGAAAGTCCCATACCCTCGAGGATATGCGCGACGGAGTCACCGACGGCAGGCGTCGGGGCAAGGGAGAGATCGACGATGCCGAACGGCACGCCGAGCATCTCGGAAGCACGCGTACCGACCAGCTGACCCATGCGCGTGATCTTGAACGCGGTGCGCTTGATGATGTTCGCGAGCTCGTCAATGGATGCGTCGGGGTATTTTTCGATCGCGGCGCGGACAACGCCGGGGCCGGAGACGCCGACATGCACCTCGCAGTCCGGTTCGCCGACGCCGTGGAATGCGCCCGCCATAAAGGGATTATCCTCCGGGGCATTGCAGAGCACGACGAGCTTTGCAGGGCCGAAGCACTGCTGATCTGCGGTCAGGACGGCAGCCTCGCGGACGATCTCGCCCATGAGCCGCACGGCGTCCATGTTGATGCCGGCCTTTGTGGAGCCGACATTGACCGATGCGCAGAGATTCGAGGTCTCGGCGAGTGCCTGCGGAATTGCGCGGATGAGCGCTTCGTCACCGGCGGAGAAGCCCTTGTGCACGAGCGCGGAGAATCCGCCGATGAAGTTGACGCCGGTCGTTTCGGCGGCGCGCTGCAGCGTTCTCGCCAGCTTGACCGGATCGCCGCCGCGGGTCGCGGATACGAGCATTGCGGCCGGCGTAATGGAAATGCGCTTGTTGATGATCGGGATGCCGTATTCGGTCTCGATCTGCTGACCGGTCGCGACGAGCTTTTCGGCTTTGCGTGTGATCTTTTCATATACGCGGTCACAGACCGTGTCCATATCCTCCGCACAGCAGTCCAGCAGCGAGATGCCCATGGTGATCGTGCGGATATCAAGGCACTCGTCCTGGATCATGCGGATCGTTTCCAGAATATCAGAGGTATTGAGCATAGCGGCCTCCAATCAAATGCGGTGCATGGAGTTGAAGATGTCCTCATGCATGACATGGATGGACAGTCCGAGCTCCTTGCCGAGCTGCGTGAGTGCAGCGGAGAGCTCCGAAAATTCGCAGCTCAGGCTGCGGATATCGACGAGCATGAACATGGCAAACAGATCCTGCAGAACGCTCTGCGTGACCTCGATGACATTGGCGTTCCGCTCAGCGCAGATGCCGCTGACCTTGTGCAGGATACCGACGGTATCGTGACCGATGACGGTGATAACAGCTTTCATAACGGTTGCCTCCTTGTTAGAACCGGTAATTGTTTCCTGTACGGATGTACACTGTACTATATTATAGCATAAAACGCGCGGAATTGCAATGGGAGAGATAAGAAAAAAAGGAAATCGTGCAGAGTGAATAACGGAAAACGCCGGGCAAGGCATCATGCCAAGATATCATCCGTATAAACATGATATCTTGATGCCTTGATATGTTAAACTGTACAAAGAGATGTGCTTTCCTTTGTGTATATTGCCGAACACCATGATTTGTATTCAATGACTTATCCGGTATTGGGGAGCATTAAAGGTTTCCGCTGTATATGCGGCGGGCTTTAGTTATTGGGAGCAGTAACCTATCAGAAGCCGCGATCAGCGGCGTGTACCGCGAATATTGGGAGAGTACCGCTCACCGCCCCCGGAGGGAAACGCCCGCGGGGGCTGCCCCGCAAACCGTATCATAACGGGGCGGGGTATGATCCGGCTTTTTCCAGACCCAGCCCCTTTCTGTTTTTTCACTGACAAGACGCAGATTCTGCTTTGCCCTCTGCAGCGCCTGCTTGGAAATCCCTTCACTGTCCGCGATCGGATACATATCCCGGATATAGAGCGGATGCTCCTTATCCAGCCATTCCAGCAGCAGAGCCTCGGCCTTTTCCTGTTTGGTCGTATGCTGACGCTCTGCATTGAGCGCCTCCTCCAGCTTCAGCTCATAAGCGCCGAGATACGTCATTCCCGCATCGTCACCGAACCGGAATGCGACCGGATCGCCCTCCGGCGCAAGGCTGTTCTTGATCTGCATGATGACGCGGTTCTGCGGATCGGCCGGGTCTCTTGTGACCAGCAGAACGCTCCGGGCGGCCGCTGTCAGGTCAATGCTGCCGAGCCCGCGGTAAAGGGATTTGCCGCCCTGCATCTTGTTCATGTGGCCGATCAGCAGGATCGCTGCGTGATATTCCTCTGCAAGCTTTGCCAGATAGCTCATGACCGGGCGCACCTCATTGGCACGGTGCATATCCACATCGTCCCCGAAATACGCCTGCAGCGGATCGAGGATCACAAGGCGCGGCTTCAGCTGCTGCATCAAGGATTCCAGCCGGCCGTCCTTGGCTGTCAGCGGGAACTCCGTATCCTCCATGCTGCAGATCATGCTGCAGTCAGCGTTTGCGCGTTCCAGCCGGGGCTTGATCGTGTCGGCAAGGCCGTCCCCGGCGTTCAGATAGATCACATAATCCGGATTCGTTACGGTTTTGCGCAGATCGGTGATATCTGTGCCGCGGGACACGGCAGAGGCCAGACGCAGCGCAATGGAGGATTTTCCCTCTCCCGGGTCGCCCTGCATCATGGTGACCTTGCCGAGCGGGATGTACGGATACCAGAGCCATTCGGTCTGTGCGGCGGTG
This sequence comes from Oscillospiraceae bacterium, assembly GCA_017545185.1. Lineage (GTDB taxonomy): Bacteria > Bacillota > Clostridia > Oscillospirales > Ruminococcaceae > Firm-04. The sequence goes on along the minus strand of JAFWQJ010000010.1, from coordinate 23,685 downwards.
ATCTGATCCAGCAGGATCACGCGGGTGGTCGGCAGTTTGATTTCAGGATTCTGCATAAATGCTCCTTTCACATCGGGCGGAATGCTTCCGTAAAGCGTGCAGAAATCCGGAAAAGTTGTACGTTCTGATGCAACTTTTGGACAAGATCAGAGAGATGCACAAAGAAACGGCATCGGCAAGCGTTCTGCTTTGTACAGTTTAACATATCAAGATTTCAAGATATCATGTTTATACGGATGATATCTTGGCATGATACCTTGCGCGGCGCGCTTCAGTGTGGGGAGAAGTTGCCTGACAGAAGCCGCGATCAGCGGCGTATGCTTCGATTGTTGGGGGAGCTTCGCCAACCGTCCCCGGAGGAAATCGCCAGCGGGGGCTGCCCCGCAGGAAAACGGCTGTCGGCCCTGCCGACCTTGACAGGGGAGGGGATTGCTGATATAATAAGAAAAAAGGGGAAAGGCGGCGAAACCGCATGGAAACACGCAAACAGAAATACCGGAAAATCCTGCTGACCCTGCTGCTGCTCAGCGCGGCAGGCAATCTGGCGGGCTGCATCCCGAAGTTCTGCGACTGGTACACCGATCACATCTACTGCCTGATCGAGGGCGGCATCAGCCGTCTGACCGCGCCGGTGCCGGTCGCCGTCGGGGAGCTGCTGATGTATCTCGGCGTGCTGCTGGTGCTGCTTGCGGTGCTGTTCCTGATTTTGCTGCTGTTCCTGCGGAAGAAACCGGGCTACCGCCGCTTCTGCCGCGGTTATTACAAAACCTTCCTGATGACGCTGATCTGCGTCGTGTTCGTGTATACCTTTTTCTGGGTGATCCCGTTCCGCGGCACGGTGCTGGGGCAGGGGGATCCCGGGAAACGGACATCGTTCACCTTTGAGGAGATCCGCGCCCTGACGGTCTATGCGGCAAACGGCGTCAATGCCGCTGCGGAGGAAATTGAGATCACGGCGGACGGCAAGGTCGATTTCCCGACCGAATCCGGGATCATGCCGAAGATCGCGGCGGCGATGCAGGGGCTCTCCGGAGACTTCCCGCGGCTGAACGGCTATTATCCGCCGGTCAAGACCGCGCTCTGCTCCGATATCCTCGAACGCATGGGCATCGGCGGCTATAATTACATCTACACCATGGAGCCGACGCGGAACAAGTATCTCACGCCGACCTATCTGCCGATCCTGGATGCGCATGAGCTTTCGCATCACAAGGGCTATTACAAGGAGAATGAGGCGAATTTTCTCAGCGAGCTGGCGCTTTCGCAGTCGGATGACCCGTTCCTGCGGTTCAGCGGCTTCTGGGATATGTACCGGTATGTGTATGACGGCTATCTGACAGCGCAGGACGAGCTGCTGACGAACATGGAGGCCGAGGGCAGGCTGCAGCTGCCGGCGTTCCGGGACGGCATGACAAAAGAGGAATATATTGCGGCTGCAATGGAGCGTTACCGCATTCTGGTTGAGATCTGCGGGGAGGAGCCGCAGCTGAGCGAACGTGCCGGACAGATCATGGACAGTGCCTATCAGATCGAGCGCGAGGTCTATAACGAAGATTCCCACCCGATCGACGAAATGCCCGCCGTGCAGGAGGTCATTCAGGAAACGGCCGATACCGGCTGGGAAACGCAGGGCAATATCCTGCAGGAAAATTCCTACGACGGCGTGACGCTCCTGCTGCTGCAATACTTTGACGGAAAACTCTACTGATGTACACACATTCTATCAAACGCTGAAAGGACACAAAATACAATGAAACAGCAACGCCCGAAATATCTCTGCGGGATGCTGATTCTGCTCGGGATCAGTGCTGTGCTGAACCTGATCGCATGTTCAAAGAAGTTCTGCGACCGGTACACCGACCGTGTTTATCCGCATCTCGCGGATGCATGGGGAAAACTGACGGCACCGCTGCCGTTTGCGCTCGGTGAGGTGTTCGGGCTGCTCGGCGGACTGATTCTGCTGACGGCCGTGATCTCCCTGCTTCTTCTGCCGTTCCTGCGGAAAAAGCAGGGCTTCCGGAAATACTGCGGCAGGCTGTGGAAAACCGTATCGGCCGTGCTGAACGTCATGCTGCTGATCTCCACCCTTCACTATCTGATTCCGGTGCGCTGTACGTCCATTCTGGACAGAAGCAGGCGGACGCAGTTTTCCTATGACGAGGTCTATGCGGCAACGGAATACATTGTAAACTGCGGCGATGCGGCGGCGGAGGCGATCCCGCTGAATGCGGACGGCCTTGCGGATTTCCCGTCCGGCGAGGAACTGGAAGCGCGCGCCATGGATGCGCTGCGGGTGCTGGAGCCGGAATATCCGCGGCTGCGGGGATATTACCCGCCGGTCAAGGATTCGCTTTGGCCGGATATTCTGAAACGCATGAGTATCGGCGGCTATACCACGGAATATACGCTGGAGACCGTCCACAGCAAATATTCCTGTTCGCCGCTGTATCAGCCGGTGCTGGATGCGCATGAAATGACGCATCACAAGGGCTTTTACCGCGAGAGCGAAGCGGAGTTCATCAGCACGCTGGCGATGATCCGGAGCGATGACCCGTATCTGCAGCTGGCGGGGTATCTTGCGATCGAAGAATACATGAGCATTGCGATGATGACGGCACAGGACGCGGCTGCGGCCGATCTGGAGGCAGCCGGAAAACTGAAGCCGATGCCGGAGGGACTGAAGTTCCGTGACCCGGGATTCAAGGAAAGCCTCCGGGAATATGTAGCGGCACTGCGGGAGCTTCTCCCCGAGCGGCCTTATTTTTCGTCGCGGGTCAATTCGCTGGTGATGCAGTCTGACGGGGTCACACAGGAGCTTTATAAGGCGGAGCCGCACCCGATCGACAGTCTGCCGGCTGTTGATGAAACGATCGGTCAGATCGCGGATACAGGCTGGAAAACTCAGGCGGCGATATTGCAGGAGCATAACTATGACGGCATGGCGCTGCTGTATCTGCAGTATTTTGACGGAACGCTCTACGGCACAGACCCATAAAAATTTAGTACTTTTATGCGTTAAAGGGTTGACATTCCGGAGAAAATGCGGTATAATAAGTGACAGCGACGGCAGAGGACGCGACGAAGATTGTATTTTTACGGGTAAAGGAGCCGGAATTATTATGATGAACATGGAATTTGAACGCAAGCTGACCATTCCGAAGGATACGAAGGAGATGTATCCGGTCACGAAGGAAATGGAGCAGATCGTCGCTGACCGGGCGGAGGAGATCCGGAAGATCTTTGCCGGGGAGGAGGACAAGCTGATCCTCATTATCGGGCCGTGCTCTGCGGATAACCCGGACGCTGTGCTGGATTACATCAGCCGCCTGCGCAAAGTGCAGGAGGAGGTCAAGGACGAGATCTTCATCATCCCGCGCATTTACACGAACAAGCCGCGCACGACCGGCGCAGGCTATAAGGGACTGCTGCATCAGCCCGACCCGAACGCGAAGCCCGATGTGTTCAAGGGCATCATCGCGACCCGTGAGCTGCACATGCGCGCACTGAAGGAGACCGGCTTCTCCTGCGCGGATGAGATGCTCTATCCCGAAAACCACCGTTATCTGGACGACCTGCTGGCTTATGTTGCGGTCGGTGCGCGCTCTGTGGAGAATCAGGAGCACCGGCTCGTTTCCAGCGGCCTGCCGATCCCGGTCGGCATGAAGAACCCGACCTCGGGCGATCTCTCCGTCATGATGAACGCGATCACCGCGGCACAGCAGGGACACAGCTTCATCTACCGCGGCTGGGCGGTGCATTCGACCGGCAATCCGCTTGCGCACGCGATCCTGCGCGGCTATATGAACAAGCACGGGCAGTCTCTGCCGAATTACCACTATGAGGATCTGGTGCATCTTGCGGAGCTTTATGCAGCGGGCAGCTTTGCGAATCCGGCGGCGATCATCGACACGAACCATGCGAATTCCGGCAAGAATCCGCTGGAGCAGCCCCGCATCTGCAAGGAGGTGCTCAGCGCCCGCCGCTATAACAACGATATCAAGAAGCTGGTCAAGGGCTTCATGATCGAAAGCTACATCGAGGACGGCGCACAGAAAGTGGACGGCGGCTGCTACGGCAAGTCAATCACCGACCCGTGCCTCGGCTGGGAGAAGTCCGAGCGGCTGATCCTTGAACTCGCAGAGATGCTCTAAGCCCGGAGCCCGGGCTGGCGTTTCCCTCCGGGGGCGGTGAGCGAAGTTCTCCCAACAATCCAAACATACGCCGCTAAAGCGGCTTCTGTGGCGTTACTTCTCCCAGTGCTGAAGCCCGCCGCATATACAGCGGAAACCTTTTAATGCTCCCCACGGGCTTTAGGAATTGCCAGCGCGGGCTCCGCGCCACGCCGGAAGTCTCTCCAAAAGCATAATCAGTAAAATAATGCTGCTGCATTAGAATTATCTTGACATTCCGGACTATTCGTGTTATACTGTAAGCATATTGCGGTCAGCGTGATGCTGACGCATACTGCAGGCAAGGCGCATGTCGCTCCCGGCGGGCGGCATGTGCCTTGCAATTTTGCACGAAAAGGAGAATTCTGGATGAAGAAACAAACGAAGAAATGGATCAAAACAACAGCTGCAGCCGTGTTCGGTGCGGCGGTCTGCTGCGCGGGCGCGTCGCTCTCGGCAAGTGCGGATGCATCGCTGGACGAGGAGACCGGTACGCTGACGCTGAGCGGGAATGTGACCTTCAATGAGGTACACGCTTATGCAGAGGACACCCGCGTGACAAAGGTCGTCTGTGAACCCGGCGCTGTTCTGCCGGAGGATTGTTCGGGACTGTTTATTTATTTCTGTGCGGAAAGCATTGACCTTTCCCTGGCAGATTCCTCCGCTGTTACGAATACATGCGGCATGTTCAGAGAATGTGTCAATCTGGCACAGCTGAACATCACCACGCTGGATACCTCGGATGTCACGGATATGGGCGGCATGTTCTATGGCTGTAAGGAACTGACAGTGCTTGATCTGACCAGCTTTGATACCTCGAATGTATTGTATATGAGCGATTCGGAGACGGATGTGCCGTTGATCGAGGGCGTTGATATTCCGCCCGTGTATTACGGCATGTTTGAAGGATGCGTCAAGCTGAAAACGATCAGTGCTTCCGAAATGTGGAATTCGGATGCTGTGGTGCTGTCGACGAATATGTTTCTCGGCTGCACGGCACTGACCGGAGGAAAGGGCACTGTTTACGACGCTGCAAAGACGGACAAGACCCTTGCCTGCATCGACACGGCAGACAGGGCCGGATACTTCACCGCACCGTTCACGGGCGTTTCTATTGACCTGACGTATGATCTCATGCTGAAATTCTATGTCAGCATGACTGCGGCAGACAGCTGGAATGACGTCATGGTCGTTTTCACCGGCAAATGCGCGGAAGCCGGTGATGAGATCCGGTTCTATGCCAAGCCGGAGGGCTCCTTCGCAAGAACAAATATTTCTGCGGATCACATGGATGAACCGATCAAGGCTGACCTTTACAGAAGGATCAGCGGCGAATGGCATCACATGGATACGGTCACATATTCCATCAACGATTATCTGGACAATGCGAAGCCGGAGGAGAACTGGAGCCCGGAAAAGAAAAACGCATTTGAGAAGCTGGTCAGTGCGACGCGCATTTACGGTCAGGTCGCAAAGGCATATTTCGGAAACGGCGATATGAGCGGCATCAATGTTCCGGTGCACACGCTCGGCGAGCTGCAAATTATGCAGGAGGAGAAAAACAAGACAATTGAACCTGAATTTTCATCGAGTGAAGCGACGCTCTCTCTGGTGCTCAATTCCAGCATGAATCTTCGTCTCTATATCAACGGTCTGCAGGTCGGCGATCAGTCCTCCAACGGCAGAGCGATTGCGGGTAAGGACGGAAGAGCCTGCTTTGAGATCAAGCATTATTCACCGCTGAGTCTGGACGGGTCTCCTGTTGTGAGATACAACGATGTTCTCTACCGCTTCACCCCGCTTTCCTGGTGCTGGCGCGCACTGGCGAACGACGGCGGCGACCCGAAAAATACTGCAATGGCGTGCATCCTTTATGAATACTGGCTGGATGCACAGGCGTTTGCGTATGCACCGAATACCTGAGGAGGACAAAGCAATGAAGGAAATCTATACGGCTCCTGAAATGGAGATCATCATGTTTGCGGCAGAGGACGTCATCACGGAGAGCATTCCGGAGATCGACGATCTGTAAACCGGCTGTGCAGGCTTTACGGGACTGCCGGTATATCAAACAAAAAGGACGCTGACCTGCTGTCGGCGTCCTTTTTTATGGTTCTGATTTTTTCCGTTCCTTGATGACGAGTGCCGTATGCGCGGCGAATGTGACGATGCCGCCCGCGATCAATACCAGATAATAGGTAAGCCCTCTGCTGAGCAGCAGCGCAGGCCGGACGAGATCCTTTCCGAAAATGCCGGTGAAGGTCAGCAGGAAGCAGCCCTCCGTGATGCCCGCGGCACCCGGCAGCGGCAGCATCTCCGCCGCAACTGCGATCATGATCTGCAGTGCGAGGATATCCACAAAGCGGATGCTGTTCAGCTCGTATGCGCGGTACACGACCCATGTGACCGCAAACTGACAGAGCCGCTGAACGGCCGTCAGCAGGAAGATGCGCAGGATCACGCGCGGATTCTTCCGGATATATTTCGCGCCCGCCGTGTAGGTATCGCAGATACGGTTGATCTTGGCGGTCAGGCGGTCGGTCGTTTTCTGCTTTATCAGCCGGTGCATGGAGAGCCGCAGAATGATCTTCAGGCCGATCTTCCGCACCCATTTCGGCCGGATGACCAGCAGCACCAGCAGCGCGATGAACGCGATGTTCAGGATAAAGCCGAGCACCAGCAGCCAGAGCATCCTGTTCGCATACGCCGCGACGGTCTCGCGCCGCAGGATCAGGAACAGCCCGCCCAGAATGACGAGCACCGCCTTATAGGCGATCGTGATCAGCATCATGATCAGCGCGGAATGCCCGTACCGGATGCCGTCCTTTTTCATATAGACCATCTGCATCGGCTGGCCGCCGGATGCGGACGGCGTGATATCCGAGAAGAAAAAGCCGATGAACGAATATTTCAGGCAGCGGAGGAACGGCGTTTTCTGTTCGAGCTTCCGCAGCATATAATGAATGACAGAGGCTTCTCCCGCAACGTGCAGGAATACCAGCAGCACGCCGGCTCCGACCCAGAGCGGGTTTGCCGTTTTCAGGTCCTCGATGATCTCAGGGATCTCCTGTCCGGAAAAGACCAGCCGGAACGTCAGCCCGAGGATCAGCGCAACGAACAGGAGATTCAGCACATATTTCAGTGTCCTTTTCTCCATGCAGGCCCTCCCTTCCCCAAGCAGTTTCGGCGCGGAAAACAACACCGAATCTTATTATACCTTGAATCGTACACTTTGTCAATGACTTCATAAAAATATAAGGAAATAATTGATTCAGACGGGCATCTGAAGCCGTCTGCGCATCGGAACATCAATGCCGTGTGAAAATTGTGTCCGCAGCGTGAAAAATTGTGACGCAAAACCGAAAATTAGCACTCTCCACTTGACAGTGCTAATGCATTGCGGTATAATAGGGGCAGAGCAAGGGAACAATACCCCGAGCGGGGCTGATCCCGCTGCTCCGAAGATTCATACAACTGTTTGAAAGGAGTTTTGCGTTATGTTCGCACCGAGTGTATTCAGAAGAAATGTGTTTGACGATCTGTTTGAGTATCCGTTTGGCGGCGGGCGGAATGCTGCCCAGTTGATGAAAACAGATGTGATGGAATCCGATCAGGATTACACCCTGCTGATCGACCTGCCCGGCATTGAAAAGGAAAACGTCACCGCCGACCTCAAGGACGGCTACCTCAATATCACTGCGTCATCCGCGCAGCAGAACGACGAACAGGATGAAAACGGCAGATATCTCCGCCGCGAGCGGTTCTCCGGCACGTATTCCAGAAGCTTTTACGTGGGTGAAGCCGTCACGGAGGAAGATATCAGGGCACGCTTTGAGAACGGCGTCCTGAAGCTGACGATCCCGAAGAAGGAGCCGCAGGAGCCGCCGAAGCGCATGATTCAGATCGAGGGATAACACAGAACAGCGAAACGGCCGGGAGCAGATGCTTCCGGCTGTTTTCCGTTTCTTCCGCCGAAATCCTGCATATCCGAAGGGTCCAGCGGGCAGTCTTGCGCGCCGGTTGATTTTTCGTGCCGAAAACATTGCATTTTGCCGGACAATATGGTATAATAACAGTTATGAGCATGAACAGTTACAATCGGGAGGGAATGCCGATGAAGGCAAAACGCGGAGGAAAGCTGAAAGCAGCAGGGCTGATCCTGCTGACATTGCTGCCGGTCATTCTGCTGGCGGCCGGGCTTCTGATCGTCCGCGCGGTCAGCAACCGGAAAACAATGAACGCCCTGATCGACGAGGGCGTGCGCGCCGTTTCGGTGCGGTATACCATTACGAAGCAGGACACCGGCGGATACGCCGAGCTGCATCCCGCGCTCATGACGAAGCTCCGTACCGTGCAGTACCGCGTGGAGGAGCTCGGCAATCTTTCGGTCATGACGAAGGAGAGCGGCCTGCGGCAGACGGCGGCGTTCACGCTTACGCCGTTTGAAAAGAATATGCCGCTCTGCAGGCTGGAAGTGACGTATTTCATGGGGACGCGGAAGCTCTCCGCGGAGTTTTACGATCTGGTCGGGGACACGGCCACGCAGGACTATCAGCAGGTGCGGACGTCGCTCCGGAATGCGGCGCAGTTTTTCTCGGGGGATACCGATCTTCCCGCGGAGCCGCACTGGTATGACAGCTATCTCAGCGCGTCGGTCTACAAGAAGATGAAAAGCAGGGATGACGATCGCACCCGCGAGCTGTTCCTGAGCCTGCTGGAGGTGTATCTGGAGGAATCGGTGAGACAGGAAAAGAGTACCGCGGAGGAGGCCGCCAGACAGTTCGAGATCACGAAGAATTACAGCGAAAGCCTGCTCGAAAAGGGCAGTCCTTCTGCGGACATGCTCAAGGAGACCTTCGGAGAGGCAAAGACCCGCGATTTCTTCGGGCGTGTGCTGTTCGGCACGGAGGTGTATCAGCCGGCTGAGCAGCAGACAAACACATGAATAATAAGAAGGGCGTCGGCTTGCAGGCCGGCGCCCTTTTATATCACGCTTTGTTTGCAGACGGCCCGCAGTCCCGTAATGCCTGCAGGCGCATCCCGCTCAAAGCTTGATCTGCTTTGCGATCGCGCGGAGCATCATGGTCAGGTCATCCGTGCTGACCTTGCCGTCACCGGTCACATCAGCGTTTCTGATGCCGTTGTCGTAAACGACCAGCTCCTTGTCCTCTGCGATATACCGCGCAGTCATGACCGCATCGGAGACATCCAGTCTGCCGTCCGCGTTCATGTCGCCGCGGGTGACGAATCTGTCATTGCGCACGGCATATTCCGGAATATTCGGCAGCATGTACGAGAGCTCCGGAGTCTGTTCGGTCACCTTAAAGAGGTCGGCTGCGAGTGCGAACATCTCCGCACCGCTGATCTTTTCCTTCGGCGTGACCTTGATATAGGCTGTGCCGTCGGAGAGTGCCGTGTCGGTCACGACCTCTGCCGTATAGCCCGGGCGGTTTGCTTCCAGCCAGTTCTGCATGGTCTGCAGCACCTCACCGCCGTTGTACATCCGGTCTGCGTTATAGAGCAATGCATCTCTGCTTGCAAGGCCGTAATGACAAACCGCGGCGACATCGCCGGGGCGGAAGAATGCGCTGATCAGTTCGTCCTTTGTCAGTGCGTCGTAGATCGCCCGCACATCCTCTTCCGGGAGTTCCAAGCAGTTGCGTGCGTAATCCTGGATCAGGATCAGGCCGCTGGGTTCGATGCTGACTCTGCAATAGGACGGAACACGCGCTTGGATCAGCCGTTCAAGCGTTTCATTTGTACAGTTGAGTGCGGCGGAATAGCATCCGACCGTGAGGTAAAGCGGCTCGAACACAGTCAGGGTCGCGCTGTCTTCAAACGTGTAGATATAGGTTTCCGCGCTGCCGAACATGCCCTTGGCATCAAACTTGGTACGATCGCTCCAGCCCGGTTCAAAGCCGTTTTCTCCGATGTATGCGCTCAGCCATTCGCAGGGTTCGCCCTTGCTTTCCCCGGCTGCAGGCGGATAGCTGCTGTTCCGGAACGCATAGACCGGATCATTTGTCAGGAGATGATCCATTTCCGGCCACATACCGGTCAGGCGGTAGAGGTCTCCTGCCAGCTCCAGCAGCTGCTGCGCTGACATCTGTGTCTTTGACTTGACCTGGAAATAGGTGGAGTCCGTTCTGCCGTAACGCATTGAGGAATCGATCACGCCTTCCTCATAGGTGCAGTCCGGACGGTATGCCGACAGCCATTCCTTGATCGCTTCGATACTCGGCGAAACGATGCCGGCGCCTGCTTCGTGATAGCTCAGTGCGCTCGTATCATGGAGAAGGCTGATCTCGACCGTTGCGACATTGCCGGGGTCGTAGAAAGCAGCGAGCTTTCCGGATTTCGCAAGTGCATTCTTGAATGCAAGGATATCCGCTTCCTTGACACTGCTCGGCGAAAACTGGATGACGCACAGGTTGTCTCCGACCCAGCGGTCGTATGCGGAGCCCAGATACTGTTTGCAGAGTGCGGTCACGTCCGGATCGGATGAAACGAACGGATCGGGAGTGAACCAGTTAGCGGTCAGCCGGAATGCAAGGTTGCCCTCATAGATGTTGAACGAATACAGCGAATTGTTATGAATGTAGGTCTCAGAAGGATAGGCGTCATACGGATAAGGCTCTGTGTAATTGCCTTCACTGGCTGAGAAGAACTTGTAATCCTTGTAAAAATCCGTACCGCGCTCGGCTTCGCCCCAGTCACAGGTGCGCACGCCTGCATTGATCGCCTTTTTCAGGTCGGTGCCGAGGCCGTGTCCGCAGCCGTCCTCAATTGTCAGCGAATCCGGCCAGTAACCAAGTGCCTCAAAGATATTTGCATAGACAGCAGCTGTTTTGTCTGCATTCTCTGCATTCCTGCTGACGATCTGCATGGTCGTCCGGCTTTCGTCAGCTGCAAGCCGGAAATCCGGTGCTTTCTCCGCCAGATATTGTTCGATTGCGGCTGCCTGTGCGGCGTTATATGTATAGCCGCCCGGAAGAACGCCGTTGACCCAGCCGAACTCCGGATAATACATGCAGTCCGTGACGGTGCTGCCGCCTGCTGCAAGCTCGCGGTACATTTTTTCTGCGGTTTCCTGCAGACCCTTGCGCATCTTCGGAATGGTGATCTCATAAGTATATGCATCAATGACCGGATCATTCGTGCAGTTGCCGTCATACGCCATGTAAATCGGTTTGCAGTCGATCTTGCAGCCGGCGCCGAGGAACTGTGCAGTCATTGCTGTGACATGTCCTGCCTGCTCGCCCGGATCGCCTTTGGCCTCTGCTGCGAGTGTCAGACTCATGCCCGGATTTCCTGCGTGCGAAATCTCAACCATTTTGCCGGATTCCGTATCATAATAATACTGCTTATCCGGTGAGAGCGTCTGATCCTTTGACGCATAATAATCATGCAGGCCGCTGATGCGCTTCCATGTACCGATCTGATCCGGCGTGCTGGCCGGATAGACTTTTTCCGCACGGATCGTGAAATCCTCCGTGCCGTACTGTTTGATATAAGCGATCAGTCTTGCGGCTTCGTCCCTGATGCCCTTATTCATCGAATTGAGCTGCACTTTGTAGGTGTAGCCGCTGCCGCCGGTCCCTTCCCAGCGCTTCGGATTTGCAAGGATCTTCGCAGCAAAGCCGGTGTTCAGTGCCTCTGCGACAAGGCTGCTGTCAAGCGGCTGTCCCTCTGCGGGAGCCGGCACGCCGATCTTTTCCGCGAGTGCCTTGAGCGCAGCATCTGTCAGGTTCAGCTCGAACGATGCGCAGTAATCCGGTACCTGATAGGCAGAGCGGATCTCCTGCACCGCTGCATCCGAAATTTCACCGGCTTTCTTTGCTGCGGAATACCATCCGGCGGTAGAAAACGGGGTGTATGCGCAGGTTCTTGCACCGCCCGGCCAGATGCCGAATTTTTCGGCGAGCTCCGGATAATACCGGTTATCCTCATAGCTGTCCTCGCCGTCTTTTCTGACGACACGGGGATTTTCCTCGCTCAGAGAAAGCGTGCTGTCAATGCTTTGCAGATAAGCATTCACCTGAGCGACCGTTTCCGCATCAAGATCCTCATACCAGCCCCAGCCGCCCGGTTCAAAATTATTGGCAATGCCGTATTCCGCAGAATAGGCAAAACCGTTGATCTCAAATCCGAGCTGCGGCAGATAATCGTACAGGTCGGCAATGATGCCGTAGAAATCATCGTCGCGGTTCGGGTCGTAAATGCCGAAATAGAAATTCGTCTTGGTATTCTTTATGTTGCCGACGATATCGTTATCCTTGTATTCATATTCCGAATGGCCGGCGCGTGCCGTTACGATCTGTCCGAGGCGTTCTGCCGCGGTATCGAGTGTCCATGCGTTCGGCAGGGAAAGATAAAATGCAGCATAAGTGGAGCAGCTCCGCGGGTAATCGTGGTCTTCCAGAACCGTGTAGTACCGCCGGCCGTCGTTTGTCGTGTAGTAATAGAAGAAAGTACCGTCTTCTTCGATGTTTTCGATCAGCTTTTCGCCGCCGATCACCTTTCGCGGCTTGCCGTGGACAAATTCCTCTGCGCCCGCAGAAAACGGCATGGCGGACACCATACCGGCTGCCGCGGCACCGCTCGTCAGCAGTGCAAGGATTCTGCGCCCTGTGTGTTTCATGTTACAATCCTCCTTTTATCTGTAATGTGTGCATGTGGCTTGCGGTTCAGATTTTCTTCGCGATCTTCATCAGGATGCGGGTGATGTCGTCCGTGGTGACCTGTGTGCTGCCGTCCGCGGATGCATTGCGGATGCCCTGCTCACAGACTGCCGCCTCACTGTCGCTGTTGATGTATCTGGCGAGCAGCACGGCGTCTGCAACGTCCACGCTGCAGTCCAGATTGACGTCCATGTCTGCTGCAAGGGCATTCTCGCCGATGACGAGATATCCGGTATCCCAGCCAAACTGCGGGAAAGTTGCCCAGATGCTGACGGTCTCCGGAAACGCCTCGTAAAGATCGGCACCGACGCGGATATACTCCTCCAGAGGGACTTCGCCGTCACGGCCGGCCTTGCACTGCAGGAGCGGATAGGAAGTATTGCCGCCTGCTCCGTCGGGGAAATCAACGGTTTCGGTATAGGTCTCAAGCTTCCAGCCGGGGTGCTGCTGCTCCAGAAGGCTCTGAAGCGGTGTCAGGTCACGCGGCGTGCCGGTATGTGTCGTGTCATCATATTCCGTATAGGGGGACACGCTCCAGGAAAAATACTGGCTGTTGTTGTAAGCTGCGGACTTTCCCCAGGTGTAAAATGCGGAGATCAGTCCTGCGGCTGCAAGCTCTCGCTTGATGCTGTCTGCAGTCTCTGCGGTGCGTACCGCTTCACTTTCAGCGAACAGCGTATAGCTTTTTTCGCCTTCCTGATTGACGTATGTCTGCCCGTAAAGGCAGGTGGAAGCGTCGTCTGCACGGCCGAAAACCGTCTCCGGGATATATTTCTGAATGATCGCAAGTGCCTGTTCTTCGGCGGCTTCCTCATCGAGCCCTTTGCGCAGGGTGAAGCTCAGTTCGGTCTCGTGCGGAAACACGAGCATGAAAAGATTGTTTGAATGCACCGGCACATAGACCCGGTAGTTTGTACTGCTGACGCCGCTGCTGCGGAACATGCCTTTGTCATCTATCAGGGCACTTTCGGGAAGCACACCGCTGTAATGCCCCATTCCGAGATAAGAAAGCGCATCTGCGGGCAGTACCGAAAGAGAACCGAGCATGACCGCACCCGCGGCCAGTGCCGCAAAGATCTTCTGTGTGTGTTTCATGGGATGATCCTCCTTTTTTTGTCAGTTCGTATGTCGTATTATTGTTTCTTCGCGATTTTCATCAGGATGCGGGTGATATCGTCCGTGGTGACCTGTGTGCTGCCGTCCGCGGATGCATTGCGGATGCCCTGCTCACAGACTGCCGCCTCACTGTCGCTGTTGATGTATCTGGCGAGCAGCACGGCGTCTGCGACGTCCACGCTGCAGTCAAGGTTGACGTCGCAGGGGGTTGCAAGGGCGTTTTCGCCAATGAAGATATTGCCGTTGGAATAGTTGTCCTGCGGACCCTGCACCCAGATACTCACTGCATCCGGAAATGCCTCGTAAAGATCGGCCTGCACGGCAATCGTCTCCTCAGCGGTATGCTCCCTGCTGCACTGCAGCCGGCAGTGCCGCTCCGAATACTCGTACATTACGCCTTCCTCGTTATAGTCCTTCAGTTTCCAGTATTCGTTTTCGATCGTCCAGCCGGGATGATGCTCCGCAAGAAAGCTGCAGAGCGGTGTCAGGTCGCGTTCCTGACCCGTGTTCGTATCCAGATCGTATTCCGTATACGCGGACAGATTGAAAGAATAATGCGCATCCTGATAATATCCTGCCTGCTCCCATGTATAATATTCGCAGATCAGTCCGGCTGCGGCAAGATCATGCAGAAGGGCCTCTGAAATTTCAGCAGAGCCTTTTGAATCATTGTTGACGCGCAGATTGTAATTCAGGGTGTTTCCCGTATAGGCACCGTGTGACCGGAACAGCTCGAAATCGGCACTGGGAATATACTTCAGGATGATATCAAGGGTCTGCCGGAGCGATTTGTTATCGTCACGGTCAGGCCGCAGCGTAAAGGTGATGATGTCATCATACGGCGTAACGAGCGTGACGAAACCATCGTTATCCGATTCGAGCTTCAGATGATAGATCAGCCTGTCGCCGATCATGACTTTATCGTCCGGCGGCTGCTTTTCGGAAAGTGCGCCGCTGACCGCAGCGGCGGGCGCGGATGCTGCCGTGCAGAGCAGCACCGCACCGCTCATTGCTGCAAAGAGGTGTAAGAGTTTGTGTTTCATTGTTACGTCCTTTCATGAGAGGACGATCAGTGTGACCTCCTCATCACTGTGGTCAAATTCATCAACATCGTCAACTTCGTAGCACACCGATTCGATCCCCCAGACCTCGTTTGCATATTCCCACGGCAGATACACTGTAAATTCCTGTTCCGCGAGATCGGAGCGGTCGCTGCGGTCATAGTAGATTTCGATTTTTAGGGCGTGGTCACGCAAAGCGAGATAGGCGATCATCGCCTTGGTGCAGTAGCTGTCTGTATGAACCGTCAGCTTGTTGCCTCTCAGCTCTGCGGCAGGGGACTCATTGCCCATGGCCGGCGGATCGTTGCTGCCCGGTGTCGGTTGACTGTCCGAGCCGGTGCCGCGGCGGCCGGTGCTGCAGGGGCAGGGGATGCGCTGTTCTGTCGGCGTGGTCGGCGAAGTCGGCGTTTGCGTGTCGCCATGCTTTTCCGGCCCGTCCTCTCCCGCTTTGTGTGTGACCGGACTCGCTTCGGTCTGCTGCCATGCCTCTTGGGTATAGTCGATCGGCGTATCCGTTTGCAGGGACTGTGCTCTTGTTGCCGGAGGCTCTGTTGCCGGCCGGACACGCGTTGTAGCAGCGGCTGTCTGCGGGACGGGCCGTGTGGTGACAGGCTTTGCCGTTGTATACGTTCTCTGGCGCGCAGTGGACGAAGGGGATGTCGTCCTCCGGGCACCGGGGCGCGTTCCGGCATTCTCCTGCGGCTTTGTTCCGTTGTCCTGCGGTGTTCCGGGATCGTCCTGTCCGCCGCCTTCCTCGGCATTCTGCGGATCGTTTTCCGGCAGGGTCTCACCGGGGGCAGCCGTCACGTGCTTTCCGGTCACGGCGGAATATGCAGGCGCCGTCACGATATGCACGGGATCGGGTTCTGTCACGGTACCGGTCTGCACCGTTCCGGGTACATTGCCGGTGATAAGGGTTTCAGCCGGTTCGGCGGTCGTGACCGCAGTCGTGAAGGAGGATTCCTCCGTCCGCTCCGGCGTGACCGTTCTCAGCTTCGGATAGATCACCGCAGCCAGTACGATGACCATGCATGCTGCGATCGCAGGGATCGCATACCGCAGAAAGACAGGTCTGCGGCTCTGTTCGGGCTCTGCGGCGGATTCGATCAGGTCGTCCGGCAGATCTTCCAGCAGCTTCAGAAGTACATCGTTCTTCACAGCAATCCCTCCTTCCGCAGATAGTTTTGCAGCCGTTTCCGGATGCGGGACAGGGTGACTTTTACGTGATTTTCTGTCATATTGAACAATGCGGATAATTCTGAAACTGTTGCAGCATACCAGTACCGTCTGACGAACAGATCGCGCTGCTGCTTCGGCAGACCGCGGAGAAACTCCGTGATGCCTTCCAGCATTTCGCGCCGCTCGTTCTCGTCCTCGATGTTTTCGCGGGAAGCAAGCACCTCGGAGAGTTCGTCCAGTGCGGCCGGGAGCTGGCTGCCGCCTCGCTTCTGGGCTCTTGAGGCGTTCCAGCGGTTGACCGCGTGGTTATGTACAAGCCGCAGGATATAGGCGCGAAGGCTCTGCGGATGTGCAGGCGGGATCGCGTTCCATGCAGTGAGAAGTGCATCGTCGAAGCACTCCTCGGCATCCTCGTTCGTGCCGAGGATATTGCGTGCTACGGAGCGGCACAGTGCTCCGTACATGCTTGTCGTTTCTGCGAGCGCCTGTTCGTTTCGCTGTTCAAACAGGCTGATGATACGTTCATCGTTAATGGCAGCCACCGCCCTTCGCGTCTGTGCCTTCACCCATAAGAACAGGAACCGCGGGAAAAGGTTACAGACTTCAGATTTTTTTTATTTCCGCGGATGATTCGGCGGACATACATTATCAGTATAACACATTGCAGCGGAAAAATCAATCTGCGCGAAAGGCTTATTTTTCCGCAGCGGTCTGCTAATTTTGACAAAAATCAGGCCGTATGCCGGAAAAATGGTTCATATCTTGCAAAATCTGCGTGAATGCTTGACAGAGCGCGCTGCTTGGTGTTATAATCAATTGTTGCAAAAGGGAGGGATGAACAATGAAACAGGAGATCATGCCGGCGTATCTTCCGGCGGCGGCCGTGACCTTCACGCCGAAGGACGGCGGGGAGCCGGTGACCGTTTACCGCCCCTTTGAGGCGTTTCCGCTCCCGGAGCTGGAGCAGCACGCGCAGGAAAACGAGCGCGGCGCCCTGTTTGAGCTCGGCAAGCGGTATTTCTTCGGACGGCTGGGCGCGGAACAGGATGACGAAAAAGCGTATGCCTATCTGCTGAAGGCATCGGAGCTCGGCGTGCAGGATGCAATGGCACTGCTCGCTGCATACTATCTGAACGGCAGGCTCATGGAGCCCGATCCGGAAAAGTGCAGAGCGTGGATGGAAAAGGCTGCGGAGAGCGGCTCATGGGACGCGATGCTGAAGCTGGCGGATTTTTACCGCACGGGCGATGCGGGCTTCCCGGTCGAACACGAGGCGGCTTACGAATGGGCTTTGCAGGCCGAGCGCATGGTGCGCATTTACTGGGCGTACTACGCACAGGACGGCTTTGTCGATTTCGCGGAAAAGCAGAAGGCACTGCTCGCGGCGCATACGCGGGCTGCATTTTTCCTTTCCGACTGTTTTGCCGACGGCATCGGCGTGAAGCGCAGCCTCAATGAGGCGATCCGCTGGATCAATACCGGCGAGCAGTTTGTATGCGGCTGCACGGGGCTTGCGAAGGCTGAAATGTTTACGATCCGGCGTGCACAGCTCGTGCAGCGTATGAAGAATGATGAGCAGCGCCGCCGCAATGCGGAGCGTGCTGCAAAAAAGAAGAAAAAGAAGTGAGGGTGCAAAGTGGTAAGAAATGATTTGAGAAACATCGCGATCATCGCGCACGTTGACCACGGCAAGACGACGCTGGTCGATGAGATGCTCAAGCAGAGCGGCGCGTTCAGAGCGAACCAGTCCGTCGCGGAGCGCGTCATGGACTCCAATGACCTTGAGCGTGAGCGCGGCATCACGATCCTTGCAAAGAACACATCCGTTATGTACAACGGCGTCAAGATCAACATCATCGACACGCCCGGCCACGCGGATTTCTCCGGCGAGGTCGAGCGCGTGTTGAACATGGTTGACGGCGTTCTGCTGCTGGTCGATGCAGCGGAGGGCCCGATGCCGCAGACCCGTTTTGTGCTCTCGAAGGCGCTGGAAATGGGTCAGAAGATCATCATTGTCGTCAACAAGATCGACCGTCCGGACGCCCGTCTGGATCAGATCGGCGACGAGGTCTTAGAGCTCCTGCTCGATCTCGACGCGAACGACGAGCAGCTTGAAAGCCCGGTGCTGTTCTGCTCCGGCAGAAGCGGCACGGCATCGCTTTCACAGTATGAGCCGGGCACCGATCTGAAGCCGCTCTTTGATACGATCCTCAGCTACATCGAGCCGCCGCAGGGCGAGCCCGATGAGCCGCTGCAGATGCTGATCTCCTCGATCGACTACAATGAATATGTCGGCAGGATCGGCATCGGCAGAATCATCCGCGGCACCGCGACCGTCGGACAGCAGGTGCAGGTCGGCAACTTCCACAGCGAGGAAAAGCCGGTCAATGCAAAGCTTGTGACGCTGCTCCAGATCGAGCAGCTGCAGCGCGTCTCGACGCAGAGCGCGACCGTCGGCGACATCGTCTGGATCTCCGGCATCGACGGCATCAACATCGGCGACACGATCTGTGCGGCGGGCAGCTATGAGCCGCTCAGCTTCACGAAGATCAGCGAGCCGACCGTCGAAATGACATTCTCCGTCAATGACAGCCCGCTGGCCGGCAGAGAGGGCAAGTTCGTCACCTCCCGCCAGCTCCGCGAGCGTCTTTATAAGGAACTGCTCAAGGACGTTTCGCTCCGCGTGACGGATACCGAGAGCACCGATTCGTTCCTTGTCGCAGGCAGAGGCGAGATGCATCTCTCGATCCTGATCGAGAACATGCGCAGAGAGGGCTATGAGCTGGCCGTTTCGCCGCCCCGCGTCCTGTTCAAGGAGATCGACGGCAAGCGCCATGAGCCGATCGAGCGGCTTGTGATCGACGTTCCGGAAAACTGCGTCGGCGCGGTCATGGAGAAGATCGGCGCGCGCAAGGGCGAGATGCAGGAGATGCATCCGCAGGGCAGCCGGATGCGTCTGGAATTCCTGATCCCGTCCCGCGGTCTGTTCGGCTACAAGAGCGAGTTCCTGACCGATACGAAGGGGGAGGGCATCATGTCCTCGGTGTTCGAGAAGTTCGAGCCGTACAAGGGCGATATCGAGCGCAGATCGGTCGGTTCGCTGATCTCCTACGAGACCGGCGAGGCTGTTACATACGGCCTGTACAACGCACAGGAGCGCGGCAGCCTGTTCATTCCGGCAGGCACCGAGGTCTATGAGGGCATGGTTGTCGGATGTTCCCCGAAGGCGGAGGATATCGTCGTCAATGTCTGCAAGAAGAAGCATCTGACGAATACGCGTGCAAGCGGCAGCGATGACGCGCTGCGCCTGATCCCGCCGAAGGACATGAGCCTTGAGGACTGCCTCGAATATCTGGCAGAGGACGAGCTGCTTGAGGTCACGCCGGAGCATCTGCGCATCCGCAAGCGGATTCTTGATAACAGCCTTCGCATGAAGGCGAAGTTCAAGAAGTGATCGGGCACCCGGCAGAACGGGCAGAAGCGGAGTGTTCTGAACACAAAACGGCTCCGGCACTGCCGGTGAAGGCGAAGTTCAGGAAATAAGCTTCAGACGCATATAACGATAGTAATACAATCTGTATTTTCAGCATAATATTGTACCGCGGGAAACCGCAGATCCTTTGCGGAAAAAGGCGGTGCTGCCGGATGCAGATTCCGGATTTTCGGCAATATTCACAAACGGGAATGCGGAAAATATCCGGAAGGAACATTTTGGTATGGTCTCCGCGCAGATCGGACTTTACAGCGCAAAAAGCGGATGCAGAACATGCAAAAATCCTGTATCTGCTGATGAAAAACGCTTCTGACGGCGCGCGCTCCGACAGCGGTGAAACAAAATCAGAAACTTGAATATTGTGCATAATCAACAAAAATCATTTTGAAAAGCGCCTCCGAATTGGCATAGAAAAAGTGCCGGAACGCTTGACTAAAATTGTTTTTTGTGATAAAATACAGTTGTATCACTGATATTGCAGCATATCCTGTGTCAGGCGGGGTAAACGGCTGCAAGTGGTGATTCAGGCAGAGTTCTGAATGCCAATTGGCTTGACGGGTGTTGCTTGTCAGGGCGATGCACGAAGAGCCGAACAGTTTCGGAGACTGACCGCAATCGACAGCCTCCAACACAAAACAGAAAGGATTGAAACACATGAGCAAATCTATTCTCTCCAAGGTGGCTGCGGTTGCATGCAGCGTCGCTTCTGTCATCGCACTGGGCGTTTGCGCAAGTGCAGAGAAGCTCGAGGTCAACGGCACCAACTATGACCTTGACACCAGCAAGGTCAACCTCGTTGCAACGAAGGTTGAGCTGACCCTCGATGAGCTGAAGGCAGCTGACTACAAGGTTCAGTACGACGTTGAGGTCGCAAACAACACCGGTTTCGCAGGCTGCGGCGTGCGTCTTGTGTATCCGAGCAACGCAGGTCTTGAGGTTGTTCCGAACAGCAAGGGCAAGCCGGGTACTGCAGGCGCAGTTATCAAGTCCATGATGCCGTATGTTACCGATAACCCTGAGGAGTATAACGTCTCGGTCGGCTGCTCCAGCATGGAGAACGGCGAAGATGACGGTCTCTTTCTGACTGTTGATTTCAAGCTTCCGGCAAGCACCAAGGCTGGCGATAAGATCCCGATGAAGCTTGAAGTTGACCGTTTCCTCGATGACGCAACACATGAAGTTGCATACAAGGTTGTTGACGGCTACATCCTCATCAAGGACGCTGGAACCACCAAGGCTCCGGAAACCACCACCAAGGCTCCGGAAACCACCACCAAGGCTCCGGAAACCACCACCAAGGCTCCGGAAACCACCACGCAGCCGGTCGTCACTTCTGCTACGACAGCTCCGGTAAGCTCTACCACGAAGGCTCCGGATACCACCGTGTCTGCTGCTTCTAGCACCACGACTGCTGCTCCGGGCACTGCTGGGACGAAGGTTACGACCTCCGCAAAGGCTGGCAGCACTGCTGGCAACAAGAACACCACCAAGGCTGGCGCAACCCAGGCTGGTGATACCGGCGCAGGCGTTGCTGTTGCAGCTCTCCTGCTTGCAGCTGGTACTGCTGTTGCTGCTGCAAAGAAGAAGGAAGACTAATTCCGACTGATTTCAGTACAACTGAATAAGCGATCAACAGAGCGGTCCGTGTGACCGCTCTGTTTTTTTGTATGCAAGTTGACAGAACCGGCGTTTTGTGGTATACTAAGCAGGTATCAAGCCATTCGGAGAAAGGAAATGTTTACTATGAGCGAATGTACCCATGACTGTTCCACATGCGGCGAGGCCTGTGCAAGCCGTCAGCCGCAGGATCTGCATGAAAAGCCTCATGCGCTGAGCAAGATCGGCAAGGTGATCGCAGTCGTCAGCGGCAAGGGCGGCGTCGGCAAGTCTCTTGTCACCGCGCTGACGGCAGTCTCCGTGCAGAGAACCGGCCACACGGTCGGCATCCTCGACGCGGATATCACCGGCCCGTCCGTTCCCAAGATGTTCGGCATCACCTCGCGCGCCGAGGCGGATGACCAGGGCATTTATCCGGTCAGATCGAAGCTCGGCACCGACCTGATGAGCGTCAATCTGCTGCTTGAAAACCCGTCCGATCCCGTGATCTGGCGCGGCCCGGTCATTGCAGGCGCGGTCAAGCAGTTCTGGACGGATGTCATCTGGGGTGATAACGAGTATCTGTTCGTGGACATGCCTCCCGGGACCGGCGACGTCCCGCTGACCGTGTTCCAGAGCATCCCCGTGGACGGCATTCTGATCGTCACGACCCCGCAGGAGCTCGTCTCGATGATCGTGGAGAAGGCTGTCAAAATGGCGGAGACCATGAATGTGCCGATCCTCGGCCTTGTCGAAAACATGAGCTATGCGGTATGTCCGGACTGCGGCAGGCATATCCCGGTGTTCGGCGAGAGCCGCATCGACGAGATCGCGCTTGCGCATCATCTGCCGGTGCTCGGCAAGATCCCGATGAACCCGAAGCTTGCGGCTGCCTGCGATGCGGGTATGGTCGAGCTGTTTGAGGGCGACTGGCTGGACCCGGCTGTCGATGCGATCCTTGCACTCGGAGGGGAGCAGAAGTGAACTGGACAGAGGTAACGATCGAGACCGCAAAGGCCGGGCTGGATCTGCTCTGCGCGATGCTGACGGATCTCGGCTTCAAGGGCTTTTCGGTATTTGATCCGGACGATTTTGACGAGCTCATGGCCGGAAGAGCGGGTCACTGGGACTATCTCGAGGAAGGACTGCAGGAGGAGCTGACCTCCGGTGAGCCGAGCGTGACGGTCTACGTACCGGAAAATGCGCAGGGCGCGGAGCAGATGACGGCTGTCCGCAGTCTGCTGGAACAACTGAAAAACAGCGCAGATGCATCACTTTACGGGTCCCTGAAAATGAGCGCGAAGGGCATCCGCGAGGAGGACTGGGCGAACAACTGGAAGCAGTATTTCAAGCCGCTTCCGGTCGGCGACCGCCTCTGGATCACACCGACATGGGTCGATGCGCCGGTGCCTGCGGGCAGAACTGCACTGCATATTGATCCGGGTTCGAGCTTCGGAACGGGTCAGCACGATACGACGAAGCTTTGTCTCGGTCTGCTGGAAAGCGTCGTGAAACCCGGTGCGCGCGTGCTCGATATCGGCTGCGGCAGCGGCATTCTGTCGATCGGCGCGATGCTGCTCGGTGCAGGCGAGGCGTGGGCAATTGACATTGAGCAGAATGCGGCAGAGGCGGCTGCGGAGAATGCGGCACGCAACGGTATCCGTGCGGAGCAATATCATACCTTCTGCGGCAATATTCTGGATGATGCTGCGCTTGCGGATTCATTCGGCGCGGGCTATGATGTGGTCTGCGCAAACATCGTCGCGGATATTCTGATCGCGATGAAGGATCTGTTTGTGCGTTATCTTGCGGACGGCGCAGCATTATTGCTCTCGGGCATCATTGACGAGCGTCTTGATGAGGTGCTTGCCGCGATGAACGGCGTCGGCCTGCAGACCGTGAAGGTCGAACAGAGTGCCGGCTGGGCTGCCGTGCTGAT
Organism: Oscillospiraceae bacterium; assembly: GCA_017545185.1. Taxonomy (GTDB): domain Bacteria; phylum Bacillota; class Clostridia; order Oscillospirales; family Ruminococcaceae; genus Firm-04. The sequence continues at coordinate 451 of JAFWQJ010000010.1, read as the reverse complement.
GCGGAAATGAGACAGGCGTCCGGAATGCGGTTCCGGACGCTTTCATTTTACCGTAAAATTGCGTATATTTGTTTGCGGTTCGACAGATTTGATATGCAATCGCGGGGATATCTGCCGTGTTTTGTTGAAAACATGGAAATGGGATTTTAGGCTTGACTTTTGCGCCGAAATGTGTTATTATATACAAGTCGCCGCGAGAGACAGCGGACGGCATGCTGAAAAAGAATTTGAAAAAAATCTCGAAAAGGGGTTGACAAATTCCTGAAAGTGTGCTATAATAAATAAGCTGTCGGTCAGACGGCCACGGTATCTTGAAAATTGAACAATGCAACCAAAGAGGAACCCTTGAAGATTCCGCATCTACTGGAAAAAAGCGAAAGCTGGAGTACGGTATGATGCAACGTCGAGGCGCGACGGTAAATAGCGCAAAACAAGTAATTGCGAGTGATCG
>JAFWQJ010000085.1 GCA_017545185.1 Oscillospiraceae bacterium | reverse complement strand
GAGGGCATGAAGGCTCACAACGAGAAGAAGGCAAAGATCCTGTATGATTTCCTCGATCAGAGCAAGCTGTTCAAGGGCACTGTCGAGAAGAAGGACCGCTCCCTCATGAACGTCCCGTTCATCACCGGCGACGAGGAGCTCGACAAGAAGTTCGTTGCTGAGGCAAAGGCTGCAGGCTTCGAGAACCTGAAGGGTCACAGAACCGTCGGCGGTATGCGCGCTTCGATCTACAATGCAATGCCGATCGAGGGCGTTGAGAAGCTCGTTGCTTTCATGAAGAAGTTTGAGGAAGAAAACGCATAATTCAGACACACAGAGGAGGTAATACCCATGTTTCAGATCCAGACTCTGAATAAGATCTCTCCGGTCGGCCTTGCACAGCTCGGCGAGAACTATCAGGTCGCAGATACCGTTGAAAATCCGGATGCGATCCTTGTCCGTTCTGCTGTGATGCACGAAATGGAGTTCGGCAGCAATCTGCTCGCAATTGCAAGAGCCGGTGCAGGCGTCAACAACATTCCGCTTGACCGTGCTGCTGAGAGCGGCATCGTCGTGTTCAATACCCCGGGCGCAAACGCAAACGGCGTCAAGGAGCTTGCACTCTGCGGTATGCTGCTTGCTTCCAGAGATGTCGTCGGCGGCATCAACTGGGTACAGACCATTAAGAACGAGGAGACCGTCGCAAAGATGGTCGAAAAGGGCAAGTCCAAATTCGCCGGCACCGAGATCAAGGGCAAGAAGCTCGGTATCATCGGTCTGGGCGCGATCGGCGGCCCGCTCGGCAACGCTGCAATTCACCTCGGCATGGAAGTCTACGGCTGCGATCCGTATATCTCCGTTGAGGCTGCATGGAACCTGTCCCGCGCGATCCACCATGTCAAGACCCGCGAGGAGATCTTCCGCAACTGCGATATCATCAGCGTTCACACCCCGCTCGTCAAGAACGACGATCCGAACATCGCAACCGAGAAGATGATCAATGCTGACACCATCGCAATGATGAAGGACGGCGTCATCATCCTGAACTTCGCCCGCGACCTGCTGGTCGATGACGAGGCAATGGAGGCTGCTCTGAAGTCCGGCAAGGTCCGCAAGTATGTCACCGACTTCCCGAATGCAAAGACCGCAGGCATGGAAGGCGTCATCGCGATCCCGCACCTCGGCGCTTCTACCGAGGAGGCAGAGGACAACTGCGCAGCTATGGCTGCGAAGGAGCTTGTTGATTACCTCGAGAACGGCAACATCAAGAACAGCGTCAACTTCCCGAATGCTGAGATGAACGCTGTCGGCAAGAAGATCTGCATCCTGCACAAGAATGTTCCTGCAGTCATCGCTTCCTGCACGACCGCGATCAGCAATGTCGGCGGCAACATCGAGAACATGGTCAATGCAAGCCGCAAGGATTATGCATACACCATGATCGACGTCACCGGTGCAGATGCTGCTCCGATCGCAGAGAACATGAAGGCGATCGACGGTGTGATCCGCGTCCGCGTGATCGGCTGAATACACGCAAACTGATAACAAAAGGCACACGCGTGAAACGTGTGCCTTTTTGTGTTCAGTGCGTGCGCTTCTGCTGCTCGCTTTTCTGATTCTGCTGCTGTGCCTGTCTTTCGGCATCGTTTTCCGAGCCGGACTGCTGGCCGGAGGACGGAACCTGTCCGTTTCTCCAAAGCGGATCATTCTGATGCTTCATAAGCTTCTCCCGTTTCTTCCGCAGCGGATGCAGTACAAAGCGCTGCGGATGCCGCTTATGCACCGCCGGATGATTTCCGGTTCCGGTGTTATCCTGCCCGGAATCTGCAGGTTTATACGCAGATTCTGCAATCATTTCTTGCGAATTTTGATATTCTGTGATATAATACAGACAGTACGCTGAAAGGAGAAGCAGCAATGGAACTGATTTGTCCGGTTTGCAGCCGGAGTCTGACTGCGGAGCTGCACCGGTATGTCTGTGCGAAAGGGCACAGCTTTGACCGCGCGAAATCCGGTTATGTGAATCTGCTGCAGAAGCAGAAGCACCGGCAGCGCGGCGATGACGCGGATATGGCAAAGGCACGGCGGAGTTTTCTGAATGCCGGTTATTATCAGCCGCTGCTGGATGCGGTCGCGGCAGCAGCGGGACAGTCTGTACAGATCGCGGACATCGGCTGCGGTGAGGGCTGGTATTCCTGCGGACTGCTGAAATCGCTGCAAGGGCAGGGGATCGCTGCGGAGCTGACCGGCATTGACATTTCCCCGGAGATCCTTCGGTTTGCAGCTGCACGCGCATCCGCAGAGGGCTTTGCGGCGCAGACGAACTGGGCGGTCGCATCTGTGAACCGGCTTCCGTTTGCGGATGCTTCCTGTGACTGTATCGTCAATCTGTTCGCGCCCTGTGAGCCTGCGGAGTTCAGCCGGATCCTGAAAAAGAACGGGCTGCTCCTGCGTGCAGTTCCGCTGGAACGGCATCTTTGGGAGCTGAAGGCTGCAGTTTACGATCAGCCCTACGAAAACAGACCTGTCTGCAATGCGCAGGAGGGCTTCAGACTGGAACAGCTCCGGACGATCACGTATCCGATCACGGTACCGCACGATGATCTGCAGGCACTGTTCGCAATGACGCCTTATATCCGCAAGACCGCACCGGAGGATATCGCAAAGCTGACATCCCGCGATTCCCTGACAACGACTGTTTCCTTCGGTCTGCTGATCTGCAGAAAGAAATAAATGAACCGCCGCAGTCGTTCTGCGGCGGTTATTCGTTATGAGATACTGCAGCGCTGCACATCATAGACCTGCACGGTCATATCAAACTGGTTTGCGATCCGGACACCGCGGAGCATCCCGCTTTCATCATAGTACCGGTACAGCGTCAGATAAACCGGCTCCGCAGACGAAGTATCCGTCATCAGCCAGATCTCGCAGGTGTACAGTCTTCCTTCAACAACGCTGTCTAAGGACTGATACCATTCAAAATCCCGCGTTTGTGTCTGCCCGATCTCGAACAGATAGGTAAACAGCGGCGGGATATATGCCTGATCGTCTGCAGTCCACTCGCCGTGCTTCATGACCTCATAGCCGTTCACATCCGTAAAGCGGACAGTTTCCTCCTTGGTGCCGTACCAGCTTGCGGTTCCCTTTTTGATATCGGCACGCACCTCATTGACATTGTAGGAATAATTATACTTCGTGACAGTCTGTTCGAGCTTCTTCTGTTCGTTAAACTGATAGTGCACGACCGCTGCATCGAGCTGCTTTCCGCGAATCTGCTCCGCAAGCGCGACTGCATAGGAATGCTCGGCATCCGGAATGGGTTCGCCGGTCACCTCACCGTTCCGGTAGTCAAACTGAAGCGTCCCGATAGTCTCCTGATAGAAATTGAATTTTCTGCCGAACGTGATGACGATGGTGCCTGCCACAATCAGAAGCACCAGGATGAGAACGATCACGACCTTGCGTGTGCCGCCCCGATCTTCTTTCGCGGCCTCAGCAGCGTAGGGGACAAAACCCTCCTCGGGCTTTTCCGGCGTTTCGGGTGGCTTCGGGAGCTCAGGCAGAATGATGTGCTCCGTCAGTTCATCCTGCTTTTTCTCAGCCATCGGTTTATCCTTTCTGATCCGGCTGCTCATCCGGTTTCTGCTCCGTCACCTTGTTCAGGAAGATTGTCAGCAGCGTGATCACACCGATCACAATAAAGATTCCGAGCATACCGAGCCCCATATAACGAAGATTCTCAACAAAATTCAACGGCTCAAATAAAGCGGCGATCATAGACATTGTCGTACTCCTTTCCGTTCAGTGCAGGAAGAAATTGAGGATCAGTCCGCCTGCAATGACGGACGCGATCTGACCGGAGACATTGACGCCGGTCGCCTGCATCAGCAGGAAATTGGTCGGATCCTCTTTCAGCGCAAGCTTGTGTACAACACGGCCGGACATCGGAAATGCGGAGATGCCTGCCGCGCCGATCATCGGATTGATCTTCTTTTTCAGGAACAGGTTGAGGATCTTTGCGAAGATCACGCCGCCGGCCGTATCAAAGATGAATGCGACAAGGCCGAGGAACAGGATCAGCAGCGTATCGACCTTGAGGAAGTTTGCTGCCTGCATCTGGGAAGCGATCGTGATGCCGAGAAAAATGGTCACGAGATTCGCAAGCGACTTCTGCGCCGTCTCGGAGAGGCTGTCCAGCACGCCGCATTCGCGGATCAGGTTGCCGAACATCAGGAAGCCGACCAGCGCGACGGATGCCGGCGCGATCAGGCCTGCGATGATCGTGATGCAGATTGGGAACAGGATACGCGTGGTCTTGGAAACCGGCTTCTGGGTGTATTCCATGCGGATCTTGCGCTCGGTCTTGGTCGTCAGCAGCTTGATGATCGGCGGCTGAATGATCGGCACGAGTGCCATGTAGGAATAAGCCGCGACCATGATCGCGCCGATATAGTTGGAATTGAGCTTCTGGCCGACGACGATCGAGGTCGGGCCGTCTGCCGCACCGATGATCGCAATGGACGCCGCATCGTTGATGTCAAAGAACATGGACGCAGTGCAGAGCGTGAAGAAGATACCGAACTGTGCGGCTGCACCGAACAGCATCAGGATCGGGTTGGAGAGCAGCGGGCCGAAGTCGATCATGGCACCGATGCCGATAAACAGGATGAGCGGGAACAGCTCATTTGCGATGCCCGCATTGTACAGGATGCTGAGCGGGCCTTCTTCAAGTCCCTGCGTGATCGCGCCGGAGAACGGCAGGTTCACGAGGATCGCACCGAATCCCATCGGCAGCAGCAGCGTCGGCTCCATATCCTTCTTGATTGCAAGGTAAATGAGAATGCCGCCGATGATCCACATGATCACCATTTTGATGTCGAGATGCAATAGGTTCTGATACAATACTTCCATGTTTACCTCCTGTCAGAAGCAGCTGCAGCGAATAAAAAAGACCTTTATCGCAGCAGAAGCAAGTGTTTCCGTGCGATAAAAGTCTTGCCGTTTGATGTTCGCGCGGGTGCAGAACGGCTGCACCGGGTATGACGACACGAACGACAGAATCAAAGGCATTCTGCCGGCTACTCCCTCTTATCGTTATTAGTTTAGCATAAACGGAGAAAATTGTCAAGTGTTTTTTGCCCGGAACGGCATAAACTGTATCATTCTTGACTTTTCAGCCGCAAATATGTTATACTGAAACAGAGAAATTCAGGCTCCCGCAAAGGAATGATGAGAATGAACGAGCTTTATCAGCCGATCGAGACGCTGGCCGGCGTCGGCGAAAAGCGTGCGGCAAAATACCATAAAATGGGCATCCATACGCCATACGATCTGCTGTTCCATTTTCCCCGCACTTATATTGACTATACAGCCCCCGTCATGGTCGCAGATGCCGAGAACGGTCTGCCGGTCGCAGTCCGCTGTACGGTTCTGCAGAAGCTTTCGCCGGCATTTCCGCGCAGGGGCTTTTCGCTGTATCGCGTTGTCGTCACCGACGGCGCAACGGATTTTCTGCTTGTATTCTACAATACGCCCTATACCTATCAGGCGATGAAGCCCGGTGAGGAATATTTCGCCTACGGAAAGCTGACCGGCGGGTTTCTGCGCAGAGAGATGCAGTCCCCGCAGGTTCAGCGTGTGCAGAATGCGATGCTGCTGCAGCCGGTCTACCCGCAGACGACCGGACTGACCAGTGCGATGATGCGCACGAATATCCAGAAGTCGCTGACGTTTCTGGACGCTGCACCGGTCGAAACGCTGCCGGAAGCGATCCGCAGCGGGTATCATCTGGTCGGGCTGACGGCCGCGCTCAGGGCCGTGCACCGTCCGGAGACAAAGCAGCAGCTTGACGAAGCGCGGCACCGTCTGGCATTCGAGGAGCTGCTCCTGTTCCAGCTCGGCACGCTGATGCTGAAGCACAGAACGAACATCCAGCACGCGGCACCGATGTCCGCGGCAACCGATATCAGCGATTTCACGGCTGCGCTGCCGTTCCCGCTGACCGGTGCGCAGGCAAAGGCGATCCGGACGATCTGCAAAGACCTGACCGCAGAAGCGCCGATGAACCGGCTTCTGCAGGGCGATGTCGGCAGCGGTAAGACCGTTGTCGCGGCAGCTGCATCCGTATTTGCAGCGAAAAACGGCTATCAGACCGTACTCATGGCACCGACGGAGATCCTCGCGCAGCAGCACCTTCAGACGATGACGGATTTTCTGGCACCGGTCGGGATTGAGCCGGTTTTGCTGACCGGCTCAACGAAAGCCAAGGAAAAGCGCGCGATCAAAAAACAGATCGCGGACGGAACGGCGCAGGTGATCGTCGGTACCCATGCTGTCATCCAGAAGGATATCGAATTTGCGTCGCTTGGGCTGGTCATCACGGATGAGCAGCACCGCTTCGGCGTCGCGCAGCGGGCGGCACTTGCGGAAAAGGGCGGCTTCCCGCATAAGCTGGTCATGTCGGCCACACCGATCCCGCGCACGCTTGCCCTGATCGTTTACGGCGATCTCGATATCACGATCCTCGACGAGATGCCGAAGGGCAGACTGCCGATCAGGACCTTTGCCGTGACGGGCGGCTACCGCGAACGTGCATATACCTTCATCAAGGAGCATCTTGATGCAGGGGAGCAGGCTTATCTGGTCTGCGCGATGATCGAGGAATCCGACACACTGGAAAACGTACAGGCAGCGGAAACCTATGCCGAGGAGCTGGAAAACGGAGCCTTTGCGGAGTACCGCGTGGGGCTGCTCCACGGAAAAATGAAACCGCAGGAAAAGGAAGCCGTCATGGCGGCGATGAAGGCGCATGAAATTGATCTGCTGGTCTGCACGACCGTTGTCGAGGTCGGCGTCGATGTGCCGAACGCGACCATCATTCTGATCGAAAATGCAGACCGCTTCGGCTTAGCCCAGCTGCATCAGCTCAGAGGACGCGTCGGCAGAGGCTCCGTGCAGAGCTACTGCATCCTTGTGACGGACAGCCGCCGGGAGGATGCCCGCGAGCGTCTGAAGATCATGAGCCGGACAGTCAACGGCTTTGCGATCGCGGAGGAGGATCTGCGTCTGCGCGGCCCCGGAGACTTTTTCGGTCATGCGCAGCACGGTATGCCGCCGCTGATGCAGGCAGCCTTCTGCAGCAATATGCCGCTTGTCTCCGAAACACAAATGGCCGCGAAGCAGCTGCTTGATGCGGATCCCGAGCTGGAGTCTCCGGCACTGCAGCCGCTCCGGACCGCTGTGCTGCAGCTCTTTGCGAAGAACGGCGAAAACGGTTTGAATTAACAGGAAGGTCGTATCTGTTGTCATTTCACACCGTAGATTATCGCATTTTGATAAAATCTGTGCAAACTTCCGAATCTTGATTTTTTTTGCATTTCCTATTGACTTTTCGTCATAATTCATGTATAATGACATAGTCGCCTGACGGAAGCGGAACACTTCAAACGGTGACAGGTTGACGAATGGCCTGGTAGTTCAGTTGGTTAGAACGCCGCCCTGTCACGGCGGAGGTCGTGGGTTCGAGTCCCGTCCAGGTCGTATGCCTCTTTAGCTCAG
>JAFWQJ010000084.1 GCA_017545185.1 Oscillospiraceae bacterium | reverse complement strand
GACGAAAGTGCGCTTCTTGTGTTATACTGTTCATAGACAACTTCCTTTTTGATATTGGTGTTTGGGTGGTACTTAACATTATATCATTTTGGAAGTTGTTTTTCTATCCCCTCTGTTACCTATCTATTGTATCATAACATTCGGAATGAAAAATCAACATTGCATGAAAAGTATGCAGAGAAAGCAAAGTCAAAGAAGCCGCGGTCAGCGGTGTGCACTTAGCATATTGGGGGAGCTCTGCTTACCGTCTCCGGAGGAAAACGCCCGCGGGGGTGCACCGCATACCTTTGCTTGTATGGCGGCTTTCTATTCTGCATATCGGTTCGTTTATGCGCTGTGAATGGGGGCATCTCCCGAATCGGCTCCCTGCGCTTGACATTCTCATACTGCCGCAGTATAATAGTAGTAATCAAAAACCGGAGGAAATAAAGCAATGCAGGAAGAATTTACACGGACAGAACGGATGCTCGGCGCGGATGCCATGGAGCGGCTCCGTAACAGCAGGGTCGCGGTATTCGGCATCGGCGGGGTCGGCGGCTACGCGGCAGAGGCACTTGCGCGGTCGGGCGTCGGTACTCTTGACCTGACCGACAGCGACAGGGTCTGCCTCTCGAACCTGAACCGCCAGATCATCGCGCTGCACAGCACGGTCGGGCAGTACAAGGTCGATGCCGCCGCTGACCGTATTCACGATATCTGCCCGGAGACGACCGTCAACCGGCACTGCTGCTTTTTTCTGCCGGAAACCGCGGATCAGTTTGATTTTTCGCAGTATGACTATGTGATCGACGCGATCGACACGGTCAAGGGCAAGCTGGAGATCATCATGCGGGCAACGGAAGCGGGCGTTCCCGTGATCTCCTGCATGGGCGCGGGCAACAAGCTCGACCCCACCGCGTTCCGCGTCGCGGATATCTACAAAACGAAGGTCTGCCCGCTGGCGCGCGTCATGCGGTATGAGCTGCGCAAGCGCTGCGTCAGATCGCTGAAGGTCGTTTATTCCGAGGAGCTGCCGGTCGCGGCGGCGCCCTCTGAGGAGGAAAGCGTCCGCCGGAGCACACCCGGCTCGGTCGCATTTGTCCCGTCCGTTGCGGGGCTGATCCTTGCCGGCGAGGTCATCAAAGACCTTGCGGGCATTTCCCGATAACCCCGGAAAGGAGGGCGAAGTCTTGGTCATCCATACATTCGGACATCACCGCACCTACGAAATGGAGGCGCTGCTCAAGCTGTTCCGCCCGGCGGAGCGCTTTACGTTTTCCGAGCTGCCGGAGCCGCCTGCGGAGGACGAATTTTTCTCCGCGGTACTGCTCCCGGAGCCGGACGGCAGTCAGCGGCTGATCTGCCGGACAGCACTCACGAACGGCTCGCGCATCAGCGAAAAGCACCTGCCTGCTGATATTCCGAACAATCTTCTCGACCGCGAGATATCCGGGCTGCTCTATCCGCAGCTCTGTGACCTGACGGGTCTGCGGCCGAAATGGGGAATGCTGACCGGCATCCGGCCGGTGAATCTGCTGCGGAAATTCGCAGCGCGCACCGGCAGCGTCGAACAGGCCATGGACGATTTCCGGCATATCTGGCATGTGACAGAGGAGAAAACGCAGCTTGCCGCGGATATCCTCGCGGTGCAGCAGCCGATCCTCGAAGCTGCGCCGAAAAACGGCGTCGGCATTTACGTGTCGATCCCGTTCTGCCCGACGCGCTGCAAATACTGCTCGTTTGTCAGCAATTCGGTCGCGCAAATGGGCAAGCTGATCCCGGATTATTACAAATGCCTTGCGGTCGAGCAGCGGCTCGTCAGCGATATCGTTGAGGATTTCGGCCTGACCGTTGACAGCATTTACATCGGCGGCGGTACCCCGACCTCGATCGACCTGTATCAGCCGCTCGACTGGCTGCACTGCAATTTCGTGATCGGCCAGCCGCTCCGGGAATTTACCGTTGAGGCGGGACGTCCCGACACGATCACGCGGGGGAATCTCTCATATTTCCGGCAGTTCGGCGTGACGCGCATCTCGGTCAATCCGCAGAGCTTTCAGGATCATGTGCTGAAAGCGGCGGGGCGACCGCACACCGCGCAGGATGCGGTCGATAAATTCCTGCTGGCGCGCGAACTCGGCTTTGACAACATCAACATGGACTTTATTGCGGGACTGCCCGCCGATACGGTGCAGGGCTTCCGCGAGAGCATTGACCGCGCCGTTTCACTTGACCCGGAGAGCATCACGGTGCACTGTCTTGCGCTGAAAAAGGCGGCGGACTTCTACCAGAGCCTTTCCATGCCGGATGCGGAGGCCGTCAGTGAAATGGTCGATTATGCGTATAAAACGCTGACGGCCGCGGGCTACCGGCCGTATTATCTCTACAGGCAGAAGAACATGGCTGCGAATCTTGAAAATGTCGGCTATGCAAAGCCGGGATTTGAGAGCCCGTATAATGTGATGATGATGGACGATTCACAGACGATCCTCGGCATCGGCGCGGGAGCCTCAACAAAGGTGCTCGGCGGAAAGCGCGGCATTGAACGTCTGACCGAGTGCAAGTATCCCTATGATTATCTTGCACGCTTTGACGAACTGATGCAGGAAAAGGAACGGCAGCTCCGGGAGCTGTTAAGCGGTATCGCTTCGCGATGATTCAAAATGGGGCTCCGCCCCAAACCCCGCTGGGGACTTGTCCCCAGACCTCATTATGAAATAAATTGTCTAGTCGAAATAAAAGTTTTGATCAAACTTTTTTCAAAAGTTTGCGGGGTCGAGGGGCGGAGCCCCCGTCGCGCTCCGCAGAGCGCGAAACTCCCCTATCGTCAGGCGCACCGCAAGGGTGAATCATAAAAACGCTCCGGGGGAGCGTTTTTATGAGAGGGACGCCCTGTAAGAGAGGGCGTCCCTAGGCGAATCGCAGAGCGATTCGCAGCAAAATGAAAAAAACGCATACCCAGAAAGGAATCACCATGACCAAATACATCGACATCGGGCTGAACCTGTTTTGCAGGCAGTACCGCGACCCCGAGCGCATCATCGCGGATGCGGCGGCAGCGGGCGTCGCCTGCATCCTGACCGGCTCGGATATGAAGGATAACGAGAAGGTGCACGCCTTCACGCAGCAGCACCCGGAGGTGAAGGCCACCTGCGGCATCCACCCGCACAGTGCCGACAGCGCAAGACCGGAGGACTTCGACCGCATCCGGGAGATCGTGACCGGCAACCCGAACATCGTCGCGGTCGGCGAGTGCGGACTGGATTTCGACCGCATGTTCTCGACGCGCGAGAATCAGCTGCGCTGCTTTGACCGGCACATCAAACTTGCGGAGGAGCTGCAAAAATCGCTCTTTCTGCATGAGCGCGATGCTTCAAAGGACTTTATCGCGCGGATGAAGAAACACCCGGAGCAGTGTGCACGTTCGGTCGTGCATTGCTTCACCGGCGACGCGCAGACCCTGAAAGTCTATCTCGACATGGGCTTTTACATCGGCATCACCGGCTGGATCTGCGACGACCGCCGCGGCGGTGCGCTCCGCGAGGCCGTGAAGCTGATCCCGCCCGACCGCGTCATGATCGAAACGGACGCGCCGTATCTGACGCCGAAAAACGTCAAGGGGCTCGGAAATGTCAACGTCCCGCAGAATATCAGGTATGTTGCGGCAGAGCTTGCGAAGTATATGAAAATGCCCGCCGCGGAGCTGACGGAGCAGGTCAGAGCGAACACGGAACGCTTCTTCGGGCTGTGATGCCGCTCCCGCGGCAGATATTTCCTTGAAAACCGCGGAAAAATACCGCAGAAACCGCGGAAAAACGCTTTACTTTTCCGAACCTTTGTGCTATAATAAGGGGTGAACGTATTTTCTGCTCCGGGGAGGTGTATCCGAATGAGCCGCACACGCAGCAAGGCGCCGCGCAGACCGCTGACCGAACGGCGTGAGCCGTATCTGGCCGTTTTTCTGCTGGGCTTTGCAATGCTTCTGCTGATCATCGCACCGGTCATGGCCGTGACCAAGGGATATTTCATCTACTACGGCGATTTCAACTCGCAGCAGCTCCCGTTCTATCACCTCGCGCATGAGGCCGTCCGGAACGGCAGCTTCGGCTGGAACTGGCAGACCGACCTCGGCGCCAATTTCATCGGCTCGTATTCGTTCTATCTGCTCGGCAGTCCGTTTTTCTGGCTGACCGTCCCGTTCCCGCAGGAATGGACGCTTTATATGATCCCGTGGCTGCTGGCGCTCAAGCACGGCATCGCGGCACTGACGGCATACGCCTATATCCGGCGGTTCGTCCGCAGCAGGCAGGCATCGCTGATCGGTGCGCTGCTCTATGCGTTCTCCGGCTTCCAGATCTACAACATCTTCTTCAACCATTTCCAGGATGTCACCGCGTTTTTCCCGCTCCTGCTGATCGCAATGGAGCAGCGCGTCAATGAGAACCGCCGCGGCGTCTTTGCGCTGACGGTCGCGTTCATGGCGATCCTGAATTATTATTTCTTCACCGGGCAGGCCGTGTTTGCGGTGCTGTATTTCATCCTGCGCTGTCCGGCAGAGGACTTTCACGCCGATCTGCGCAAGTTTTTCAGCATCGCGCTGGAATCGGTCATCGGCGTGCTGCTTGCCGGCTTTATGCTGGTGCCCTCGGCACTGGCGATCCTCGGCAATGACCGCATCCGGACATTCCTCTGGGGCATCGACATGGCCGCCTACACCGACCGCACGCGCATCTGGCGCATCATCCAGAGCTTCTTCATGCTGCCGGATGTTCCCGCAAGACCCAATCTGTTCCAGTCCGATTTCGGCAAATGGGCGTCGATCGCAGGCTATCTGCCGATGTTCTCCATGGCGGGCGTGATCGCGTTCATGTCGCAGAAGCGGAAGCACTGGGCAACAAAGCTCGTTGCGGTCTGCACGGTCTGCGCATTCGTCCCGGTCCTCAACTCCGCATTCTATATGCTGAACGGCTCGTATTATGCGCGCTGGTATTACATGCCGATCCTTATCATGGCGATGATGACCGCGTATGCGCTGGACAATCCGAAGATCCGCTGGCGCGGCGGCCTGACCGTCTGCGGCATCATGCTGGCCGTCTTTACGGTGATCTCGCTGCTCCCGAAAAAGGAGGATGACAAGATCGTCTGGTTCAGCCTTGCAAAATACCCGTGGTTCGTGTGGCTCTCGGCTGCACTGTGCGCCATTATGCTGTACTTCGCCGTGCTGACCTGTCAGTACCGCCGGAGAAGCCGCTTCTTCTACCGTTCCGCGATCGGCATGACGGTCTTTTCGTGCCTCTGCACGGCGGCCGCCATGGTCTACTTCGGAATGGGGCTCAGCGCGTTCCCGACAACCTACGTCAATCAGGCGATCAAAGCGGGCGCGGATATCTCGCTGGAAATGCCCGAGCATCAGTTCGCCCGCGTGGATATCTCGCAGGACTGCGACAATTATCCGATGTTCTGGGGCTATTCCAATATGCGCTGCTTCCATAGCATCGTTCCTGCCTCACTGATGGACTTTTACGAGACGCTGGACATCAAAAGGGATGTGGCGTCCCGCCCGGAGCCGAAGCATTATGCGCTGCGGGCACTGTTCAGCGTGAAGTATTACTTCGACCGCGATACAAAGTCCGGGGACGACGAGGAAGAATACAGCTATACGCTGGATGACCTGCCGGGCTTCACCTATCAGAAGAAGGAAAACGATTTCTATATCTACGAGAATGAAGCTTATGTCCCGATGGGCATTCCGTATGATGCCTATATCGGGGAGGAAGCGTACAAGGCACTCACACCGCTGATCGCGGAAAAGATTCTGCTGAAAGCACTGGTGCTCAGTGATGAGCAGATCGAGCAGTACGGCGATATCCTCACGGAGCTGTCCGCACCGGCGGTCGGCGGCATGAACGAGGAAGAATACCTCGCATACTGCAAGGAGCTTGCCAAGCACACCTGCTCCTCATTTGACTATGATTCCTATGGCTTCCGCGCAGCGATCACGCTGGATAAGCCGGAGCTCGTCTTTTTCAGTGTCCCGTCGGAAAGCGGCTGGACCGCAGAGGTCAACGGGCAGAGCGTGCCGGTCGAGACCGTCAGCACCGGCTTCATGGCCGTGCGCTGCGAAAAAGGTGACAATCAGATCGTGTTCCGCTATCAGACACCGGGGCTCAAACAGGGCGCGATCGCATCGCTCTGCGGTATCGCCGCGCTGCTGATCTATCTGATCTGGCTGGCAGCTGCGGAGCACGGCAGCAGACCGAAGCTGCCGAAGCAGAAGCATTATTATGATTACAGCGGCGTGGATCTGATGTTCGAGCACGCGGTCTATACCGCACATGCCGCGACGAAGCATTCCTACGCTGCCGCAGCAGGCAGACGCCGCAGAAAACCGGAGGCAGAGCATCATGACGCAACCCCTGAACCCTGAGCTGCATCTGAAAGAGGTGCAGGTCTCCTCGGAGGAGATCTACAACGGGCGCATCTTAAAAGTCACGCGGGACACCGTGCGCATGGAAAACGGCAAAGAGGCACTCCGCGAGGTCGTGCATCATCCGGGCGGTGCCTGCGTCGTGCCGCTGACCGCCGACCGGCAGGTCATTATGGTGCGGCAGTTCCGCTATCCGCATCTGCAGGAAACGCTGGAGCTTCCCGCCGGCAAGCTGGAATACGGCGAAAACCCCGCTGCCTGTGCGGAGCGGGAGCTTTCGGAGGAGGCCGGCGCATCCGCGGAAAAGCTGGAGCCGCTCGGCTGTCTTTATCCGACGCCCGCCTATGACAGGGAAGTCATTTATATGTTTCTTGCGCGGGATATTCAGCAGGGGCACGGACAGCACCTTGACGCAGATGAATTTCTGGACATCGTGCAGCTCCCGCTGGACGAAGCCGTCGCAATGGTGATGCGCGGGGAGATCCCCGACGCAAAAACACAGATCGCGCTGCTGAAAACCGCGTTTCTGCTCCGGCAGGAGGACGCATAAAAAAAGAATCCCCTCTGTGAGATTCACAAAGGGGATTCCGGATCAACTGTTCAGTTCATGCAGCTTATTCGGCAGTCTCAGCCGGTGCCGGGATGTCAGCCGGGAATGCTGCGGGGATCGCTGCTGCATCGGCAGCAAGGCCGGCGGATTCAGCCTCCGCCTGCATCAGTGCAAGCTGTTCCTGATAAGCGTCGAGAATCTGGGTTTCCAGATACTGTCTTGCCTGTGCGGAGATCGGATGCACGATATCGCGGAAGATGCCGCCCTCATCCTTCCGGCTCGGCATGGCAACGAACAAGCGCGTTTCACCCTGCACGACCTTGATGTCATGAACGGCCAGCATCTGATCCAGTGTAATGGATACGATTGCGCGCAGTCGTCCGTCGGTCATCATTTTGCGAATTTTCAGATCAGTAATTTCCATGAAGAGTTCCTTCCTTTCTGCGGAGCGGTTGTCAATACAACGGAGCCCGAAAGCATTGGCGCATCGTATGTCAAGACTCTCTGCGCCGTTACGAGTATATCATAGCATGGAAATGTGTTGATTATGTGAATATTATATGTAAACATATCAGATTAATTGTACAAATTTCGGTTTTCGTCTGATTTTTCACGGTATTTTACAGTGTTCGAGCAGGTTCGGCTGCCTTCCGGCGGCATCCGGCGGACACAGGAAAGGATTTTTTATTATGAGTTCAGTTCTCGAGGGCAAACAGCATATCCACATGATCGGCATCGGCGGCAGCGGCATGTACCCGCTGGCACAGGTGCTTCATGCCAAGGGCTATACGCTGAGCGGCTCGGACAACAACGAGACCGACACGCTGGCAGCCGTCTGCGCCATGGGCATCCCGGTGCAGATGGGGCAGCGTGCGGAGAATATTGCGGGTGCCGATCTGGTCGTTTACTCCGCTGCGATCGCGAAAACGAATCCCGAGCGTGCCGCCGCAGAAGCAAGCGGCGTCGCGATGATGGAGCGCAGCGAGCTGCTGGGGCTTGTCTCGGAGTGGTACAATGACGCGGTCTGCATTGCGGGCACGCACGGCAAAACGACGACCTCCTCCATGCTCGCGCAGATCCTGTTCACCGCGGGCATTGACCTTTCCGCGGTCATCGGCGGAAAGCTCCCGGCAATCGGCGGCAGCGGCAGAGCAGGCAGCAGCGATGTGTTCGTCTGCGAGGCCTGCGAATATGTTGATACCTTCCTGCATCTCTCACCGGATATCGCGGTGATCCTGAACATCGACGCCGACCACATGGAATATTTCAAGACCATGGAGAACCTGAAGGCGTCGTTCACGAAGTTTGCACAGAAATCCAGCAGATACGTGCTGTATAACGGCGACGACGCCAATTCCTGCGAGGCGATGGCGGCAGTCACCGGCAAGACGATGATCCGGTTCGGCAAGGGCGAAAGCTGCGAATGGCGCGCCTCTGACATCATCCACACGCCGGAGCAGACCACGGAATTCAAGGTCCGTCATAACGGCGAGCTGCTCGGCACGGCGACCCTGACCGTTCCGGGCGAGCACAATGTTCTCAACGCACTGGCCGCGATCGCTGCGGCGCATCTCGTCGGACTGAACTTTGCACAGTGTCAGGCAGGACTGCTCGCGTTCCACGGCGCAAAGCGGCGCTTTGATATCCACGCAAAGGTGAACGGCATCACGGTCGCGGACGACTACGGGCATCATCCCGCCGAGATCGCGGCGACGCTCCGTGCGGCGAAGGCCATGCCCTACAAGCGGGTGATCGCGGTGCATCAGCCGTTTACCTATACGCGCACGGCAAGACTGCTGGACGATTTTGCCGAAGCGCTTGAGATCGCCGATATCGTCGCACTGACCGATATCATGGGCGGCAGAGAGGAAAACACGCTCGGCATCTTCACGCGGATGCTCGCGGAGAAGATCCCCGGCTGCATCTGGTTCCCGCAGGACGAGACCGTCCCGCAGACCGATGAACGGAAATATCAGAACTTTGACGATGTATGCAAGGCAGTCTGCGACCGCGCACAGCCCGGCGACCTCATCATCACACTCGGCTGCGGCGATGTCAACAAGCTCTCGAAGGAGATCGCAGAGACCCTGCAGGCCAAGCAGTAACCGCCCGGACAGGAGGGGGAAGTCATGCTGAACGAAAAAGCGCAGATGATCTATCGCTATATCCGCGAGCGCATCGACGAGGATTACGCGCCGACCGTGCGCGAGATCTGCGAGGCGCTGGATATCCGCTCCACATCGACCGTGCACCGCTATATCAATATGCTGGTCGATGAGGGTCTGCTCGACAAGCGGGACAATCAGAACCGCGCGATCCGCCTGCACGGCAGCAGCGCACGGAATGTTCCGCTGATCGGAACGGTGACGGCCGGTATGCCGATCACCGCGATCCAGAATATCGACGACTATCTCAGCTATGTTCCGGACCGGAACTACAGCGGGGAGCTGTTTGCACTGAAAATACGCGGCGAAAGCATGATCAAGGCCGGCATTCTTGACGGCGATATCGTGATCGTCGAACAGTGCAGCACCGTTGAAAACGGCGAGATCGCCGTGGTCATGGTGCATGACGACGAGGCAACAGTCAAGCGGTTTTACAAGGAAAACGGCGGTTATCGGCTCCAGCCGGAGAATGACACAATGGAACCGATCTACGTAAAGGAAGCGGCGGTGCTCGGAAGGGTCGTCGCGCTCATGCGCTACTTTGAGTGAGAAAAGAAAGGAAGAACAGCTATGAAACAGAGAGTGAAGGTCGTACTGTGCGGAAAGGAATACGCGCTGCAGACAGAGGACGCGCCGAGCTATGTCTATCAGCTCGCGAAGAACCTCGAAAAGCGCATCTCCGATATCACAGAGAATAATCCGCGTGTTTCCGCGCATTCCGCGGTCATGATGGTCGCGCTTTCCACGATGGATGAGCTGACCAAGGCTAACAACAGCGTCGAGGTCATCCGCTCGCAGGTCAAGGAATATGTGGACGAGGCAGGCAAGGCGCGGTTAGAGCGCGATGCCGCCCTGCGGGAGATCGACGTGCTCAAGGCGAAGATCGAGCAGCTCGAAAACCTCAACAAGCTGAAATCCCTGAGCGAGAGCATCCAGACCGGCGAACCGAAAAAGGCGCCGAAGCCGGAGGCTGCTGCACCGTCCGATGCGGAGAACGGGGAGGAGCAGCTCTCCTTGACACAGCCGGAGGCATGAGCCGTTCCGCTGAGCTGCTGGCACCCGCCGGGAGCATGGAGGCACTGACGGCCGCGCTCCGCTGCGGTGCGGATGCGGTCTATGCCGGTGCGGAGCAGTTCTCCGCCAGAGCCAATGCCGAAAACTTTGATGCTGCGGGACTTTCAGAGGCTGCGCGCCGCTGTCATCTGTACGGCGCAAAGCTGTATCTCGCGGTCAATACGCTGATTTTTGATACGGAGCTCTCCGCGCTGGATGCGCTGCTGGAAACGGCGGCGGCGGTCGGCGCGGACGGCTGCATTGTGCAGGATCCGGGTGCCGCCCGCTATATCGCAGAGCGGCTGCCGACCCTGCGGCTCCATGCGTCCACACAAATGACGATCCATTCGCCCGCCGGCGTGAAATTTGCAAAGCAGGCGGGCTTTTGCCGTATTGTGGCGGCGCGGGAGCTCTCCGCAAAACAGCTGAAAGCGGTCTGCGAGGAGGCGGAACGCTGCGGCGTCGAGGTCGAAGCCTTTGTACACGGCGCGCACTGTATGTCGGTTTCAGGACAGTGCTGGATGTCCGCGGCTATGGGCGGCAGAAGCGCCAACCGCGGCTGCTGCGCACAGCCCTGCCGTCTGCCGTTTACCGCGGACGACCGGCAGAAGGATGCCTGCGCGCTCTCGCTGAAGGACATGTCGCTGGTTTCGCACCTGACGGAGATGACCGCGCTCGGCGTGAAGTCTTTGAAAATCGAGGGCAGAATGAAGCGGCCGGAGTATGTTGCCGCCGCGGTCACAGCCTGCAGAGCGGCGCTCGCCGGACAGCAGCCCGATCTGCGGGAGCTGCGGGCGGTCTTTTCGCGCAGCGGATTTACCGACGGCTACTTCACCGGCATCCGGAAGGATATGTTCGGGACGCGGCAGAAGGAGGATGTCACGGCGGCGCAGGACGTTTTGCAGCCGCTTCGCGAGACATACAAAAAACCGCGCAAATGCGCTGTTCTGAATGCGCATTATACGCTGCTGCCGGATGCGCCCGCGGCACTGACCGTCACGGATGACGCAGGGCACAGCGTCACGGTCACGGGGGACATCCCGCAGACCGCGCAGAACCGCCCGACCGATCTGCCGATGCTGCAGAAGCAGTTTGACAAGCTCGGCGATACCGTGTATACGGCGGGAACAGTCACGGCGGAGATCGGCGGGATGCTGATGCTGCCGGCCTCTGCGCTGAACGCGATGCGCCGCGATGCCGCTGAACAAACGGACACGGCGCGCATCCGTGCCCATACGCCGGAGCATTGTCTGCAAACGCCGCCGGCGCTGCCGGAACAGCACAAAATCTACGCAGATACGCCGTTCCGCGTGCAGATTCGCCGTATCGAACAGATCGCGGGTCTGGCAGAATATGCCGACGAGATCGGCGCGCTGCTGCTGCCGCTTCATCTTGTGAAAGCGTATCTTGCAGGGGAACAGCCCGTACCGATCGCACGCTGTATGCTCGTGCCGCCGCGGTTTTACTGCGATGAAGCAGCTGTCCTGCAAATGCTGAAAGATGCGCAGGCAGAAGGCTTTTCGCACCTGATCTGTCAGCACGCGGCAGATGTGCAGCTCGGAAACGAGCGCGGCATGACGCTGCACGGCGGGCTCGGCCTGCACATCACAAATTCCCATGCCGCGGCGTTTTATGCGGACGCGGGGCTCTCCGACGCGCTCTGCTCGCCGGAAGCGCCGGATATGCCGGCAAACTGCCTGCCGCTCGGCAGAATGGCCTACGGACGGCTCCCGCTGATGCTGACGCGGAACTGTCCGGTGCAGGCGCAGGCCGGCTGCGGGAAATGTCAGCACCGCCTGACCGACCGGAAGGGTGCCGCGGTCTATACCGACTGCACGCGCATCACGGAAAAGCCGGATTACGCGGAGCTGTTCAACGCGGTTCCGCTCTGGCTGGCGGATCAGCCGCAGAAGCTTTCGGATGCGGCATTCGGTCTGCTGCTGATGACGGACGAATCCGCCGAACGGGTGCGGGAAGTGCTCGGCGCATATCTGCACGGCGATCTGTCCGCCGCGCCGCAGAAATATACACGCGGCCTGCGCATTCAGCAGGAATCCGCAAACAAATAAGGGAAATCAACTGGGAAAGGAACGGCACGCATGGAATTTACGCTGGCAATCGCCGAGCAGTTCGGAGCCCTCTCACCGGCAGAGCAGAAGCATCAGCTCCTTGCGACAAACCGCGACGCATGGACGTCCTACGGTCTGCAGCTGACGCCGGAGGAAGCGTCCATGATCCTGAAAACCGCCGACAAAGCGCTGCAGGCGCAGGATCTGGTGCAGTTCGGCGAGAGCATCACACCGCGGCTGATCCACTGGTTCCTGCCGTCTGGTTATCTCGGCCGGAATTATGCGCTCCGCGTCGCCGCACTGACCGAGGCGTTCTATCAGATCAAGGGCAGCCTGCAGACGCTCTACGACGAGGCGGATGACCCGGACTGTGTGCTCTCGGATAACGCGATCCTTGATTATATGTACCGGTTCTTCGTCAGCCCGACCTGTGCGGGCGATATTGAGGAAATGCTGGTGCAGACCGAGCGCATCGTGGTCGGCGGAATGCGGCGTCTGCTCGAATACCGCGCAGAGCAGCGGAAGCAGGCGCAGGCGGATCTCGGCGATCCCGAGCTGCGGATGCTCTATGCCGACAAGCTGCATCAGGAGGAGCTCCCCGACGCGTTCGAGACCGAATACGAGCAGGAGGTCTACGATTACGCCTACCGCGAGGAGATGCATCAGGATGTGTTCGGCAATTATGCGGGCGATTATGACGAGGAGCGCGCAGTCCGTACCCGCGGCACCTATGCCGAAGAATTAGAAGAAGCACTCCGGCGGAACCCGTCGTTCCTGCTGCCGAGCAAGGCGCAGGAGGCCGAATGGGAACGCATGACCGAGCAGTGGGAAACGCTCGATGAGAACGCGGCACAGGGAGAGGAGGCATAAGCATGGCAAACGAGATCATGCAGAGCGGCAGGCCGTCTGCCGGATCGCTCCCGAAAGCGGATTATACGCTTGCGCTTCTGACGCGGGCGGCGGCGGAACAGACGATCCCTGCCGAAAAGCTGGAAGCGATCAAAGCGGCGCTGCATCAGGCGGCGGCAGACCGTGCAGCCGCATACACAAAAGGCAGAAGCACGACCGTCACGCGCAAACAGGCAGAGGCGTTTTATGCATCGGTATTCTGTCAGCTGGACGCGGTGCTGCTGGAGCTCGGCTCCGATCAGCTTGCAGAGGATGCGCTCCGGACAAAGCCGCTCGCGGAGCTGCTTGACGCGGGAATGCTGCTGACGCTGCAGCGCTATGAGGAAGCGAAGGAACGGTTCCGGCAGGCTTATAAGCTGACCGCGCCGGTGCAGACCTCATTTTTCCACGCGCTGCTCAAGGATTTTGAGGCGTTCTGCACGCGCTACGATGCACGGTTCCGTGCGGCGGATACAAAGGTCACGTTCAGTTATCCGCTGCTCGGGGAGGCAAAGATCACGGAGCGCGGCGTCGCCGGTGTGTACCGGTATTATACCGCGCTGATGTATGAGGGAATGCTTCTGCAAATGCATGACACGCAGGAGATCCGCAGTCTGATGCGGCGGTACGCGGAGAACTTCCGCACCTCGCCGGATATGATTGCGGAGAATCTCGCGGAGCTCGTTTTGCGGCACCGGCTGATCCGCTGTCTCTGCGGTGAGACCGGCAACGGGCTGACCGTCACGGCGGAGATGCCTGCACAGGTCGAGGCGGAATATGCGGCAGTCCCGCAGGAACAGCTCACGGCGCTGCTGTGCCAGTTCACGGAGCAGATCTGCGCGGATGAACCGGAAACTGCGGCATACTGCAAAGAGGCGGTGCCTGCACTGGCCGCTGCGCTGCATCACAGGATCGAAGCGCACCGCGTTGCCGGCTGGCTGGCGATCGGGGCATCTCCGGCGGATCCGTAACGGAGCCTGCGGCAGAGCGCTCCCCCAAGCGGATCGCATGGTGATCCGCAGCAGCGAAAAACATCCGGAATCCATATATGATAATAGAACAAGCGGGCACCGATCAACGCACCGGTGCCCGCTTGTTGATATCATTGCGTCATGGTTCCAGAATCACCATTTTTGCGATCGCCTGCACAAGCAGCGTCACATCCTCAGGGGAGAGCGATCCGCTGCGGTCGCAGTCTGCATTTTTCAGTCCCTGCTGCGTAATGACCGCGCCGTGATCCTCCACGCAGATGCGCGCCATCAGCACTGCGTCCGAGATGTCCGCTTTGCCGTCGCAGTTCGCATCGCCCGGGACGCGTTCCGTTTCCGGAGAAGTCGTTTCCGGCTCTGTCATCGTGACCGGCTCAGCCGTCGTTGTGACCGGCTCGGTCGTTGTGGTAACAGGCTCGCTTGTCGTTGTGACGGGTGCGGCGGTCGTCTCCTGCGCATTCACCTTTGCAATGACGCAGTCATCCGCGGAGCCGTAGCTGCCGTCCCCGCCGGAAACGGTCAGCCGCATCGTGACCGTCTCACCGGCAGTGGCTTTGATCCGGAGCTTCGGCTGCTGCCAGACGCTCCAGCCTTGTCCCGTTCCGGTGACGGTCTCCCGCCTGCCGCCGGATGTCTCCGCCGTCAGCGTAAAGGACGCTCTATCGTCTGCCTGCAGCATCATACTGCAAAGAAAGCTGCCGGATTCGTTCACGCGCACCGAGGTCTCCGCGGTGCTGTTGCTGAACGCCGCCGTGGAATACCAGTGCAGCGCATAGCCGCCTGAACGGACGTCCTCCGCACGGACATCGAAATGGTCGGTCGCGGTGCTTTTCAGCGTCCAGCCCGCGGGACGGTTCGTCCAGCCGCCGTCCGCCTCAAAGCCGGGATTCTGCAGCAGATTCTGTCCGGTCTCATCCTGCGGCTGCGGCCTGCTCTGCCCGCTGCCCGTGACCGAGCGGAACATATAAAGCGAATCCAGCGGCTTGCCGTCGGCGGAAAACAGCGCCTGATTCTCCCAGCCGGAGCCGCCGTAATCCTTCGCGTCCGGGTCGTATTCCTGCGCGGATTCATACGCCCAGCCGCCGCCGTATTGCTGCCAGAGCTGCTTGGCCGTCTGGTAATCGCTGCTGACGGGCAGCCACGCGGGCTCCCAGTAGAACACGCCGATGCCCATGCCGTTCGGGACGGCCGCGACCGCTTTGAACAGATCGGTCAGGAACGCGGTCTGCCCCGCGGCGCTGACCGGATAGCTGACGCTGCTGCCGAGATCCTTCTGACTGCCGATCGTATTGACGCCGGGGTCGTAATTCTGGAAGGTATACGCCCATGAGGTCTCCGCGACCAGCACCTTTTTGTGATAGGTGTCCGCGATGCTGCCGAGCACAGAGGTCAGATTCTGCAGCGTGCCGTGCCAGTAGGGATAATATGACGTTGCGAACACATCATAATCCACACGGGTCTGGCTGACCATTTTCGCAAGATACTGCATATTCGACGCCTTTTCCGGATTCGTGAAATGCAGCGCGACCAGAACATCCGCGTCATATTCCCGCACCGCCTTCGCGCCCGCATTCCAGAGCTTCGCAAGATCGTTCCAGACCGCGTCGCCCCAGTTGCCGTCGGAGAGCAGCACGCCGCACATGCCGGCGGTCGTCTCGTTGCCGATCTGCACCATGGCGATCTCCGCGCCGGTCTGCCCGATCTGTCGGAGCGTGTCCTTCGTGTAGCTGTAGATCGCGTCCGCCTTTTGCTGCACCGAGTAATTTGCCCATGCCTTCGGCGCCTTCTGCTTGGAAGGATCCGCCCAGAAGTCGGAGTAATGGAAATCCACGAACATGCTGAGCCCCGCGGCCTTGCAGCGCTCCGCGATCTTCACGGCCTGCTTTGCGTCATTCGCGCCGCCGCCGTAGGTGATGCCGGACTGCGATGCGGTCGGGTCGTTCCAGATCCGCACGCGGATGCAGTTGATGCCCGCATCGGCCAGCGTGACGAAAATATCCTGCTCCTTGCCGCTGCGGTCGTAGAATTTCACGCCGCTCTGCTCCAGCGCGATGACCGAGGAAATATCCGCACCCTTGAACGGTGCGCCGTCCGCAAACGGCAGCCCGGATATCCCGGAAAAGGTGACGGTCTCCGCCGCGCTTGCGGACGGCAGAGCACTGCCGCTGCCGAGCAGCATCACGGCGGCAGTCAGGACGGAAAGCAGCTTTCTGATTCTCATATCGGTACCCCCTTGTCTCTTTCGCAGCACGTTTCCGGCGCTGCAGCCTCTGCTGCTATTATAGCACAGAGCAGGGGATGATTGCAATCGTTTTTGTCATTTTTTGTGCCGAATCGTATACAAAACGGATGCGTCCCGCATAAGACAACAAAATCCGCGGGAAATCGTCATATATTTTGCATCAGATTCCGAAAATACAGGCCGGAATGTATTTTTGACTTGACTTTTTTATGTATTTCGCGTATACTGAATCTGTATGGGTATGCCCCCGAACATGAAGGCAGAATCTCCCGTTGGGATTCGCAGAAAGAGAGGTATTCTATTGAACAGAAATACAGGGCGTTCCGGCTCAAAGGGCATCAAGGGCGGATTTTTCCGCGGCAAGCAGCGCGGCGGGGTGCCGCTGTCATCCGTCGGCCGGAAGATCATGCCGGCGGAGCTTGTCAGTGAGAAGCTCGAAAAGCAGGAGCGGAAGAAAGCAGAGGCTGCTGCCGCCGTTTCAAAAAAAGTCAGTGCAGAGGGCAGTCAGCCGCGCCATGCGAATGTGCAGAAGGCGCAGCAGAAGGCAGCACCGAAGGAGCGTGCCGTCCGCGCCAAGACGCCGGTGCGCATCATTCCGCTGGGCGGTCTCGGAGAGATCGGCAAGAAC
The DNA here is from genome assembly GCA_017545185.1 of Oscillospiraceae bacterium. Lineage (GTDB taxonomy): Bacteria > Bacillota > Clostridia > Oscillospirales > Ruminococcaceae > Firm-04. The sequence goes on along the minus strand of JAFWQJ010000084.1, from coordinate 62,258 downwards.
ATGACCGTGATCGAGTGCGCGAACGATATGTTCATCATCGACTGCGGCCTTGCGTTCCCAGATGCGGAAATGCTCGGCGTCGATCTGGTCATCCCGGATTTCACCTATGTCGAGCGCAATGCCGACAAGCTGCGCGGCATCGTGCTGACGCACGGACATGAGGATCACATCGGCGGCCTTGCGTATCTGCTGAAGAAGGTCGATACGCCGGTCTTCGGCACCAGACTGACGCTCGCGCTTGTCGAGGCGAAGCTCAAGGAGCATCAGCTGAGCGGCAAGGTCCGGATGAGCGTCGTGGAGCCGCGCAAGACGATCCGCATGGGCTGCATGGCAGTCGAGCTGATCCATGTCAACCACTCCATTCCGGATGCGGTCGGTCTTGCGGTGCATACGCCTGCGGGCGTGCTCGTCCATACGGGCGACTTTAAGGTGGACTATTCCCCGATCGACGGCGGCATCATTGACCTCGGCCGTTTCGGTGAGCTCGGCAGCCGCGGCGTGCTCGCGCTGATGGCGGATTCGACGAACGCAGAGCGTCCGGGCTATACGCCGACGGAGCGGAAGGTCGGTGCATCGTTCGATAAGCTGTTTGCAGAAGCGGAGGGCAAGCGCATCATCATTGCGACGTTCTCCTCGAATATCCACAGAGTCCAGCAGATCATCGACTGTGCCGAGCAGTGCGGCAGAAAGGTCGCCGTGTTCGGCAGAAGCATGGTCAATGTCATCTCGATCGCGAGAGAGCTCGGTTATCTCGAAGCCAAGGAGGGCACGATCATCGACATCGACCTGATGAACCGCTATTCCGCCGATCAGATCGTGCTGATCACGACCGGCTCGCAGGGTGAGCCGATGTCCGCGCTCACCAGAATGGCGAAGGGCGACCACAAAAAGGTCACGATCACCCCGCAGGATTTCATCATCATCTCCGCAACGCCGATCCCCGGCAACGAGAAGTTCGTGACGCGCGTCGTCAACGACCTGATGCAGTCCGGCGCACATGTGGTCTATGAGCGCATGTACGAGGTGCATGTCTCCGGCCATGCGTGTCAGGAGGAATTAAAGCTGATGCTCGCGCTGACCAAGCCGAAGTATTTTATTCCGGTGCACGGCGAGTATAAGCATCTGAAAAAGCACGCCGGCCTTGCACTGGAGACCGGTATGGACAGAGACCATATCATCATCGGCCAGATCGGCGATGTGATCGAGACGAACGGCGTCGATATGCGGATCACCGGGCAGGCGCCTGCGGGCAGAGTGCTCGTGGACGGTCTCGGCGTCGGCGACGTCGGCTCGATTGTTCTGCGCGACAGAAAGCATCTCGCACAGGACGGCCTCATCATCGTGGTCGTCGGCATTGACCGCGCAGAGAACGAGGTCGTGTCCGGTCCGGAGCTGATCTCCCGCGGCTTTGTCTATGTCCGCGAGGCGGAGGAGCTCATGGATGAGGCGCGGCTGCTGCTGGCGGATACGCTGGAGCACTGCAGCCCGGCCGAGCTGCGTGACTGGAACGCACTGAAGGCAAAGCTGCGCGATGTGCTTTCCGATCACATTTTCCATAAAACAAAGCGCTCCCCGATGATTTTGCCGATCATCATGGAGATCTGAACCGCAGGAAAGCGGTATTTTGCAGAAAGGCGGTGATACGGGATGCAGAGCCGGCAGCCGTGGAGGCTGATCTGTTCGGGCGCACTGATGACACTGGGCGGTCTGATCATGATGATCATGGCACATGCACAGTATCACAGTCTGCCGTTCTGGTTCGCGGTGATCGTGTTTCTGGCCGGTCTCGGCTGGCTGATCTATGAGATCCTGCGGATGCGCAAGAACATGCTGCGCTATACTGCAAGGATGAATGCGGCACTGACCCGCACCCTGCAGACCGCACCGGAGGAAATGCCGGTGCCGATGGCCGTTGTGGACACCAGGGGCGAAATCATCTGGTATAATGAGGAATTTACGAAGCGCGTTTCCGGCGGGGCGGAGCTGTTCGGCTTAAAGCTGCATCAGGTGATCCCGCTGCGGCCGGATGCGATCGCGGACGGCGAATCCATTGAGACCGTGATCCGTGAACGGCGCTACCGCGTCACGCGCATGGATTACGAGCGCAAGAACGGCCATGCGGTCATGTTCTGTTTTGAGGATATCACCAATTATGTCATGCTGCGGCAGCTTTATATGGACACCCGTCCCTGCGTGCTGCTGATCCTTGTGGACAATTACGAGGATCTGTTCAGCGGCACGCGGCAGAGCGAGCGCGCGGCGGCACTGGCCTCGCTGGAGGCACTTTTTGACCGGATGCTGGAGGGCACCGAGAGCGTGTTCTGTCACCTTGATGACGACAGAATGCTGATCGTGACGGAAGCCCGGCACTGTCTGGAAATGGAGCGTGCACACTTCCCGCTGCTTGACGAGGCGCGCAAGATCAAGGTCAAAGGCAGAAGCAGCCTGACGCTTTCGATCGGCGTCGGCAGAAGCGGCGAGACGCTCGCGCAGAATGAGTTTTTCGCGCAGCAGTCGCTTGATATGGCACTGGGGCGCGGCGGCGATCAGGCTGCCGTCAAGACCGACAGCGGCTTTACGTTCTACGGCGGCGTGTCGCAGGGCATTGAGCACAAGAGCAAGGCGAAAAACCGTGCGATCGCGAAGGATCTGCTGAAGCTGATGCTGCGCTGCACGCATGTGTATATCATGGGACACCGCGCAAGCGATCTGGACGCCGTGGGTGCGGCGGTCGGCGTCGCGTATATCGCGGAACAGTGCGAGATCCCGTATAATATCGTCATCCGCACGGAATCGACGATGGCAAGGCTGCTGACCGACCGCATCGCGGAGGAAATGCCCGGCTGCATGATCGAGCCGGAGCAGGCGCTTGCGGAGATCCGGCCGGACGATCTGCTCGTGATCGTCGATACGTTCAGCAAGGACATCGTCGAGGACGCGGAGCTCTACCGGCTGGCAAAGCATGTGGTCGTCATCGACCACCACAGACAAATGGTCAACTATCTGGACAACACCACGCTGAAGCTGCATGATCCCCATGCATCCTCGGCGGCGGAGCTGGTCACCGGCATGATCCAGTATTTCGATTTCCGCGACGAGATGCCGCAGTTCTGCGCGGAGGCGCTCATGGCGGGCATCATGCTGGATACGAAGAATTTTGTCATGCAGACCGGCGTGCATACGTTTGAGGTCGCGGCGTTCCTGCGGGAGCGCGGTGCCGACCCGATCGCGGTCAAGACGCTGTTCGCGGAGTCGCTGGAAGCCTATCAGCAGCGCTCGAAGCTGGTCTCCGAGGCAAAGCTGTTCGGCCGGTATGCGATCACATCCGCGGCGGAGCAGATCCCGGATATCCGCGTGATCGCGTCGCAGGCTGCCGACGAGCTGCTCGGCGTTGAGGGCGTGGACGCGTCCTTTGTGCTCTATCCCGCAGGGGATCAGGTGTGCATCTCGGCGCGGTCGCTCGGCAGGGTCAATGTGCAGGTCATTATGGAACAGTTAGGCGGCGGCGGACATCAGATCATGGCCGCGACGCAGCGTACCGACTGTACGCTGGTGCAGCTCTGTGAAATGCTGGTCGCCGTGCTCGAAAAAACGGACGCGGAGGCTGCCCGGCAGGAGGCACAGGAAGTGCAGGAGGAGCAGCAGGAGGAATGAGCCTTCCGCTGCCGAAATACGGAAGCAGAAAGGATATGGTATCATGAAGGTGATTTTACTGCAGGATGTCAAGGGCACCGGCAAAAAGGGCGAGATCAAGAATGTTTCGGACGGCTACGCACGGAACTTCCTGCTCGGCAAGGGTCTGGCTGCCGAGGCGACGCCCGCGAACCTCAACAAGCTTGAGGGACAAAAGGCATCCGCTCAGCATAAGATCGACGTTGCGAAGCAGGAGGCTGCCGATCAGGCGGCAAAGCTTGAGGGCAAAAAGCTCGTGATCCGTGCAAAGGCGGGTCAGGGCGGCAGACTGTTCGGTGCGGTGACGCCCGGCAATGTCGCGGATGAGCTGGAAAAGCAGTTCGGCTTTGCGATCGACAAGCGCAAGCTGAATATCGGCAGCGAGATGAAGAACGCCGGCGACTACAGCGCAGAGGCCAAGCTCTACGCAGGCATCACGGCAAAATTCACGGTATCGGTGGTGGCGGAAGATGCCTGACAGCCGTTTTTCGGAGCTTCAGGAGGGTTTTTCCGAGCGATCGCTGCCGCACAGTGTCGAAGCGGAGCAGTCCGTTCTCGGATCGATCCTGCTGGCACCGGAAATGCTGTCGGTCGCGCTGGACTATATCAAGCCTGAGACCTTTTATGTGGAGCAGCACAAGGAACTGTTCCGTCTCATGACCGCTATGTTCGCAACGGGCACGCAGGCAGAGCAGATGGATATCGTCGTCGTGCTCAATGAGGCTGTGCGGCAGGGCGTATTTGAAAATGCGGCGGAGGGCAGACGCTATCTCACCAGTCTGGCGGAGAGCGTTCCCTCTGCGGACAATATTGTCAGCTACTGCAAGATCCTTGCAGAAAAATACTGTGCGCGGTCGCTGGCGACCGTTGCACGCGATCTGCTCCGGGAGATCACGGCCGGCACGGAATCCGCACAGACGCTGCTGGATTCCGCCGAGCAGCGCATCTACGATATCCGGCAGGGCAGAGATACCCACGGGCTTGTCCCGATCCGCGATGTCATGGTCGATACCTACAAGCATCTCGGCGATATCTCGGGTCCCGACCGCGATAAGTATGTCGGCGCAAAGACCGGCTTCCCCGATCTGGACGCGGTCACGGGCGGCATGAACAATTCCGACCTCGTGATCTTAGCGGCGCGCCCCGGCATGGGCAAGACCTCGTTCGCGCTGAACCTCGCGACCAATGTGACGCGGCATTCCGGCAGAACGGTCGCGATCTATTCGCTCGAAATGAGCATGGAGCAGCTTGTCTCGCGTATGCTTTCGACGGAGGCGCTCGTCGATTCGCACAAGCTCCGCACGGGTCATCTGGAACCGAAGGAGTGGGGGCGGATCGCGAACAGCGCGGATGTGCTCTCCGGCATGAACATTTATCTTTCCGAAGCGACCGGCATCACGGTCTCGCAGATGAAGGCGCAGCTAAGGCGCGTCAAGAATCTCGGCATGGTCGTCATCGACTACCTGCAGCTCATGGATGCCCCGCTGAAATCGGATAACCGCGTGCTCGTCATCTCGGATATCACGCGAAATTTAAAGCTCATGGCAAAGGAACTGAACGTGCCGGTGCTGCTGCTCTCGCAGCTGAACCGCGGCGTCGAGAGCAGAACCGACAAGCGTCCGATGATGTCCGACCTGCGTGAATCCGGCTCGATCGAGCAGGATGCGGATATCATCATGTTCCTGTATAACGATTATTATTACAACAAGGAAAAATCCGCCGCGCCGAACATTACGGAATGCATCGTGGCGAAGAACCGTCACGGTGAAACGTCGAAGATCGACCTGATCTGGGACGGCCAGTTCACGCGCTTCTCGACGAAGGAACGCGGCGAGGCGCCGCCTGCATAATGGGCACGCTGACCGAACGGCTCCTGACGGGGCCTGCGGTGCCGCCGCCGGGGATCTGTACCGTCGCGTTTTCCGGCGGTGCGGACAGCACGGCGCTGCTGCTCTGCCTGCATGAGCTGAAGGAGCGGCTCTCGCTGGATCTGCGCGCGGTGCATGTGCATCACGGCATCCGCGGGGCAGAGGCGGACAGAGACGCCGCATTCTGCAAGGCTTTCTGCGAAAAATACGGCATCCCGCTGCAGACGGTCTATGCGGATGTTCCGGCCTATGCGGCAGCGCATAAGCTCTCCGAGGAGACTGCCGCACGGAAGCTCCGCTATGAAGCGCTGGAGCAGGCCGCGCCGGAGGGCGTGATCGTGACCGCGCATCATGCGGGCGACAACGCCGAGACGGTGCTCTTTCACCTGATCCGCGGCAGCGGACTGCGCGGGCTCTGCGGCATCCCGCCGAAAAACGGCAGGATTTACCGGCCGATGCTTTACGCGGAAAAATCCGAGATCCTTGACTATCTGCGGGAACGCGGGCAGGACTGGGTCGAGGACAGCACGAATATCAGCGGAGACAGCAGCCGGAACCGCATCCGGCATGAGATCATGCCGCTGCTGACAAGAGAAAATCCCGCGGCGCTGCGGCATATCGCGGCGACGGCTTCGCTGCTTGCGGAGGACGACGCGCTCCTGAACGAACAGGCGGCTCTGATCGCGGCAGAATGTGCGGAGCAGGGCGGATTTCGCATCACGGCGGAACATCCCGCACCGCTGCGCAAGCGTGTGTATCTGCAGCTGCTTGCGGCACTTCCGGTGCATGTTGACCCTTCCTTCGATCTGCTTTCCGCGATCGACCGGCTTGTCCTGCAGGGCGGCGGAAAGCTGACCGTCACCCGCGGCATTTCCGCGCAGGTGCACAGGGGAATCCTCTATCTCCGTGCCGGACAGCCGCCGCTTACCGGCGAACATCCGCTGATAATCGGCGAAAACCGGCTGTTTGACGGCAAAACCTGCATTGCGGCATTGACGGATGCAGGCGCAATATCACGGAATCATCACAAAGCAGACACAAAGTCTACTTTGGATTTTGATAAAATAAATGGTACACCGTATTTCCGGCAGCGGCGCGGCACGGACATGATCCGGCTGCCCGGACGGGATTTTGACAGTACGCTGAAAAAATGCGTGCAGGCAGAGGTCCTCGCGCCGGAACGGCAGAGTCTCTATGTGCTTTATGACCGGCTGGGCTGCATTTACTGCGAGCAGGTCGGGATTGCAGCGCGTGTCAGGCCGGACGCGGACAGCCGCCGCATCCTGACGCTGCGCATTACCCGCGGCTGACGCATATCAAAAAAAGGAGTGAATGTTACTTGGGCAAGAATCGGGGTCTGGTGGCCTATATCTTCATTGCTTTGTTCTTTATCATTGCGATCTGGGTGGTGATGCCCTCGCTGGCGAGCAATCAGCATACGACAAAGTATTCCGATATCATGGCGTATTTCGACGATTATCAGGTGACGGAATATACGCTGGATCTCGGCAGCGGCGAGCTGAAATACAAGCTGCTCGATGACGAGAAGACCCACACCTATGAGGTTCCGAATGTCTCGCTGTTCCTGCAGGACACGGATAATTACCGCGAAAAGTACAACGCGAAGCACAAGGGTCAGGAGCTGACGCAGGACTATTTCAAGGTCACGGATAATTCGTGGCTGCTGACGGTCGTCCCGACGGCGCTGCTGATGATCATGGCGATCGTGCTGTTCGTGGTGATGTTCCGGCAGGCGAACGGCGGCGGCAAGATCAATTCGTTCGGCAAGGCGAATATCAAGGCCGCGTCCGGCTCCGCCAAGAAGGCGACCTTCGCGGATGTTGCCGGTGCGGACGAGGAAAAGGCCGAAATGGCCGAGGTCGTGGACTTCCTCAAGAACCCGAAGAAGTTTGAGGATATCGGCGCAAGGATCCCGAGAGGCATTCTGCTGCTCGGCCCTCCCGGTACCGGTAAGACGCTGCTTGCAAGAGCCGTCGCCGGTGAGGCGGGCGTTCCGTTCTTCCCGATCTCCGGCTCGGACTTCGTGGAAATGTTCGTCGGTGTCGGTGCGAGCCGTGTGCGTGACCTGTTCGAGCAGGCGAAAAAGCACGCGCCTTCGATCGTATTCATCGACGAGATCGACGCGGTCGGACGGCACAGAGGCTCCGGTCTCGGCGGCGGTCACGACGAGCGTGAGCAGACCCTGAACCAGCTCCTTGTCGAAATGGACGGCTTTACCGATAAGGAAAGCGTCATCGTCATTGCGGCAACGAACCGCCGCGATATTCTCGATCCGGCACTGCTGCGTCCGGGCAGATTCGACCGTCAGATCACGGTCAATTATCCGGATGTCAAGGGCAGAGAGGAAATCCTCAAGGTGCACAAGGGCAAGAAGCCGATCGGCCCGGATGTCGATTTCCACGAACTCGCAAAGGATACGCAGGGCTTCACCGGTGCAGACCTCGAAAACCTGCTGAATGAAGCGGCGATTCTCGCTGCAAGAGCAGACCGCAAGGCGATCATTGCCGCGGATATCGAGGAAGCGACGATGAAGGTGCTCTCCGGTCCGGAGAAGAAATCCCATGTGCCGACGGCGGCTGACAAGAAGATCACGGCCTTCCACGAGGCAGGCCATGCGGTCACGGCGTATCATCTCGAAACGCAGGATCGTGTGCAGCAGGTCAGCGTCGTGCCGCGCGGCATGGCAGCCGGCATGACATGGACGCGTCCGGATACCGAGGACAACCACATGAGCAAGACCAAGCTGCTCGAAACGATCGTCATGATGATGGGCGGCCGTGCAGGCGAGGCGACTGCGCTGGACGATATCTGCACGGGTGCTTCCAATGATATTGAGCGTGCAACGAAGCTTGCGAAGAACATGGTCACGCGCTGGGGGCTTTCCGAGGCACTGGGGCCGGTCGCTTACGGCTCCGAGAATGACGAGGTGTTCCTCGGCAGAGACTACGGTCATGTCCGGGATTACTCCGATGAGGTCGCAGCCCGCATTGACGCGGAGGTGCGCCGCATCGTGGAGGACAGCTACGAAAAGGCGCTGGTCATCCTGCGCTCGAACCGGCATCAGCTGGATGCGCTGGCAGAATTCCTGCTGGAATATGAAAAGGTCAATGAGCAGGAGTTCCTGCAGATCATGCGCGGGGAGCTGACGGTCGAGAGCCGGAAGGCAGAGCTTGCCGTGAAGCAGGCCGCCGAGCCTGTCCCGGCAGAGCCCGCAGAGCCTGCGGAGCAGACACAGGAATCCGCTGAAACAGAACAGACAACGGAACAGAGTGAATAAAAAAAGAAACGGCATCTTCCGCGAAGGGAGATGCCGTTTTTGCGCGTATTGCCGTGTTAAATGCCGATCTCGTTCTCGATGTCCTGATAATAGCTGCCTGCGTTTTCGGAGCCGATCAGCAGTGCAGCGTGCATGATGAACACGACCAGTGCTGCGGCGAGCGCGCACGAGGAAAGCGTAATGCCGATGATCCGCAGCGTTTTCGCGTTCTCATGTCTGGAACCGGACAGAATGCCGCAAATCAGCCCTGCTGTCCCGAGAATCGCGGCAGCAGGGACTGCACAGATCATGCACAGACCCGCGCCGCCCAGCAGCACCGAGGCCATTGCCAGCTTGCCGGTCTGCTGCTGCGTCTGCTCCGGCTTGTCCAGCGGATCCGTCCACTGAACGGCACCGCTGGATACAGGGTTCTTTTTTTGTTCTTCCGTGAGCTCCGGCAGTCCGGTGCTCAGCTCGCTGCGGTTTTCATCCATAGTCTCTCTCCTGTGCGGCCGGAACGGTTCCGGCGGTTATTGGCCTGCTGCCTGCGGGGGCGTTCCGCCTTCCGCGGGCAGTTCGGTGATATGCTGCTTTGCATAGGCGATGTTTCCCGGGGAATAGCCGACCGCACACTGCGGCGACTGCCGGGAGATCTCCTCCATTGCATTGACCATGACCTGCTTGTGCGTTTTGCCGAGCTTGAACGGATACTCAAACTTGTCGCCGTAGATATCCTGCCCGACCAGATAAACGCTGTGCTTGATGCCGTTTGTGCTGCTTTCCTTGCGGTAAACATGCAGCATTTTGTCCAGCGGGATAAAGCTCTCGAAATCGCCGCGGATCATGATGAACGATCTGCAGAGCAGCGTGCTTTTTTCTGCGATGACCGGCTCGCCGCTCTCCGCCGCAATGCGTGCGGCTATGGCATCCGGTGTGCCGTATTTGCGGAACAGGCGGCAGTTTTCCGGGCGGGCGATCGTTTCGATATGCTTGCCGATCTGCCCGAACAGCGCCCATACGCCCAGAATGCAGCCTGCAATGCCGATCACGCTCATGACGATGCGGAACGCATCCCGGCGGTTGTTCATCAGCATGATGACACAGCCGATCAGGAATGCCGCTGCAAACAGGATCGCGAAAATATCCGCTGCAATGCGGGCGCGGTGCGTTTTCCGGATGCCGGCCAGCAGTTCACCGCCGGTCAGTCCGCTGTAATCCTTCGCCATATCGGCTTATGCCTTCCAGAGGCCGTGGAGATTGCACCATGCATACGCGGCAACGATCTCGTCATCCTCCTCCGCAAAGAACTGCACTGCCGGTTCCTCGCCGGGCTTCAGCTCTTTGCGCTCGACGCCGTTCTTCGTTTCGAGCAGGATCCAGCCGATATAGTGATTCTCGAGCATCGGGTGAATGACCTCGCCGACGGTGACGGTCACGGTCTGACCCTCGCGGGAAATGACCGGGACATGCTTTTCCTTTGCGGCATCCACGGTGTTCGGGATGATCTCCTCAAATCCCGGACATGCCTCGGTGACGATCTCGCCGGTTTCCTTGTTCTGATAGAATTGCATATTTGACACTCCTTTTTTCATTTTATGATACAGAGCTTCTGCCCTGATCGTTCCGTTTGAACTGCAGCATCCGCTTCCATGCGCGCAGGATCCTTGCTTCGTCTGCCGGGGGATAATAGAAATGCGAGGACTCCCGCAGCACATGCAGCCGGATCGAAGGCACGGCCTTCAGCGGCGGCAGCGTCCGCAGAGAGACCAGCTCGTCGTTGGCGGACTGGAACGCCGTGCAGGGGACCGTGACGCGGTGCAGCGTCCCGCGGGTGTGCTTCATTTCGCGGAACAGCTCGCGGTAGCGCGGGAGCCAGCGCAGGTACTGCAGGGGCTGCATGTCCCGGCGGATGCTGTAGGCCTCCCGCATGGCAAAGGCGCGGGCGTCCTGCGGCTCCGGCTGCATTCCGGCGCCGATCAGCGCGCCCCAGAATGCGCCGTAGGCGGTCAGATGCGCGTAAAGCGGCACATCGAGCAGCAGCATCGCGCGGATCTGCGCCGGATGCTGCGCGGCAAGCTGCAGCGCAAACAGCGTCCCCATGGAATGCGCCGCAATGATGATGTGCGTGTATGCTGCGGAAAGCTGCCGGAACTGCGCCTGTACCTGCTGCTTCCATGCCTGCATATCGGTTTCGGCGAGGCCGGCCGGTTCACCGCCGTGCCCCTCCAGCAGAATGCCGGAGACGGCGTATTCCTGCGGGATATCGTCCAGCAGGAAGCGGAAATACTGCGGGGCGCTCAGGATGCCGTGCAGCAGCAGGACAACGGTGTCGGCGCCCTCCGGATCCCGGAAGATGTGATGATATCTGCCGCTCACCGGAAAAACTCAACCTTTCCGCAGGACTTGCAGTGATAGATGCGGACATTTGCGCCGTCCACGATCTTCTGCAGCTGTTTCAGCAAAATATTGCTCGGATACCAGTCCTCCACGCGGACGCGCTTCATCGGGACATTGCAGTGGACACAGACCGGTTCTTTTGTGACAGGATTGATCATTCGGTTCCTCATTTCGTCAAAAGCGGTGCCGGCGATCCCGGCGGGTTCTTATGCTCATAATTATATCATATTTTGCAATAAATATCAATGGGGGGACAAGAAAAAAGCTTCCGCTTTGCTGCATGGGAGCAAAAACGGGGGCGGGTTCTACCCGCTATCATATTTTGCAATAAATATCAATGGAGAACAGGAAAAAAGCTTCCGCTTTGCTGCGCGGACGCAAAGCCGGAGCATTTTTTCCGAAAATGCCCCTTGCAAATCGGATTTTTATATGCTATAATAATAGTAGCATGTTTTAGACCGGCAACACAAGGAAAAACTGAGCATACGAACCGGAAACCGAAGGCAGCCTGTTACACACCCCGGCATCCGTTCCGCAGCCTGCCGCTTTTCCGGGACGTCAGCGGGAAAAGGAGGTCCGCATGATGAGCCAGAAATACGAAACCGGTACCCATGTCCGCTACGGCGGCACCGGGATATGCCTGATCGACCGCATCGAGGAGGTGCCGTTTCCGGGTATCCCGCCGACCCGTCTCTGCTATGTCCTGAAGCCGATCCGCAACGCCTGCATGGAGGTCTCCGTCCCGCTGGATAACGAGAGCCTCTGCGCGAAAATGCAGCCGCTGCGTTCCCGGGAGGAGATCGACGGGATGCTGGAAACGGCAGAGCAGGACGAGGAAATGTCGTGGACGGATGACCGCAAGCAGCGCGGCGCAGAGTTCAAGAAGATCCTTGCAGGCGGCGACGCACGGGTCCTGCTGCGCATGATCCGCTGCATTTTAAGGCAGCAGGCTGTTCTGCTGGCTGCGGGCAAGCGGCTTTCCGCCATGGACGACAACGCCCGCCGGGATGCCGCCAGAATGGTTGACGAGGAATTTGCGTTTTCCCTCGGCATGACGCCGCATGAGGCAAACCGCTACATCAAAAAGAAGCTGCACCGCCCCTGACGATCCGGTATTTTATGTAAATAAACGCAAGATACTTGACAAATCAAGACGGATTATGTATAATGGGTACAAGACCGAGCGGTCGGGAGGTGCATCAGCATGAAGCGAATCACAGCGCTTTTTGTATCACTGCTTTGTTTGGCGGTGATGATCCCGGTCTGCTTTGCCGCACCGATGCGTGCGCGGGCAGCCGTCAGCGATTACAGCGAGCAGACCGTCTATCAGGCGCTTCTCGCAATGAAATCAAAATATCCCGAGGGTATGCGGTTTGACAACAGCACGCCCTACAGTGAACAAAAACCCTATTTCTGGAAAGCGGCGGGGCAGTATGATGTCGGCTGTGCGGCGTTTGCTGCGATCCTGAGTGACGCGGTGTTCGGCACATCGCTGCCGGTGCAGAAGTTTCAGGATGTCCGTTCGGCGCGTCCCGGCGACGTTCTGCGCTATAACGGCGGATACGGCGGTCATACCGTCATCGTGCTGCAGAAGCGCTCGGACGGCATCGAGGTCGCGGAGGGCAATTACAACGGCAAGGTGCACTGGGGCAGGATCGTGTCCTTTTCGGATCTGCAGAACGGCAAGGAGTATTTTCTGACGCGCTATCCGCAGCAGAGCAGCACCGGCTCCGGCCGCGGCGATACCGACGGCAGCGGCGCGATCTCCATAGAGGATGTGCAGATGGCGCTGATCGCGTACACGAATCAGGTGTCCGGCAAGAGCACGGGGCTTTCGTCTGCGCAGCTTTCCCGCGCGGATGCTGATCTGAACGGCAGGCTCGGCGTGGAGGACGTCCAGCTGATCCTGATCTACTATACGCGGAATGTCGTATCGAGGCAGAATATCCCATGGGATCGCCTGCTGCAATAAAGGATCTTCGCAGAAATAAAAACGGGCACTGACTCTGTGCGGTCGGTGCCCGTTTCTGTGAGAATTTTTTTTCCGGAAAACCGTAACGAACCTGTTTCCCGTATCGTCTAATAAACAAAGGAGGTGATCGTATGAGAGATGTGCAGCCGGAATTTGACGAGATCTACCGGCTTTATGCGGCGGATATTTACCGCTATCTGCTGCGGCTCACGCAGAATGAAACGCTTGCGGCAGATCTGCTTCAGGATACCATGCTGAAGGCGTTTACGTCCGCTGACAAATTCCGCGGGGACTGCGCCGTCAAAACATGGCTCTGCACAATTGCGCGCAATCTCTGGTACGATCACTGCAAACGTGCCGAAACCCGCAACCTGCCGCTGGATGCGGCCGGGGAGATCCCCGATGCCGGAAGCTTTGAGCAGCGGCTTGCCGATCAGTCGCAGGCGCTGCAGATTCATCAGCTGCTGCACCGCATGAAGGAGCCCTATAAGGAGGTTTTCTCGCTGCGGGTCTTTGCGGAGCTGAGCTTCCGGGAGATCGGCAAGGTGTTCGGGAACACCGAGAACTGGGCACGCACGACCTTTTACCGTGCAAAACATACCCTGATTGATATGCTGGAACAGGAGGATGCGTTATGAAACAGAATGAATATACCTGCGCGATGATCGCGGATCTGATCCCACTGTGCGCAGAATCGCTTTGCAGTCCGGAATCCCGTGCGGCGGTCGAGGCGCATATCGAGACCTGCGAACACTGCCGGAAATTATACGAGGCATTGCCGGAAGAAGCGGAGCCTGCCGCCGTCCCGGATGAGGCAAGAACCTTCCGGAAGGTCGGCAAAAAGCTGCGCCGGAACCGTCTGGCGGCGGTGCTGCTGCTGCTCCTGCTGGCAGCGCTTCTGACCGGTCTTTGCTATCTGACGGCGGGCCAGATCAACAAGAGATACGATCACCAGAGCTTTGAAACGGTCTTTGAATCGCTCCGTGTGCGGGGCATCATCGGCAAAATGGCAAAGGGCGATTTCTCGGAATGTGCGGATATGATCTCATGGGAACAGTACAACACCGTGTTCTTTTCGGATTTAGCGCTCGTCGAAGACCGGCTTTCCGAGGCGGAGAAAAAGCTGACGGAGAGCTTCCGCGCAGACCTCGGGGATGCAAAGCCGAAGAAGATCCGTGTGTATTCAGAATACGGTTATCTGGATGCGCGGCAGCATCACTATTCAGTGTTCACGACCGCAGAGGTGACCTACGACAATAACCGCTATTTTGAGTATGCGTTCCTGCGGCAGGCTGACAACGGCTATCTGTGTGTCTGCCATGAGTATACGGCGGACGAGCCGCGTCAGAACCTTGAGCAGGGCGAATTCAGCAAAACGCTCAGCTGGTATTCCTTCCCGGACGGCGTCAGCCCGAAGGAATGGCTTATATGGAAACTGACGGCTGATCGCACCGATGCTGCGTATCAGCCTGCACTGGAATCGGAACTGAAGGAACAGTTTTCGGAGACCTGCCGTGATCGGGTCAGTGCATCCGTTCTGGCTTTCACGGAGCGGTACCGGATCGAGCGGGCGATCTGTTCGCCGATGCTGTACGATGCGGAGCGCAAAGAGCCCTACTGGGAAATGACCGTGGAGGCGGCTGACAGCAAGGGCACCGCAGTCCTGCTGACGCGCTTTACCAGCGATCTTTCCGGACTGCTGCCGCAGGATGCTGCGCAGAACACGGTCTATACCGATGGCTGTACGCCGGAGCTTGCAGAGGCACTTCGGACGCTGTTCTGAGCACGGAGCCCGTGCGGGTGTTTTCCTCTCCGCAGACAGGGAGCGAAGCTCTCCCATTTTTCGCAGTACACCGCTGACGCGGATTCTGAAAAGGAACTTCGCCCAATGCTGAAGCCCGCCGAAAGCCGAACGATATCATAAACAAAAGGACGCTGATTCCTGCATCAGCGTCCTTTTTGTTTATTCATAATGGGATTCCAAAGGGACATTGTCCCTTTGGCAGGGTTTGGGGCGGAGCCCCATTTCAGATCATCGCGAAGCGATACCGCAAATCGCCTCCGCGCAGCGGATGCCGTCTACGGCGGCGGAGACGATGCCGCCTGCATAGCCTGCGCCCTCGCCGCAGGGGTACAGCCCCCGGACGGTCACCGCTTCGAGCGTCTCCGGATCGCGCAGCACGCGCACCGGCGAGGAGCTCCGCGTCTCCGGCGCGGTCAGCACCGCATCAGGCTGCAAAAAGCCGTGCAGCTGCCGTTGGAGCAGCGGGATGCCTTCCCGGAGCGCCGCGCAGACGAATTCCGGCAGGCAGCTTTCCGGCCTTGCAAAGACTGTCCCAAGCGGATAGCTCGGCGCAACGCTGCCGAACGCTGCAGACTGCTGCCCTTTCAGGAAATCCGCCACCAGCGTGACCGGCGCCTTTCCGGTACAGCCGCCCGCCTGATATGCGGCGCGCTCGATCCGGCGCTGCAGCTCCACGCCGGCCAGCACATCGTCCGAGCCGAAATCCGCGGGATTCACCCCGACCAGCAGCGCGCTGTTCGCGTTCTCCGCATCGCGGGCAAAGCAGCTCATGCCGTTCGTGACGACCGTTTCCGGCTCGGATGCCGCCGCCTGCACGGTGCCGCCGGGACACATGCAGAATGAATACACGCCGCGGCCGTCCGCCGTATGCGCCGCGACCTTATAGCTTGCCGCGCCGAGCCTCGGATGTCCCGCGGCTTTGCCGTAGCAGAAACGGTCGATGTCCGCCTGCTTATGCTCAATGCGCACGCCGAGCGAAAACGGCTTCTGCGCCATCGGCAGACCAGCCTGATGCAGCCACGCAAAGACGTCCCGCGCACTGTGCCCGACTGCGAGGATCGCGTGGTCTGTGCGCAGCTCATTTTTTGTGTGATCTTGCTCATACTGTACCGCGGTGACTTTGCCGTCCGTGACCGTGATGCCGGTGCATTTTGTGCCGAACAGCACCGTGCCGCCGGCAGCTTCGATGCGCCTGCGGAGCGCCGGAATGCAGACCGCCAGCTTATCCGTGCCGATATGCGGCTTTGCCTGCCAGAGAATTTCCACCGGCGCACCGCAGTCCGCGAAGGTCTGCAGCACCTGCCGGATGCGCGGGTCTTTCGTGCCGGTGTTCAGCTTGCCGTCCGAGAACGTCCCCGCGCCGCCCTCGCCGAACTGCACATTGCATTCGGGGTCTAGCGTTCCGGTTGTATAATATTGCTGTACCGCTTTCTGCCGTTCCGCGACCGGTCTGCCGCGCTCGAGCAGAATCGGGCGCGCTCCGGCCTGTGCGAGCACCCATGCAGCGAACAGACCCGCAGGCCCTGCGCCGATCACGACGGGACGCTCCGGCAGCGTGACCGCCCTGTATTTCGGCATACAAAACGGCTGTATCTGCTGAATATTCGTATTTTTCGGCAGATGCTTCCGCACGGCGGCTTCGTTTTTCAGCTGTACGTCTGCCGTTGCGATGAACTGCACCTGCTTCCGCGCATCGACCGCCCGCCGCACGAGCGTCAGCGCGGTGATCTCCTCCGGCCGGATGCGCAGTGCCTTTGCAGCCTGTTCGCGGAGCAGTTCTTCCGTATAGTCCAGCGGGAGCGGGATATTCGGGATCCGCAGCATGATCTCACCTCCGTCTGCGGGCTGTTTACTTCTTATACTTTTTCATGTTATGCCTCCAGATCAGGAAGCAGACGAGCACCGCTGCCATACAGCAGAGGAGCAGGATGATGCAGGTCGGGACATTGCCCTGTGTTTCATCCTGCAGGAAGCGGATGCCGTACATCGTTGTCGCAATGCCGAGCGCAACCGTGGCGAGCCCGGCCATAATCTGAAGCAGCAGATCTTTTTTCATGTGATGTCTCCTGTGTTTTGATGCAGTAATTTTTCCAGATAAACAAATTCCAGTTCGCCGGCAATGACCTTGCGGGCAAATTCGGTATACCCGCGCTTCTGATACAGCCGGAGATTATCGGTGCTTCTGGTGCTGGTGAAGAGCTCATAACGCTTTCCGGGAAACTGCCGCTCGATCTCCGCAAGGAGCTGCGAGCCGTATCCGCGGCGCTGATAATCCGGATGTACCATGAGCTTGCCGATCTGCACCGTGCCGTCCTGCTCCCATGCACGGACGGAGCCGATGATCCGGCCGCCCTCGGTCATTTTCAGGATGATGCCACTCTGATACTCTGCGATGACCTCGTCAAGCGTCTGTTTCAGCGGCGGGATATCCTGACTGCCGAACAGCGCCGCCTCACTCTGATAGGCCAGATACTGCAGCTGCAGGATCTCCGGCAGATCGTGCAGTTCCGCTCTTTCGATCATGCGCTTCACCTCCCGAAAGCAGCGGGCAGTACAGGTCTGTGCCCGTACTGCCCGTTTGTTGTTATCGTCCGGCAAGACCGGCTTCATATTCGCTCCGCAGGATCGAGAAATACAGTCTGCCGACGTATTCGCCGTCCATGAAGAAGTAATCGCGCAGCGTCCCCTCGTAGGTAAAGCCGCATTTTTCGATCACGCGCTTGGACGGCTTGTTGATCGTCTTGGTGCAGATCTGTACCTTATGCAGATTCATCGTATCGAACCCGAATGCGATGACCGCTTTCGTCGCCTCGGTCGCATAGCCGCGGCACTGGAAATCAGAACCGATGCAGTATTCGATCTCGGCAAACCGGTTCTTGTTATCGACCAGGAAATACGCGATCTGCCCGATGCATTCGCCGCATTCCTTCTCAATGACCGCCCAGCGGTAATAATCCTCGCGCTCGTAGGAGCCGATATACTTGTCGAGCAGACCTCTGACCGCTTCCTTCGTCGGATAGACCGGCTCAGAATAAAGCGACTGGATCTTCTCATCCGCGGCCCAGTATTTCAGCATCGCGTCATCGTCGGTATACTGAAATCTGCGCAGGATCAGCCGTTCCGTCTCAATGGTCTGCGTGCCGGTATGTGTCAGCATAATGTCGTCCTTTCAAGGAAAGCTCAGTCCAGCTTCGGCAGCTTTGCGAAGGATGCTTCCAGCTCCTCGTCGGTCGGGATGTAGTTCTCGAGTGCGCCGTCATTGTACTTTGCATAGCCTGCGAGATCAAAGTAGCCGGTGCCGGTCAGACCGAACACGATGGTCTTTTCCTCGCCGGACTCCTTGCAGCGGAGCGCCTCGTCGATCGCAGCCTTGATCGCGTGGGAGCTTTCCGGTGCCGGGAGAATGCCCTCGATGCGGGCGAACTGCTCTGCTGCCGCAAAGACCTCGGTCTGCTTGTAGGAAACTGCATCGAGGATGCCCTGATCGTGCAGCTCGGAGAGCACGGTGTTCATGCCGTGATAGCGCAGGCCGCCTGCGTGGTTCGGTGCCGGGATGTAGTCTGCGCCGAGGGTGTACATCTTGGCCAGCGGGCAGATGCGTCCGGTATCAGCATAGTCATAGGCATATTTGCCGCGGGTCAGGGACGGGCAGGATGCCGGCTCGACCGCGATGAACTTATAGTCAGCCTCGCCGCGGAGCTTCTCGCCGACGAACGGGGAGATCAGGCCGCCGAGGTTGGAGCCGCCGCCTGCACAGCCGATGAGGACATCCGGCTTGATGCCGTACTTCTTGAGTGCGGTCTGCGTTTCCAGGCCGATGACGGTCTGATGCAGCAGCACCTGATTCAGCACGGAGCCGAGCACATAGCGGTAGCCCTCATGGGTCAGCGCTGCTTCGGTCGCTTCGGAAACGGCACAGCCGAGGCTTCCGCCGGTTCCCGGATGCTCCGCGAGGATCTTTCTGCCGATCTCGGTCGTCTCGGACGGAGACGGCGTCACGGATGCGCCGTAGGTGCGCATGACCTCGCGGCGGAACGGCTTCTGCTCATAGCTGACCTTGACCATGAACACGCGGCAGTCCAGATCGAAGTAGGAGCATGCCATGGAAAGCGCGGTGCCCCACTGGCCTGCACCAGTCTCGGTCGTGACGCCCTTCAGGCCCTGCTTCTTTGCGTAGTAGGCCTGTGCGATCGCGGAATTGAGCTTATGGCTGCCCGAGGTGTTGTTGCCCTCGAACTTGTAGTAGATCTTTGCCGGGGTGCCGAGCTTCTTCTCGAGGCAGTATGCACGCACCAGCGGGGACGGACGGTACATCTTGTAGAAGCTGCGGATCTCCTCCGGGATCTCGATGTACGGATCGGTGACGTTCAGCTCCTGCTCTGCGAGCTCGCGGCAGAACACCTGCGAAAGCATATCGAGTGTTGCCGGTTCGTGGGTCTGCGGATTGAGCAGCGGTGCGGGCTTGACCTTCATGTCTGCGCGGAGATTGTACCACGCCTTCGGCATTTCGTCTTCTTCCAGATAGATCTTGTACGGGATTTCCTTGCTTGCCATTGTGAACACTCCTTTTCATCTTAAAAAATAAACGGCGGCGGATGTCAGAGGACAAACAAAAACGCCCGTCCCTGACGCTTTCAGACTGTCAAGGACGAGCGGTGCTCGCGGTGCCACCTTGATTCACCCGTCCGTATGCGGACGCGGTGCACTTTGCGGGATACTCTCTATATCCCCGGCCTCTGACGCGTGCCGGACGTCGCAGCTTTGACTGCGCCCTCAGCGGGCCATTCAGTGAGCCGGATTCCGCCCGGTTCTCAGCCTCCCGGACTCTCTGTGGGGTACGATTCTCACTGTTTCTCTCCGCTTCAACGGTTTCTGTCTGCATTATAGCATGTTTCCCGGTCTTTGTCAAGCGGTTTTGCGGAAAAAATGTCCGTTCGCTCCGTCTGACAGATCAGTGGAATTCCTCATTCGGATTCAGGGCGGCAGGGGACTTCCAGCGGATGCCGTAGTCGCTGCGCAGGATCATGCGCTTTGCCATCCAGTATTCCTTGCAGTAGTCATAATAACCGCGCTCATGCTCCAGCGCGTCGTCGATCTTTTCCTCCAGCTCATAGCGGATCGCCAGATATTCGGGCGTCAGTTCCACGGGGTCGCAGACAGGCTCCTCATCCTTGGCCTCCTGCACCTCAGAGAGCACTTCCGCATAATGCTCCGTGCCGAGATCCTCCTGCAGCTCCTTTGCCAGTTCCTCCGTGACGCCGTCCGCGGTGTTCAGCGCACAGGTCAGGATCGAAAATACGGTATCCTCCATATCGAGCAGCTCGCCGTTTTCGAGCACCTTGACGTCCTTTTTCAGGAGTTCCTTGACGCTCTTGTGCGCATGGCGGGCATAGTCCAGTGCCTCCGGCCAGAAATGCGCCTCGGCATAGGTGTTTGCGGTATCCTGGCAGTAGCGCAGGCAGTCCGACCAGCGTGCCTCTGCTTCGAGCATATTCAGGGCGCGGCGGCAGTTTTCGATCGCCGGATGCGACCGCCACGCATCGAACTGCATGGAATGGAACTGCTGCAGCAGCAGGCATGTATAGAGCTGATCGACCGCAAGATCGGCAGTCGGATGCGCTTCAAAGGCCGCAGCCACGCGTTCCAGCATCCGCTCCGTAAAAATGACGCCGAGATCGGACGCACGTTCAGCGTACAGCAGGTTCAGATATTCCATGAGCTTCTGCTGCTTGTCCTGCTCGGAATGCTCGGTGCTCTGAAGCAGATGCTCCAGCTCCTGTCCCTTTGCTTTCAGCTCCTGATGCTTGACTTCATCCTTGATAAACATTTGTATAGCCTCCCTGCATGAACGCTTTTTGTTATTTCTGTCTGCAAAAAGCAAATTCCTATTTAGTATATCATACCATATTTCAGCTGCAATGTCAAGTGAAATGCAGAAAAAATGACAAAATCTGTACGGCGTTCTGCACGCGTTTGCGGCAGTTTGCGGCAACGGGGCTATAAAAATCGCTGATATATCCGCGGATGCTTATGCAGATTTGTGCAAAAGGCAGAAATTTCGCATTGCCTGATGTTTCCACTTGCATCATACCGTGAATTATGATATACTAACTTACGTACATGCCCGAAAAAACGGGCGTTGATGTCAAATGAAACGGAGGCTTCCAAATGGCAGATCAGAATACCAAAAACGTAAATCTGATTGTGAAAAATGAGGAGCAGCACAGTGAAATGGTCGTTGTCTCGATCGCAGCGATCTTCCGCAAGCTGAAAAAGTATTTCCTCGTCTGGTTCCTGACGTCTGTGATCGTCGGCGGCCTGATCGGCGGTGTCAGCGTGTTTTTCAGCACCACATCGTCCACGCCGGTGCGCGCGCTGGTCAGCTTTACGCACAGCGGCATCGAAAAGGGCAGAAACCCCGACGGATCGGTCTTTGATGCCAACAGTATGAAGAACCCGCTCGTGCTCGACCGTGCGCTGAAGACCTGCGATATGGATCCGGAGCTGCTGGAAACCGTCCGCCGCGATATCGAGATCGAAGGCGTTGTTCCGGAGGATGTCTACGATCGTCTGACGACCTACCGGAATATTCTGGATACCATGTCCACCGGTCAGCTGGCTGCGGCGAATGCAATGCTGGATCTGAGCTGGCATCCGACGCAGTACAAGGTCATTTTCAATTATAAGGATGCAAAGATCTCCCGTTCGGAGGCTGTGCAGCTCGTCAATGCGATCCTCGATTCCTACCGCTCCTTCTATTTTGAGCAGTACGGCTACAATGAGGCGCTGGGCAATGTGCTCAACTCGATGGATTACTCCGAGTACGATTATGCGGAAGCCGTTGATATGTTCCGCACCTCGCTCAACTCCCTGAGCCGCTACGTTTCCAGCCTCTCCAATGACGATACCACCAGATTCCGCTCGACCAAGACCGGCCTGACCTTCGCGGATCTGAAGTCCAACATCAACGCGATCAAGGATCTCGACCTCGATCTGATCTCCTCTTACCTGAACCTCAACAACATCACGAAGGACAAGGACCGCCTGCAGGCATACTACGAGTTCCGCATCGAGAATCTGGAGCGCCAGCAGAAAACGGACGAGGAAACGCTCGCAGCCGTCAATGCGGCATTCGACAGCTACGAAAAGGATCAGGTCATCATCTTCAGTGACAGCATCGCGAATACGGAGTCCACGATCGCGTCCGATGAGTACGACAAGCTCATCAACCGCCGGATCTCCGCACAGAACGCACTCTCCGAGACCAAGCAGCAGATCGACTACTACAAGGAGCGCCTGACCACGCTGCGCAAGGCGACCGTCGGCAGCACCGACAAGGTCAAGAAGATCGAAGCAGACCTTGCACGCGTCGATGAAAAGGTCAGGGAGCTGGTGCAGACCGTCAACGATACGGCGGATGACTACTATCAGAATGTGTCGCTCGCGAACGGCTACAAGGTTCTGGTTCCGGCAACTGCCGATATCAGCACCTCGATCAGAAGCGGCATCTCCAAGGCGATCATCCCGGCATTCGGTCTGGAAGCCCTGCTGTTCGTTGCATATATGATCGTTGTGCTCTTTGAGGCGCTCAAGGAAGAAACCGCCAGAAGAAACGCAGCGCTCGGTATTGCGGCGGGAAAGGATGAGTCCGGTGCAGCACCGGCAGAGGAAACTGCAGAGGCAGAGACTGAGACCGCGCAGACTGAAAGCAGCAGCGACGGAAAGAAAAAGAAGAAATAACAGAATGTGAAAAAAGCGTCCGTGCGGGGAGAACCCCTCTGCACGGACGTTTTCGCTCTGCCTGCGGCGCGTTGCATTGGGCGTACAAACGCCGCAGAAGCCGCCCCGCGGCGTGTACTTAGCATATTGGGGGAGCTCCGCTCACCGCCTCCGAAGGAAAACGGCTGTCGGCCCTGCCGACCCGGAGGGAAATGCCGGCGGGGGATCCCCGGGGCTTGCTTTTTTTTCATAAAAATGGTATACTAATAAGATGAGAAGGATCACGAACGGGCAATCGACCGTTCTGACAGCGGAGGTGGCAGAATTTGCTGAAACGATGGGAAATCGGAACACCGGATGCGAAAAAGGCAGCGATGCTCCGGCAGCAGGGCGGCATAACGCAGCTCTGCGCGGAGGTGCTGGTCTCCCGCGGGATCGAATCACTGGAAGCCGCGGGCAGCCTGCTGGACGTTTCCGGCCTTTCCGACCCGTTACTGCTTGCGGACATGGAGCGCGCCGCGGAGCGCATTCTTGCGGCGGTTGACAGCGGGGAGCGCATCTGCGTATACGGCGACTACGACTGCGACGGCGTGACCGCAACGGTCATGCTGACAGACTGGCTGATGTGCGCAGGCGCGGATGTGACATGGTATATCCCGACGCGGAGAGAGGGCTACGGGATGCGCTGCGAAAGCCTCAAGGCACTGCATGAGGACGGCGTTTCCCTCATTGTGACCGTAGATAACGGCATCTCCGCCGTTGAGGAAGCGAAATACATCAAAGATCTGGGCATGGATCTGGTCATCACCGACCACCACCGTCCCGGCGATACGCTGCCGGAGGCTGTGGCCGTGGTCGATCCGTTCCGGCCGGACTGCCCTTCGCCATATAAAACGATCTGCGGCGCCGTTGTGGTGCTGAAGCTGATCGCGGCACTGGACGGCGGTGACTGGGAACCCGCGCTCGAACAGTTCGGCGATCTGGCGGCGCTCGCGACGATCGCGGACGTCATGCCGCTGGACGGCGAAAACCGCTACATCGTGCAGCGCGGCCTGCAGCTGCTCGCCAACACCGAGCGCATGGGACTGATCTCGCTTATGGCGGTCTGCGGCATTGAGGATGGCACGGTCATCTCCGCGCAGAATGCCGCGTTCCAGCTGATCCCGCGCATCAATGCGGCGGGACGCTTTGCGTCGGCATCCATTGCGGCAAAGCTGTTCCTGACGGACGACCCGGACGAGGCACAGCTGCTCGCTGCACAGATTCATTCGCTGAACAACGACCGGAAAAAGACCGAGCAGGAGATCACCGACGAAATACTCGGGGTGATCCGGCAGCATCCGGAAACGATCTCGGAGCGCGTGCTGGTCTTTGCCGGCGAGAACTGGCATCATGGAGTCATCGGTATTGTCGCGGCGCGGCTGATGGAGCGCTTCGGCAAGCCCTGCTTCCTGATGTCCCTGGAGGACGACGGATACCGCGGCTCCGCGAGAAGCTTCGGGGATTTCTCGGTATTCGAGTGCCTGAAGGCCTGCGAGGCACATCTGGTGCGCTACGGCGGGCATCCCGGCGCGGGCGGCTTTACCGTCTCGCCGGAGGAAAAGGACAATTTCATGCAGGCGATCCAGCGCTATGCGGCGGAACACAATCCCGTCATGCCGGTCATGACCGTTCATGCGGAGCGTTCGCTCGAACCGCAGGCACTGACGCCCGAAAACGTCGCGGGACTGCAGATCATGGAGCCGTTCGGCGCGGGCAATCCGAAGCCCCTGTTCGTACTGCCCGGCATGACGGTCGCGGAGGTGCAGCCGCTTTCCGGCGGTGCGCATACCAAGCTGCGGCTGAAAAAGGGTACGGCACAGTGCGAGGTGCTGCTGTTCCGCTTAAAGCCGGAGGAGACCGGCATCCGCATCGGGGAGACGCTCGACTTCCTGATCGCGGCGGATGTAAAGGAATATCAGGGCAGACCGTCGCTGACGCTGCGTGCAGAGGACTGGCGGTATTCCGAGCAGGCGCAGGAGCAGGCGATCGCGGCGCAGGCTGCATACGATGCCTACTGCCGCGGCGAGCAGCTGCCCGCACAGGCATACTATCAGCGGATGTGTCCGCACCGGCCTGATCTGATCGCGGTCTATCAGCTTGTGCAGCGGATGCCGATGACCGTGCAGCAGCTTTGTACGGCTTTGCAGGCCAAGGGCATGAACCGCTGCCGTGCCCGCATGATCGCGGATATTTTCAGCGAACTGGGGCTGCTCTGCTATGACCCGGTGACGGAGACGCTCTCAAAGCTGCCCGTCACGCAGAAGCGTGAGCTGACCGAATCCGAAGCCTACCGGAAAATTCTTGCACTGGCGCAGGGGAATGCGTCATGAAGCAATATATCGTTGATGCATTTGCGGAGACTGTTTTTTCGGGCAATCAGGCGGCTGTCTGCGTGACGGATGCGCCGCTGCCCGATGATCTGATGCAGAAGATCGCGGCCGAAAACAATTTTTCGGAGACTGCGTTCGCCGTCCCGGAGGGCGATGCCTGCCGCCTGCGCTGGTTCACGCCGGGCGGCGAGATCGACTTCTGCGGACACGCGACGCTCGGCACGGCGTATGTGCTGCACCGGTTTTATCAGCCGGATGCAGGATCGCTCCGCTTTCTGACGATGCACGGCACGCTGACCGTGCAGTTCACGGGCGAACGCATTGAAATGGACTTTCCTGCGTATCCGCTCCGTGAGATACCGGTCACGCCGGAGATGACCGCCGCGATCGGCGTGCAGCCGGTGCAGGCCTATGCTGCGCGTGATCTGATGCTCGTGCTGGATTCGGAGGAAGCTGTCCGGACGCTGACGCCCGACCCCGAAAAGCTGATGCAGCTTGACGGGCTCTGCATTGCGGTGACGGCGCAGGGCGAGCAATACGACTGTGTTTCTCGCGTATTTGCGCCGAAAATGAAGATACCGGAGGATCCGGTGACCGGCTCGACACACTGCCTGATCGCACCCTACTGGGCAGAGCGGCTCGGCAAAACAGCGCTGACTGCGTATCAGGCATCCGCCCGCGGCGGCGTGCTGTATGCAGACGTCTGCGGTGACCGCGTGAAGATCGCCGGAACTGCCGCGCTGTATGCGGTCTCGGAGATCCTGCCGGATCGTACCTGAATCAATTAACACAATGAAACGGGACTTTCCCGTAAAGGAGGTGTTCTTATGCCGGAGTTTCATGATGAGACATATACCATAGACATGATCATTGCAAAGATCCTGACAGATGACCGGCAGTACGATATCAGCAAGCTGATCGCGGCATACGAATACGCCGCACAGTGCCACGAGGGACAGGTGCGCTCCTCGGGAGAGCCGTATATCGTGCATCCGGTCGCGGTCGCGTATATCCTGCTGGAGCTCGGCATGGATACGGATACGCTCTGCGCGGCGCTGCTCCACGATGTCGTGGAGGATACCGCCGCAACAAGGGAGGATGTGCAGAAGCGCTTCGGGCATGATGTTGCGATGCTCGTGGACGGCGTGACAAAGCTCGCCAAGGTGCCGACATTCTCCAAGGAGCAGCAGCAGGCGGAGAACGTCATGAAGATCCTGCTCGCGATGTCGCAGGATATCCGCGTCATGATCATCAAGCTGGCCGACCGTCTGCACAATATGCGCACGCTGCAGTACCGCCCGATCCACAAGCAGCACAACACGGCCTTCGAGACGATGAACGTCTATGCGCCGATCGCGCACCGTCTGGGCATCACATCGGTGCAGGAGGAGCTTGAGGATCTGTCGTTCTACTATCTTGATCCCTATGCCTACGCGGAGATCGAAAGCCTGCTCGATAACAAGAAAGAGGAGCGCGAGGCGTTCATCGAGAGCATCAAGCAGCGGATCGCGGAGCGGTTCCGTTCGCAGGATTTCGTCACCCCGCCGCAGATCGACGGGCGCGTCAAGAGCATTTACGGCATTTATAAAAAGGTGTATATCCACCACAAATCCATTGACGAGATCTACGACAAATACGCGGTGCGCGTGATCGTGACGACCGACAACGAGTGCTACAGCGTGCTCGGCCTGATCCACGATATGTTCCGCCCGATCCCGAACCGCTTTAAGGATTATATTGCGAACCCGAAGCCGAACGGCTATCAGTCGCTGCATACATCCGTGCTCGGCAAGGAGGGCATTCCGTTCGAGGTGCAGATCCGCACATGGGAAATGCACGCAAATGCGGAATACGGCGTCGCCGCGCACTGGAAATACAAGGAGAGCATTCAGGGCAAGACCGTCATGGATTCGCGCATCGCGTGGATCCGTCAGGTGCTCGAAACACAGCAGGCAAGCGACGACCCCGAGGAGCTTGTCGCAACGATCAAGAACGATATTGCGCCGGAGGACGTTGTCGTCATGACGCCGAAGGGCGATTCCATTTCGCTGCCGGTCGGCTCAACGGTCATCGACTTCGCGTACCATATCCATACGCAGATCGGCCACAGAACGACCGGCGCCAAGGTGGACGGCAAGATCGTGCCGCTGACCTATCAGCTCAACACCGGCGAGATCTGCGAGATCCTGACGAGCAAGGATCCGAACAAGGGGCCGAACCGCAACTGGCTCGATATCGTCAAGACGAATGAGGCACGCGCGAAGATCCGCTCATGGTTCAAGCGGGAGCGGCGCCCGGAGAATATCGTCACGGGCAAAGCGAGCATCGAGCACGAGTGCAAGCGGATGCATATTGTCATGACGCCGGAGCAGCTGGAAAGCATCGTTAAGGAGGATCTGCGGCAGCCGAACTGCGAAACGCTCGACGATTTCTATGCGGCGGTCGGCTACGGCGGCCTGTCGCTGACCAAGCTGATGCCGCGCATCCGGGAGTATTATCTCAAGCGGTTTGCGCCCGCCGAGCAGCAGACGCCCGGCGAACAGCTCCCCGAGCTCCGCAAGCCGACCAGAGGCGGCACGGGCATCATCATTGACGGCATTGACAATCTGGAGGTCAAGCTGGCGCGGTGCTGTTCGCCGCTGCAGGGCGAGAAGATCGTCGGCTTCACGACCATGGGGCACGGCATTACGATCCACAAGCAGCAGTGCCGGAAATATCAGGAGGCGCTGCAGAAAAACGATCCCGCGGAGATGAGCCGCTGGGTCGCGGCGCACTGGGCGTCTGACGCGCCTGCTGCCGAGCTGAAGGCGAATATCGAGGTGCTCTGCCTGAACCGGCTGAATCTGCTGAACGATATCACGCAGGTGATCGGCGAGGCGCATCTGCCGGTGTCGAACTTCAATTTCCACATGCTGAAGGACGGCAACGCGATGCTGAATGCGACGGTGTCGGTCAGCTCTCTGGAGCAGCTTGACACGCTGCTGAACCGGCTCCGCACCGTCCGTGACGTCCTCTCGGCCGAGCGCGCGGCGTATTAACCGCGGCAGCCCGCGCGGGCGTTTCCCTTCGGGGACGGTCGGCGAAGTGCTCCCGATCGGCCGATGAAAGAGGAACAAAATATGGAACCTTCCTTCGTTCCGGTTCCGTACCGGAAGGAATTTGAACCGCGCCTGCTGGCCTTTCTGGCGCAGTGTCTGCCGGAATCGGGCAGGACACTTGACCTCTCCGGCAGGCATGGCTTTTATCTGCATACTGCAGCGCATTTTGCTGCATTCTGGTGCATGTTCGATGCGGAGCAGATCATCGGGACGGCTGCCGTCCGGGCTTTTGACAGCGAACGCTGCGAGCTGAAATCGCTGTATCTGCTGGAAAAGTATCACGGGAACGGATACGGGCGGATGCTGCTTGAAACCGCACTCCGGTTTGCGGAAAAGGCCGGTTTTCAGGCGATGTATCTCGATTCGCTTTCCACAAGTCAGCGGGCGATCCGGCTGTACCGCAGGGCAGGCTTCACTGATACTGCGCCGTATTACGAGGGCGGGCATTCGGACGTTTTCATGATGCGTCCGCTGAACGATCAGCAGAAACTGACGATCCGGCCGTATCGGCATGAACAGGATTTTGAAACGCTGCGAAAGTGGTCAACCGACCGCCGCACCCATGCCATGTGGTGTGCGGACCGCTTTCCCTATCCGCCGGATGCGGCGGGTTTTGCGGACAGTCTGCGGAAAATCCGTGCGCAAAGCGGCGATCTGCCGTATATCGCGGAGGACAGCACCGGCAGAGCCGTCGGTTTTTTCTGTTATCCCGCAGAGCCGCGGGACGGCGAGATCCTGCTGAAATTTGTGATCGTTGACCCGCAGCTGCGCGGGCAGGGCATCGGCACCGGAATGATCCGCGCCGCCGTGCAGGAGATCTTTGCAAAGACGGACGCATCTGCCGTGCAGCTTATGGTCTTTGATGCGAATACCGCCGCAGGAAAATGCTATCAGAAAGCGGGCTTTGCCGAACGTGCGCTGACGCCGGAGGCTTTCCGCTTCGGGGATGAAGCATGGGGCAGATGCAATATGGTGATCCGCCGCGGCGAATACGAATAAGGAGAAAATGTATGCTGAATATCACACAGTTACCGGTCGGGGAACTGGAAGCAAACTGCTTTCTGGTCTCCGACGACGAAAAAAACGCGGTCATCATTGACCCGGGCGCGGAGAGTGCCCGGATTCTGGATGAGATCCGGCAGCAGGCATTAAAGCCGCAGGCGATCCTGCTGACGCACGCGCACTTTGACCATTTCGGCGCCGCTGCGGATGTCATGGAGGAGACCGGTGTGCCGCTCTATGTGCATGAACTGGACAAGCCGCTGGTGATCTCCGCGGAGTATTCGCTCGCGGTGTATCTCGGCTACGGTGCGGAGTATCAGTGCCCGGACGAAAGCATAATCCGCACTTTTGCAGAGGGCGATGAACTGAAATTCTCGGAGGAGCTGACCTTTACCGTCATGCATACGCCGGGGCACTCCCCCGGAAGCTGCTGCTTCCGGCACGGGGATATCCTTTTTTCCGGTGACACGCTTTTCCGTGACGGCGTCGGAAGAGTGGACTTCCCGGGCGGCAACATCCGCGATATGCGCGCGTCGCTGGCAAGGCTCGGCGCGATCGAGGGCGACTGCACCGTCTACTGCGGTCACTACGGCAGCACCACGCTGGAGCATGAGCGCACCTTCGGGCATTATCTGAACCCGCCAAAGCGGTGAAGCGGGCTGTGACGCTGCGGCGGGCAGTTTCGGCGGACTGCAAACAGCTTTGGGCGATGCAGAAAACCGCGTTTGCGCCGCTGCTCGAACGCTATCGGGACTATGATCTGAATCCTGCGTGTGAACCCTGCGAACGCGTTGCCGAACGGCTCGCGCAGCCGGCGATCCTTGCGGCAGAGCAGATCCACGGCGCGGAGCACTGGGCGCTCTCGACGATCCTGCAGGAGACAGGAAACTGTTATCTGTATGAGAAAACGGGCTATCACCGCACCGGCAGAACGGATACCGTCAATGCGCACATGACGCTTGTGTACTACGAAAAAGACTGATAAAACGGCAGACCCTGCATGCGATTTGCATGGGGGTCTGCCGTTTTTCGGCGCTCTGAACGCGCAGAAAGCTGCTTGCGAATGGAAGTGCCTGACCGGATAAAAAAGGACGCCGACTGCTGCGTCAGCGTCCTTTTATACATTCTTACTTATGCTTCCGGCTGGTTTTCCCCGCACGCCAACAGCCGCTCGATCAGCTGCTTGGCAGCTCTGGGGGAGCGGCCGCCGCTGCGGGCAGCATAGTCCTCCGCCTTCTGCGCGAGCGTCTCCGCATCCATGTTCAGTCCCATCTGCGCCGCAAGCTGCTGCGTAAAGGCAAGATATTCCTCCCGCTCCGGCCTTGCAAAGCAGACACGCAGTCCGAACCGCGCCGAGAGCGAATCCAGTGCCGCGCCGTCCGCATCGTCTTTCCCGAGCAGATTCTGCCGGCTGCCGGTCGCGTAGATCAGCGCATTGTCCGGCCGCGCCGAGACCGTGCCCTCCAGTGTCGCCTTCAGCACGGAGAAGCTGTCATCTCCGGGCGCAAATGTCAGATCGTCGATATACAGAATGAATCTCAGCGGGCAGTCGTAGATCTGATCCATGATCTCCGGCAGCATGGGAAGCTGCGCCTTCGTGATCTGGATCAGCCGCAGACCCTGCGCGAAAAACGCATTGACGACCGCTTTCACGGTCGAGGATTTGCCCGTGCCCGGATCGCCGTAAAGCAGCACATTCTGCGCGGGCTTTCCCTGCAGCAGCGCAAGCGTATTGTCCGTGACCGCCTGCCGCTCCTTTTCGTAGCCGGAAAGCTCCGAAAGCTGCACGGGGTCGGGATGCAGCACCGGCACGATGCGCTCATCGCGGATCACGAACATCGGGTGCGGCGCAAAGGTGCCGTAGCCGTATTTGCCGATCTCACGCAGTCTGGCGTGATACTCCGCGCCGAAATCAAGGTCAGAGGTTTTCCACTCCGGCAGAACGCCGTAGTAGGAGACTTCCTTCTGCAGCTCATGCGGACGGATCCGCGCAAGCCGCTGCAGGATCGCAAGCTCGTTCTGCACGCAGGCTTCGAGCATCTCATCGACCTGCTCCCCGCGCGCGACCGCTCTGACATAGAAATTATCGTCCTCGCAGATCAGCTGAAAGATATACTCCGTCAGATTCGTGCTTCTCGCATACAGCCGCGTGATAAATTCCGTATACTGCCGGAGCTGGATCATCGGATCCATGGATTCGGTATCCAGCAGCGCGCGCAGCGGCAGAATGACCTCATGCGTCAGCAGCTTGCGGAACACGACCAGCGAATTGAGCGAGAGGTCGATCTCCTGTAATTTTTTGTTTCTTCCCATTTTATGTTCCTTTTTTCAAGAAATAATGTCCGGCATCTGCCGGGAGCGCAGTGTAACCGTCTGTCCGTTTTCACTTTTATATACCGGTCTCAAATCCTGACAATATGCAGATAGGGATCATCCAGTTCCTGCTCCACATCCTGCACGGCTTTCTCCCAAAGATCAAGCCGCTTTTTCGCTTCCATATCCGCAAGAACCTGCGCGACATCCTCCGCATAGCCGATGTCCTGCCAGATTTTCAGAAACTGTATCCCGATCTGATAGGCATCTGCCGGATCGGTACACTGACTGACAGCATCATCCCAGTCCGATTCATAGGCAGGGTCTGCCGTGCTGCCGTCGTTCAGCCGCTGCATACCGCCGAGAATGTGAATCATGCCCCAGTCCCGATCAGTATCCTGTTCATGCTCCTGCGAGAGCAGTTCAAGATAGCGGTAAAAGATGCGGTTGCCTTTGTCATTTTCCATACGGAAGCTCCTTTGTCAGCCGGTTGGGTATTTGCCGTCATACGGGTCTCAAAGTGATTTCCCCGTTATTCTGCTGCGGCGTCCATGACCGTCCGCAGGCAGTTCTCGCCGCGCTCGATCGCGACGATGCCCGTGCGGCACATTTCCATGATGCCGTAATTCTTCATCAGTTCAATGAATGCGTCGATCTTCGCAGTCTCGCCGGTCAGTTCACAGACCAGCGCCGTCGTGGAGTAGTCCACGATCTTCGAGCGGAAGATCTCGACGGCCGTCATGATATCCTGCCGGTTTTTCGCGGTATTCGCGATCTTCAGCAGCAGCAGCTCGCGCATGACCGTCTCATGCCGGTCGAGCACCTCGACTTCTCTGACATCGTGCAGCTTTTCCAGCTGCGTGACGATTCGCTCCTTGATATCCTCGTCGCCGTGAAATGCGACCGTAATGCGGGAAACACCGGCGTTTTCGGTCTCGCTGACGGTCAGGCTGTCAATGTTGAAGCCGCGGCGCGTAAACATGCCCGATACGCGGGACAGAACACCGGAAATATTGGCGACCAGTACGCCGATGACATATTGCCTGCTCATGCGGTACACCTCACTTGATCGTTGTAATGATATCGTCCACGGAGCCGCCGGGCGGCAGCATCGGGAGCACGAATTCGTCGGCGTCCGTCACGCAGTCGATGACGAACGGCCCTTTCTGTGCATTGGCCGCAGCCAGTGCCTGACGGAGCTCCGTAAGGCTCGCGGCACGGGCGGCACCTGCGCCGAAGCCCTCTGCAACCTTTTGGAAATCCGTTTTGCGGTTCAGTGTCGTGCCGGCATGACGGCGGTCAAAGAACAGTGTCTGCCACTGCCGCACCATGCCGAGCACCCCGTTGTTCATGATGATGACCGTAATATCTGCCTGCTCACTGACGGCAGTTGCCAGCTCGGTCAGGTTCATGCCGAAGCTGCCGTCGCCGGTGATGAGCACCGTGCGCTTTCCGGTCGCGATCTGCGCGCCGACCGCGGCACCGAGCCCGAAGCCCATGGTACCGAGTCCGCCGCTTGTCAGGAACGTGCGCGGATACCGAAGCGGATACCGCTGCGCCGTCCACATCTGGTGCTGCCCGACGTCGGTCACGATGACCGCGTCCTCCGGCACCGCCGCGCTGACCGCATCCAGGATCTCATAATGCGTCAGGCAGGGGCTTGTGAGCCGCTTGGCCAGTGCGTCGTGGGATTCCTGCGTTCTGCGGACTTCCTCCGCGCGCAGCGCCGCGATCCGCTTGATCCATGCCGGATGCCGCCGCTTCCGGACATGCTTTATCAGTCTGCTGACCGCGTCCCGCAGTTCGCCGCGGACGGTCAGCTCCGCGTGAATGTTTTTATTGAGCTCCGCGCCGTCAATGTCGATATGCACGATACTGAAATGCTTGGAGAAGCGTTCCTTTCTGCCGGTCGCGCGGTCGCTGAAGCGTGCGCCCAGCGCGATCACGAGGTCGGCTTCGTCCTCCGCCGCGGATGCCGCATAATGCCCGTGCATCCCCTGCATCCCGAGAAAGCGCGGGTGATCGGACGGCACCGCGGAAAGCCCCATGAGCGAGCAGCCGAGCGGCGCGTCGATCTTGTCTGCGAGGGCAAGCACCTCC
The DNA here is from genome assembly GCA_017545185.1 of Oscillospiraceae bacterium. Classification (GTDB taxonomy): domain Bacteria; phylum Bacillota; class Clostridia; order Oscillospirales; family Ruminococcaceae; genus Firm-04. Next base: position 28,664 of record JAFWQJ010000084.1, on the reverse strand, counting down.
GCGGACGCATTGCCGGAGATCACGCCGCCGCCGAAATAGATATACGGCCGTTCCGCAGCAGCGATCATTTTCGCGGCTGCTTTCAGCTTCTCCTCGGAAGCTTTCCGGACAGGCTCCGGCGCGACCGGCGCGGGCTGCCTTTCGTATTCGCAGCAGGCGGTCTGCACATCCTTCGGGATATCGACCAGCACGGGGCCGGGTCTGCCGGACTTCGCAATGCGGAACGCCTCGCGGAGCGTACCGGCCAGATCGTTCACATCCTTGACGATGAAATTATGCTTCGTGACCGGCATACTGACGCCGACGATATCGACCTCCTGAAAGCTGTCCCGCCCGATCAGGCTGCAGGGGACATTGCCGGTGACCGCGACCAGCGGCACGGAATCCAGACAGGCTGTCGCAAGGCCGGTGACCAGATTCGTCGCGCCGGGACCGGAGGTCGCAATGACAACGCCGACCTTTCCGGTCGCTCTGGCATAGCCGTCCGCCGCATGTGCCGCGCCCTGCTCATGGGCGGTCAGGACAAAGCGGATCTCGTCACGCTTTGCATAGAGCGCGTCAAACAGGTCGATGACCTGCCCGCCGGGATAGCCGAACAGCGTGTCACAGCCCTGTTCGAGCAAAGTTTCGGCAACGATATTTGCACCGGAAATCAGCATGACAGTCATCTCCTTTTCTTTGAATAGAAAATCTCTGTTTCAGAAACGTGTTTTGCTGTCAATCAGAGTTTATGTATTCTTAACTTTCCTCAATTCGATCTCATACGGAAGCATATCCCTGTAATCAAACTTCACGTTGAAAAAGAAATGATCATCCCCATCGAATTCGATCGAAAAACTGTCTGAAGCGCACTTTGGCTGATGATCGCGTCGGGATTGGCTCCAAATCAGAACGCTGCAATGATCCAGCAGGGAACTTATATCACCGAAGTTGATTCCGTTTATCTCAAATATTTGCTTTAGATCAGGAATCCACTTTTCCTCATTCGCGGGGGACGCTTTATCATCTTTCTGATCCGGATTGATGATCCGGTCGTATGCCTTTTCAATGCATTCTTCTATATGCTCCAGCACATTCAGCATCCGCCTGACGGTTTCCTCCGGAATCGCATTGTCTGAGCCTTTATGTTCCGTCAGGATTTCACCTGCATCTGAATAAATGATGGAATATCCTTTTTCAGTGTTGAAGCCGAATTCTGAAAACTCTCTGTTTTCCAGTAAGAATATGACATCTTCCAGCGTATAATCGTATACGTCCTGAAAAACGACTTTCCCTGTACAAAATGATTTCGGCACGGCACGCACTCCTCAAAAACGGTTGATTTTCAGCAGCACAATTCCGGAACGGAACGAATAAAAAAGCCTCTTTCATGCACAGCGCGGCAGGAAAGAGGCGAAGAACAGCTTTTTTCGCCGCAGATGCGGCCTTTGATCCCCTCATCGCATTTATCAGTTCTATTATAATATCTTTTTTCTGTTTTGTCAAGTACCGCCGGAGCGCTGCTGTCTCTCCGGACTTTCATTTTAAAACCGCCCCTCCCCAAGAATGGGGAGAGGCGGTTTTGCAGCGGGAGTTCAAAGGAACCTGTCCCTTTGGCAGGGAATGCGGCAGCGCCCTGTTCTCAATCTGTCAGAGATACCGCATAAAAAGGAAATGCTGCTGTGCAGGCTGCATTACATCGGCGTTCCTTCGGGGTCGATGATGCTTTCCGTGATAACGTCCTCTGCCGCAAACACGATGATCTCGGTTTCGGGAGTCTGGTAGGTCTTTTTCATGACTGTCTCTCCTTTCAGTACGGATAACTCTTCGCGGCCTGTGCGTAAACATACAGCGCCTTTGCAAGGACGACCAGATCGCCGTCTGCGTTTTCTGCTTCCAGAACGCGCTTGACATAATTCAGCGGGGTGATGCTGCCGGTGATGCCCTCAACGGTCACGCTGTACTCGGCTGTCAGGTTTTTGGCGGGAATATCAAAGATCTCGATATAATTTCCGTATTCGGTTTCGCCCATGAACGTCGGCCATGCTTCATCGTCGCCGGGCTTCCGGAATGTCGCGTCCCCTGCGTTGACGCCCGCCGGATAGTAGATGCGCAGGCTCGTCGCGGAATTGAACACCAGCGAGATCTTGCTGGATGCCAGATTCTGACCCAGATTGATGCCGACATCCTGCAGGTCATCGGGATTCACACTGCCGATGCCATCAACGGCAAGATCGGTCTTGCAGAAGAAATTGGATGCGGCTTTGCAGTAATTGTCCAGTGCTTTGACCAGCTTGGTCAGCGCTGCGTTATCCGCATACTGCGCGGAATCCGCGATATAATCGTTGACGGAATAGCAGACCTCTCCGTTTTCCTGCTTTACAAAGTCACTGTTGTAAAGGTCGGTCTGATTGCCGTTCATATCATAGACCGACAGCCGGATCGGCACACCCGCCTGCGTGGCATTGACGCCGCAGGTGAACTTGTAATAATCGCTGTAGCTGCTGTCCGTTCTGACCTGTGCGCTGTGGAATCTGCCGGCATCATAATCCTCGACGATCCGGTTGCCGACCTTCAGGACAGCTCGGTTGATATCGGGGTGCAGTCTGGCGTAGAAGTTGACACCGATCTTGCCGTCCAGCGAGAGGCTTGCGCCGGTCACGCGGTTCGGCGCCGTTGTGAAGTGCCCGTCGATATCGCCGGTCAGCAGGGGGGCGCCGTCAAATGCGTGCTCCTGACTGATGCCGTCCAGATACCACAGATCCGGTGTCACATAGACCGTTTCCAGCAGGGGGCAGTTTTCAAACATATACTGCAGATTGGCGTACTGATTGAGTTTGAAGCTGCTCAGATCAATCTGCTTCAGGGATTTGCAGCCTCTGAACATATATTCGTATCCGGTGAGACTGTCCGTGCGGAAGCTGCTCAGATCGACCGATTCCAGCGCGTAGCAGTTGCAGAACATTCTTTGCATGATGTCTGTTCTGCGGGTATCAAAGCTGCTCAGATCGGCGCTTTTCAGCGCATAGCAGTCCTCAAACATGCCGGACATATACATGACCTTTGAAGTGTTGAAGCCGCTCAGATCGACTTCCTCCAGTGATGTGCAGTTCGAGAACATATTGCTCATCGCGTTGAGCTCCGATGTGTCAAGGCCGGAAAGGTCAACCGATTTGAGGTTTTTGCAGAGGAAGAACATTCTCTCCATCGTCGCGACATTGGAGGTATCCATTTTGCCGAACTTGACAGACTTCAGATTGAGGCACAGTTCAAACATTCCGCGCATATTCGTGGCGCGGCTTCCGTCCGCGCCGGAAAGGTCGATGCTTTCCGCCCGGTAGTCCCTGAACAGATCAACGCAGTCCGTAGGCAGAACCGCGCCGTCCTCGCTGATCACTACCTTTTTTACGTCATCGTTCTGTGCAAAGAAAAGCACATCATCGCGTTCGATGTTTCCGCTCAGGATCACTGTGTCGCCGACGAGCTCAGCCGTACCCTCCGCGCTTGCCGACAGTGTTGCGCCCGCTGTGCAGAGTGCCGCTCCGAGGAGCGCCGCTGCTGCTGTTTTCATCCAGTTTTTCATGTCAGATTCTCCTTTTCGTTTTCGTTTAGGTCATTGGCCGCGCCGCCGCAGGCAGTGTACAGCGCAGTCCCTTCGGATATACCCGCACGGATGCAGGTATTATTGCCAGTATAGCATAAAATTGCGGCGGTGTCAAGAGACAATGCAGCGGCTTTGTCAAAAAACATACCAATGACCGCGCAAAAAAGCACCCTGCAGTTTCCTGCAGAGTGCTCTTTGCATCTTTCTGATATCAGATGGTCTTGCCCATCTGGTCTGCGGTCACGATCTTTGCGATGAGCAGCAGGATGCGTGTGACATCGCCGCCGTTGACGCCGTTTTCGCCGTCGCAGTCCGCATTCTTCAGTCCCTGATCCGTGATGTTCGCCGTCTGATCCTGATTGACAAACTTAGCAACAAGAACAGCATCGGAAACATCCACTTTACCGCTGCAGTCCGCGTCGCCGTAGAGAAACGAACTGCTGCCGGCGTCCGTGGTGCCGGTCTGCGGGCTGTCTCCGACCGCAACTTCAAACGAAGTCTTTGCGGTGCCCCATGTCAGATAGATCGTATAGGTGCCTGCCTTGGTGTTGTCGAACGCCGAAGTATCGACCGTTACGCCGCACTCCGCGGGCGGCTGGTGGAAAATATCTCCGTTGTAACCGTCGCCCTCGCAGTAGCCCGAAACATACAGGCCTGTCAGATCAAGTTCTTCGCCGATCTGGTAACGGGTCTTTGTCGGCAGGTTGTCGATCTCCAGCGAATAGTGTGTGATGTTGAAAGCGGTAGTGGTTGTTTCTTCCTGCGTCTCGACCGGAGGCGCGGTGGTCTGCTTCGGCTCGGTGCTGGATGTGCCGCCGATATCAGCCAGCGGAACAGCCTTGGTGCCGTCCGGCTCCTCGCCCCAGACCAGCTTGCCGTTGACATACATCGTGAAGTGCTCGTTCAGGGAATCGTCAGACTTCAGATCGGTCTTGCCGACGCCCTTGTAGGACCAGTCATTGGACGGATCCCATGCGCCCTTGGTGGACTGTCCGTCGATCGCATCCGGAACGGACACGCGGAACTGCACCTCGTCTCTGTGCTCGGACTGACCGGTCGGCTGGATCGCTCTGCCGTCCTCAAACTTGATGCTTGCGTAGTAGACATTGTCCTTGTACTGGACCGGGCCGCTGACGGTCGCGTAGCCCTGCTGGCCTGCGCTGTACTGCTGTGCCTTGCCCTCGACGGTGATCTTGTCAAGCGGGATGCCCTTGTCGATCGCCTCGGAGATATCGAAGTAGTAGCGCACCTCGATGTCCTTTGCGACTCTTGCCGGCCATGCGGTGTGGTTCATCGCCCACATCTTGATCTCGGTGTAGCTGTCGCCGGAGCCGTTCAGGGTCGCAGCGACCTCCCATTCTGCCCACTTCGGGGTCTCATCCTGCGGGAAGTCCGCGAGCGGCTTGCCGCCGTTCTCGTCGATCATCGCGCAGAGGCATGCGGTATAGCCCGCATTGTAGTCGATCGCGACCTCGGTGTACTGATAGTCGGAGACCTTGTAGCTGCCGTAATTGCCGGAGCTGTCCGGGCCGCCGATCAGCGCGCCGTAAAGCGTATGTGCATATTCGGTCTGCCAGTTTTCGCCGCCCATGCTGCTGCCGGACTGACCGAGCTCGTTCCAGTGGTCGTCGTGGATGCCGGAGGCGCCTCTGTGGTGGATCGCCGTCGGCTGCTTGTCGCCCATGCCGAGCACATAGCTCATCTTCAGCTTATTGTCGCCGAAGCAGTAGTTCATCTGGCTGTCCGCCCATGTGTTGTACTTGCTGACCTTGGCGCTGTCATCCTTGAAGATCGAATCACATGCGAGCTTCGCGATGAAAGCGGTGTTGGTCGCGTGGCGCAGGCAGCCCCAGTTTGTCAGGTGGGAGAGGCCGTCGCCGGTGATCTTGCCCTCAAACGGCTTCAGATCGGAGGAGCCGCCCATCCAGTAGCGGATGTGCTTGTCGATGTGGTTGACCCACTCGTCCTTGTCGGTCAGCTGTGCATAGAGCAGCGCCGCGGCCTGTGTGGTGTCGTCCCAGCAGAGACCCCATGTATATTTCCAGTCGGTGGACTGGCTTTCGGTCGGGAACTGCGGGATATAATCCTTCTCGATCTTGCTCATATAGGACTCATCGCCGGTCGCCTTATAGAGCCAGCAGGCTGCATACATGCAGTCGTCGATCCATGTGGAGGTCGGGTACATGTCGCCCATGCCGCCGCGGTCCTTCGTGTCGCGGATCTTGTCCGCACCGTCAAAGAGATCCTTTGCGTGCTTTAAGTAGTTTGCAGCCTTGTCGGGATCGGTGTCCTTCAGCATGAGGTAGCCCTCTGCGAGTGCCGCCGCGGAAAGTGCTGCAACGGAAGCATTCTTGATCGTGTCGTTCGGACGCTTCCAGTCGCCGTTGTTCAGGTGATGCTTGCGCAGATAGACCTCCGGGCTGCACCAGATGTTGTGGTCGGTCGAGCCGCCCTTGAAGTCGCCGATCGTGCCGATCATGGAGCCGCCGCCCTTATCGCAGCCGAGGACATAGTCCATGCCCCAGAGGATGTTCTTGCGGTAGAGCTCCTCAAGGCCGGCATTCTTGATCGCGTCCTTGTATTCGAGGTAGCCCCACGCCATGATCGAAGCGGAATACGCATTCGTCAGCGTGAATTTGAAGTGGTCGCCTGCATCGAACCAGCCGCCCGGAACGGCATCGGTCTCATTGCCGTCCTCGTCGCACATGGAATCGGCTCTCCACTGGACATTGTTCCACTCGGGCAGCTTGCCTGACTGCTGCACCTCATAGAAGAACATGGATTTCTGCAGCGCTTCGGCATAATTGTATGAGCCGGCAGCGGAAACAGTCCCGACGGGGCCGAACGGCAGAGCCGATGCGGTCAGGACAGCCGCTGACATCAGCGCAGCAAGCTTTCTGGATTTCATGGGAAATTCCCCCTCTCAAAAATTGCGGTAATTATGCGCCCTCTACGCAGAATCTACCGTTTATATCATAGCACGATTTCGGCATGATGTCAAGCCTTTCGCACAATGTTTACCGAATCTTCACGATTTTGCCGATTGCCCAATCCTTGCGGTATGGGCTGTTGACAAGCCTGTTTTCGTGCATTATAATAAAGAAAACAAAATAATCTGCACGCTGCAACAAACCGGCACTGTGAAACGTATACCTGATGAAATGGTCAGAGCATTTCGCATCAGCTGATGAAACTGCGCGCAGTCCGGAGAAGGGGTGAGGATACTTCGTGGATACGCAGGAAATGGAGCAAATATACGACAAATATCATGAATCTGTATACAGATTGGCGTTTGCGTACTGCAAAAACCGCGCTGACGCGGAGGATATCACCTCGGAGGTATTTCTCAAGCGTTTTGCATCCCGGACCGTGTTTGAAAACGAACGCCATGAGACCGGCTGGATGATGCGCGTGACGATCAACCAGGCGAAGGATCTGCTGCGCTCGTTCCGGTACCGGTTCAGTGTTCCGCTGGAAGAAGCGGCGCTGTGCTTTGAAACGCCGGAGGAGCACGATGTCTATCACGCAGTCATGGAACTGCCCGTCAAATACCGTTCGGTGATCCACCTGTTCTATTATGAGGGCTATTCCACTGCGGAGATCGCAGAGATGACGGGACGTTCGGAGACAGCCGTCCGGACACAGCTTCACCGTGCACGGAAGCTGCTGAAGGAAGCGCTCGGAGAGGAGTTGAAGCTATGAAAACGATACAGCAGTACTGCGACGTCGTGGACCGCATGAAGCAGGATCCTGCCTGTAAGCAGGCCGTGCTGGAAAAGGCACGTCGCCCGCGCATTTCTCTGACAAAGCGCGGCATGGTGAACGGTTCTGCCGTTGCTGCGGCACTGATCGCGCTGAATATCGGGATCGGCGGACATATCCTGCACAGAGCTGCGGATGATTCCATGACCGCAGACAGTCAGACAATCGAAGTGACAGAAGCCGTACAGACAACCGCCTCTGCGGAGATCACCGCAGTGCAGACCGTGACAACCGCGAAGCCGCAGAAGCATTCCGGCGAAAAGGCCGTGACCGTGACGGCGGCAGATTCAGACAGTGAGACCCGGACAACATCCCGTACAGAAACGGCAGCGGCCGTGACGGATCAGACAACTGCGCAGACGCAGCCGAAGCAGGATGCCGTACCGCCTGCAGCGGCAGCAGAGACAAAGAGCGATTCCGTTCAATTTTCGCTGATCCCCGCGGACAGACCCTATGAGGTGAACGCCGGGAATGCTGCGGCACCGATCATCTGCCATATCAAGCCGAGCGAGCTGGTCAGGCTGAAGCTGACTGTCCGGAACGACCCGGGCATGTCACGTTTCTTTGTCTGCTATAACATCCGGACGTTTGACACGGCATTGATGGCTCAGGTCGCGCCGGAATACAAAGATATGATCTCGATCTGCGGCAGCTGGAGCGGCGAACTGGAAGATGACCGTGATATCAGCTTCGGCAGCTATCCTATAGACGGGTGGAATGTCGCTGCACTGCCGGATGATACTGTGCTGGCCGAGACGGTGCTGCTTGCGCCGTCCAAGCCGGGACGCTATGTGATTCAGGATGACGGGCAGTTCGGTCATTCCGAAGTGCTGAAAAAGGATTCGCAGGAGATCGGACAGCAATCCCCCGTTTGCTGCGAGGTTTCCGGCATCGAGTTCATCGTGGATGAGGAAGATTATGCTTCGGCAGCTGATGAAACATGGCTGATTGATCCGGAGAGAAAGGAAGGACCTGTGTGCTGCATTGAGCAGACAGTCGCCCATGCCGGCCAGAAGAATATTCAGGTCAATATGTGGGTCAGGGGTGCTGAACCGTTTGAATCCGGGTGGGTAAGCTTCGGCTATGATCCCGCACTTCGGCTGCGGGAATACGACGCTGAAACAAGGGACGCGCTTGGCCTGTCAGAGGATGAACGCACTGCGCTCGATGTTGCCGCAGAGGGAACGCTGCTGGAACATGCGCCGCATCTTGTAAGCGTTATGGGTTATCCGGGTTATGCAGAGGTATCGTTCGACAATTTTCGGGAAATCACAAGAAACGGGAAAATCTACAGCGATCAGGATGAGTGGATCATTCGGGAAGACGGTGTGCTGTTCAGGCTTTGCTTTGACGCACCGGAGGAATGCGGACGATACCGGATCTATGTGAGAGATGCATCATTCTCCGGCCTGCCGGACGAGTGTCCTTACCAGTGTGCAAGGAATTGCCTGTGCGGTGAGATCATCGTCGTTCCGTAACACAAAACCGACAGAACAAAAACAGACCTGACACATCGCGTGTCAGGTCTTGTTTTATATGTGTGAATGTGTCAGACGGTGAAGAACCGCTGATTTGCCTCAAAGACGCCGTGCGGCTTCAGTTCCTGATAGCCGGTCACATCCGCCGGCAGCTCCAGGTTCGGCGCGTCGATCATGGCAGTCATCGGCTCCGGGCAGAAGTACCCGTTGAAGCCCTTGTCGTTCCAGATGATCCAGAACTTGTACTCCGGGCTGACCTCGTAGCAGATCTTTCTGCCGGAGGGCTCGTCCTCGACGATCGCACCGTAGAAATCCTGTCCGTCCAGCTTGCCCGTCTCGGCCTGATACATGTCATTGTCGAGATTCTGCAGCACCGGGCATTTTGTGCCGTTCTTGTATTCGAGATCGGAGAGCTTCAGGTCAAGCAGACGCTCGGTCGGCAGGCAGCGCTCGTTCAGTTCGCAGCGCTTGCCGATCGGCACGGTCAGGCGCATATCCTCGGGCTTTGCGCCGTCTAAGAAAGGTGCCTGAATGGTCGTGTGCGTCGCAACGGAGACCGGCAGCGCCTTCTCCGAAAGATTGATGAGCGCGATCTTGTGCTCCAGACCGTATTCGCTGAGCGTGAAGGTCAGCTCCACGCGGAAGCGCAGCGGCAGATATTTGAAGAAGGGATCCTTCTCGTCATAGTCATAGGATGTACGCAGCACGGCGCAGTTCTCGTCTGCGTGGTGCGAGATCACGGTATGCTCCCGCTTGTGCAGGAATCCGTGGATATGGTTGTGATAGGGCGCCGCCTCATTGACCGGCAGGTGATAGACCGCGTCAGAGGTTTTCAGCACGCCGTCCGAAAAGCGGTTCGGCAGATAGAGTGTTGGCAGACCCCAGACCTCTGCGGACTGCTTCAGCGTCTCTGCGGTGTTGTCCGGAGAAAAGCGGAAGACATCAATGCCGTTTTTCACGTCGCGCAGCCGGATGACATTGGAGCCGATCTCGTAAGCGATATAGGCTTCATAGCCGCCGGCGGAAAGCATAATGCAGGGCGTTCCGTTCAAAACTGTCTGCTGTGTCGTGTTCATGATACAGATATCCTCCTTCGATCATTCCTTGCGGAACAGGATCAGTGAAAATCATTCAATTTAGTATAGCATATTTTCAGCAAAAACGCAAGCGCCAAGTCACTTTTTGGCAATGTGTACGAATCTTTGCGCAAAATTTGGGCATATCGTAAAAGAGATTTTGTCGGATGCTGCCGGACGGAAAAAGCCCTTCCGTACAGGGCTGTACGGAAGGGGTGATTCCGAGGGGGCGGATCAGGCCTCAGACCGGACCGGCGTGCTGTCGCGGAACAGGAAGGAAATACACCAGACGGCGGAAAGTGCCACCAGAATATAGATCAGTCTGCTCACGACGGATGCGGCACCGCCGAACATCCATGCCACAAGGTCCAGCTCGAAAATGCCGACAAGCCCCCAGTTGATGCCGCCGATGACCAGCAGGATCAACGCTAGCTTATCCCACATGCTTGATTCCTCATTTCGCGGATTTGGCAGACGCTGCGCACGGCTCCCGGAACGGAACGGTGCGGTTTTCTGCGCCTGCGAGGTTAGTATATCCCGCGCATGACAAAATATGCGGAGTGATGCGTCAGAGCACCGCAATATTTCAAATAATTTCAGGTTCATTTTAAGTTGAACGGTTATAGTATGCACAAGAGGGGACACTTTGCAGGATTTGCGGAGGGCTGGAACATGATGGAAATTTTACTGATCGAACCGAATGATTCGCTGAGGGAGCTGCTCTGCGAGCGGCTTTGCGGAGAGGGCTTTACGCCGGTCGCGGTGCGCACGGGTACCGATGCGCTGCGTCTGCTGACGTCGCCGCGCTTTGAGTCGGTGCTGCTGGAATGGAGCCTGCCGGATATGGACGGCGTGGCTGTGCTGCGCGAGATGCGCACAAGAACGCTGGATACGCCGGTCATGGTCATCAGCACGCGCGGCTCGGTCGCGGACAGGGTGCTGGCACTGGACAGCGGCGCGGACGATTATCTGCTGCGGCCGTTCCACATGGACGAGTGCATGGCGAGAGTGCGCCGCATGGTGCGGACATACTGCCGGCGCGCGGCAGCGGTGCGGAACGGACTGCACTGCATCGCCGATCTGACCGTCGATACGAACCGGCATGTCGTGACGAGAGGCGGCAAACGGATCCCGCTTTCCGCGAAGGAGTGCGCGATCCTCGAATACTTTGCAGCACGCGCAGGCGCGACCGTTACGCGGGAGGAGCTGGAGCAGAATGTCACGCAGTCTGCCGCGGATTCCGCGATCGTGCCGGTGTACATCCACTATCTCCGCAAGAAGGTCGATGATGGCTTCCAGCTGAAACTGCTCCGGACGGTGCGCAGCAAGGGCTACGTGCTTTCCGCGAGCTGATAACAGGATACAAAAAGACAGGGCACAGCTTGTTCGGCTGCGCCCTGCTTTTTTCAGTCGTTGATATAAGATTCGATGAACTCAACAGCATCGCCGACCGTGCTGATCTTATCGACCGCATCGTCCTCAACGGCAATGTCGAACTCCTCGGAGATGGTTTTCATCAGAAGCGTAATGTCAAGCGAATCCGCCTGGAGATCGTCGATGAAATCCGCGTCCATTGTGATCTCATCCTCGTCCACATCCAGCTGGTCGAGAATGATGTCCTTGAGCTTTTCAAATACCATGTAATCTGCTCCTCTCTGTTATGTGATGTTCTGTGCACACATGCAGCTTGTTCTGCAGGTCACATCGTTTATAGTATATCCGTTTGCGGGGAAAACGTCAATATCTTTTTTACGGTTTTGACGTAAATTTTTTGCCGCGGGAGCCGAAGCGGATTTGGATATATTGCACAAGAGCGTGCGTTTCATGCATGAACGGAGATGCTGACGCGGTATTCCGCGGCGCGGAGCAGCCCCGCCCATTCCGCAGGTTCGCAGTGCACGGCCTCTGCAATTCTCCCGCGGACGGCGTACTCCCGGAGAAACAGCAGATCGGCACCGGCATCGCGGGCGGTTTCATGCAGCGCGGCCGTGAGCATCGCGTGCAGGCACTGCTCTGCGGCGGCGGGATCGTCCGTTTCCGCGGTGATGCTGCCGGAAACGGTCACGCAGAGCCTGCCGTCTCTCTCCGCGACGGAAATATGCAGCCTGCTGCGCCGGACAGTGCATACGCCTTCCCCGCAGGCAAAGGCAAAGCTTTTCCAGCGGCTGTCAAGCAGCGCGAGCCCGCGGCAGGCATCCGCAGAGAGTGTGCCGTACTGCCGTTCCGCATCCCACAGCGAGAGCGTCAGGCGGCCGTTTTCTTCGGTATGCAGCGCGGTGATGCCGGAGCCGCTTTTCAGGTCGCCGAGCACGGTATCTGCCGGACGGCGCGGGAGCTGCCCCGTCTCCTCGGCGGCGGAGAGCTGTCCGGGGGAGGGGAACGCGCCGCTGCCGAGCGCATCGCAGGCACTTTCCGGCAGGGAGACGACCGCGCCGGACGGCGGGAGCCACTGCTTTTGCAGGGCAGTTTCGAGCAGCGCGCAGGGGTTCCCGCAGATCAGCAGCATCGAGATATGCCCCGGGGCGATCTCCGAACCGGAGGCGGTCTGCAGCGCGTCGGGGAGCAGCTCCGGTGCGGCGGCGTATGCGGTGATGAGAGCGTCGTCCTGCGTGGTATGCGCGGCAAGGCGGAGCCCATTCCCGGTATCGGCGGCGAGCAGGTCAGGGGAAAGCCGCGTGCGGATATCGGTGCAGGCAGTCAGCAGTAAAGCGGGGAGCAGAAGCAGAAGTTTTTTCATGGGGTTCTCCTTATATCAGGCGTATCAAAGCTTTTATGACGGCTGCCCGGAAGTCCGTGCGCTGTATGCAGCATGATGTTCCGCTTTCTGACCGCCGGAAGCCCTGCCTGCAGACAGGCCGTGATGCAAAGTCCGCCGCAGGCAAATGCGTAGAGCATCCAGAAGCCGTCCGTGCGGATCGCGCTTGTGAGCGGCGTGCGCGCCGGCAGCAGAAAAAACGGATTGCCCTTCCGGCAGAACAGCCGCCCGTTCTGCATCGTGCCGAACAGTACGACAAGCGGCAGGAATCCGCCGCGGAACAAAGCCCATGCGGTCAGACCCCTGCGTGCGGCTTTCGCGGGCTGCTTCTGCATCACAAGCGGGATCAGCAGCAGCTCGCCGGAAAACCGCAGCTCCCGGAAAAATCCCGCCGCGATGCTGTCCGGCATAAACAGCGAAATGCCGCGAAGAGTACCGGGCCCGCCGAGCGGCAGCAGCAGGAAGCCCGCCGCCCCCGCAAAGAGCATCAGACCCGCCGCGCGGTAAGCCGCCTGCTCCGGCTGCCGCACCGTATACAGCAGCATGAGCGCAAGCAGCAGCATCATCAGACCGCAGTGCGGCAGCAGCAGATCCCGGCAGAGCCCGCGGAACAGAACGGTCAGCCATGCCGCGTAAAGCTGCGCGCCGATCCGGCAGATTTTCAGCAGCGGCGGCGGGAAATCAAGCGTATTCTTTCTGCGCGTCAGGAGCAGCACGGCCGCTGCCTGCGGAATGACCGCGAGCACCGTGCCGAGCGCATAGGCCGCGGAATAGGGCGCGTCACAGCAGAAAAACGCAAACAGTCTCGGCAGAATCAGCAAGGCGGTGCGCTGCAGAAGATTTCCGTTTGGAGGTTTCAACAAAAATATGCTCCTCTCTTGACAAATGATTCGATATAATGCTATTATAAAAGTATACAGCGCGGTACGGATGCGCAAATGAAAAGGGGATGGTATATGATGAAGCAGAGAACAGGAAGAGTGCTCGGCATTCTCTGTGCGGGATGCATGGCCGTTTCGGGGGCGGTCTGCGCGATGCCTGCTGCGGCAGTTGACGGCTTTGATCCGGAAACTGCGGTGTTCGGCATTCACGCGGAGGGAAAATGCGGAGACAATGTGACATGGTCACTGGACGAGGAGACCGGCACGCTGACGATCTCGGGCACCGGTGACATGAAGATGACCGACCGCGAGCTGCTGCTCGGACTGATGCCGCTGGCGGATTCCGTCACATCCATTGTGATCGGGGAGGGCGTGACCGGCATCTGTGACGTCGCGTTTGCGAATTATGAGAACCTGACGTCCGTTTCGCTGCCGGAGAGCCTGAAAACGATCGGCCGCGACGCGTTCCGCTGCTGCAAACAGCTTGCGGAGCTGACGATCCCGGAAGGCGTTGAGGACATCGGCGTCTATGCTTTTCTGGCAACGCCGTGGCTCGAGCAGCAGAAGGAGACAGAATCGCTCGTGATCGCGGGCAAGGTGCTGATCTGCTGCGGAAACGGCAGCATCGGCGAGCCGCTGACCGAGGCGGAATACCATGTGATCGCCGGTGATGATTCCTATTATTATGACGGGCAGCTCTATCAGCTGACGATTCCGGACGGCGTCAAGACCATTGCATCCGAGGCGTTCACCGGCTACTGGGGCATGGTGAAGCTGACCATTCCGGAGGGCGTCGAAAAGATCGGCAGCAATGCGTTTTCCGGCTGCTATAATCTGCAGCAGGTCTCTCTGCCGGATTCGCTGCGGGAGGTCGGTTCGCTGGCGTTCAATGCGGCGGGGCTCGGGAACGATTTTGACATTCCGGAGAGCGTCTGGCTGATCGCCCGCGACGCGTTCCGCGCAACGGCGTGGCTGGAGCAGAAGCAGGCGACGGAGCCGTTCGTCATCATCAACGGGATCCTGATCGCCGCGGGTACTGCAAAGACCGGCGAGGTCGTCATTCCGGACGGCGTCGAAAAGATCGGCCCGTATGCGTTCTGTCAGTGTGAGGAGATCACCTCCGTGGTGATGCCGGACAGCGTGACGGAGATCGGCGAGGGCGCATTTGCAGGCTGTACGCAGCTTGCATCCGTGCATTTCCCGGCTGGGCTGGAAAGCGTCAGCAGAGATGCATTCTACGGCTGCACGGCACTGGCGGCGGTCGATCTGCCGGAGGGCGTCAGGACGGTCGGTGACAGCGCGTTCTGCGGATGCACCGCCCTGACGGAACTGGATCTGCCGGCGCTTCTGGAGGAGATCGGTTCCCGTGCGTTTGCGGAATGCCCGTCCCTGACGGAGGTGGACTTCCCGGAGGCGCTGAAATATATCGGTGAGGGCGCATTCAGCGAGGACGGTCTGCTTTCGGTCGTTCTGCCGGAGGGTCTGGAATCGCTCGGCGTTTATGCGTTTTCGGAGAACGGTCAGCTCGGCGATATCACGATCCCGGAGGGGCTTCTGGATATCGGCGCGGGCGCATTTGACGAAACGCTCTGGCAGTCTCATCATCTTGATACCGATATGTTCGTGATCCTGAACGATGTGTTGATGCGCGGCGGCACCGAGGCGATCGGTGAGATCGCAGTACCGGCGGGCGTGCGCGAGATCGCGGACGATGCATTCCGCGACTGTACGGAGCTGCTGAAGGTGCTGATCCCGGACACCGTGACGAAGATCGGCGACGGCGCATTTGAGAACAGCGGCCTGACGGAGGTCCTGATCCCCGCAAGCGTGACCGAGCTCGGCATCGGGGCGTTCGCATACTGCACGGATCTGACAGCGGTGACGCTGCCGGACGATCTGAAAACGATCGGCACGAGTGCATTCTACGGCTGTCAGAATCTGGAAAACATCATCGTTCCGTCCGGTGTGACGGAGATCGCAGACAATGCATTTGCGGCCTGCAGCAAGCTGACGCTCTGCGGCGAGGCAGGCTCCTGTGCGGAAAGCTATGCGAAGGAGCACCGCATCCCGTTCCGGGTGCTGGACGCAGATCCGACCGGCGACGTCAACTGCAGCGGCAATGTGGACGTTTCCGACGCGGTGCTGCTGGCGCGGTATCTGGTATCCGACAGCGGCGCGGTGATCTCGGGTCAGGGTCTTGCGAATGCGGACTGTGACAAAAACGGCTGGCGCGATGACGCGGATCTGACGATGATTCTGCAGTATATCGCGAAGAAGATCACCTTCTGATACAGGCTGAATCTGAGCGGGCGGGGCAGAGATGCTCTGCCCGCTTTTGCTGTGGCTCCGCGCATTCGCGCTTCGCCTGTATGCGCCGAAAGCTGACGGCTGACTGTCGTCAGCCTGACGCTTTCGGCGCGGCTGCGAATCCCGCAGGGATTCGCTTGATATTATTGGAATAAGGTATCCGCTTCGCGGATGCTATCTGAGAATGGGAGCCTCTGATCACCCATGTTTCGCAAAGCGAAACTGCGCAGTTTCCCTTCGGCAAACGTGCGGCCCCCAAGCCCGCCGAGCTCTTTGCACGCCGGGGAGTTTCGCGCTCTGCGGAGCGCGACCAGAGGCTCTGCCTCTGGACTCCGCGAGCTTTTTGAAAGAAAGCTTACGTCAGCAAGCTGACGTACCAAAAACTTTTATTTTTGCCCGACCGGTTACGTTCCTGCGTAATCGGTTCGCTTTTCTCTCCATTGTTCACATAACGGGGTCTGGGGGCAGCGCCCCCATTTATAATCCGTCGGAGACACCTCTGATATCCCTGATGCGGAAATTGCCCTGGGAGAGTTTGCGGAAGCCGGCGCGGCAGAGGATATCATGCAGCTTTTTCGGCAGCACCGGCGCGACCGGCGCCGTCACGGGACAGCCGAACGCCTCCAGCCCGCAGATATGCAGCAGCAGCGCCGTACCGAGCAGCGCGACCGCGGGCAGTCCGGCGGCGGCCGCTGCAAGCACAAACGCCGGACGCAGCACCGTCAGCGCGGCGTGGTGCTCCGGGATCACAAATCCCGCCGTTGCGGAAAGCGCCGCGACCGTCAGCACCGGCGTACTGAGCAGCCCCGCACTGACCGCCGCATCCCCGAGCAGCAGTCCGCCGATCATCCCGACCGCTCCGCCGACCGCCTTCGGCAGACGCAGCCCTGCCTCCCGCACGATCTCGAACATGAACAGCACGCCGAGCAGCTCCGCGGCAGGCGAAAACGGCACGTTCTGCTCCGATTCGGTCAGCAGGCGGAGCAGCGTTTCATGCAGCAGCGCCGGATGATGCATCGCCGCCGCGAGATAACCCGCAGGCAGCAGCAGCGCCAGCAGTGCCGCCAGATATTTCAACCAGCGCAATAAAGTCGTATACGCAGGCGGATAATTATAATCGTCGAGCGTCTGAAAGGTCTCGCAGAGCAGCTGCGGCACGACCAGCGCAAAGGGCGTACCGTCGATCAGAATGCCGATTCTGCCCTCCGTGAGCTTTGCGCAGAACACATCCGGCCGCTCCGTCGTGCCGATGCTGCGGATCAGCTGTGTATCGCTCTGTTCCAGGAACGGGCGGATATATCCGCTTGACAGCACCGTTTCCAGCGGCAGACTTTTCAGCCGTTCACGGATCTTGTTCAGCATATCCTCCGGCGCACGCCCGCGGAGATAGCAGAGGCAGAGGTCGGTCTGCGAGAGCGTCCCGGCGGTCAGCAGCTCGAAGGTCAGCAGCGGGGACTTCATCCGCCTGCGGATCAGCGAAAGATTCGTGCGCAGCGGCTCGGTGAAGCCCTCCTTCGCGCCGTAAATGTTCAGCTCGCCGGAGGGCTCCGCGATCCCGCGGGACGCATAGCCCTGTATGCCGAATGCAAGCGCGGTCTCTGCGCCGTCACAGAGCAGCACCGCAAATCCCGCGTAGAGCAGATGCAGCACGGCGTCCGTGTCTGCGGCCTCTGCGGTATCGGCCGCGAACATGCGGTATGTCCGGAGAAAGCGGAGCAGCGTTCCGCCGTCTGTGCACGGGATATTCAGCGCGGCAAGCGGCTTTGCGATCTGCTCGCCGAGCTGCGATGCGGCGCACATGCCCTCGCAGGTGAGCAGCACGCAGGCGATGCCGCAGACGGTCATCCGGCTGACGACAAGGTCTGCGGAATCGCCCGCGGCGGCCTGCAGATGCTTCAGGTTCTGTTCTGCGGATGTGTTCAGCTTCACGGCGCGCACCTCTTTTTTCAGGATACCGGAAGTATGGCCGTTTCCGCGGGAAATATGCATTTATGCGTGCGATGCGCCCTTCGCAGAATTATTTGTAACACGCGGCGTCTTTTTTCTGTCTGTATAGATGAGGGGCAATGCAGCGGCTGTATCTGTAATTTCATATTTATTTCAGAATCGGAATGTTGCAATTTCGGGGCGGATATGATATAATATAAAAGTACACGCAAAAAACGCGGCGGCTGTATGCGCCGGAAGCATATAAACGGATTGTGCCACAGAAAGGAATCTCATTGTATGAAACACATCGGAAAGCTCGCGGCAGGACTGACGCTGTTCTCTGTTCTGCTGCTCGGCAGCGGCTGCTCGGCGGCAGGCCGCGGCTTTGAAAGCATCGAACCGGCGGAAACAGAGACCGCACCGGTCACGCTTGCGACGACCACGACCGTCATTACCACGACGACGGAGCCTTCTGTTCCGCCCGATATCACGGTCAATATGCTGGCAGTCGGAGACAATCTGGTGCAGACCTATGTTTATCTGGCTGCGCAGGCGCAGTCCTATGACGGCAGTTCCTATAACTTCACGCCGCTGTACGAGAACATCCGCTCCTATGTCGATGCGGCCGATGTGGCGATCATCAATCAGGAAACGCTGATCTGCGGCGAGGGCTGGGAGGTCTCCGGCTCGAACTTCAATTTCAATTCGCCGCCGCAGCTCGGTGAGGACATGGTCAATCTCGGCTTCGATATCTTTACGCTGGCCAATAACCACATGCTGGACAAGACGGCCGCGGGTCTTTCCGCGTCGCTGGATTACTGGGATGGCATGATGCAGAAATATCCGATCCTTGCGGTCGGCGCCTACCGCGACGCGGACGATCAGAACCGCATCCGCGTGCAGGATGTCAACGGCATGAAGATCGCGTATCTGGCCTATACCGAGCACATGAACGGCTACCGGCTGCCGGAGGATTCCCCGCTCCGCATCGGGCTGACCTCAGACGAGGCGCTCATGGAGCGGCAGATCAAGGAGGCAAAGGAGATCGCCGATGCCGTCGTCGTTTCCGCGCACTGGGGCGATGAGGATACGCATACCGTCCGTCCGCAGGTGCAGGAGCTCGCGCATAAAATGATCGGCTGGGGTGCCGATGTGATCCTCGGCTCGCACCCGCATACCGCGCAGACCATGGAATATGTTGAACGTGAGGACGGCTCCATGGGCTTTGTATATTATTCACTCGGCAACTTCATTTCCGCCCAGACCGACAACTTCAACATGGTCGGCGAAATGGGCACCTTTGACCTCGTCAAGGACGGCGCGACCGGAAAAGTCAGCGTGCTGAACGTCGGCTGCGTACCGGTCATCACGCACTATGACAACGGCCAGTTCGCAAACCTGCGGCTGTATCCTTATAATATGTATACGCCGGAGCTCGCCGCCTCGCACGGCCTGCCCTATGCGCCGATGGGCACCGCAAAAACCTTCAGCATGGACGTCATCAACTGGATCATCAGCCAGAATATTCCGCAGGAGTTTCAGCGGCTTGACTGACGCATTCTGAAATGCATATTAAGATAACCCGCGTGCATAAACTGCCGGAAACGGCACGGGTTTGTGCACGCGGGTTTTTCGTCGGCGGATTGCATAAATTAAGTAACGGTTATTTATCTATAATGACAAAAACGGCACCGAAGTCTTGACTTTGGACTGTGCGTCTATTATAATGATAATAAGCCGTACTGTGCGGGTACGTATACCCTTTTGCATTTCGGACGCTCGGACAGAGCACCGGAAGCACGGAGGGCAGTGCCTGCGCTGCGGAAATTTTGCGGCAGACTGTTCCGCTGTATGCCCTAACTGTACGGCGGCAGAACATGCCCAAGTTCATCAGAAGAAATGTATCAGCGCGTTTCCTGATGATCTGACTCTATCATGAAAGAAGGAGGAAAGGAATGAAGGCGCAGAAGGCGGCAGCCGGTGTGCTTGCATTCTGTATGGCGTACAGTCCTTCGGCGGTTCAACTCACCCGGGCTTCGGCTGCGGAGGAGGCACTGACTGCGATTACTGTAGATACAGTCGTCGCAGACGGGAACGGTGTGTTCACTGCAGCGGTCTATCTGAGTCAGCTGCCCGATACGGGGCTGTGTGCGGCAGAATTTGCAGTCGCATACGACACTGCTGCTCTGAGCATCACCGATGTGAAGCTGCTGTACGACACAGGTGCACAGAATGCAGAAGACTTTGCGAAGCTGGAACAGCCGGTCTTTTCTTATGAGAACAGGGACGGTATGCTCTGGGTTCGCTGGGGAACCGGATTGATGAATGCAGACTACTGGCTCAAAGAGGAACAAGCCTTTTTCACGGTCAGCGGAACCCTGTCGGAGAATATGCCGGCGGGCACGCGGACAGAACTGAGACTCGTTCCGGCGGCGGGGGAGACCGCGCAGGCGGAAATAGCCGCAGGCTATGTGGATGCAGACGGGAAAGCGCATTACTGTAAAACTTCTGTGACACACGGCGCAGTCTGGAAACCGATTGACGAGACCGGTGCAACCATGTACGGGGATCTCAATCTGGACGGGCAGCGGACGGTGTCGGACGCGGTGATGATGCATCGGGCGCTTGCGGAGGAGCTTGCCCTGAGCGTCGCAGGATACGCAAATGCAGATTGTGAGTTCGACGGGCTGCTGACGATCGCTGATGTCATGCTGCTTCTGCGGTATCTCTCAAGTGAGAGACCGGATGCGGCTGTGCTCGGCGCACGGCGAGGCTCATAACACGGGGAATGCAGACAACGGGTAGGCTGCTTTCCGCGATCCGTGATATGCTGCCGGGAGGCGCGTATCAACTGCAACATTTCAGACGGCCGGCAAATGCCGCAAAGAACCGCCGGGCCGAACCACAAAGAAAACCAACAAACAAATGTGTTTGAACCGGGCAGAGCGGCGGCCCGGGAAGAAAACCAGAAAGGAATAAGTTGTCATGAAGAAATTCATCTCTGCTCTTTCGTCGTTTGTCATTGCAGCGACGGCAATGGGCGGCACTATGGCGGTCAGCACTTCAGCTGCCGACGTTACCGAGACGATCGTATCGATGCGTTCCAACGGTAAAAATGAAATTCAAGTGAATGCCGGCGATACTGTCCCGGTCGAGGTTTACATCCCGCAGTCCAGCGGCTTCAACAGACTGCAGATGAAGTTTGCAATCGGTAAGGACGGCAATCTGGACGATACCAAGGGCAAGGGCACGATTGTTGACCGCAAAGGCAAGGAGATCACGAATTATAAGGATGCTTTCGGATTCTACGGCATCAAGATGGTCGCGAAGGGTGACAAGATTGGCAGCAAGCAGACCGATTTCACCTATCCGAACTGCCTCGAGAGCGGCAATACCACGGCTTTCTATATGGACGCAGGCGACCTGCCGGATACCGGTATCGCAATGTTCAACACCGATGACGGTGCATGGAGCATTCTGTATCAGGCAAAGCCGGAGATCGAAAAGGGTGTGGACGTTGACTCCTTCGGCGCATGGATCGCTTCCGGCGCAAAGTTCGATGAGGACTATGACTACACCAACTACACTCCGACCACTGTCTGGAGCAAGAACGAAACATGGGCTTATGACTACAGCTTCGTGAAGTTCGAGCTGCAGCTCCCGGCCAGCATGCCGGACGGCACCTATCTGTTCGATGTCTACAAGGATGAGTATGTCAACTGCCATCCGGGTTCCCTGTTCTATGATGACAACACCGAGGTCCCGGATAATGAGAGAGAAGTCGGCCAGACCAACTTCAAGGGCGTCAACGGCGAGCAGAAGTGGTCCACCGAGCCGCTGACCATTAAGGTCGGTGACGGTTCCTCCACGCCGATCGTGACTACCGAGCCTCCGGTTCAGCCGGGCACCACTGCAGAGCCGACACCGGTTTCCGGTGACACGATCGTTTACGATCTGGTTCCGCATGACAAGAGCTTCACGCCGGCTTCCGGTTCCGATTCCAACAACATCTACAAGGCATCCGCAGGCGAGGAGCTCCAGATCGACTGGACGATCAAGAACGACCTCGGTACCGCAGGCCTCCAGATGAACTTCGACTTCACGCAGGTCGAGTACGTCAGCGGCAAGCGCGGCGGTGCTTACAGAATCACCCCGACCTACAGCGACTACAAGTCCACGTCGAACCTCAAGCAGGGCGAGTGCATCTACACCTGGGCACAGTCCGAGGAGAACAAGGCTTCTGACGGCGCTACCATCTACTCCTTCAACGTGAAGGTTCCGGATGCAAAGGGCACTTACAAGGTCGGCATGGCAGCTCCGACTGCTGATACCGCAAACAAGGCTGTTCCGCTGGATCAGACCAAGGAACACAAGTTCGTCTTCCACGGGCTCGATATCGTCGTTGAGGACGGTCCGTCCAATCCGACCACGACTGCCGGTGATCCGGGCACGCAGCCTGTTGTTCAGCCGGGCGCAGATACCATCATCTACAACCTCGTTCCGCATGACAAGAACTTCAAGTCCGCTCAGGAGAACGGCCTGAAGAACAATGTCTACAACGCAACCGCAGGTGAGGAGCTCCAGATCGACTGGACGATCAAGAACGACCTCGGTACTGCAGGTCTCCAGATGAACTTCGACTTCACGCAGGTCGAGTACGTCGGTGTCAAGCGCGGCGGCGCTTACAGAATCACCCCGACCTTCAGCGATTACAACACCACCGCAAACCTGAAGAAGGGTGAGTGCATCTACACCTGGGCACAGTCTGAAGAGAACAAGGCTTCTGACGGCGCTACCATCTACTCCTTCAACGTGAAGGTTCCGTCCGCTGAGGGCACCTACTCCGTCGGCATGGCAGCTCCGACTGCTGATACCGCAAACAAGGCTGTTCCGCTGGATCAGACCAAGGAGCACAAGTTCGTGTTCTACGGCCTCGATATCGTTGTTGGCGGCGAGACCACTGCTCCGGTCACCACGACTGTGGCACAGCCGACCGAGACCGAGCCGCAGCCGACCGAGACTGAGCCGCAGCCGACTGAGACCCAGCCGGTTCCGGGCACCACAACTGAGGCACAGCCGGTCGTCACGACTGAAGAGCCGCAGACTGTCCTTTACGGCGACGTCAACTGCGACGGTGATGTCCGCATCAACGACGTTGTCCTGCTGAACAAGTATCTTGCAAGAAGCGCACAGGTCACCAAGCAGGGTCTGCTGAATGCTGACTGCGAAAAGGATGACAAGGTCGATGCGAAGGACGCAACGAAGATCAAGCAGTTCCTGGCTCTGCTGATCGAGCGTTCCGAGCTTGGCAAGAAGTCCAACTGAGTACGCACAGCCGGAAGGCTGAAAACATTACGCAAAGATGAGGATTATGTGCGCGGGGGATGACCCTGCGCACATAAATCCAGAAAGGGAATAAGATGAAGAAACTCATTTCTGCTCTTTCCTCCCTGTGCCTTGCAGCGACGTCTTTGCTCGGAGCATTCCCTGCGATCACGGCTGAAAACGCGATCGAAGCGAAAGCCGCTGATAAAATTGTCTATAACCTGATCCCGAGCGGAAAGGAATACAAGTCCGCCGAGACCACAGGCAAGAAGAACAATGAATATACAGCGACTCCGGGTGAAGAGCTGACGATCGACTGGACGATCAAGGGCGATCCGGGTACCGCAGGTATCCAGATGAACTTTGATTTCACGCAGGTCGAGTATGTCGGCAAGAAACGCGGCGGTGCATACAGAATCACCCCGACCTTCAGTGACTACGAGAATACGGCGGAGCTGAAGAAGGGTGAATGCATTTATGCATGGGCACAGTCTGAAGAGTCCGTTGCAGAGGATAACAAGGTTATCTACTCATTCAACATCAAGACGCCGCAGGCAAACGGAACCTACACCGTCGGTCTGGGAACACTGGATGAAAACAAGGTGATCCCGATCGACCAGACCAAGACGATCCCGTTCGATTTCTACGGACTGGATATCACGGTCGAGGGCGGCTCCGAGCCTGTCGCGACTGCAGCACCTCCTGCAGACGGGACAATCATCTACAATCTGGTTCCGAGCGGCAAGACCTATACTTCCGCAGAGACCTCAGGCAAGAAGTACAATGTCTATGAGGCAACCGGCGGCGAAGCGCTGACGATTGACTGGACGATCAAGAATGATCAGGGTACCGCAGGTATCCAGATGAACTTCGACTTCACGCAGGTCGAGTACACCGGCGTCAAGCGCGGCGGTGCTTACAGAATTGCCCCGACCTTCAGCGATTACAACAATTCGCCGAAGCTTGCGAAGGGCGAATGCGTCTACGCATGGGCAAAGCACGAGACCGAGCAGGCAGCCGACGGTGCTGTGATCTACTCCTTCAACGTGAATGTCCCGAATGCAAAGGGCACCTACAGAGTCGGCCTGAGCACCAAGGATGAGAACAAGGTCATCCCGGTCGATCAGACCCAGCAGCACAAGTATGAGTTCTACGGTCTCGAAATCGTCGTCGCAGACGGTCCGACCGCAACACAGGCTCCGCCTGATGCAAGCACCATCATCTACAACCTCGTTCCGAACGGCAAGTCCTATGAGTCCGCACAGGAAAATGGTCTGAAGAACAACATCTATAAGGCAACCGCAGGCGAAGAACTCCAGATCGACTGGACGATCAAGAACGATCAGGGTACTGCGGGCCTCCAGATGAACTTCGACTTCACGCAGGTCGAGTATGTCAGCGGCAAGCGCGGCGGTGCTTACAGAATCACCCCGACTTACAGCGACTACAAGTCCACGCCGAACCTCAAGCAGGGCGAGTGCATCTACACCTGGGCACAGTCCGAGGAGAACAAGGCTACTGACGGCGCTACCATCTACTCCTTCAACGTCAAGGTTCCGTCCGCTGACGGCACCTACTCTGTCGGTATGGCAGCTCCGACTGCTGATACCGCAAACAAGGCTGTTCCGATCGACCAGACCAAGGAGCACAAGATCGTGTTCTACGGCCTCGATATCGTCGTCGGCGACAACCCGAATCCGAGCACCACGCCGGAACCGATCAGCAGCAACAAGCTGACCTACGATCTGGTTCCGAAGGGTATCGACTACACGGCAGCTTCTTCCGCAAACGGCAAGAACTCCGTGACCGTCAAGCCGGGCACCGAGCTGACGATCGAGTGGTATGTGAAGAATGATCAGGGCACTGCAGGTCTGCAGATGTACCTCGACTTCACGAAGGTCGATTATCAGAAGGGCAACCGCGGCGGCGCTTACAGAATCACCCCGACCTACAGCGATTACGCAAGTGCTCCCGGTAAGCTGCAGAAGGGTGAGGTCGTCTACACATGGGCACAGTCTGAGGCTTCCCAGGCAGACGAAAGCAAGCCGATCTACACCTTCAACGTGAAGGTTCCGGAGACCGAAGGTTCTTATACGGTCGGTCTCGACAGATCCCAGGAGAACAAGGCTGTTCCGGTCGATCAGGATCATCCGTACAGCTTTGACTTCCACGATCTCGAAATCGTTGTCTCCGCACAGGATGTCACCACGTCGGCGGAGCCGATCGTCACCACGACGGCTGTGACAAGCGACAACCTGGATATCACAACCGCAGCCAAGCCGACGGAAACCGAGCCGATCGCAACGACCACCAAGAAGGTTGTTGAGCCGGCCGGCAAGGCACAGTGGTCCATCGGCGAAGTGACTGTCGGCGCAGGCGCACCGGCGAAGGTTCCGGTCAAGGTTACCAATGATGACGGTACATCCGGCTTCGTTGTGAACTTCAAGTATGACGGCCTGACCTTCGAGGGCATTTCCTGGGCAGACGGTTATACCGGCGAAGCAACCATCAACAACGACAAGCAGGTCGTTGTCTGGGCGAACGGCAGCGGCGCAAATGAGAACGCTGACGGCGTCATCATGTATCTGAACTTCATCGCTCCGCAGACTGCAGGTGAGTATCCGGTCTCGTTCGACAAGCTGGAGATCACCAACACTGAGGGTCAGCCGATCGAAGCAACGATGCAGAACGGCAAGGTGATTGTTGACGGCACGATCGTTGTCGGCAGCACCAACTGGACGATCGGCACCAAGACGGCTGCGCCGGGCGCGACCGTGAAGGTTCCGGTTACCGTTACCGAGGACAGCGGAACCGCAGGCTTCGTTGTTCAGTACGACTATGATTCCAAGCTGAAGTTTGACGGCATTGAGTGGGCAAACGGCTACGAAGGCGATGCGACCCTCAATGACAACAAGCTCGTCGCTGTCTGGGCAAGCTCCAAGGGCAGCAATGAAACCGCAAACGACGTCGTGATGTATCTGAACTTCACAGCTCCGGCTGAGGAAGGCACCTACGATGTCAAGTTCACCAGCCTCGAAGTTTCCGATACCGCACAGCAGCTGCTGAATGTCACCAAG
Organism: Oscillospiraceae bacterium; assembly: GCA_017545185.1. Taxonomy (GTDB): domain Bacteria; phylum Bacillota; class Clostridia; order Oscillospirales; family Ruminococcaceae; genus Firm-04. The sequence continues at coordinate 2,491 of JAFWQJ010000084.1, read as the reverse complement.
AAAGACGGTGCTGTCATCGTCAACAAGAACATCCAGCCGGCAGGCAAGACCAACTGGGTCATCGGCAAGGAAACCGTTGCGCCGGGTGCATCTGCAAAGGTTCCGGTCACCGTTACCGGTGATGAGGGTACCGCAGGCTTCGTCGTGATGTTCAAGGCAGACAGTGCTCTGAAGTTTGACGGATTCGAGTGGGCTGACGGCTACACCGGCAGCGCGACCCTGAATGACGATCAGATGGCTGTTGTCTGGGCAAACGACAAGGGCGCTGACGAAAAGGCAGACGGCGTTGTTCTGTACATGAACTTCACCGCTCCGACAACCGAAGGTGAGTATCCGGTCGAGTTCACGCTCATGGATATCACCAACACCGACCAGCAGCAGCTGACCGTTACCAAGGAAAACGGTTATGTCAAGGTCAATCCGATCGTTACCACTGTTATCACCACTCCGGGCACGACCACTGTGACCAGCACCACGCTGCCGCAGGGCAAGACCGGCTGGTACATCGGCAAGAAGGAAGCAGAGCCGGGCAAGACCGTGAAGGTTCCGGTTACTGTCAAGGGCGATACGGGTACAGCAGGCTTTGTTGCACAGTTCGCTTATGATCCGAAGCTGACGTTCATCGGCTATGAGTGGGGCGATGCATACTCTGACAATGCTGAGCTCAACAAGGACGAAATGGTCATTGTCTGGGCAGCAGGTCCGGGTAACAATGAGATCGCAGCAGACGATGCTGTGGTCGTGAACCTTGTGTTCACTGCTCCTGATGAGGAGGGCACATACCCTGTCACGTTCACCGATCTCGAAGTTGTTGATACCGAGCAGAATCCGCTGGATTATGTGAAGTATGACGGCGCGGTCATCGTCACCAAGACGCCGACCACCACTGTTGAGACCGGTACCGAGACCACCGCTTCTGATACGGAGATTCCGGGCTCTGAGACCACCGTTTCCGAGACCGAGATTCCGGGTTCTGAGACCACCGTTTCCGAGACCGAGATTCCGGGCTCCGAGACCACCGCTTCCGAGACCGAGATTCCTGGCTCCGAGACCACCGTTTCCGAGACCGAGATTCCGGGCTCTGAGACCACCGTTTCCGAGACTGAGATTCCGGGCTCTGAGACCACCGTTTCCGAGACCGACATTCCGGGCTCTGAGACCACCGTTTCCGAGACCGACATTCCGGGCTCTGAGACCACTGCCTCCGAGACGGAGATTCCGGGCTCTGAGACCACTGCCTCCGAGACGGAGATTCCGGGCTCTGAGACCACTGCCTCCGAGACGGAGATTCCGGGCTCTGAGACCACTGCTTCCGAGACGGAGATTCCGGGCTCTGAGACCACTGCCTCCGAGACGGAGATTCCGGGCTCTGAGACCACTGCCTCCGGCACCGGCGACAATCCGTTCACGACCACCACCGAGCCGATCATGACGACCGCTCCGGTCCCGCCGATCGACAATCCGGGTCACGTTGTTTACCAGATCGCTGACGTCAATGCTGATGCAGGCAAGATCGCAAGAGTTCCTGTCTATGTCTGGTATGACGAAGGCACCACCGGCTTCAAGATGCAGTTCGCTGTTCCGGACGGCTTCAAGGTTGAAGGCCTGATCTACGGCGACGCATACACCAGCGACAGCAATGAGTACACATGGAACGGCAAGGATTATGTCCTCGTCTGGGCAGCATCTCTGGGTGCAGCACAGAAGGCAGCCGACGGCGCTGTGATCGCAACCCTGCTGATCAGCGTTCCGGACGATGCCGAGGGCAAGTATCCGGTCACCTTCGTGAAGAACTTTACGGATGTTTCCGGTGAAAACGAAAAGGAAGTCGAGTTCACTGAGATCGACGGTTCTATCACCGTTGCAAAGAAGCAGACCGGCGAGCAGGGCAACATCGTCTTCAATGTCGGCGATGCAGTCGGCAAGCCCGGCGATCAGGTTTCTGTCCCGCTGACAGTCTGGTTCGATGACGGCGCAGCCGAGTTCGAGCTGACACTCGATGTTCCGGACGGCTTCACGATTGATGACATTGCCTTCAATCCTGAGTACGAGCAGAACGGCAAATTCACATGGGATCCGGATACCAAGACCCTGAAGTGGGTACGCAATCCTGATTCCACCTTCGTCCCGACTCCGGGTACCGAGATCGCAACGATCAAGACGACGATCCCGGCAGATGCAGAACCGGGTACTGAGTATCCGATCGGCATTTCCAGCGCAACTGCGAAGGATAAGGACGGCAACCCGATGAAGACCACTGCGAATGCAGGTACGATCCACGTTGCAGACATTCCGCCTGTGACTACGATCGGCTCCGAGGTCAATCCGGGCGATGTGACGACCGTCTCCGGCACGGAAGAGAATCCGGGCGATGTGACGACCGTCTCCGGCACGGAAGAGAATCCGGGCGATGTGACGACCGTTTCCGGCACGGAAGAGAATCCGGGCGATGTGACGACTGTTTCCGGCACGGAAGAGAATCCGGGCGATG
>JAFWQJ010000009.1 GCA_017545185.1 Oscillospiraceae bacterium | reverse complement strand
ATGAGGACAGCCTTGTCATCTCTCGCGAGCCGGTCGGCTCGATCATAAAGCCTTTCGACTGGCATGATCTTAACCGGAGCGGAGAGAGCGACAATTCGTTCCGCGATCTGTTCGGCACGGATAATATCGGCTTTATCTGTGAATGGGAAGAACAGGAGGAACAGGGAACGCACAGATATCAGCGCTTTGATCTCGGTATGACATGGGACGAGGCGGATGCCTACTGCAGGGCACAGGGCGGTCATCTTGCGACGGTCACAAGTGCGGGGGAACAGGCTCTGATCGAGGACTTGCTGGAATCAGGCAGCAAAAATCATTACTGGCTCGGCGGACAGCTCAGCAGCCGGGAACTGACATGGATCACGGGAGAAACTGTTGAATATACGCACTGGGCAGGCGGTCAGCCGGATAATTACTTCGGGGATGAGGACAGTCTGGTCATCTCTCGCGAGCCGGTCGGCTCGATCATAAAGCCTTTCGACTGGCATGATCTTAACCGGAGCGGAGAGAGCGACAATTCGTTCCGCGATCTGTTCGGCACGGATAATATCGGCTTTATCTGTGAATGGGAAGGAACGGAAGAACCGCCGCAGGTCACAACAGAACCGCCGATGGTCACGACCGCAGCAGCACCCGAAACGACCGCTGCCGCTGCAACGACGACAACGGCAGAATCCAAAGCTGCCGCGGTCACAACAACATCGGAAACCACGGCCGCCGCAGTTCCGGCAGAAACAACAACAGAAGCTGTCACGACGACTGCCATGCCTGCCGTTCGTTCTGCTTTTGAAACGATCGAAGCGGAAACCGCAGATCAGATATACGGACTCACTGTGCAGGAGCAGGCGGAAGATCTGACCGTGCTCGGATATATCAGTAACGGAAACTATGCTGTGTATCAGAATCTCGATTTCGGAGACGGTGCAGAATACTTCTCTATGCAGGCAAATTCCTCTGCTTCTTCCGCATCGGGCGGTACGGCAGAGCTGCATCTCGACAGCGCGGACGGAAAGCTGATCGGCAGCATAGATGTTCCGCTGACCGGCAGTACAGCGGATGACTGGCTGATCTATTGTCCGTTCACGGCTGAGATCACGCCGACGGAGGGCATTCATGATCTGTATATCGTATTCCGGAACGATTCGCCGGATTATGTGATGAATGTAGATAAGTTTGTGTTCAGTAAGGAACCGCTGCAAATCGTCCGCCGCGGTGACGTCAATGCAGACGGCAGCATAGACCTGAAGGATGTGACCGTGCTGCGGCGTCATCTTGCAGGCGGCTGGAATGTCACCATTAACGAAGCAAATTCCGATGTAAACAGGGACGGCTCGATCGACCTCAAGGACGTTACGATCCTGCGCAGATATCTTGCGGGCGGCTGGGGCATCACGCTTGACTGACAGTTCCCGCACCCTCAGAAGGATATGCACAGATTGCGTGCAGCAGTCTGACAGTATATTCACACGTTCGGGTTTCAGCCTCTGCTGTGCAGCAGTCATTGATATGATTCTGCACGGTTCATACTGCTCTGCCGAACAAAGGCAATCCGGAAAAGCTGTCCTGTTATTCTGACAGCAGCATCTGAAAAGGAGGTATTATCATGAAAAAGAAACGGTTATACAGTACGCTCTGCGCCTGGCTTTTTTCCGCGTTTACAATCGGAGGGAATATCTCTGCGGTGCCGCTGATACCGGAAAACGTCCTGTCGGCAAGCGCGTATCTTTCTGGGACGGGCGAAGGTATCTGCGGTGAAAATGCCTCATGGACACTGGATGGCAGCGGCAGACTCACGATCAGCGGAACAGGCGCGATCGAGGTTCTTTCTTATCCCGATTCCAACTGGGACGGCTACGCAAACAGCATCAGAGAGGTCGTGATCGAACAGGGCATTACAGAGATCGGCGGCTGCTCCTTTTTATCCTGTCCGGAGCTGCTGTCCGTCTCCATTCCGGACGGTGTGACAATCATCGGCAATGGTGCGTTTGTCGGCTGTAAAAAACTGACAGCCCTCACGATTCCGGCAAGTGTCACGACACTCCAACGCTCCTTTGCATACGAAACAGGGATACAGTCCATTACGGTCGATCCGGAGAATCCGGTGTATTGTTCCGCGGACGGTGTCGTGTTCAGCAAGGATATGACAACGCTGGTGTGTGTGCCGGACGGCTATGCGGCAGCTGAATACACGATCCCGAACTCTGTGACCGAGATCGGCATAGACGCGTTCTATAGCTGCCTAAGACTGAATACAGTCATCATTCCGGACTCTGTGAAGAAAATCGGCGACAGCGCGTTCCAAGAATGCAAAAGCCTGAATACCGTCAGCATTCCGGACAGCGTGACAAGCATCGGTGAATATGCGTTTTCCGGCTGCGATGCACTGACAGGCATCACGATCCCGGCAAGCGTGACATCACTTGCAAACTCGTTTGACAATTACACCCCGCTGCGTTCCATTACGGTTGATCCGGAGAATCCCGTGTATTGTTCGGTGGACGGCGTCGTGTTCAGCAAGGATATGACAAAGCTGGTGCGTGTTCCCGAGGCTTATAGGGTATCTGAATTCACAATCCCGGGCTCTGTGACCGAGATCGGCGATAAAGCGTTTTTTTCAAGCAACAATCTGACTGCCGTCAACATTCCGGAGGGTGTTGAGATCATCGGCAAATTCGCTTTCTGTTTCTGTATGGGACTGGTTTCGGTCGATATTCCAGAAAGCGTGACCGTGATCCGCGATCATGCGTTCAACAAGTGCGATGCCCTGCAGCACGTTACCATGCCGAAAAATCTGACCGAAATGGGTGATGCGGTGTTCTATCTGGATGCTGAACTGCAGTCTGTTGAGCTGCCGAAGAATCTGACCGTGATCCCCGGTGAATTATTCTACAGCGCGCGGAAACTGAAGAAGGCGGAAATTCCGGACACCGTAACATCAATTGAATTTGCCGCCTATGGATTCTGCACCTCCCTGAAAAAAGTCACGATCCCGGAAAAAGTGTCGAAGCTCGGGCAGTGCGCCTTCAAGGGATGCAAGGCAATGCGGTATGCGGCCGTGATGAATCCGGACTGCGAATTTTATCCTTATGAAGATATGTTCGACAAAAACACGGTGATCTACGGACATCCCGGCTCCACGGCGCAGACCTACGCCGAAACCTACGGCTTCCCATTTGAGGATCTGGCAAATCTGCCGGCAGAGGCTGTGTCCGGCGGCATGATCTATACGGTCGAAAACGGCGAGATCATCATCACCGACTATACGGATGATCTGCCCGCAGAGCCGGTCATCCCGGCAGAAATCGACGGCAAACCTGTTACACGGATCGACAGCAGCGCGTTTGCCGGCTGCACTTCGCTGACCGGCGTGACGATCCCCGACAGCGTGACAAGCATCGGGGAATATGCATTTTCCGGCTGCTCCGCGCTGACAGGCATCACAATTCCGGATGCCGTGACTGAGATCGGCGAACAGGCATTTTCCGCGTGCGATCATCTGACGATTTACGGCAGCACAGACTCATTTACAGAGAACTACGCGGAGGAGAACGGGATCCCGTTTGAAGTGCCGGGGGCTGAGGAACAGCTCGTACTGGACAGCCTTCAGTATTCGGCCGAAAACGGTGCCGTCACCATTATCGGCTTTTCCGATGACATTCCGTCAGAGCTGGTCATTCCCGCAGAGATCAACGGTATGCCGGTGAAAGCGATCGGTGAACGCGCATTTGACATGTGCGATAAGCTGACGAGCGTCGTGCTTCCGGACAGCGTCACAACAATCGGTCCTTCTGCATTTGAAAGCTGCACCGCGCTGAAAAGCATCACAGTGCCGGACAGCGTGACAAGCATCGGCGACTACGCGTTTTATGACTGCCCGAGCCTGACAAGCTTCAAAATACCGGAAGGCGTGACTGCGATCGGCCGGTTTACATTCTACGGCGGCGCCGCGCTGACCAGCGTGACGATCCCGGAAAGCGTGACAAGCATCGGCAATTATGCGTTTGACAACTGCACGAATCTCACGATCTGCGGCAGCACAGGCTCCTATGCGGAGACCTACGCCAAGAGAAACAGCATCCCGTTTGAAACGCCGAAGCCGGACGACAAGGTTTATCAGGGGATGAAATACGAAACGACAGACGGCGGCGTGATCCTCACCGGTTATACCGATGATCTGCCTGCCGTACTGAAGATCCCCGCGGAGATCAACGGAATCCCCGTGACCGGCTTTGCGCAGTTTGCATTTGCTCAGTGCGACAAACTGACCGAAGTCATTTTGCCGGATTCCCTGACATCGTTCGGTATGCAGACCTTCTGGGGCTGCAAAAATCTGGAAAAAGTCACGCTGCCCTCCAAGCTGAAAAATGTATATGAAGCAGCCTTCGCGCAGTGTACTTCGCTGAAATCCGTCACCATTCCGGACGGCTGCGAGACGATCGGCAATCTTGTGTTCTCCGGCTGTACCGCGCTCAGTGAGGTCAGTATTCCGGCATCCGTTCAGAATTTCTATGAGCCCGCATTCTCAGGGACGCCGTGGCTTGCCGCACAGCAGGCGAAGAATCCGCTTGTCGCCGTCAACGGGATCCTGATCGATGCTTCGGCGGCTTCCGGCGAAGTGACCGTTCCGGACGGCGTCACGGTCATCAATCCATACGCGTTCATGGACTGCGACGCGATCACAAAGATCACGCTGCCGGAGCATGTTGCAAAGATCGACGGCATCGGCAGTGCCGCGCTGACGGACGTCACAATTCTGAATCCGGAATGTGTGATCAAAGATGACGCGGGAACGATCACCAACGGCTATGACGACAGTGCAGGAAAGGCGACCTTCAACGGCACGATCCGCGGCTATGAGGGTTCGACAGCGCAGGCGTATGCAAAGAAATACGGATACAAATTCGAGCCGCTGAAGGAAGTGCCGCAGATAACGACGGCCCCCGCGGTCACAACAACGACCGCAAAAACGACTGCAACTACAGCAGTGAAAATGACCGCCGCAACGACAAAGGCGGCTGCTGCTACGACGAAGGCCGCCGCGACAACCGCGAAAGCAGCCACTACCACGGCAAAGGCGATCACGACAACCGCCAAGGTTATTACGACAGCGGCGAAGGCGACAACCGCGAGCGCGCAGGTGACCGCAGCAGAAGCTATCACAACAACGAAGCCTGAAACGACCGGAAACGGGACGACCGCAGTCACAACGACCGCAGATACGATACCGACCGAACCGGAGGTTCTGAAGGGAGATGCGGATGAAAACGGCGAAGTCAGCATTGCGGACGTACAGCTTGCGCTGAAGGCATACACGATGCGTATTTCGGGCAAGGAAATGGGTCTGACGGACAAACAGATCAAAGCAGCAGATGTCAATGAGAACGGGGAACTGTCTGTGGATGAT
>JAFWQJ010000083.1 GCA_017545185.1 Oscillospiraceae bacterium | reverse complement strand
GACGAAAGTGCGCTTCTTGTGTTATACTGTTCATAGACAACTTCCTTTTTGATATTGGTGTTTGGGTGGTACTTAACATTATATCATTTTGGAAGTTGTTTTTCTATCCCCTCTGTTACCTATCTATTGTATCATAACACTGTGTTGTCTCCGGCTGCTTCTACCAACTTGAAATGCGGTCGTCCCCTGAATCTCATTTCATTCTCAGGATTGTACGGATCGAAATAACCGTAGCGCGCCTTGGATTCTAACACGGCTTTCTTGACATTTTCAGCATTCAATACCATACTGTTAATCACTGTTTCGAGCATCGTTTTATAACAATAGTGCGTACTGGTCACATCAGAATATCCAATGACAGCACCGGCGCCTTTGCTGATCAAAGTATCCGCGAGCTGATAGTTATGCAGACTATAGCATGCACCCAAAAACCAGAATGACTGATCCAAAGAGCCGGACGCGTAGTATTTATCAAAGAATTTATAGCTGACTGAAATTCGATAACTGCTGCCAGCACCGAAACAGGCTACTCGTCCGGCCCAAAAGTCAGCGGAATAACTCTGCCATGGAAAAGCAATATCTATATTTCCGTTGGGTACACTTTCTCCGGTCAGGAGATAAATGACACTCGGAATACTCTCGTCCCGGTTTGAATCAACTAGTACACCATGTGTATTAAGCAAAACCGTTCCGTATGAATCAAGGTTTTTTAATTGTTCCAGCGTTACATCCTGATCATCGAGTTCAGTCAGCGAGCCGTCCAAAGCATTCGCCAGCAATTCACCGGCTCTTGAAAAAACAGGTTTAGGCAAATTCTTCTGAAACGGACGCAGCACGATCACATCTCTTTTATCCGGATGCGCGGGTGTAAATGTATTTGCTTCTATATATTCTTCCGCCGCTTTATAATCATAGCCACCGTCACTTATATCTATACGCACACCGGAGCCCAGTGTCTGTTCTTCAGATTCCTGTGGTTCTTCAAAACATCCCTGGATGCCGTAAACACTCTGATACCAAATCTGCTTCAGTTCCTCATCGGCCGAAAAGGAACTGATCTCATCGGACTGCATGATAAATTCTGATGCTTCATCAAAGCTCATTTCAGAGATTTTCCAGAACAAAGTCAGAAACCCACTTATGTCTTCATCTTCCATGTCCCGATAAAAGCATATCTCAAAGGGCTCGCTGCGCAGCTCTCCGGCAGCAGCATAATAGCCAGCGTTTTTTGTCTTGTCAGAGGAGAGCACCGCAGTCGCTGTATAGATACTGTCTCCCGCAGTCTTGTCTCCGTTCTTGCCGTCATCATGCATCTCTGCGAGAACATCGTCCGCTTCGTCATACAGTATCACGGGATCTGTAATACTGACTGTCTGCACAGTGAATGTGACGGTCGCTTCCTCGTTCAGATAAATATCCCATGTATCTGCCCTTAAAGGCTTCAGTGCGGGCGTGTTATCGCCCAGCAGATCGCGCTTTGCCAGAGTCAAATCAACCGCGTTGATACAGCCATCTTCGTTGATGTCAACAGCTTCTGTTCCGACCAGAATTCCTTGCAGATACGAATTAATTGCGATGATATCCTCCCGAACCTCATCCGATATGGATGCGGCATCTGCCTTTAATTGCATCGGGAGCAGATTGCCAACCATTATCAATGCCATTGTCAGCGATATCCATTTTTTTCGTTTCATAAACAAATCCTCCCTGTCTTGTTATTTGAAATCGTTCAATCAGCAGCATAATAGAAACCATTTTCAGTATACACGATAATTTCGACTTTGTCAATATATCGTGCAGTAATCTATTTATAAATTTTATAGAGCTGCCGCTAATTCCCATTAATACCCCAACGCCCATCAGAGTGATTCTGGGCGTGGTATCTTTTTGTCTGTTCGTGTTGGACGTGGGATGATTTACGCTTACTTTGTGGACAAGCTGAAAGCACCGGAATTAAAAATAATCCGGTGCTTTCTGTTTAGGATTTAGAGTTATCAATTATTGGGATTAAGCTGTACAAGTTGATTATACTGGTTTACAGCAAGCGTATTATCCTGCTTATCCATGATTCTTGTCTTTCCAGAGGCAAGAATATGGATTTTTCCGCTTTTCCATAGCGAAATGTCATTATCCTGAAGGATGACTTTTCTTTCATAGCTGCTTGTATTATTAAAGTAAAGGGTAACAGTAGAGGAAAGATTGCTGTCGAAAACTTCCGAAGTCGTGCCAAATTTTAGCGTCGCTTCTTGTTGAGAAGAAACGGACGGGAGCATAATCAGAGACAACTTTGTGCAGCCGTAAAATGCGCAGTTCCCTATTTCGGTGAGATGACGGCAGCTGCTCAAATCGAGCCTTGAAAGGTTCTTGCAATTCATAAAAGCGTTAGATCCAATCGCTTTTAGAGCTGGGGTACCGGAGAAATACACGTTTTTCAAAGCGGATATGTCATTGCTTGCAAATGAGGCAAGATTAATAATTTTTGTAGTTTGAGGAATTGTAATTGACTCCAGCTTATTTAGCATTGAATCACCGATTCCATAGCGATAATTATTTTTACCGATTTCCACCACTGAATATGTTTGTCTGTCGCTTGGATCAATCGGATAATCGGCAACATTGAAATTAGTTGTTTCTGTAAGGAAAGAACCGATAAATGCTGCACCTGAATACTTCAACCGTTTGTATATTCCATTTTTATAAACAAAGCAGTCTGTCGGAGGACTGTTATATGGCATTTGAGGAGCGCTAAATGAATCGACTATGTAACCATCGGCTTGGGATTTAGAAGCATAGTTGCTCAGTGCGGTGTAATCGGCACTATTTATTTTTAGGTCTCCGTTTACATCGTAATCGGTTGCATAGATTTTCCAGTCTGGATGCTTGTAATCAATCATAACTGATTTGAATTTCGGAAGATCATCCTTGTCAATTTTGCCGTTCAGATTCAGGTCTCCGGCAAGAATTACGCGTTCAACATAGATTGCATTGTTTTTTATATAATCCATGTCTACGTCGATTAACTTTTTGTTTGTGATACTCGTGTAATACTGCGTGCAGCCCCATTCGATCTTGCATGTCTTCATGTCACCATTGCATCCCGCAAAAGTGATTTTGCCATTATCAATGCCAGTAATAAAAACGCTGTGACCGCCGGAACCTTCTGTAAGCAGCCGAAGTTGGTCGCCTACTTGTGGAACATAGTCTTTCCACCCACCTGTTGTGTAATTGATCTTTCCGTTAACAATGTTGTAGCGAATAAAATGATCTGTTCTGAATACATCATTTGCCAACTTCCGCGCGAAAGCCATACATTGTTTGTATTTTTCAGTAGTAGTTTGATTTGGTACTCTAGGGAATTTGTCATCAAATGGTTTTAAAACATGATAGGCAAAACAATCGGATATTGTCTTGTCGTGGTTGCATGCTGTCTCGGTATACCCTTCTTTTCCATTGGGATTGTTGATGTCATTCCAATATTTTCCATGCTCATATTTTTTCTGCTCTTTTGCCATCTTGTTATTCCAGTCTGCCAACACTGTACTTAGCTTTACCGGATAATTGACGGATGCCGCATTGGTCGGTATAGCTGACATATTTCCTGCTATTCCAAAGAGCAATACAGCAGACAGTAAAACGGATGTAGTTTTTTTTAATCCTATCATATGACATTCTCCTGACATATATTCTTATTTTTTCATCAGGCAAGTTGAGATCTTGCCGATTGTTCCTATTAAATCAAAATGAAACGCAAAAGTTAACTGTATGAGAAACAAGCCTATTGACAGCATTAGAATACTATCGAGAGCCACCCGTTCTCTCTGTTCGTTCTTACAGTTCAATCTTATCGGTGAAGCCGCTGTTGACAACATAATAGACAGCCTTGTCCTCCGGCTTAATGTAGATTTCGACAGTCTTGATTCTATCCTTGACCTTGCACTTGTAATCTGCTTCGACAGCTTTCTTGATTTCCGCGTAGTCATACTCGTCTGCGCCGAACTGAATCTTGACGGTTTCTTTCGGTGCTGCTGCCTTTGTTGTTTTAGTGGCAGGCTTCTTTGCAGGAGCGGCTTTCTTTGCCGCCGGTTTCTTTACCGGTTTCTCGTCAGGAGCTTCTGCGGCAATTTCCGTGACGGTTTCTGCTGCGATTGCTACGGTGGCTTCGGCAACAGGTGCGATTTCAGTTTTCTTTCTGCTTGGCATAGGTGATACCTCCATAATGATTCTTCTATATCCAAACCAGTTAATTTGAATTCAATCCAAACTCTCTGGTTAAGAATCTGTTTTTGTATTTCGCTTCAATTTCTATTATTTCTTTATCTGATATCTTGAAAGGTAAAATCTGCAAAATGATGTATTTGAATTTTAGAAAATACTCTTCACCATGATCGAGATAGAGCTCTTCTAGTTCAAAGTTACCACCATGAAAGGTGTTGACATAGGAGTTCCATCGCCCCCAAATTCCATCCGAACCATAAGCACTTCCGATATACAGCTTTCCTGTATTTCCGTCAACAATCATGTATATGCCTTTGACTGAGGAAAGGGCTTTGAAATAATCCGAATAATGACCTTCTATAACCTCTTTCAATTCATCAAATGATAACTCAACGGAATCATAGTCAATAAAAGGACGAACTGTTCTGTGAAGCTCTTTTCCCCAAATCTCTTCGACAATAAAGTCCTTTCCGGTGGTAGCACTATTATATAAACTAAATCCGTTTTCTCTTCGAAGAACAAGTCTTCCTGCATAATCGTCAAGCTGTATATTGACTCGTTTAAAAGAATAAATCGTGTTATTATCGATGGGATGCAACTTGCCAGCGAAACGATAACGACATGTTTTCTTATCAATCCCTGATAAAAAAATATAAATCCGTTCTTCAGTCTTTGGTTTTCCTTTTTGTAGATCAACAGTACCCTTTAGCAATCCACTATCGTTCATATACTGGTCTGCAATCTCAGCACCATACCAGAGAATGTAATAGTCTGTGATGCCTTCAAGCTTTAATAACTGATCGAGGTTCAAGATTACATCCCTCCATGGAAAAATACTTCTTTGTCTTCAATTATAACGAAAATAATAATATTTGTCAAGTTCATATGAACGACTATCATTCGATCAAGGCTTGAATAAGCAATAATACCGCCATGTGCACGGGATAGTACACATAGAAGAACCAGCGTTGCAGCTTTTTGTGTCGGACGCTGCCATGTTCTCCGTTGTATTTCCAGATCGGGACCAGGGCAAACAGCGTTCCGTAATGGTATGTAAACATAAGAAAACTGTCATAGCTCTTGGCGAAGATTATCGTTTGCAGCACAACCGAAGCGACTGCAAAAAGGATTGCCATCTTCCGAAAATCATTCCGGAAGATGTAGAAGATTACGGTCCACACCGGGATCATCAGCGACCAGTCAGAAAAGTGTCCGAGCGAAATGCAGACGGCAACGAGTATCAGACGCGGCGTTTCCGGTATGCCGGATTCCAGTACGATCAAAGTGAGCAGTGCGATTGCCAGCGATACCATGACGTTCCAGTTCCCGATGAAGTTCTGCGGACTATCCGGTATTTTTCCGAAGAAGACGGTGAAATAAAATGGCTGCGAGATCAGACCAAATACAGCAAGCCGAAGAAGATACTTTTTTCGACTGCGCGTATGCCGGAAACCTTCTGCGATAAAATACGCCATGATCGGCGCGGTCAGCCGACCGAACATCCGCATGAAGTAGTAAAGCATACTGCTTGGCGGAACGAAGACCACAGCAATGTGATCGACCGTCATAGCAATAATCGCAAGTAGCTTTACTGAGAGTGCGGAGTAATTCTTTTTCATAGCGATTCTCCTGAATAGATGCCGTTCATAAGCAGTTCCGAAGCGGCAACACGACGCTGATCCGCAAGCAAGTGTTGAACAAAGGTGTGATTCGTTGCCTTCTCGATCACGCTTAAAGCGTCAGTGACTTCTTTCAGTTCCGCACGGATTGCCTGATGCTCTGCGGAAAGTTTCTGCACCTGTTCCTGCGCAGGCTCAATGACCTTTTCAATATTCCGATAATTCGATGCATTGATATCCGGATACATGCGAACGGCTGCTTTCGCCTGTTCCAGAGTGAATGCGCCAGTTTTCTTCTCGAAGACAATTTCGATCTTCTCTTTCATTTCGAGATATTGACGGAGATCGTTTTCGGCAGCAGCAAGTGCTGCGCCTTTTTTTTGTGCGGACGCTTCCAATGCTTCGGCTTTCTTCCGGATCGCGGCAGCGTCCATGCCCTGATTGAGCATATTGTTCAGCATCAGCAGCTTGTCAAGCTCCTGATCGTTTGCCCAGCTATACGGTGAAGCCTTATCTTTTTTTCGGATAGGCAAGTCACCTTTATGCACGACTGCAATATAATGGCGAACTTCTTGGAGCACGCAAAGATTCGGAGCCTTTGCAGTTTCAAGCTCCTTGATCTTTTCGTCAAGTCGTTTCTCGAAACGCAGTTTTTTCTTCATTCTGTTTTTAAGCGATAGCTCATCATAAAAATCTCCGAGCGACTTCAAACGAATAAACCTCTGACCGTAAGGCGGCTTAACAGAGATGTACTTTCCTTGCTTGACTTCATACTTGGCTTCCTGCATTTTTTTGAGAAACTCATCAAAACTTTTGGATTGATACAGAAAGCTGTCAATATCATCCCGGAGCTGATTGCGAATCGAAGAATCAGGAGCCTGATAGGTCTTCTCGATCTCCCGAATACGTCTTGTGTAGCATTCCTGTGCTTCAAAGCCATTATCTGTTTCACGGAATCGGATGCCCTCTTTCCGCAGCGCGTCCTGCACGAACGCTTGCTTGTCAGCTGATGAATAGTAGAAGCAAGCGTATGGAGATTTCTTTTCTGCTTCCAGATTCTTTACACGTTCTTTGGCAGCAACCAGTTGAGCTTGAAGACTTTGCTTCGTCTGATTCTCTCCGGTCAACAGTCCAAGCCTTGCTCTTGCATTTTGAATCATCCTCTTTTTATTCATCATTGCTTTGTAGTTTTCCACGCTCATGTGCTTATGTTTCACATGTTTATCTTCACGAGTACACCCATGTGCTTTAAGAATCTGATCCATTATTTTTTTCTCAGACTGTTCCCATAACACTAATTGATTCTCTTTTAGTCCTTTCGCTCGGTATCCCATTTCCTCTAATGCAGCTTTCATTGACACACCTTTTTCAAGACCATTCTTTCGACCTTTCGTATAATAAGGAACAAAGTCGATGTGAAGATGCGGGCTTGCTTCGTCCAAGTGAAGTGTCGCATTGAAGACATGAAGATTAGGATTTCGTTCCTGAAACCCTTTCATATAATCTGTCAGCATTTGTTTTGCGACCTCTCCGCGTTTTGAACCTACAGGTGCAGTTATGCTATCACCGAACTGAACAATCACTTCATAGAACGAAGACTCTCTTTTTCCGGAAGCGATATGGTCATAATAATCTTTAATACGTCTGCATGGTTGCTTTTGCTTTTCGTTATACTTGGCTAAAGCGGCATCGAACAACTGATGATAAGTATCTTCGATGTCTTTACTTGTGAAACAAATATTCAAGGGCGATCTTACATCGTTTACATTATGAGCAAGAAATGCTCTGTTATTATGCTCGATGTTTCCGCCATGCGGAACGTTACCTTTGCCAAGCGTCAAGCTGACACTATATTGTTCCATTTCTGTCACTTCTTTCTTTTCTTCTCAAATTTCGCTTCCAACGATTGGATGTGCTTTTCGGATTCGGCCAGCTTAACTTGTAATTTTCCGATTGCTTTCCCGCTTCCATTGCGAATGAGCCGCGCTCTAATTCTGTTCATAAGTTCATCTTCGCTTGATTTCATCGTATTAACAGCTTAATAATAAACGGAGCGGGACGCAAGATTCTTGTCTTTCCATTTTTTAGAGAAGTAAATCTGTATTCTTTATCGGCATTCTTATTTGAAAGCTGCCGATATAGATAGATTTCTCCGATTTCGAACCGGATGCAATCCCATGTCAAAGCAAGGATTTCTCCTTCGCGCATTCCCGTAAAGATAGACACAGTAAAAAGCAGCTTTTTGGGGTGATCGCAAATAGCATCAAAGAAATCATGTAAAATATCCGGTTCTAGATGTTGTACTTCTGGAGTGTTTTTCTTCGGCAAACGAATTTTATCAGCCGGATTTGCTGTGATATATCCAAAGTCAACAGCAGCTTTTAAGCAACTATGAAGGACACCGTGTATATTCTTAATACTTTTTGGACTTAACTCATTTTCAATCCCAATACCCATGTTTAGGCTATTAATAAACAGCTGGACATCCTCGTGCGACAGTTCATTTAACTTTACTTTACCTAGAACTCGGTTAATATGCTGATCAATAGTTTTTTGATATTCCAGTTTTGTGGAATCTTTCAGGTTATTGCTGTAATGTAACAACCAACATACCGTCCAATCAGCCACAGTCACACACTCATATTTCTTGTCTTGAATAGGCGTGAGCGAGCGCATATATTCCAATACATCTAAATCAGGGGTAATATCAGGCTTTTTCACTGTCATTTGAATGCTCCTTATGATATAGTAGTCCTGCGGACACATATATTATATAGCATAATGACAAAAAAGCATCCATACCAACCCAATATACTCAGATTGATATGGATGCTTTTTCAAACAACACCTTGACTTTTCCCATAATGTATGGTAAAATGAGTTTGTTTAACTTACATTTTCTGTCTTGGCGTCCTGTTCAAGTCCTGTCACCTCGACTCAGAAAAGGATCTCTCCGCAATGCGGGGAGATTTTTTATGCACGGAACACGGCAGAAAACGCGGCACAGGACTGCAAAAAGCCCTGTGCCGCGTTGCCGTATTCAGAAAAAACCGTTTACTGCCCGTTATACTGCACCGCGATCTTTTTCGCCGCCGCAGCCACATTCTGCACGAATTTCACATCCGCATTGTAGTTGACGGCACCGCTCAGGATCACCAGAATATACGGCTGCCCGCAGTTGACCAAAACCGTTTCGTGATAGTGATCGGGGATGCTGCCGTATTTCACGGCGATCTCATCCGTCCCGCCGATGATCGCTCTCGTATAGCTGCGCTCGGAGCTGACCAGCGCGTGCCATGCATTCGCCCAGCATTCGCCCGCATTGCGCTGCGCATACATCCGCCGCATCGGTCATGAACGCCGCCGTCAGCGCCGGAAACCGCGAGGAAACGGAAATGCTGATATTCTGATAGCCCCAGTCTTTGACCATCTGATTGAAGCCCTTTGCCCCGAACTTCGTGACCAGCATATAGTATGCCGTGTTGTCGGAATAGCGCAGCGCGTAATCCATCAGCTGGGCAAGCGTATATTTCGTTCCGTAGGATTTGTTCCGCAGGATTCCGCTGCCGCCCTGCGCAAAGCTCGCCGTATAGGTCATTGTGTCGGTCAGCTTAGCTGTGCCCGCTTCGATCTGCGTGCAGCAATAATACACATACGGCAGCTTGATGAGGCTTGCGCCGGAGATCAGCGTATTCGCGCGGTGTGCATAAAGCACGGTGCCTTCCAGACTGTACAGCTCCACGGCACAGCCGCGGGCATACTGCTTCACAAGCTTATCCAGTGCCGCGGTATCGACTGCCGGCTTTTCCCGCGTGATCACCGGTACCGCCGCAGCCGTCGTCACGGAAGCCGCCGCAGTTTCCGGAGCAGCGGCCGCTGCAGAAGAAGCCGCAGTCGTCGCGGAGGTCTTCTTCGCCGCTGCCGTTGTGATGACCGTCACCGCGGTTTCCGCCGGTGTATCCGAGTCCTCCGGCTCCGTCTGCGTAACCGGTTCCTCTGCAGGTGCATCCGCCTGCGGCGCATCCGGTTCGGTCTGCGGCTGCGCATCGCTGACAGGCGTTTCCGCAGCACCGGCTGACGGACTGACAGCAGCCTGTTTTTGCGCGGCGGGCTTTGCCGCGGCCGGTTTTGTTCCCGCAGCTGTTGTCACCGGCGGCTCCGTCAGCTCCGGAACAGTTTCCGCCGTCACTGCAGGGATGACCGCCGTCTGTTCTTCGGCTGCAGCAGTTGTCTGCTGCGCCTGTGTGACCGGTTCCTCTGCCGGTACCGTCACCGCGGCTCTCAGTGCCTGCGGCTCTTTCGTTTCAAATGCAGCCTCATTCTGTCCGCAGGCTGTACAAAGAAGCAGGGTTCCTGCGGCAAGCATCGCAATCAGTTGTTTCATCGGGACGTCCTTTCCGTTCTCACGAGCTTTCCGGCCTTCCGGAGCAGATGCACACTGATGTCCTGAATGATCCCCGGCGGATTTCTCGCGCAAACCAATTCTGCGGTGATAAAGCGGGATCCATACATTGCTTATGTAATTAGTATAACAAGGATTTTTTGCTTTGTCAAGACAAAATCTGAAATTTGTTGCAGAAAAAGCGGACAGCTGAAGCTATCTCCTGCTGTCCGTTTTTTTATGTTATGAAATCCCGTCCTCAAACACAAAATGCCGGAACATCATACCCTTTGCGCCGTCCAGTGCCAGCCGTCCGGTCAAGTCGCTGCGCATTCCGTTCGGGTCGGGCAGGGACGCGGCGAACACGCCGTTGATAAAGACCTCCGTGCCGGTTTCGGTCGTTTTCAGCGTCATCGTGTTCCACTTCTTCGGATCAAAGCACTGCCCTGATGCATTCTTCTCCAAAAAGCTGCGGATCTCCTCGGAGCCGTGCCCGAAGGATGTCTCATAGGAGATCATGCCGTTCGGCTGCAGCTTGTACCAGTACTGCTGTTCGCCGTAGGGCTCGTCGTCCGGCACGGTGTTTGCGCCGTAACAGGTCACGAAATTGAGCACGCCCGGCGATGCATCCGGCATCCGGAAGTCAAAGGACACGGTATACGGAACACTGTGTTCCGGACCGACCAGCAGACTCAGTGCTGTCCCGCCCGCAGGCGGCAGCTTTGCTTCGGTCAGTTCGATGACCGGCAGTCCCGCTTTGATCCCGCCGCCGCTGAAATGCTGCTCTGCCTTCTTGGTCGCGGCTGTGCTCCATGTTTTCCATTTTGCATTGTTTTCGTATGCAGGCAGGTCGCTTTCCGGCAGATTCTTCACGCTGCGGATAAACTCATCCAGCTCGGCGCGTTCCTCATCGCTCAGATTCTCCGTCTCCGTCCGCCACAGCAGACAGGGCATGACCTTCCAGCCGTCCTGATTATGACCGACAACGATCTGCACCGCAAACATCTTCGGCTTCCCGGAAATCATCGTCTGCACGTTGACAACGGCATATCTCGCGCTGTCGAACTCCTGCAGGAAGAATGTCAGCGGGTCATCGGAAAGCCGTTCCATAGCTTCGTTGTGCTTCCGCGCCTGTTCCAGCCGCCACGCATCATAATAGACAGCGGACGCGGCTTCTGCAAGCGCTCTGTCCAGGATTCCCTCTGCATCCGCCAATTCAGCCTGATATTCAAACTGAAACGTGTAATTGAGAATGCCGTTCATCACGCGCTGCTCCCATTCCGCCTCCGGTATTTCTTCCCAGAGCACCTGCAGTCCGGTTTGCTCCGTGCCGTCCGGACACATCAGCGACAGCTGCCGATCCAGCAGACAGCCCTTCCGGATCGCATCGGCATCACCGGTCATGCAAAGCTCCAGAAACGCGGTGATCGCTGCTTTGGCTTCCCTGTCCTCCGGTGTCAGATTCTCATCCTCCGCCGGAACGGTCAGCTCCGCATCCCCGTGATAATTCGGGTCATTGGCACGGTATTCATTCAGCTTCTGCCTTTTTTCTTCGCCCAAATACGGCATGATCATCTCGATCGGCTGCACATACCATGTTCCGTCATAGCGGATGACCTGCAGCTCCCAGTCCTCCTCCGGGAAAGAATTCCACTCCGGATCCGTGCCGGAGATCCTGACCGTAACGACAAGCAAGCGGTCTGCGCGGCTGTAAAAATCCTTTGCGGGCGTCATGCCGCGCATTTTTTCCGCCTCTGCATGTTTTCCCTTTTCTTCAAACAGATAGGCATAATACTCGCACAGCTCATTTTCAATGATTCTTGCGCTTTCGAGTGAATCTGTCGCATCACGGACAGAATCGATCTGATACCCGGAGACACAGGCGAACGCATCCAGATACTCCTGCACCGTCGATTCGATCTGCTCCGGATCATTTTCATTAATCACATCGCAGACGGTCTCCATCAGCGAAAGCTCCCGCATTTTCTGCTGATCGCCCTTTTTGCAGGCTGCAAAGAACCGTTCGAGCACATCCAGCGCAGCCGTTTCCTCGTCCGAGTACGGCATCACCGGATTCTGTGCGCGGTACAGGTTCCGGATCAGGAACCCGCCGCCGACAAAGATGCAGAGTGCCGCACAGACTGCGATCATTTCCAGTGCTCTGCGGCGGATGCGGATCGGGAGCCTGCCCGTTTCTTCGGGCTGACGCGGTGCCGTTCTGTTGACCGTTTTCTCGTCTGCCTGACCGATCGCCTGCAAGAGCTGCATTTCCGTCAGTTTCATAAGAACGCCTCCTTTTTCAGATGCTCCCGCAGCTTCTGCCGCATCCGGTGCAGCGTCACCGTGACGCGGTTTTCGGTGATGCCGAGCCCCGCTGCGATCTCCGGACCCGTCATCATATAAAAGTACCGCTGCATAAAAATGTTCTGCTGCATGGGATTCTGCTTCCGGAGAAAATGCCGGATGCTTTCCTCCAGCATCGAGGCCTCCGCCTGCGCCTGCACATCCTGCCCGTCCGCGAGTACCTCGGCCAGCTCGTCCAGCACGAGGGACACCTCCGCCGCGCCGCGCTTTTCCGCATTGTCATAAGCGTAACGGTTGAGCGCGGTGTTCCGGACGACCGCAGAATAATATGCTTTCAGATATTTCGGCTTTGCAGGCGGAATGCTGTTCCAAAGCCGCAGCAGCGCGTCGTTCAGGCATTCCTCGGTATCCTCTGCGCTGCCTAAAATCCGCATGGCGATCTGCCGGCCGAGACTGCCGTATGACGCCGTGATCCCGCGGAGCGCGGATTCCTCCCGCTGCTCTAATCCGCGAATGATCTCGCTGTCCTTCATGCTGTCCGCCCCCTTTCACCCTATATGACAGAAACCGTGTGCCAAACCTTACAGGCATTATAACAAAATTAAATGGATAATGCAAGCGGCGCGGAGCCCGCGCTGGCGATTCCCTCCGGGGGCGGTTAGCCGGACGCTCCCAACAGTCTGAACTGCACGCCGCTAAAGCGGCTTCTTTGGCGTTACTGCTCCCAATGTAAAAGCTTTTCCCAAGCCTCCCATGAAAGGGGAGGTGTCAGCGTTAGCTGACGGAGGGGTACACGCTGCGGCTTCTGATAGGTCACTTCTCCCAGCGGGGGCCCCCGGTCGGCAGGCCGACAGCCGTTTCCCTCCGGGGCGGGGAGCCCCCGCGGGCATTTCCCTCAGGGTGCGGTGAGCAAAGCTCCCCCAGCAATCGCGGTACACGCCGCGAAGCGGCTTCTTTGGCGTTACTGCTCCCCTATATTTATAGTGAAAAACGAATAGTGAAAAGTGAAGAGTGAATAATATTTCAGATTTGCCCGAAGGGCACACCGCCGTTATTCACTCTTCGTTATTCATGATTCACTTATTACTTCGAGCGCGCGAACCCCCTCCGGCAGCATCTGCGAGGGCACACCGGATGCCGAAAGATGCAGCGATTCCGCCGCCCGCGATGCCGCACAGTAAAACAGACTGCGCTCGTTTGCGACCGCCTCCGCGGCAGTCCTTGCACGCAGCAGTGCCGCCGGATGCGGCAGCTTCTCCGCGGAGAGAAACGGCAGCAGAACGTGCGCAAATTCCAGACCGCGCGCGTCGCGGTACGTGCTGAGATAAACCGCAGGTTCCCGCACACCCGCCGCGGTGTCTCCGTGCAGAATGACACTTTCATGCCCGGTTTTCAGCAGCTGCTCCCGGACGCGCAGCAGATCCTTTGTGCTTCTGCACAGAACGGCCGCAGGCGCACTGCGGCTCAGCCGGACAGCCAGCTCTGCCGTCTCATCCCCGCTGCGGATCGCCGCAAGAAAATGCCGGATATCCGCAGGAAACATGCGGCTCCCTGAAAGCTCATGCACCGCCCCGACCGGCAGTCCGGCGTCCTGCCAGTGATAGCGGCTGCCGGTGATGCGCTGCGCCGGATCGGCAAACAGCGTCATGGAGCCCTCCGGAGCAAGCGCGCCGAAAAGCGCCTGAAGCATCGCCGGTGAGAAATCCTGCGCGTCGTCTGCGATGATATGCTGATAGCGAAGCGGCGTTTTTGTCCCGGACGCCGCCCGGCAGAGCAGCGCAGGCAGATCCTCCGCATCGAACCGCCAGCCCCCGAATGTTCGCATCTCCTGATAATTCCGGCGAACCTCCTCGGTGCATTTCCGCAGCCGCTTCTGATAACCCGAACCGCTGTCGTCCGCGGCGTGTGTGCCGTAGCAAAGATCGGTCTGCTGCATAATGCGGATCTCCTCGTCATAAAACTGCGGGGGCATGAAAAAAAGCGGCTCCTCCGGATGTGCCGCCTGACATTTCTGCAAAGCCTGCCGGATCATGGCCGCTCTGCGGTGCGCGTCCAGAATGCGCCCGGTGCCTGCGATCGCGCCGTAATATTTCAGGCTGCGCAGTGCAAAATCCGGAAAGCCCTCCACGGTCAGGCGGCGCGGCAGCGTCTCCTTTGCGGACTGCGTCAGCAGCTGCGACGCGAGCAGCCGGTTCCATGTGACGAGCAGGACCCGCGGGTGCTCCGGCTTTGCGGCAAAAAAAGCAGCCCGTTTCAGGGCGGCAGCCGTCTTGCCGCTTCCGGCGGCTCCGAGCACGACTGTATACCCCGCTGCGGGCATGGCTGTAATGATCTGATCCTGTGTGTACATACTGATTTCCTTTCTGTAATGTTTACTGCGACTGAATGCTGCATTGTTTGGAAAAATGATGGGAGAAAACAGAGCGCATTCCTGCGCTCCATGCTGTATTATACCACATTCAGAGCAGAAAAGGAACCTGTTTGCTGCATTTTCATTCGATTGGACAAAAAGCGGATACAGTCCTGCCGAAAACGGGGCAGACCGCCGATATTTCAGCGGACATCTTGCGTATCAGGCCGCCGGTGCATCATACAGATTGTCGGATTTTGTCGCAGGCCGCGCCCGTCCGGATTCGGCAAAATCAACAGCAGAGCGCAGTCTGTTTTGTGGGATGTGCCGATTTGTTACGGAATTGCTTGCATTTTATTATTTTTTGACTTATAATTTCCACAGCGGTATGAAAATGCCGGATCTTTGTTGAAAGGGTGTTGAGAATGAAGGCAACACGAATGCTTGCCATGCTTTGCGCGGGGTGTCTGGCGTTTACGGGAATCTCCGCGGTGACAACTGCGTTTGCGGATGAGGAATCCGGGGAAGAAACCGCCGAATGGATATGGGATGAAGCCGGACTGATCGCATATAATGAGCTGGGAGAGGTCTGCGGCATATCCGACCGGGACTATACCGGAGAAATCGAGATTCTCCCGGAAATCTACGGAATGCCTGTTACAGCGATCAATGAAGGTGCATTTTCGTGGTGTCAAAATATAACCGGCATCAAAATTCCGGACAGTGTTTCCGTGATAGGCAGCGATGCTTTTTTGCACTGTGAAAATCTGACGGATCTGACACTTCCTTCCGATCTGACATATATCGGAGTACAGGCATTTTTCTTCTGTGGCGGCACATCAGACATTACAATTCCTGTAAAGACGAAAAAGATTGAAGCGTATGCATTTTTTATGGGACGCATTACCATTCTGAATCCGGAATGCATTATAAGTGATGGTGCATTCGTCAACCCTGCAACAGAAATCTGCGGCTATGACGGCTCAACGGCGGAAGCTTATGCAAACGAACACGGTCTGCAGTTTGAATCGCTCGGAGCCTGTCCGTTTCCCTTTACGCCGGTCACGACAGCCGTGACAGAAACAACTGCAACGGTCACCACAACGACCGAACCTGCATCTGCACAATATGAGGAAGTCAAAGAGGGGAACCTGAATTTCCGTGTCTATCCCGACCATGCCGTGCTTGTACGGTCGGTTGTGAAGGTTGATGAGGATATTGTGATTCCGAGCCATGTTCAGAATGTCCCTGTGACCATCCTCGGAAACGGATACTCCAGTACGTTCAGCGGCGGAACTGCCTTTGTGTATTTCAAAAAACTGACAATTCCCGATACGGTCGTTTCTATAGAGAAGGGCGCGCTGGAGGAGTGCAGAGGCATTGAGGAACTGGAACTTCCGGCGTCTGTCAAAAGCATCGGAGCCTATGCGTGTGTAAATTGTTATGCCCTGAAAACAGTGGTTCTGCCGGAATCCGTTGAAAGCATCGGTAACTATGCGTTTGCGGAGTGTTCTGATTTACAGTCTGTTACGATCATGAATCCGGCGTGCAGGATCGCTGACAGCAGCCTTACATTCAATCACGGCGGCTTGGTCAGACCGGATCAGGGATACCGCGGCCGCATTCTGGGTTATTCAGGCTCGACTGCCGAAGCATACGCGAAAAAATACGGTTACCGGTTCAAAGCACTCGATCAAATGGGCGTCATCCGATACGGAGATGTCAATGACGATGATTCGGTCGATCTGAAGGATATCGGATTCATGCGCCGCGCACTGGCCGGCTGGGACGTCACGCTGAACGAAACCGCCGCGGACATCAACAAGGACGGCTCCTTCGATCTGAAGGACGTTGTGATTCTCCGCCGGTATCTGGCGGGCGGCTGGGAGATCGAACTGAACTGAATATCAGAATCGCTGCAGTACCGCCTGCAGCGATTTTTTTGCACCGGTATTCCCGCATCAAAAAAATTTCTCATACCCCTTGACAATTCACTACAAATGTAGTATAATACAGTCAACTACAACTGTAGAATACAAAAAGGGGGCTATGATATGGAGCAGAAAAAACTGCCGGACGCCGAATTTGAGATCATGAAGGCGATCTGGCAAATGCAGGAGCCGGTCACCTCGGCCATGGTCACCGAACGCCTGCGCATGACGCTGCCCGCCAAAGACTGGAAGCCGCAGACGATCCTGACGATGCTCACGCGGCTGGAGCAGAAAGCGTTTCTGCGCTCGGAAAAGCACGGAAAGGAACGCGAATACTACGTTCTGATCCCGCAGCAGGACTATCTGCAGATCGAAGCAAGCAGCTTCCGGCAGCGGTTTTCCGGCGGACGCTTCACGGGACTGGTCAAGGCACTCTGCGATACCGACGACCTGACCGCCGCGGACATTGCCGAGCTGCAGAGCTGGCTGGACGAAAGGAGCAAACAATGAGTATCTACCGCATGATCCGTCATTTTCTCCGTGAGATCCTGAACGAATATTTCCTGTTATACCTGATTCAGGGCATTCTGATCTGCACGGTCGCCATGAGCCTGATCGCGGCCGCCGCTTTGCTCATCTCGCGCAGGCTGCAGAGGAAACAGTCCGCATCGGGGCGATGCCTGCTCTGGTGGATCATCGGCATCGGATATCTGATCCCGTTCAAGCCGCACCCCGCCGGAGCCGTCGCGACCGTCGTGCAGTATGAAAACCGCGGGCTGTCGCCGTCGTTTTTCCCGTCGGAGCAGTTCGTGCTGCTGTTCGTGATCTGGCTGGCCGGTGCCGTGATCTGCACGGTCAGAATCGTCAGCCGGCAGGAGCAGTTCAGCCGGAGCATCACCCGGCTGCGCAGACCTGCAGACGCACCCGTGCAGTATCTTTCCGATCTGCTCTGCAGCGAGCTCTGCATCACGGAGCATATTCCGGTCTATACCGTTCCGGTCATTCAGACGCCGATGCTGACAGGCATCCTGCACCCCTGCATTCTGCTGCCGGAGCAGGAATTTGATCCGGCGGAGCTGCGGCTGATCCTCAAGCACGAGCTCTGTCATTACCGCCGCGGCGATCTGTTCTGCAAGCTCCTGTGGATCGGCTGCCGCGTGATCCACTGGTTCAATCCGCTGATGCCGCTGCTGATGCAGCAAACGGAGCAGGACTGCGAGCTCGCCTGTGACGAGGCGGTCATGCAGAATGAAACCGCTGAATCTGCGAACATTTACTGCAGGTCGATCCTGCACGCAGCGATACGCCGTTCCGGGCTCCATTCCGATCTGACCGTCGCGACCAGCTTCTCCGGCAGCAAGGAGATGCTGAAAGCCCGTCTGCAGGCGATCCTGTCCGGCGGCAGAAAAAGACGGTTCCTGTTCATCACCGCCGCAGCGGTCATTCTGACGGCCATGACCGGCAGCATCCTTGCTTATGCTGCAACCGACACCGCGCCCGCCGCCCCGGATATGCCGGAGCAGACCGGTACCTTTGTATCCTCGGCACCGGCTCCGGCATGGGAAGCCGAGACCTATACAGTGCCGCAGTATGAGGAAGTATTCATGGAACACACGGTACCGATGAAAAGTGAATAGAGAATATTGAATCGTGAACGGCAGCCGCTGTTCACGATTTTTCTTTCTCCCATTGCAATTTCTTGCACAATCTGCCAGCGGGTAGAACCCGCCGCCGTTTTATCACCCCGGAAGCGTAAATCAAAATTTTTCCTCACTGCTCCCATTGCAATTTCTTGCATAATCTGCTATAATAGCGTTATCAAACCGATTTTGCCGCAAACACAGGAGAATCATCATGAACCGTAAATATAGCCTGACCGCGCTGCTGCTTGCGGGGAGCCTCGCACTGACCGGCTGCGCGAAAACACAAACGGAAAGCACCCCCGACAGTGCCGCCGTACAGACGACCGCCTCCCCTGCCCCGGCGCCCGCGCCCGTCACCGTGCAGGATGTGCCCGCGGACTTCACGCCGCCTGTCTTTTCCGCAGAGGGCGGATTCTGTGACGCGCCCTTTTCGCTGACGCTCTCCGCAGCGGACGGCGCCGCAATTTTCTACACACTGGACGGCAGCACACCGACCGTCAACAGCATCCGCTATACCGCGCCGATCGAGATCGCTGACCGCTCCGCCGAGCCGAACACGATCAGCATGGAAACGGACATTGCACCGACCGGCATGTTCAGTCCGCCGGTCACACCGCCGGATAAGCCCGTGGACAAGGCGGCCGTCGTGCGGGCATTCGCCGTCAGCGCGGACGGCATCCCGAGCCCTGTCGTCTCGCAGACCTATTTCGTCGGGTTCAAAGATAAGGCGAAATTCTATCAGGATGTGAAGATCGTCTCCCTGCAGACCGATGCGGACAATCTGTTCGATTACGAAACCGGCATCTATGTCCTCGGAAAATGCCATGATGACTGGAAAAACGGCGATGCTTATGACGCCTCCGTGCCGGATTATTTCATGCCCGCCAACTATACACAGAAGGGCAGAGACTGGGAGCGTCCGGCGGCGATCCAGATCTTTTCGGACGGCAGACAGCTCGCCGCGGAAAACGCCGGCATCCGCATCCACGGCGGTGCCACGCGCTCCTACGCGCAGAAAAGCATGAATGTTTATTTCCGGAAGCAGTACGGCGCGTCCAAGCTGCAGTGCGACCTGTTCTCCGGTCAGGTGACCGGTTCCGGCGGCAGCCCAATCACCGCATTTGATTCGTTCATGCTGCGCAATGCCGGCAACGACGCCTATTATACGCGCTTCCGCGACAAGCTGAATCAGTCGCTTGTTTCCGGATTCAGCTTCCTGACGCAGGGCATGGAGCCGTGCATCGTGTTCCTGAACGGCGAGTTCTGGGGGCATTATGAGATTACCGAAAAGATCGACGCTGCGTATATTTCGTCGCATACCGGCATCTCCAAAAAGGATATCGTCATCGTCAAGAATGAGGAGCTTGACACGGGCGATGAGGAAGCATTCGACAGCTGGCAGCAGCTCCGGGAGGAGATCACCAAGACCGATTTCTCCGATCAGGATGCATACGAAAGGCTCTGCGCGGTCATTGACATGCAGGGCTTTGCGGAATATGTCAGCAGCGAGATCTACATCAACAATGCGAACTGGGATTCCAGCAATATGGGCATGTGGCGGTCGGAGGTCTATGACCCGGAGAATCCGTGGTCGGACGGCAAATGGCGGTTCCTCATGTTCGATACGGAATACAGCACGAACATTTACGGCGAGGCGAAGCCCTCGGACAATACCTTTGCAAAGTTGATGAAAAAGGACAATTTCATCGGTGATCTGCTGAAAGCGGCACTGAAAAACGAAGGTTTCCGGCAGCAGTTCCGCGAGACCTTCACGCAGATCGCGGAGCAGGATTTCAGCAGCGAACGCGTCAATGCGGAGATCGACAAACTCGAAGCGCAGTATCACGACATGACGGCCGCGACCTATAACCGCTTCTGGTGCGATTCGCTCGGCGGTGCGCAGGCGGAGCGGAATTATCAGCAGGAAGTACAGCAGGTACGGCGGTTTTTTGAGAAGCGCGGCGAACAGATCATGAAGCATCTCGATCAGCTGCTGGAAGATGCGGCAGAGGGGTAACACAATGAAAAAAGCACTGCTTTGGCTTGCGCAGTTTATCGTTTTAAGCTGTCTGACCTTCGCGGAAACCGTGTTTGTATACAAAGCGATCCTGATGCACACGCATGAGCGGATCACAACATGGCTCGGCATTCTCATCGGCTCTCTGCTGATTGCGGGCATCCATTTTGCACTGATCCGGCTGCTGAACCGGAAAGCAAAGCTGCAGCTGAATACCGGCATTGTCTATGTACTTTCAACAGCGGCGGCCGCCGGACTGTGCTTTCTTGCAGGGCTCCGGTTTGACCGGCACGATCTGATGAAACCCGTTGATTTCAACAAAGAGGTTGACTATCTGATCCTGTTCCTGTTCTCGCTGTGGCCGGTCGGCTGGTCGGCCGTCATCAGCATCCTTGCAGGGAAGCAGAAACCGCACAAAGCCGCAGACGAATCATAAAAATGAGCCGCGCTGATATCCGTGTCAGCGCGGTTTTTCTGTTCGGCAATATTTTCCGCTTGACATCCCCGAACATTTGTGCTATAATACAGGTAGAACAGATGTTCTTTCACGAGTGAACGGGGGTGGTATCATGACGCCGCAGTATATCTGCATTGACCTGAAATCCTTTTATGCATCGGTGGAATGCGTCGAACAGGGGCTTGACCCGCTGAACACGAATCTGGTCGTCGCAGACCCGACCCGCACCGAAAAAACGATCTGCCTTGCGGTCACGCCGTCCCTGAAAGCGATCGGCGTACCGGGCAGGCCGCGGCTCTTTGAGGTGATCGAAATTGTCCGGCAGGAAAACGAACGCCGCCGCAGCCGCGCACCGGAGCACCGGTTTACGGGAAAATCCTGTCAGGCTGATGCGCTGGCCGCCGACCCGCGGCTCGAGCTGGACTATCTGGTCGCGCCCCCGCAGATGCGGCGGTATATGGCTGTCAGCACGGATATTTATCAGATCTATTTGAAGTATATTGCGCCCGAAGATATCCATGTGTATTCTGTCGATGAGGTGTTCATGGATGTGACGCATTATCTGGAAACCTATCGCTGCACGGCGCATGAGCTGGCAATCCGCATGATCCGCGATGTGCTGAAGCAGACCGGCATCACCGCGACCGCCGGCATCGGCACCAATCTGTATCTGGCGAAAATTGCAATGGATATCGTTGCAAAAAAAATGCCCGCCGACAAAGACGGCGTGCGCATCGCGGAGCTGGACGAGCTCTCCTACCGCCGCCTGCTCTGGGATCACGAGCCGCTCACCGATTTCTGGCAGATCGGCAGCGGCACCGCAAGGCGGCTGGAACACGAGTACATCCGCAATATGGGGCAGCTTGCGCGTGCATCCCTGCACAGCGAGGACAGGCTGTTCCGGATTTTCGGCGTCAAGGCGGAGCTGCTCATTGACCACGCATGGGGCTGGGAACCCTGCACCATGGCGGATATCAAAGCCTACCGGCCGGAGAATCACAGTCTTTCACAGGGGCAGGTGCTGGCGGAGCCCTACACGCCGGAGAAAGCGCGCTTGATCGTGCGCGAAATGACCGACCAGCTGGTCTGCGACCTTGTGTGCAAAGGCTTCGCGGCCGATCAGCTCGTGCTGAATATCGGCTACGACCACACCGGTATTCCGGCGCATTATGACGGCGTGCTGTCGGCTGACCGCTACGGCAGGCTGCTGCCGAAGCCCGCGCACGGCTCCGTCAGTCTCGGGCGGCATACTGCATCGGCCAAGCGGATCATTGCGGCGGCCATGCAGCTGTTTGACCGCATCATTGACAGGGCGCTGCTCGTCCGGCGGCTGAATGTCGCCGTCAATCATGTGATCTGCGCGTCGGATGCGGAGGAGGCGCCGCCGGTGCAGTACGGGCTGTTTGACGATACCGAAGCGATCCGGCGGCGGCAGCAGCAGGAGCAGGCTGCGGAGATCCGCGAACAGCACCTGCAGGAGGCGATATTGGAAATCCGCAGCAAATACGGAAAAAACACAGTGTTCAAAGGCATGAACCTCAAAGAGGGCGCAACCGCCCGCGCCCGCAACGAACAGGTCGGCGGACATAAAGCATAATAGGTATCTCCAGACACCGTTATGTATAACACAAAAGGACGCTGATGCTGTGATCGGCGTCCTTTTATCATGACCCGTTGTACCTGAGGCGAACTTCAGTATTGGGCGCAGAAACGCCCTAGAAGCCGCCCCGCGGCGTGTGCTGCGACAGGGCAGGCAATTCCGAAAATTCACAGGAAACTTTGTTCGTGAATTGATTGGGCGCACTTACGCCAAAGAAGCCGCCCCGCGGCGTGCAGTTCAGAATGTTGGGAGAGCTTCGCCAACCGCGCCCGAAGGGAATCGGCAGCGGGGGCTCCCCGCCCCGGAGGGAAATGGCGGCGGGCCCGGGGCCCGGGCAGGCAATTCCTAAAGTTCACAGGAAGCTTGATTCGTGAATTGATTGGGAGAAATAATGCCAAAGAAGCCGCCACGCGGCGTGCGGTAAAGATTGTTGGGACGGCTTCGCCAACCGCGCCCGGAGGGAAACGGCAGCGGGCACTGCCCGCACGGAGGGAATCGCCAGCGCGGGCTCCGCGCCCGTATTGCATTTTCCTGCGATTTGTGATATAATAGAAACCGAACAGGAGGGGATCGTTTGTTCCGTGAACATTGCTTTCTCATCGGCCTGACCGGACAGACCGGCGCAGGCAAAACGACCGTCAGCCGCCTTTTCGCGGAGCAGGGCATCGCCGTCATCAATGCGGATGCCGTTGCGCGGGAGGTCGTGCAGCCGGGACATCCCTGTCTGCGGGCACTTGCAAACGTCTGCGGAAACAGGATCCTGCAGCCGGACGGTCAGCTCGACCGCAAAGCGACTGCCGCGCTCATCTTTTCGGATACGCAGGCAAAACAGCGCTATCTCGCGGTCATGTACCCCTATATCACCGCAGCCGTGCGGGAGCAGATCGCCGCACTGACGGCCGCCGGAAACCGGACGGTTCTGCTCGATGCACCGACCCTTTTTGAGAGCGGGCTCGACCGCTTCTGCAATATGGTCATATCGGTCACGGCGGACAGGGAATCCCGCAAGGCACGCATCATTGCCCGCGATACGCTCACCGAAGATCAGGCCGAGCAGCGCATGAACGCGCAGCATACAGAGGAATTTTTCCGTGCGCATTCCGATGCCGTCATCGAAAACAACGGCGACCCTGAGGCGCTGCGGGAGACCGTCATCAACCTGCTGAATCCCCTGCGATGTCAGCAGAACGCTGATACGCAGAAAACCGATATTTCAAAGGAGGAATCCCAAATGGAACAGAAGGACGCGCTGAAGCAGCTGAAGGAATCGCTGCTGATGCAGAAAAAGAATGCAGCACTGCTGCTCGATGACGAGAAGATCGCAAAATGCGACGATTTTTGCGAGGGCTACAAGACCTTCCTTGACCGCGGCAAGACCGAGCGCGAGGCGTGCGCATACGCGAAGGAGCTGCTCGAAGCAAAGGGCTTCCGTGCATGGAAGCGCGGCGACGCGGTTCAGGCCGGCGACAAAATTTATCAGGTCAACCGGAACAAGGCGATCATCGCGGCGGTCATCGGCACCGACCCGCTGGAATCCGGCATCCGGCTTTCCGCGGCGCATATTGATTCGCCCCGCCTTGACCTCAAGCAGCAGCCGCTCTACGAGGAAACCGAGCTGGCGCTGTTCAAAACGCATTATTACGGCGGCATCAAGAAGTATCAGTGGACGGTCATCCCGATGGCACTGCACGGCGTCGTCGTGAAGCAGGACGGCACATCCGTGACCGTTTCCGTCGGTGAGGACGAGAACGACCCGGTGTTCTGCGTGACCGATCTGCTGCCGCATCTGGCAACGGAGCAGGTCAAGCGGCCGCTTGCGCAGGGCATCAAGGGCGAGGAGCTCAATCTGCTGATCGGCTCCAGACCGTTCCGCAGCGACGAGGGCAGCGATCTGGTCAAGCTGCGCATCATGCAGATCCTGAACGAGAAATACGGCATGACCGAGGCGGATTTCCTCTCCGCGGAGCTGGAGGTCGTTCCGGCAGGCAGAGCGCGTGACCTCGGCTTTGACCGCAGCATGATCGGCGCCTACGGCCATGACGACCGCGTCTGTGCGTATCCGTCCCTTGCGGCGATGCTGGATACCGAGCACCCGCAGCATACGGCCGTCGTGATCCTGACCGACAAGGAGGAGATCGGCAGCGAGGGCAACACGGGTCTTTGCTCGGCGTATTTCCATGATTTTATGAAGGATCTTGCGGCGGCATTCGGCACGGAGGCGCATACGGTCTTTGCGCAGTCGCAGTGCCTGTCCGCGGATGTGACCGCTGCCTATGACCCGACCTTCTCGGACGTCAACGACCGCAAGAACTGCGCGTATCTCAATTACGGCGTCTGCATGATGAAGTATACCGGTGCACGCGGCAAGAGCGGCTCCTCGGATGCGTCCGCGGAGTTCATCGGCAAAATGCGCAGCCTGTTCGACAAGGCGGGCGTGATCTGGCAGACCGGCGAGCTCGGCAAGGTGGATATCGGCGGCGGCGGTACGGTCGCGGCGTATCTTGCGAACCTGAACATTGACACGGTCGATGTCGGCGTGCCGGTGCTCTCCATGCACGCGCCGATGGAAGTTGTCAGCAAGATCGACGTTTTCATGTGCTACGAGGCGGTCAAGGCGTTCAACGAATCGTAACATGCAGCCTTTCATACGGAAGAAACAGGCGTCGGCCGGGAACGGTCGGCGCCTTTCTGTATGCCAAGGTATCATGCCAAGATATCATCCGTAAAGACATGATATCTTGATGCCTTGATATGTTAAGATGCATAAAAGAAGGCGTATGAATTTGTACGCACTGAACAAAAGCAGCTGTTTCGTGGACGATCCGGCAGGCTTTCGCATTGAGAACAGGAAAGAAAAGCAATGAAAAAACATGCTGTGTATATGCAGGCTTTTTTATGCTGACAGGAAAATAACCTGTGATTTGCTGATCCGCAAGCTTTTTTCATGGATCAAGCATCGCCGTTCAGACTGCGGGATACGGTTGACAGAGCGATGAAATATGATTTTATTGCTCGCTGAAGCTTTCAAGCATTTGATGATATCAACAAAAAATAACACTGGCATTTGTACAGTTTAACATATCAAGGCATCAAGATATCACACCCTTAGAAATGATATCTTGAAATGATGCCTTGCCGCTGTACAATAAAAAAGACGCCGGCACAAAGCCGACGCCTTATTTTCTTCGTAAACGCGTGCTTTCTCAGCAGATGCGCGGCAGCAGCTCGCCCTTCGGCTGGGGAAGAACGGTCTGCGTGCCGATCTCGGTCTCCATGATGACCTTGCCGGGGTTCTCGGCCGTGACCGTGCCGATGACCGCGGCGTTCTGCGAATATTTGCCGCGGCGGAGCTGTTCGACGATCGCGGCTGCGTGCTCCTGCGGCGCGAAGATCACGAGGCGGCCTTCACAGGCGAGGTACAGCGGTTCCAGACCGAGCATCCCGCAGACGCCTTTGACGCGCGGATCAACCGGAACGCTGGCTGCGTCCAGACGGATGCCGACGCTGCTCTGTCCCGCAATTTCGTACAAAACCGTGCCGACGCCGCCGCGGGTCGCATCACGGATCACATGAATCTGATCGGTGACCTGATAAAGGCTTTCGACCGTTCCCCAAAGCGGCGCGCAGTCGCTGTCCACATCAGATTCGATACCGAAGTCATCACGTGCAAGCAAGATCGTACAACCGTGCCGCCCGACGTCTCCGCTGACAATGACCGCGTCTCCGGGTTTGGCGAGCGTTCCGGAGGTATGCGCCTGCGGCATGATCTCGCCGATGCCGGTCGTCGTGATGAATACGCCGTCGCACTGGCCTTTTCCGGCGACCTTCGTATCGCCCGCGACAATGCGCACGCCGACTTCGGCGGCTGTTTTCTCCATAGCTGCTGCAATTTCCTCGAGCGCGTCCATGGAGAAGCCTTCCTCAATAACAAACGCGCAGGTCAGATAGAGCGGTTTTGCGCCCATACAGGAGAGGTCGTTGACCGTGCCGCAGATCGACAGCTTGCCGATGTTGCCGCCGTTGAATTTCCACGGAGATACGATGAATCCGTCAGTCGATGTTGCAATCATGCCCTGCGGCTGCGGAAGTACCGCGGCGTCATCGCCGGTAAACATCGGGTTTGCAAAATGCGCCTTGAATACGCTGTCAATCAGCTCGTTTGTCTGTGTACCGCCCGCGCCGTGCGCAAGCGTGACAGTCCGTTCACTCATGATCATGAACTCCTTTTCAAATTATCTTGTTATACATTTTCTATCAGATGATCTCAAACATGCCCATAAAACCACGGAGCTTAGTCCCGAGATCGGTCTCCGGCGGCAGCAGAGCCATCGCAACCTGAAACGGCTCGGAAGCGTCCGAATCAGTCTGCGCAAGATAAGCATAATCGCCCTGACTATCCGTGACGATGTAGTCATGCGGTTCCATAAAAATCACCTCAGGAATACTGATAGTACGCGGCACACGCGCCCTCATCGGACACCATGCACGCGCCGACCGGATGCAGCGGGGTGCAGACCTTGCCGAACACCTTGCAGTCACATGGTCTGATCTTGCCCTGCAGCACATCGCCGCAGCGGCAGGCAGGATTCGGCCTGCCCGTAATAACCGGCATATTATGTTTGATACGCGCATCATACGCTGCAAATTCAGACCGCAACTTCATACCAGAACCAGGGATCATACCAAGCCCGCGCCATTCACTGTCGCAGGGCTCCATAACCTCGTTCATCAGCGCAATTGCGGCAGGATTGCCCTCATCCTTCACAACGCGCGGATAGCAGTTGCGGAAAAACGGTTCGCCCTTTTCGAGCAACTTAATTGTAACGGCCAGAGCGGTGAGCAGCTCGCTCGCGGTAAAACCGGCCACGACACCGGAGACGCCCTGCTCCTCACATAATTTGTAGCATGTTGCGTTACCGGTAATCGCGTTGACATGCCCCGGATAGAGGAATGCGTCAGCTGAGCCGACCAGCGCCTGATAAGCATTCGGCATCGTTTTGTTCGCAGTCAGCAGCGAAAAATTCGTGAGCCCGGCGTCACGCGCCTGCTTTGCGGCCAGACAGGCCGAGGGCGTCGTCGTCTCAAACCCGACAGCAAGGAACACGACCTGCCGGTCAGGATTCGCCTTCGCCAGCTCGACCGCGTCCAGAGGGGAGTAAACCGGCCGGATATCGCCGCCCTTTGCACGCGCTCCGGCGAGGCTCATTTCGGTTCCGGGGACGCGGATCAGATCGCCGAAAGTGCAGATGATACATCGTTTTTCGAGGGCAAGCCAGATCGCCTCGTCGATAAATCCGACCGCCGTCACGCAGACCGGACAGCCCGGTCCGGAGATCAGGTCGATCTGTTCAGGCAGCAGCTTGCGCAGCCCGATGCGGAAAATTTCATGCGTATGCGTGCCGCAGACTTCCATGATGCGCAGCGGCCGCCCGCTGTACGAGGTGATGATGTCCCGCGCACGCGCCATGCTCTCGTTCACAGCAGCCCCTCCATGATTTCGTCGGCTTCCTCGGCATCGTTTTGGGTTATTTTTGCGATTGCGACGCCGGCGTGGACCATAACAAAATCGCCGGGTTCGAGGTCGTCAAGAACGCCCGC
The DNA here is from genome assembly GCA_017545185.1 of Oscillospiraceae bacterium. Classification (GTDB taxonomy): domain Bacteria; phylum Bacillota; class Clostridia; order Oscillospirales; family Ruminococcaceae; genus Firm-04. The sequence goes on along the minus strand of JAFWQJ010000083.1, from coordinate 9,578 downwards.
GCTGACGGCTCTCTGCGCACCTGATGCGTCGATCAGTGCGGTACCGCCCTCAACTCTGACCACTTTTGCAGATAATCCAACACACATTTGAATCTTCTCCTTTTATATGATATTGCGGTTAGAAACCGTATGTTTTGCATGTAATTATGCAGAAAGCATATACGCTTATATTGTGGATTAACGATCAATAACCGGCATGGACAACACCGTACATTGCCTGGCCGATGCAAATGCCCCCGTCATTCGGCGGGATAAGACTGTGGCGCAGCACGTGGAAGCCGGCTGCTTTCAGTTTGCGCTCACAGAGCATTGTCATCAGACGATTCTGAAAAACGCCGCCGCTCAATGCACATGTTGATATGCCTGTTCTTTCGCGGATTTTAATGCATACGTCCAGAATCATTGATGATAATGCAGCATGGAATTGGTATGCCAGATACGCGCGATTTTCGGGACAGCGATCGGCCATGTAGCTCACCGTGATTTCTGCAGCAAGTGCAGTTGTGGCCGGTATCAGAGCACCGTCTTTTTCAATAATCCCAGTATGGAGCCGACACATCATATCCTCGCATTTCGATGCATATTGCTCCGCCTCGCACATGAGTGCAGCAGCGGCTTCTCCCTCGAAGGTCACACTGCGCCGCAGCCCAAGAATTGCTGCAATCGCATCAAAAAGCCTTCCGCAGCTGGTCGATCGCACACTGTTGATGCCCATTCGTGCCATATTGCTCAGGACTTTGTATTCCTGCGCAGTACAAATGTCAAGATCCTCACAAATGTCAGCGGCATTTTCAGGGTCAGCATCCCGCAGCAGAGCCGCGGCGATGCGCCATCCCTCTTTCGCTGAGAGATCGCCGCCGGTCTGGACAAACGGTTCAATATATCCTGCGCGTATATATCTATGCGGATCACAAAGCAGCAATTCGCCGCCCCAGATCGTGCCGTCATCGCCGTACCCGGTTCCGTCCATGCTGATGCCGATGACACGATCCGTACATCCGTTTTCGGCCATGCACGACAGAATATGCGCATAATGATGCTGAACCTGCAGCATTGGAATTCCCAGCTCCTTCGCAATTTCCTTTGCGACGGTGACGGTATTGTACAGCGGATGCTTATCGCAGACAATGACCTCAGGTTCGGTTTCCAGCAAACCGCACATTCGTTTAACGGACTCTCGGAGTGCCTGCACTGTGCGAATATCTGCCATGTCTCCGACAAACGGCGACGCATAGAGCAGCCCGCCCTTCGCTATACAAAAAGTATTTTTCAACTCACCGCCGATTGCAAGCACTTGCTTGTGCTCCCGAATCGGAATTGCGACCGGGAGCGGTGCGAAGCCGCGGGAACGACGGATCATATATGGCTTTCCGTCAAGCCAGTCACAGACAGAGTCGTCTGCTCTTAGCAAGATATTCCGATTATGCGAGAGGATTATATCGCAAAATCCGCCGATTTCTTTGACCGCATCGTCATCATCCCGACAAATCGGTGCGCCGTGCGCATTGCCGCTGGTCATGACAAGACAATCCGTCATCGCAATATCGTCCGGATAATCAAACAGCAGCTGCTGCACAGGTGCATACGGCAGCATAACGCCAACCGTTCTGTTGTCCGGCGCGATCTCATCGCAAATTGACATATTTTCGCGTTTTTCCAAAAGCAGGATCGGCTTTTGCCAGCCGGTGAGCATCTCACGCTGACCTTCCGCAAGGATACATTCACGTTCGGCAGTCTGTATGTCGCGCAACATAATTGCAAAAGGCTTCATCGGCCGATGTTTGCGTTCCCGCAGCCGACGGACTGCCTCCGGATTTTTCGCGTCGCAGCAGAGGTGAAAACCGCCGATGCCCTTGACTGCCGCGATCCCCCCCGCCATGATCGTCCTGCGAACAGCCGTGACTGCGTCACCGCCATGGATTTTCTTGCTCACGATGTACAGCTCCGGGCCGCATTGATTACAGCAATTCGGCTGCGCATCGTAGCGCCTTGTCGCTGGATCATGATACTCCGCCGCGCATTCCGGACACATCGGAAAATCGCGCATACTCGTGCGTTCTCTGTCATACGGCATCGTATCGAGAATCGTCAGCCGCGGGCCGCACTGCGTACAGTTAATGAACGGATGCAGATATCTGCGGTTCTTCGGATCGAACAGTTCTGCTTTGCATTTGTCGCATATTGCGATATCCGGTGACACGAAAATATCACCGTATTCCTTTTCACTTTCGATGATTGAAAATGTACGATATTGCTTTACTTCTGTATCCGGGATTTCCGTCTCCTCCATGCTGAGAATCACGGCACGGTCAGGCGGCGTATGACGGATCGCCTCCGCGAAATCCCGCAGTGCTTCCGGCATTCCCTGCGCAACGATCTCGACATAGGAGCCCTTGTTCGATACGGTACCGGTTACGCCGAATTTCTCAGCTGTTACAGCAGTAAACGGACGAAACCCGACCCCCTGCACAATGCCGCAGATCTGATATCTGACTGTCACTGCGCACCTCCTTGTCTGCCTGTCACAGCCATTGATTGAATGCGGTTTTGTCGCCGCGGCTGTAGCCGGCACGCTCGTAAAACCGCAGCGTGCTCTCCTCCTTCGAGCCGGTCATCAGCATGATTTTGTAGCAATCTTGCTTTCTCGCAAGCTCCCGCGCAAAATCAAGACAGGCACTCGCCAGCCCGCGCTTTCTGTATTCCGCATGCGTCACGACGTTCTCAATCAGCGCATACGGCCGCAGCCCGTGCGTCAGGTTCGGCACGATCACGCAGACACAGGACGACACGATCAGGCCGTCCTCCTCCGCGACGATGATGTGATAGTCCGGGTCGCTGAGGATTTTGTCCCAGAGCACAGCCCGCTCCGGTGTATCCGCAGGAACCGATTTTTCATGTAAATGCGTGTATAACAGCAGCAGACCTTCGAGGTCGCCGCGCATTGCTTCCCGTATCATAACACCGCTCCTTCCGAGCCTGAGACCGCATAATGCGGCCAGTTGATCCATTCGCCGTTGAACTCTGGCACCGCCCGACGGAACATCCCGTCGGCAATGATAATATCATAATCTTGCGCTGCATTGCGCAGATCTTGCTCTGCTTTGATCCGGAAATCGTGTTCATTCGCGCATCTCTTATCAAATTTGAACCATGTTGCGCAGTCGATCTGCGCTGCCTGCGGGAGATAGTCCTCCTGCGGGTACAGCAGCTCGCGCAGATGATTTGCAGCATATTGCTGATGCACGATTAGAATGCGCTTGTCACTGATGTCCGTTTTGCGGCAGACTGACAGGATCTCATTCGGTATCCGCGGCAGGATCACATAGGGTGTTCCGAAGCGTTCTTTCAGCAGCTTCGCGGTTTTCAGGCCGGACGGCGCGATCACATGGATCACGGAACACTCCGATGCCCGCCGGATCTCATCGAGCCCGCTGTCCAGACCGAAGCAGACAATTTCGTCATAATTCATCCCGTGCACGATATCCTTCGCATGGGTACAGCCGGTATCGAGCGGCGTCGCGCCGAGAATGCCGACCTTGTTCTTTTTGATCGGATATTGCTCTGTTGCGAAGCGCTCAAATACAGCAAGATAAGCCTGTTCCGCGCCGACATCATAATGCTTTGTGCCATCCGTCGGGATGACGATGCACGGCAGTCCCGTGCGCTTTTCGGCCATACGCTGCAGCGCGTGAAAATCGGTCGCGATCACCGCAGGTACGGGCGTTCCGACGATCGCCGTAAAATCGGCGGGGACCTGCTCCGTGATCTGACAGAGCTTGTCGATCAGCAGCTTGTCGCGCCCGAGGATCGCGTCCATATCGCGGAGCCCGGCACTGAACAGCGCGGATTTTTTCTCGAGCCAGCGCGGTTCGTCAAAGCCGCAGACATTGCCCGCGCAGCCGCCGGCGTCGCAGATGACCGTGATGCCGCCCAGCTCGTAGAGCACCGCACAGGCACCGGAATCGTCCGGCGCGAGCGGCGAAAGATGCGTCAGCAGACTGCTCATGACAAGTCTCCTTTCCTGATCTCAAACAGCGGCGCATTATCGAAAGTGTAGTTGATGCTCGCATATTCAGCTATTCCCTCCCGTATCTGCTCCGTCAGCCATGCTTCCAGCGCCGGAACCCGCTGCGTATCAAAATCCTTTTCCTCGATGTCACATTCCAGTTCCGCAGCCGTTCCGTCCGAACAGATCACACAGGTGCCGTCGCGGTATGCGCGGTCAAAGCAGACGGTTTTCATGTGCACGGATGCGCTGCCGCGGCCGGCAAAATACGCCGCAAGATCGAACGAATCCGAATACGCAAGATCGCCCGCTTCTTTGGTATAAAATTGCGATCTGACCGCCGTTTCCTCGCTGAGCCCAAGCGTTCCGCGCAGGAATCCTGCGAGGCGCTCCACCGGGATCCCGTCAAGCTGCACGGTATAATACTCCTTCGCCTTCCAGTCCGCCATGTCAGCCCGCCCCCTGCATTGCCGCATCGAGCTGCGCAAACAGGAGCGTCACGCCGCGGTAGCCGAACGGCTGCGCCTCGTCCTGAAAGCCGACGCCCGGCACGTTTTTGTGATAGTACATCGCGTCGTTGCCGATGACCGCATCGGGCTCGTCATCGCACCGATAATTGAGCATCGACGGCGATAAATTCGAGTAGATACGTGTTTTCGGCGAGAGCTCCGCCAGCTTTTTGAGAAAGACAAAATTGCGCTCGCCGACCGTCCCGTAGATCTCCGTCACCGTGAATCCGTATTCCGTCAGCGCGAGCGCGAGCTCGAAGCTGTCCGCGTTCAGGCATTCGCCGACCGCGATTTTCAGCGCGCCGTATTTGTCACGGAACCGCTCGACGGTTTCCAGCGCCTCCTGATAATCGTCCGCATCGTCAAACGTCACGCCGAGCGCCTGCCCGAGCAGCCGGTACTGGTTGCGAATTTTATCCAGCCGGTATAACCGCGTCAGCTCGATATACGGAATGCCGAGCCGCTCCTGCATATCCTGCGCCGCGTATCTTGCCTCCGCATTGAGCACAAGGTTGAAATTTGCCTGCGAAAGCCGCGTATATTCGTCGAATGTCTGACATCGGCCGATCTCACCGATCGTTTTGATGCCCGCCGACCGCAGCAGCCGATAGATCTCACAGCCGTCCTCCAGCGCTGAGAAATAGCCGAGCAGATTACAGGCTGTAGAAACACGCTTCTGCTTTTCGAGCAGCGAGTAGACCGATCTGCGCACCAGTGCCATCGGCGGCAGACGCTTTTCGCGCGTCAGTGCGTACATATACGCCGGGATCGTCGGGACATCGGTCTGCTCCGTGCAGGCTCGGCAGACGCGCTCCATATCGGTGCCGAGCAGCGCATCGACGCAGGTAATGCAGATCACGACCGCGGACGGCGGCGTTTTGCATTCGCCGAGCAGCTCCGCGCAGGCCTGCGGAATTTTCTTGAGATAGCGTCCCGTGACGATGTCGGTGTCGTCGAGCAGCAGGTAGAAAAACCGCTCGCTGTAGCCGAGCTCGTTGAGCAGCGCGGTATTGCGGCCGCAGCAGCCCGGCGCGACCAGCAGCATCACGGAGCCCGGGATCGCGAGCCCCGCGCGTTTGACGCCGAAGCCCTTTGCGCCCGGTGAATTGTAGTCGAGCGTCGCCGGCGAGCTGTAGATCAGGTGCTTCGCACTGTTCAGCTCCGGCGGCAGATTATCAAAGCCTCCCGCGGCAAGCTCCGCCGCGGTGATGCTGTATGCGTTGTGATTCATGCAGATTCTCCTGTATTTTTCCGCTCCTTCGCCGCGCGCAGCACAGTCGTCCCGTAGATCGCGGCACAGACTGCGATCGCGGTCAGCAATATCATTGCAGGAATATTATACTCCAGAACCTCCCAGCGGCCGTCCCGCGTGCAGTAAACACGCAGCTTCTGCTTGCCGGTCGGCTCATGCGAGCAGATTTCCGTATGCGTCCGGCGGATGCCGTTGATCTCATATTCCATGGTGACCTCGTACCGCTTGTCCTCTTTCTTGCGGCTGCTCCCGAAATAATCCACCTTCGAGGAAACGATATCGGCCTGCACGGTGTATCTTGCCTCCGCGCGCACCCAGTCATACGTCTGCGGAATGAACATCAGCAGCGCGGCACCCGCGATCAGGTACAGCACGATGCCGACGATGATCAGCAGGCGTCTGCCGCCGAACAGATATAAAAATTCGATCTCATGTGAATCTGTACTGAACATTTTTGCTCCTTTTGCTTACCGTTCCTGAAAGAGCTCGATCTCCTCGCCGAGCGGCCCGGTGCAGAATGCGATCCGGATCGGGTACGGCGGGTCGGATTGAATCACGCGGTCATCCGGTGCAATGAAAAAGCGGTATCCGGCCTGTGTGATTTTTTCTGCAAGTGCGTCGATATCGTCAGTCAGCAGCGCAAAATGCCGGATCGCGCCCTTTTCGGTGATGCCCGCGCCGTTACAGAAAATCTCGATCATGCAGTTCCCGGCGGAGAGCATGATGCCGTCAGCCCATTCCCGGACGGCCGTCATGCCGAGCACATCCAGATAAAACGATTTTGCTTTGCTGAACGCCTCCTGCGTACCGCATTTCATGGAGATATGGTGAATGCCCTTGATCATCGCAATATTCTCCCTATTCCGTAATCTCGATCAGATTGCCCTCAATCGCCGCAATGCAGCTTTCGTAATGGCCGTCGCCGGTCGTGCGCGGGCCGCTGATGACCTCGTACCCGGCAGCGCGGAGCCGTTCGGTCAGCCGGTCAACGGCGTCTCTGCTCCCGGCGCTGAATGCAATATGTGCATAGCCGAAGCGATTGCCGTCCTGCATCCCGTCTGACAGCTGCGGCCTGTTCATCAGCTCCAGCCGTGCGCCGTCCGCAAAGCGGATGAAGTACGAGCGGAACCCGGTTTTCGGGTTATGATACCCGTCATTTGCCGTGCCGCCGAAATATTCCGTGAAAAAGTCCCGCGCACGTTCCGGGTCGCGCACATACATCGCAATATGCTCAATTTTCATCTGACTGCTCCGTTCCGGTGAGCGGCTTTGTCATGCGGATGCAGTCAAACACGCCGCTCCGGACGATCCCGCCGCCGGTTTTGCGGTAGCCGAGCTTCTCGTAGAACCCGACCGCTTCGGTGCGGCTCTCGATCTCTGCGGTCTGATAGCCGAGCTCCCGCATCCATTTCTCCGCTTCTGCGACGGTTTTCACGCCGTACTGCTTTCCGCGGTATTCCGGCAGCACGACGACCCGCCCGAGCATCACGCGGTTTCCGTCCAGCGGATAAAACCGGCATGTCGCAAACGGATAGCCGTCATCGAGCAGGACGATGTATTTTGTGCCTTCGCCGTCGTGCCCGTCAAATTCCTCGCGCAGTGAAATATGATGCTGCCGGTTCATGCCCTGAATGCGCACGGAATAGGCACCGGCGCGCTGCCATTCCTCCGCGGCGCGCATGACCGTGATGCCGCCCGGCTGCCCGCTGCTCATATTCCCGCATCCTCACCGATCAGCAGATCGGCCAGCGCAAAGAATCGCTTTGCGGTCTCGCAGGCAGGGTCGCCCTCAATGACCGTTTTGCCCGTATCCTCGTACTTTGTGATATCGTCCGATCTTGGGATATCCGCCGCGATCGAAAGCCCTGCTGTTTCTGCAAAGGCGCGCACCTTCGCTTCCTCGTCCGTGACATTGCGGCGGTTGAGGATCAGCCCGCGTACCTTCGCATAGCTTCTGTCCTCAAAATTCTTCACCGCATTGTTGATATTGTTCGCGGCGTAGAGCGCCATTTTTTCGCCGGATGTGACGATCAGCACCTGCTCCGCGTAGCCCTCCCGGATCGGTGCGGCAAACCCGCCGCAGACGACGTCGCCGAGCACATCGTATAGCACGACGTCCGGCTGATATGTCTCGAACAGGCGCAGCTCCTTGAGCAGCGAAAATGTCGTGATGATGCCGCGCCCCGCGCAGCCGAGCCCCGGTGTCGGGCCGCCGGTCTCAATGCAGAGCACCCCGCCGAAGCCCTCCTTCGCGATCTGGTCGAGGCTGTCCGGCTCGTCGTCGTGGTCGCGCATCCAGTCCATGACCGGCGTGACCGGCTCCCCGTTCAGCAGATTGATCGTGGAATCGGCCTTCGGGTCGCAGCCGATCTGGATGACCTTTTTGCCGCGCATCGCAAATGCCGCCGCGAGGTTCGCGGTGCAGGTCGATTTGCCGATGCCGCCCTTGCCGTAAATTGCCAGCTTTATCATATCGTTCCTCTTATTCTTCCGGCTGTGCTGCCTGTTTCGTTTTGCGGCGTCTGTCGATCAGCCACAAAATCAGATTCGTGAGGCCGACCAGCACAGCGGAGACCGCAACATAGATCATATAAAAATACTGTCCGAGCCCCGAAAACATACCGCTGTCAGGCTCAATGATCTCCGCCGCATTCAGAATGATCTGCACGGCGGCACCGATCAGAAAATGCACGAATACCGCCCACGAGAGAAACTGCTTCCGGTTTGCTATGCACCAGTAGATGATATAAGCGATCGTGCCGGCGATCGCGCAGAACCCCATGAAATGAAACCGGTCTCTGCCCGCCGTAAATCCGAGGATGATCGGGACCAGATGAAAGATGTACGCGATCAGGATATGCTTTCCGTGCTTCATAACAATGCCTCCCTATACCATGCATCAAAGCTGCTGCCCGTCAGGTCGGGAATGATCTTATCGTAGCATCTGCCCGAAAATGCCGTATGCGGCAGATGAATATGCTTTGCGTTTTCCGGCAGGATAAACCGGTACAGCGGATCGGCGATGACCGTGTCCGGCTGCATTCCCGCCAGTGCCGCGGCGATCTCGTCCTCCGCAAAGGCACCGGAATCACCGTCCGCGAGCAGATTTTTGTCATGCGGCAGCGGACAGATCACGTTTGCCGCGTATCCGGTCAGGCCGAGCGCCGCCGCAATCGAACCGGCAGACACCGCCTCACCGATGACCGTGACGTTCTTTCCTTCCTGCCCGCGCTCCGTGCAGGGATATGCACATGTACCGTCTGCCGCAGCCGTCCGCAGGGTATCCGCAAGCAGCGCGGAAAACGCCTCTCCGTAAGGCACGCCGCAGACATACGGGATCCCGAAGGCTTCGTGCAGATATTCCGCCGCGGCAAGCCCGCTCTGCGACAGCACTAGACTGACCGATGCATTCGCAGCATTTGCGAGCGTTTCGAGCGCATCGCCCATTGCAAAGCAGGCGACCGTCTCAAAGCCGTTTGCCGTGAGCCATTCCCGGATGCTCGCAGCCGTGTTCAGATTGCCGAAATCGAGCGGCGTCATGCCGAGCAGATTGACGCCGTTCGGGATCTTTGTCCCCGCGGGTCTGACATATTCCTCCGCAATGCAGCGGAGTGCTTCGGATGCGCCGTCCGGATAGGAATGCATCCCGTTCGTATGCAGCGCAAAGGTGCGGATGCCGGTGCGCTGCTCGATCTCAAACGCGACGGCGTCAAAGTCCACGCCGATCATCATCGGCATCGGGGAGCCGCAGACCGCGATGAACTTCGGGTTCTGGTCAGCGGCGGCAGCGGTCACATCGGCGATCAGCTTT
>JAFWQJ010000082.1 GCA_017545185.1 Oscillospiraceae bacterium | reverse complement strand
TGTGCATCGGCGGCAATCGCTGCCTGACTTGCCGCTCCCTGAACCGCCTGTGCCATCTGCTCCACACTCAGCGCATCAACGGCATCTCCGACCAGCGCGAGAAGCTCCAGTGCTCGGTTGATCTGATCTGTGTCAACAGTTGCGCCCTTTGTCTGCATCTGGGCAATTTTCTTCTTAACTTCCCTGGCCTGAAGCTCTGCGCAAATCGTTTTCAGCGCCCGGATATCCTCTCTGTCCTGCTGGTTTTCCAGCTGAAGCTGCGTTATCTTTTCCGAACGCTTTTGAATCGCGGCTTCCTTGCGCTGAATTGCAAGACGCGCGCCGCGGAGCGAGTATTTGCGGGAATCACCCGCGGCTCCGGTTTCCTGTCGTGCTTCTTCCACCAGTTCCGCTTTTTTCTTTTCTGCTTCATTCATTTGTATCCTCCACAATCGTTTTTTCCAGCAAATCCGAGATTTTTTCCGGATATGCCAGATTTCCTGTTTCATCGCCGAACACACCGTTTTCCCCGAACATGAAAGAGCCGGTATAGATCTCTTTCGGATTCACGGGGTTGACGGTATTTTTATTCAGCACCGTCAGAATATTTTCCTGATAATACGCATACGACGGAGCCTGCCGCACAGTATCATCAAAGGATGACCGTGTTTTCTGCCCGATCACCCTGAAATCTGCGTGGGATACGGAATTGGTAATCAGATGTCCGTGCTTTCCGCTGCCGTCCACGGCAATCATGCCGCCGACCGTACCTGCCTTGATGCACTCAACACGCTTCTCATCCTTGAATACGCCGCAGGAGAAATCAAGCTCATTACAATAGCAGTTTGAAATCACCGCACCTTCGGCATCGGTCGTGCCCTCTGCCGCAATGCCGCCCGCAGCTGTTTCTGTTTTCAAAATGATGTTCCGTGCCAGACAGCCCTGGATACTGCCGCCGTAACAGTTCGGCAACTCGCGTCCTTTCGCATCGTATGCCCGCGCACCAGCCGCAGAGCCGACCACGCCGCCCGCATTGAAGATGTTTCCTTGTGCAGAGTAATAGAAAACCGCGGAATCTGACACTGTTGCAGGCTTCCCGGAAATGCCGCCGCAATATAGATAGTAGTCCGGCAGCTCATTGAAAATGCCGAAATCTGTCACATAGCATCCGTCGATCTGACCACCGATGCCCGTGATTGCACCGATGCAATGCTCCGCGTGTTTTGTTGGTTCAGCCGGTTCTTCTTCCGGCTCGATAATGTTTCCCTCCTCGTCATACTCGATCACATCCGGTGGTACGACTTCCATTGTCGTGACTGCCGGTTCGGTTTCATCAGCATCAGGTTCAGGCGGCTTCACTGTAATAGAGGAATGCGACACCGAGCAATGCTCGATCACGGTTTCGCCGGTTTCGTAGACTTGTTCATCTTCCGCGAGATAATGATAATTATATGCCATGCAGACCAGGAACCCGTAATCCTTGTATTCGTCGGAAACGATAGCAGAATTGCGGATGTTCACATTCCGGATAACCGCGCCGGAAACTGTTTCAAACAACGGCGCATTCAGGTTTTCGATCAGATAGCCGCCGCCGTCATACTCAAAATGCTCGGAATTTGGATCGGCTTTCAGTTCGTTGACTGTGCGGATCGATGTATGGGAAGCCCAGACCGGGAAAGAAATGTCAGCAGTCTGCTTGAAATAACCCCGTGCCTTTTCCTCGCTCATGAGTTCCAGCTGATCGAAATAGTCAATCAGATATGGGTCATCCTTTGTGCCGGAGCCGCCGCCGTACTTCACCAGCACGCGATATAGCTTGGTATCTTTCGTGAAATCGTAAGCCTGTCCACCGTAATACTCGATCTTCTTTCCGTTCGGATCAGATGTAAACCCCCACGAATAGCCGGGAACATGAGTGAAAAAGTCGGTCTTGTCAAACTCTGGCAGCAGGATATTTGCCTTGCCTTTTGAGACCACGCCCTTGAGCTGCAAATCCTCGACCGGTACAGCAGAATAACTTCGGTCGATTGTCACGGTGATCTGCTCGGCATTATCTGCAATCTGCTCCTGTTTCGGAATAATCAGACCGTCTTCGGCAACATTTGCGGATTCGACTGATGTTTCAGGCAATGCCGTACCGCGACCGAAACTTTTGCCGACCGCAAAAGCAGCCATCGAAAACGCCACTGAACCGCCCACGATTGCAAGAATCAGAAACGGCGAGCGCTTATGCTTCCGGACGATCTCACCGGTTTTCCTGTCGCGCTTTTCGTTGCGCGGAATCTGCATCTCGCCGCTGCTGACGACCTCCGCCTCTCCGGTTTCGATCATTCTCTCAAAGCGTTCATTTTCCAGATTCGCTGTTATTTCCTGTTCCGTCCGGTACACAGAATACTCGGCAACGACGACTTTGCTGTGAACGCCCTGCGTAAACAGGCGGTATTCGCGGCTCTCGATCACTTTTTCTTTGCTCAGCCCCGGCACATCTTCGCTGTCAGCTGCATCCAGAATCAGGAACAGTAATGTTTCATGATCCTTTCCGGCTAGCAGCCGTATTTTACTATAATACTTCAATTCAACTCCTCCTTCGCACGCCGTTTCTCCCGCAGCATCATAACCGCACACAATCCGCCGCCTGCGCCCAGCACGACCAGATCGACCGGATAGAAACGCCATGTTTCATCCGTATCCGAAGCAGCGGATTCCTGCGTATCTGCATCGCTTTCCCTGACCTGATGATTCATCACCAGACTGACCAGCAGCGCGACTGCGGCGAGGATTGCAAACAGTGTAATTGCCCGTTTCTGCGTGAAATATCCGCGCACTTTCTCGGTGCGCTTCTTGTGTCCCTCAAACATCATGTACCTCCCTCTGGTTCTGAAATCAGGTATTGCTGAATGTTCATCGCCGTCAGTGCAACCCATTGTTTTTCGTCCTCCGTGAAATTTAGCACCTGCATGACCTGTTCGGCAGAATAGAAATTCAGCCCGAACGAATGCAGCGTGTGCAGGTGATCGCAAGTGTAATACGGTGTCTGAGTGGTCTGCGGCGTATTGTTCAGCGTATTTTCAGCCGTTGTCACTTCGCCGTTTAGCCGTGTCTGCATATTCGCGCCGAGATACTCGTCGATCGTCAGCCCCCAGACACCGAACACTGTTGACCAGTTGTTGACAGCCTGCGCATATACTGCATAGGTATTCTCTACCTGTTGCCATGCGTATGACTGTCCGGCTGCGGGCGTATTGTTATAATTATTGAGCGCTGAGATATAGTCATTGCATCGCGGCACAACCATCACATTCCAGTCATTACACCTCGTAACCGCATCGATATACGCCTGCTGTGCTGCTGCGTATGCCGGATTCGCCGCTACATGATAATGCACCGAGCAATCCTCAGTCGGACAAGCCTGATTCTGGTATTCAGTCTCCGTCACCGCGACCATTTCCGCGACAATCGTATCAAATACGTCCTGCGTATATGTGATCGGATATAATACACCCTGCGAGCCGTGCGTCAGGTTCTCCTGTTTTTCCAGATACACATAGGCGATCGCAATGCCTTCCGCCTCTGTCACATCAAGCTGCCATGCGTTTTTTAGCTGTGTTTTTCGTGCATCCGTCGCAAGCGAAGTCTGAAAGGTCGCAGGCGGCTCATTCCGAACCAGATATACAGTATCATTGTGCGGCATATCTGCCGTGTTGAAGATGAGCGCATCAATCTGATCTGTAAACTCGCGCTTTTTCGCGTTGACTGCAGTTTCAAAGAAGCCCTTTGCTTCTGCAATTTCATCTGGAATGTTCTCGCCAAGCGCAACCGGCGTCGCGTATGCCTGCTGCTGCGCATTGTTATCCTGCGCGGCAACACCAGTCAGAATGATGAGCAGCGTCATGAGCAGATAAACAACAAAGCCTATTGCGATGATCACCCATGTAACCGGTGAGATCAGCACGGCAACTGTATGCACGACCAGATGATGCAGGACATTCACCGTTGTTTTCGCGGCGCGGGCAGTCTTGACGGCAGTATCTTTTGCCGCCCTGACCGCCCGTTTTCCTTTTTTCGCTGCGTCCACACCGAGCCGGACGCTCTCAGCGCCGGTATCTGCTGTATCATGCAGGTTGATCTTCCGCATGTACCGTCACCGCCTTCTGTGTCTCCCCGAATTTGGTTGTGATTATTCGGTATATATCCGTGTCTGTCGGGAACGAATTGTCAAAGGGAATCACACCATAGTCACCGGCATAGATCATGCCGCAGCCAGCGCCGACGCCGTTCAGGTAGGTGTCCATCGTTTCTTTCGGGATATGCAGCAGATTGGCGAGCTGTTCGCGGTCGGTCTCATTCTGACCGAGCATTACCACAAACTGCGTGTTGGAGATCATTGTCCGTGCCAGTTCCGAGCGCAGCAGGTCGTCCACATTCTGGGTGATGCCGCAGGGAACGCCGCCCCATTTCCGGGCTCTCTTGTAGAGTTCATAGAAGAAGTTTGCGGATTGTTCCGACTTGAACAGAAGGTAGAGCTCATCACAGAAGATCTGAGTTTTCACACCTTTCGAGCGATTCTTCGCAACTCTGTCCCAGATGTTTTCCAGAACGATCATCATGGATAGTGTCTGCATATTTTTGCCCAGTTCTTTGATGTCATATGCAACGATCCGCTTGTGAATGTTTACATTTGTCTCATGTGCAAAGACATTCATCGAACCGTGAACATAAAGGTGCAGCGTCTGACGGAGATATGCCGCTGCCGGTCGCGTTTCCTCACTCGCTTCCTGCTCATATTTCAGCAGTTCATCGTAATACTCCTTCAGCGTCGGCTTCGGGTAATTTCGGTATGCGCTGTGCATCACGCTGTCGATGATCGTTTTCTGAATCGGCGTGATCTCTGCATCACCCATGATTGCGCTGAAAAAGGAAAGCAGGAAATCCAGCTTTGCCTTGACAGGGTTGTACTCCTTGTCGTCGCTGTCCGGATTCTCTGTGAGGTCAAGCGGATTGATATGTGTACCTGAATTTTCGCTCATGTAAATGACCTCTCCGCCCAGCAGCTCAACCAGCGCTGCGTACTCTCGCTCAGGGTCTACTATGAGGATTTCGTCATTTTGCGAGAGATAAATGTAAAGAATCATCAGCTTTGCCAGCATGGATTTACCGCTGCCCGGCATACCGAAGATAAAACTGTTCGGGTTGTTCAGCTTCATCCGGTCGAATAAAATGACCGAACGGGAAAGCCGGTTCTGCCCGAAGTAAATGCCGTTTTCGTGCATGAGTTCGCGTGACTGAAACGGCATAAAAATCGCTGTGCTGTCAGTGTCAAGCGTGCGGCGCATCTGCAAGTTCTGCTCTTTGTCAATGCCGCAGGAATTGCCGATTGGCAGGCAGGAATCAAACGCGACTTCCTGCCGAAGCGGTGCGGTAGACATTTCAATCTGTCGTCCGCGCAATACGGAATTGACCTTGTCCGTTGCAGATCTCAGTTCATCCATACTGTCAGCCAGGATCATCATGAGGAACTGTACGCGTGTCATTTTGACGTTATGGCCTTGCAGCTTTTCAAGATATGCTTTTGCTTCGATGATATCCGTTTCCAGCGCCGTGCCTTCGATCGGGTCAATGTTCGCGCCCTTTGCTGTTTCCGCACTCTTGCGCTTTTTCGTGAGTTCCTCCTGTTTCATGTCAGTCAGTTTTCGCTGTACCAGTTTCAGAGCCTCCGCCTGATCGACAAAGTCAATGTTCTCGGAAATTACCGATTGAAGATTGAGCTCCAGCAGTTCCGGATAGAGATTGTCTGTGACCTCAGAACCAAGCCGCTTGATATAGATACACCGCGCGTATTTGTCGCCGATCATAAACCAGTCTTTTTTGAATTCAAAGGAATCCGGACAGCAAAGCTGCTTTTCTGCCTGTCGGTCAAGCTCGGAGCGGGATACAGGAGAAATAGCTTTGTTCGGATCACAAAGAATATCTGCCATGAGCCGCACGCGGTCATTGGCTGTCAGGGGTATCGCTTTTGTCCCGATCACAGCAAGGCTTCGGTTCAGCCGCTGCTCAAAGTTATACAGCCGGGTATTTGCGGTTTCAAAGTCTACCGCACAGACCGTTACCGTGATAATCTTCCTGCATTCCAGTCCTTTCTGCCTGTCCATGATCTTGCCTCGTATGACAGAATTAAACTCCTGCCGCTGATGATCGTGACCGTCTCCGCGTGCGTGAAGCATCAGGCTCTCAGAGTCGGCTGTGTTCATCGGCAAATTGACGAGCGATATCTGTACCGAAACCGTACTGTCGTAATTGTTCAGCAACTCGGAATACTGCCGCAGCTTTACTTCCTGTTCATCCTCGGTCAGCACCGAATAATTGACATCCTCGACCAGATACGATTTGCTGTAGAGATTCACGGTCTCACGCCCGACCTTGACATTACTTGCATTGAGCATCACATGATTGCTGACAAAACGCTCATAAGGCAAGGTCTGAATTGTCGTTCGTTTCCGCCTGCCGAAGAACCGTTTGAAAAAGGAAATCATTTCACCACCTCCTCGTAGTCGCCGTTTGCAATGCGCTGCCGCACGATTTCTTCCTCAATCAGCTCTGTATGCAGATCTTCAAAGATTCCGTCCGCATCCTCATAAACACGCTCCTGCGGATTGAACCACATATTGCATAACGCCTTGACGAGTTCCTCGAAGCGCATCCCGTGGAATGTAAAGAAGCCGAACGCAAAAAACGGTATCACAGCAGCAATAACAAACCACGGTAATACATCGGCGGAGATACGTCCGCGTCCGAAAATACCGATCGGAACACCGACCAGCATTGCACCGGCGATTGAAAAAAACTGCCGCGCTGACAGTCCGAAAATGAGTTTTGACTTGTATTCCTGAATCTCAGCAGGAATCTTCATAGATAACATGACGCACCTCCTTTACGCCGCACCGCAGATCTTCTTTGCCCAGTTGCCGGATTTCATTACGCCCAGGCCAAGAGAAATGAGCGCTATGAATTGTATCAGTTTCAAAGAGCTTAGTCCAGAAGTATGGTTTGCGAAATACTTCGAAACAGCTAGATATACAATGAACATGACAACAATCACCGCGATCTGAATGACCGTTGCAATATAGTTTTTGATGAAGCTCTTTGCCACATCGTGCGTAGTATCCGAAGCAAAGGTAGCGATTGGCAGCGGCGCGAAGATCGTATACACAGAAAGCTCAAACAATCGTCCGATCGTCACCACAAAGATCATGTAAGCAATGGCTTTCATCGCCAAAAAGTACGGCTGCCAGAGGATGATCTCAATGGTCGGATTAAAGGTCAGCGCCGTAGTCGGATTTCCGAAGGCATGATCTTCAAATTGGACGGAAGTGCCGGAAGGGAACACCGCGTTCGGATAAAACATTTTTACCGCATCCTGCGATATAATATAGGTATATCCATGCCGTGTTTCTCCAGCTCCGACGTGCTCCCAGAACTTGATCCATCCCTGATACCAGTGATCCGCCTGAACCACATCTTTCAGCAGACTCTCACCGATGGTTACCTCGTAAGTGACTTTGTGTCCGGCTGGCAGGAAGTCCATATTTGAACTTGTCGCTGCGCGGTTGATGGTATTGAAGCCCTTGTAGATATACTCAACAATCAGATCTGCATTCTGCACGACCTGCTTGATGACAATGAGTTTCACAAGAAAGATCAGGATATTTTCCCATTTGCTTGACCACTCGAAATTGGTAGTCTTTCGGAAAAACTCCACCATGAGCAGCAGAACGGCTACAATCAAAGCGAGATTTTGTGTCGCAGTTCGTATTGCAACGCCGATTGTTCCGGCACTGCCGCCGACGCTGTTGACGACCGTATAAGGCGAAACCTGTGTAAAGTTGAATGCGCTTTTCAGGATTTCGTTCGTTTCATCGACATTTTCCGTAATTGTCGCGTAAACATCCTGCACATCGTTGTTGAAAATATCCGCGTGCGCGACCATCGGAAAAAAGATATTCATGAGTCCGGCAACAATCACGAACAGAAAAATATGCCTGTGAAAGCGCCGGAGCTTTTCTTTCGGGGATAACAGCTTTGTTTTCATATGATACCCCCTGACTTATACAAAAGTATGCAGGATTCCCGAAACGGAAACCACGATCGCACCGGCAGCGAATGTTTTGAGCGCAGCGACCTTGCCGACCGCATTGTTATCCTTGATCGAGAATCCGAACATCACCGCGCCGACCAGTGTTCCGGCAGCACCGACACGCCTTGTCCAGCGTCCGATGAACAGCAGGATATTCTGGAAAATTGTCTCCGCATTGGTCGTTGCAAGCTCAAAGATACCGAGATTGGCGATTGCTGCCTGAATCATGAAGCCGGAAACCATCGTGAGCAGCGCGGGGAGCTGATCTCTTGTTTCGTCGGCTTTAATTGACAACGCAAATTTGATCGCGCCGATAAACGCGACAAGACCGCCGATGCGGGAAATCCATGTACCAAAAAAGGTGAGACCGGTCTGCGCCAGATATGCCGGATTTTCGGGAGCGCCGGTGTTCGGGAGAATCGCTGCCATAATCGGTAAGATATTCATTATGCGTCCTCCTTACGGGGCTAAGCCCGCCCCGCGCAGAGCGGGGCAGACCAGCCATTCGGTTTAGCTGAACAGATCAAACATACTGGACGCTGCACAGAGCGCTGCGACAATAAAGCCCGCGATCATCGTGATCAGACCGGCCTGTTTCTGTTCGGCATCGTTGTTCTTGATTGCCAGCGCGAACATGATAGCACCCACGAATGCCACCATCATGCCGATGCGGCGAATCCATGTAATGAAAAAGGTGATCGTGGACTGGTACGCCGCCTCAGAGCCACCACCACCGCCGCCGCCCGCAGCAAAAGCGGTCACAGCGCAGAGCGAGGTCACAACAGCGATCGTAAACAGCACAGTAAAGATCTTCGCAAATTTCTTGTTTTTCTGATTCATCAGTTTCATTTGTATTACCTCTTTTCTTCTTAATCAAAGGTTTCTCCGAGCAAGCTCGAATCTCCGATCATCCCTGTTGCATCGGGGAGATCATCTGCCAGAACAGTCACTGTAAAATCACTTTTAGGCAGGTTCGGATTCACTTCCGGTTCTTCGTCAATCTCATCGTAGAACGGACCGGTATCCAGTATTTCCTGCTCTGGGATTACAGTGATTTCTTCCTCCTCATCGATCATTGCGGGGGTAATCTCTGCTTCTTCATCTTCGTATTCCTCCTTTCTCGTTTTGGACGCAGTACCCATGTCACAGCTGACGATCTCATCGTCCGGGATACCGTAATACTGCGTATGGTCGGCATAGGTTTCTGCTTCAGCAACAGAGGACAATTCTGAATCCATGTCCAGGATATCCTCATAGCTTGTGGGAATTTCTTCTGCGGTCACAACCGGCTCCGCTGCCGTAAAGATAACAGCATCCTGCTTGTCTTCCGGGTGTGTAGCTGCTGCGACTGCCTGATACTGCTGAATTGCTTTTGCCCGCTGCGCTTTCTGCTCTGCCATAAATTCGGCAACTGTCACAGATCGAATCAAAGTAATATCCGCGCGGTTCGCATCGTCAGCAAGACCTGTGAAGCGGAAATTCGGGTGATCAAATGCACCGTATTTCTTTGCATAGATCGGGTCCAATGAACGCTCCAGACAGATGCAGTCGCTGATCGGCATAGTCGCAATCTCGTTTGGCTGCATCAGCTCACGTCCCAGAATACTGTTGTTTTCCGAAGTGCTGCTCTGTCTGCCCTTTGTGCGGTTCTGCCCCTTGACATCAATCGTTTCTTTTCCGAGCTGTTCCGAAATGGATTTGAGCGTGGTTTCCTCCTTTCCGCCCAGAAAAATCGTCGAATCGCAGTTTCCGGTGATGACCTCCCATGTTTTCTCATACCGGGCCTTCAGCTGTGCGAGATTCTGGATAATGACATTCAGGCTCATGCCCATTGACCGGACAAAGGCGATTACCTTGTCAAAGTCAGGAATTTGCCCGATGTTGGCCATTTCATCCATCAGGCATCTCACATGAACAGGCAAAGAACCGTGATACTTAAAGTTCGCACGGTTTGATAGGGTATCGAACAGCTGCGTATACATCATGGAAGCAAGGAAATTGTAGGTGCTGTTCGTCGCAGAAATGATGATGAACAGCGCCGTTTTTTTGTCGCCGAGTGTTTCCAGATGCACATTGTCGCAGCAGGTCAGGTTTTTGAGGTTCTCCAGATTGAAGAAGAAGGTCTTGACATTCGCGGACGATACGAACGACTGACCGGTTTCTTCCGGTGCATTCCGGATTTCCTTGTAGAGCCGGAACGCAAGCGTATTCGGCTTACGGCGTTCCAGTTCCAAAAAATCGCGGTCAAGCGGACATAGAAATGCTTTTGCCCGCCGCGCCTCAAATTCTTCATCGGACTCTCCTAGATTCTTTGTCAGGAACAGACCGTCAGGCTTCTGCGAGCCCTGCGGTGGATATTGCAGTCCGCGCATTTTTTCAGTGATCGCGTAGAAATTGAGGTTAGTCTCGTCCCTTGTACCGGGAATGATCTTACCGTTCTCATCAAAAAGCGCATTGTACTCAGATTCCTCGATCAGCAGGAACATCAGCGCGAGCAGCACAGTTTGTCCCTTCTGGCTCCAGAAATCATCCTTTTCGCCGTCGCCTTTGGTAGACTGGAACAGGACATCCGCCATCTTTTTCACATTATCTTCGCACAGATCACCGTTATGATCGTAGATATAATGGAACGGGTTATAGTTGTTGGAATGTTCCATCTGAATCGTATTGAACACACGGACTTCATAACCGGCTTCTTGCAGCAGTTTGGCGACTGCCTGATAAATTTCGCCCTTCGGGTCTGTGATGACAAACGAAGTATTCAGCTGTAGGATGTTGGTAATCACCCAGAACAGCGTTTTACCGGAGCCGGAACCGCCGATCACAAGGGTATTGAGATTGAGTCGGTGCAGCTTGGTGTCAAGGGCAAGATACACTTCCTTTGCCAGCACGATATTGTAGTCCGTATACGCGCAGACAAAATCGCCCTTATCGTCGTAGAGATACCTGCCGTTTTCATCGCGCAAAGCAATCTGATACGGCTTTTCTTTACTCGCCAGCGCATGGATTTCCTTTTCATCAGCCCACTTTGCAGAGCCATGCTCCGTGCCGCGCCGATGCAGACGTTTCGGCTCTTCGCTGTACTTATAGAGAGCAAAGATACCGATCACGCAGATGCCGACAAACAGCATTTTCGGCACATAGCCGTCCTTTTTTGTAATAGCGGAAAAGATCACCGCCGGATGCGACAGGACATAATGCAGCGCAGGACTGATTTTGCTTCCGTCGATCGAACCGTCTGCGCCGAGGGCGTAATCGAATGCAGCGCCTAACACGACACAGCCGATCAACAGCACAACCCCGATCACGCTCAGCACGATCAGGGTTGTCTTGTCTATTTTCTTTCGGGGATGCGGGATAGTCAGCTTCTGACTCATCTTCTCGCCCCTCTCGGCGAAGGCTTTGGCATATCCGGTACATCAGGCATATCCGGAAGAGGAATATCCGGCTTTGCATCGGAAACAGGCTTGTCTGCATGGATTTCCTCAAAGACATTGCCCTCCGGGTGCATTTCATGACCGTTGCCGCGTGCGGTTTCGGGCATATCCGGCGATTCCGGCTTCTCTCCGGCTTCATCGAGCATCTGCATATCCGAAAGATACTGCTCGTATTCTTCCTGTGAGCTGAAAGTCAGCACCGCATCTTTGTCCATGCCGGACGCTTCGAGCATTTCCGACTTGAGCGATGTCCATGCGGTCTTGCCATCGTCTCCGCGTACAGGCTTGCCGTTCGCGTCCGTCGTTTCCGCGTCCGTAAACTGCGCGAGCTGCTTGCTGCCATCGCACACAGCATAATCATGAACCACACGCGAGCCATTGTGTCCTCCTTCCACAACAATATGTTTCTGCGGCTCTGCCGCACTGCACACGATCATTGTGTCGATCGCACGCTCCTCGCGGTCTGTCAGGTGATTCATTGCCGTATTGAAATCGGTCTGCTGCGCCTGAACAGCCGCGACACGATCTTTCATTGCATCCACGCGGATTTCCTGTGCTTTCTCAACCAGAGTTTCCGCTGTCTGCGGTGAAACACCGAGACCTGCAATCTTTTCAGCAGCTTCCTGTCGATCTGCCGTAGACAGCACCACCGATGCTTTTCCGTAGGCGACCGTCATGGAGTTCTGCCGCACTTCCTCTATCCGCAATACCTTCTCCGGACTCTGTGCCTCTGCTTTGTTGTAGACCTCCTTTGCCATTGCCTTCGCATCAGCTTCGCTCATGCCGGCTTCCATATACATTGCAGAAAGAAAATGCAGCGTGCGCTTTTTGTCCGCCAGTGAGAATTCCAGATGCTCTGTCTTCTCATGCGGCAGCGATTCGCCCTTTTCAGTGATCTCCGTCGATCGGAATGTGGTATTGACCGTAAACAGATCTTTTCCGGTGCGTTGAATGCTGTTTTCAACAGAATCCAGCGGTTTCTGCTTTGTAGTGTACTCCATGCCGCTTGCGCCGGTATACTTGTGCTCGATAATCTTATCCGGTTCAAAATCCTCCATCTTAAATGTCCGGTCAGCAAAAAGCAGCTTCGTATCCTGTCGCGCATAGAAGTCTGTGACGCGGTCTGCCTTGCTTGTCAGTGCATCGAGCGTCTTGCGGTCGGTAATTCCAAGTTGTGCTGTCAGTACCTCGCGCATCTTTGCACGAGACATCTTCTGCGGTTCCAGAACAGCATACTTTCCGTCCTGATCTCGGAATACCACACGCGGCTTTTCATCCTTCTTCGGCTGGAGATACCAGCATCCAAACGGCTTTGCATACAGGCTTTCGCCCTCCAGCTGCACATTGCACTCAATGCGCGAGAACTCGTTTTGCGCGCTGCTGCTGAAATACCGCTCTTTTTGCTTTCCGGTGAGTGCTTCCTCTCCGAACTTCGCCGCAGCCAGATCAGCCTTGACCGGATCATAACCGAACTGCGTCTGAATCTGCTGTGAAACCGCTGCCTTATCCGGTATCTGATCGAAGGAGACCTCTCTGCCGGAATGCAGGTCTTTCAGAGTATAGAAGCCGTTTTCGTCCTTGTCAAAGGAAAAATTTCTCTCGATCTCCTTGCATTTGGAGACAAATTCCTCGCGGACGATTCGCACGGCGTCCTGATGCTTCACATCATGCAGACAATACTGCTCGCCGCTTTTCGTTTCAACGAATACCGCCGGAAGATCATG
Source organism: Oscillospiraceae bacterium (assembly GCA_017545185.1). Lineage (GTDB taxonomy): Bacteria > Bacillota > Clostridia > Oscillospirales > Ruminococcaceae > Firm-04. Next base: position 49,544 of record JAFWQJ010000082.1, on the reverse strand, counting down.
GGCTTTGAGCATAGCCGTCAGATGCGGCACTTCCCATGCCTGCACCTTGAAATTGCCGAATGATTCAGGCTTTTCCGCGATTTTTTCCTTGATGCACTCAGTACAGATCTGCTTAAAGATCGGCAGATCGCCGCTGCGGACATTCGCATAGAGGTTATTTTTGCCTTTTTCGCCGGAGAAAGCAATGGGGATGCCGTACTTTTTTGCGGTCCGGGCAATGGCCTTGCGATCCTCCTGCGAGAAGCCGTGCTGTGAGACAGACAGTGCTTCGCCTGTCTCTCTGGCATTTTCGGCAAGGTCTTTCAGGCTGACCTCACCGGGCTTGATGCCGGTCAGGTTCGTTGCGGTGACATTCGGCGGCTTTGTTTTCTCCGGCGCAGTGCTGCTTTTCGATGCTTTGATCTGCGCCTTAGCGCGGGCGCGGTCATGCTCCATGCCGAGAAGCTCCCGGAACAGCCTGCCGACCGAATCCAGCACAGACTTGAACGCCGCAAGTGCTGCGTCTGCTGCCTTTTCCGAAACCTGCATCGAAACGGCAGTCACATCTTCGCTCATGTTCATTGGCTCATCCCTCCTTCAAATGGGCATAAAAATAGCCCGTTATTATAATAGTAGATAGGAATTGCGCATCATAATAACGGGCTTGAAAAAGAGTATTCAGTTGTCAAGGTGTATGTTTCGGCAAAAACCAGATCAAATTTCGGAGTCGATTTTGCCGATAACAGTATACGGTCAGTCATCCTTGGACGGATAGAACAGCTTTTCCGTTTCGTCCGCCTCCACGACCGTCAGCACCAGAAGTGCCGGTTCATTTCTGTTGTAGGAGATAAGCGGCGCGCATTCGTCATCGACCAGAACGCCGCAGACCTGGGGGAGCATATCCTCAGTCAGAATGAACACAGACTCGTCCATCGGCGCGTCCTCATCATAGTTATCCGGCTCATAGACGCCGGGAATCATATACGGATTGAAGTCCGGGCAGCTGTCGATATAGCGCTGGAGGCTGTTTGCCTCGATGAAGTACTTGTTGTTCTCGTCCTTGAGCACATGGAACGGGCGACCGCTCCAAAACGCTCTCTTGCAGATCTCGTTCATAAAGGGCAGGCTGTAGCCAAGCTTGTTGGCTGCTGCATACATGGAATGGAGCTTCAGAGTCATCTGTTTCATAATCATATTCCTCCTGAAAGATATTATTTTTCGATTTCGTGTGCGAAATCTGGTTGTGATTGCACACGACGCAGGGTATGTTCAATCTGGATTAGTGTCTACATTAGCATCACCCCCCAGCAAAAGGGCATAAAAATAGCCCGGAGTTTTTGTTAATAAAAAGACCGGGCGGATGAAATATTCAATTCTGAACAGGAAAAACGCTGAAATAGGAAAGAGGGTGCTGGATTTCGCGGGAATCGAGCGGGAATATAACGAAAGCGACGCATTTACACTGATTTGAGTGAATGAGTAAGAGCCATGATACACCAGGTCGTGTGCAGTGTTTTTGCGGGCTTTCGTGTGCATTCGTGTGCACGCGTGTGCGATTGGCTTGAAAATAGCTTCAAAATACGGAAAAATTCTTCCGAAATCGGAAATTTTTTTCAATTCCAAACATAAGAAAAATGTCCTAGATGCTTGGTTTTCACGCATCTAGGACATTTTACATCTGGCGGAGAAAGAGGGATTTGAACCCTCGCGACCCTTTCGAGCCCTACTCCCTTAGCAGGGGAGCCCCTTCACCACTTGGGTATTTCTCCAGCATGGTGAATGCGATATCCGTGGTTCAATGTGGCGGAGAGGGTGGGATTCGAACCCACGGTGCATTGCTGCATCACTAGTTTTCAAGACTAGCTCCTTAAACCGCTCGGACACCTCTCCTTTCGGATTCAGCTTTTCCATTATAGCACAAAAAAGCATTTTTGTCAACCCCTGATTTAAAAAAAGCGGAATAAAATTTGTATTTACGAAAAAAACGCTGTCCCCTCCCCTGTTTCTGCGTATGAGAACCGCGCCGAAAAACGGCCTGCGCGGCGCACTTTTCTGCATCCGCAGGCGGAATGCTTGCATTTTTTTTCTAAATGTGCTATACTTACTTTGTATGACAATTTTCCGGTGTGCCCCGGCGGCGCACCGACAGAAAGGAACATCCCAATGGCGAAAAAGCAGCAGGAATACGGCAACGATAGTATCGTTTCACTGAAAGGGCCTGACCAAGTACGGCTACGCCCATCAGTCGTATTTGGATCCGATAGTCTCGAAGGCTGTGCGCATTCGGTATTCGAGGTCATTACAAACTCAATTGACGAGGCGCGTGCCGGATACGGCAGCAAAATCATCATCACTCGCTTTCTGGATCATTCACTGGAAGTAGAGGACTTCGGAAGAGGTTGTCCTGTAGACTGGAATGCTACTGAAAGCAAATTCAACTGGGAATTGGTTTACTGCACGATGTATGCCGGTGGTAAATATGATGCCAAAGCTGAAACTTACGCCTATTCACTCGGATTGAATGGTCTGGGTCTTTGCTCGACACAGTTCGCCTCGGAATACATGGATGTCACGGTCATCCGCGACGGCCAGCAGTATACACTGCATTTCGAGAAAGGATTTTGTATCGGCGGACTGAAAAAGGAGCCTGCAACTCGGAAGCAGACCGGTACGAAAACACGCTGGAAACCCGATCTCGAGGTCTTTACGGAGATCGCCGTTTCGGACGAATGGTTCCGCGATGTGCTGAAGCGGCAGGCGGTCGTCAATCCGAATCTGCTGTTTGTGTACCGCAACGAGGTCACGCCGGGCAAATTTGAGACGACCGAGTTCTGCTATGAAAACGGCATCACAGATTACGTCACCGAGATCGTCGGGGAGAAGCCCCTGACACCGGTGCAGTTCTGGTCGGCCGACAGAAAAGGCCGCGACCGCGCCGACCGTGATGACTACAAGGTCAAGCTGAATGTGGCGTTCGCGTTTTCCAATACGGTGCAGCGGCTGGAATACTACCACAATTCCAGCTGGCTGGAGCACGGCGGCTCGCCGGATGACGCAGTCAAGCGCGCATTCACGGCGCAGATCGACGCGTTCCTGAAGAATAACAACCGCTATCAGAAGAACGAAAGCAAAATCACGTTTGCTGATATTCAGGACTGCCTTGTGCTGGTATCGTCCTCGTTCTCGACGATCGCGTCCTACGCGAACCAGACGAAAAAAGCGATCACGAACCGCTTTATCTATGAGGCGATGACCGAGTTCCTGAAGCATCAGCTTGAGGTCTACTTCACCGAAAACCCGGACGACGCCGCACGGATCGCGGAGCAGGTGCTCATCAACAAGCGCAGCCGCGAGAACGCCGAGCGCACCCGTCTGAATATCAAAAAGAAGCTTTCCGGCAACCTCGATCTCTCCAATATGGTGCCGAAATTTGTGGACTGCCGCTCGAAAGACACCGAACGCCGCGAGCTCTATATCGTGGAGGGTGATTCCGCACTCGGTTCGGTCAAAATGGCGCGTGACGCCGAATTTCAGGCGGTCATCCCGGTGCGCGGCAAGATCCTGAACTGTCTGAAAGCGGATTACGCCCGCATCTTCAAATCGGAGATCATCACCGATCTGGTCAAGGTGCTGGGCTGCGGCGTCGAGGTCACGACGAAGGCGAACAAGGAGCTTGCGACCTTCAATCTGGAAAATCTTCGCTGGAACAAGATCGTGATCTGTACGGATGCCGACGAGGACGGCTTCCACATCCGCACGCTGATCCTGACGATGATCTACCGCCTTGCGCCGACGCTGGTCCGCGAGGGCTATGTCTATATCGCGGAATCGCCGCTGTTCGAGATCACGACGAAAGACCGCACCTATTTCGCCTATGACGAAAAGGAGCGCGTCAAGATCCTCTCGATGATCGAGGGGCAGAAGTTCACGCTGCAGCGCTCGAAGGGTCTCGGTGAGAACGAAGCCGAGATGATGGCGCTGACAACGATGAATCCGGAGACGCGCCGCATTATCCGCATCACGCCGGAGGATGCCGAGGCGACCTTCGATATGTTTGATATGCTGCTGGGCGACAACCTTGCAGCGCGCAAGGACTATATCGCCGAAAACGGCGGCGACTATCTCGATCTGGCTGACATTTCGTAAGGAGGCAGACTGTGGGAATCCTGAAAATGAAATGGAACGAAGCGGAAATGCGCTGCGAGCTGGAGCCCATGCTCGACCCCGGCGAGCAGCTGCTGGCCGGCGTTTACTGCACCTATCAGGATTACGGATTCCTGTTCACTTCCAAGCGGGTGATCGCCGGCTATCTCGGGCTGACCGACCGGAACAGGCTGGTCGGCACGCGGTACGGCATCTTTCTGCATGAGGTTTATGCGATCCGGCTTGACCGTGCCGCCCTGCATCTTACGGACATGCCGCTCAGCACCGTGCATCTCCGCGTCAGCGACCCTGACGCCCGGTTCGGGCGGCAGCGAATCACGTTCGGAATGCGCGGCGACGATAAGCGGTTCCCGTCCCATGCAGAGCACGCCGCAATGATCCGGCAGGCCGTTCAGAAATATGCCCGATGATAAGTTCAGAACCGCTGAACAAAAGCGGTCATAATAAAATGACAGAAAAGGAGTATGATTTTGGGACTGTTTGATTTTCTGAAAAAAGAGGATGACCCGAACGCACTGAAGAACACCAACGAGGACATGCAGCAGCGTCTTGCCGCGGCAGCGACCGACGGCACCGCACTGGCAGCATGGGTGTTCGCAGCATTCGCAAAGACCGACGCGCCCGTTGACGAGGGCGGCAATGCCAAGACCGATATCCCCGGCTATCTCGGCCTGACGCAGGGCGGCCAGCTCATCATCATGCGCGGCCAGCGTCACGAGCCGGTCGAAACAGAAGTGATCCCGCTGGCGGAAGCAACCGAGGTGCTGGTCTCCGAGCCGGTGCTCGGCCGCAATGTGCAGGTCACATGGGACGACCACAGATACCGCATGGGCTTCACCCCGAAGGTACTCGGCAACCGCTTCCCCGATCAGGGACCGAATGTCGAAAAGGTGCTCGAAGCACTGAAAAAGCAGTGTGAGGCACTCTACGGCACATACAAAGAGAAAAAATGGAATCTCATTGACGACGCAGACTGAAAGGATATCTGATCCATGCCAAAGAAGAAAAAGGATTCGCCTGTCCGTCAGGCGAATCCTTCCAATGCCTATATTGAGGGCGCGGGCCTGATGACCGAGGAGCGCATCACAGAAGCGCTCCGCAAGAACTTCATGCCCTACGCCATGAGCGCGATCGTTTCGCGTGCCCTGCCGGAGATCGACGGCTTCAAGCCCTCGCACAGAAAGCTGCTCTATACCATGTACAAAATGGGGCTGCTCTCCGGTGCCAGAACGAAATCCGCAAATGTCGTCGGCCAGACGATGCGGCTGAACCCCCACGGCGACGCCGCGATCTACGAGACCATGGTGCGCCTTGCGCGCGGCAACGAATCGCTGCTGCATCCGTATGTGGACAGCAAGGGTAACTTCGGCAAGGTGTATTCCCGCGATATGGCCTACGCTGCCCCGCGTTATACCGAGGTGCGCCTTGAACCGATCGCCGCGGAGCTGTTCTCGGACATCGACAAGGAAACCGTCGATTTCATGCCGAACTACGACAACACCATGCAGGAGCCGACGCTTCTGCCCGCGACGTTCCCGTCTGTGCTGGTCAATGCGAATGTCGGCATCGCGGTCTCCATGGCGAGCAATGTCTGCCCGTTCAATCTGGCGGAGGTCTGTGAAACAACGATCGCCTGCATCAAGGACCCGGCGCACGACGTCCTTTCCACGCTGAAAGGCCCGGACTTCCCGACCGGTGCGTATCTGCTCTATGACGAGGAGGAAATGCGCCGCATCTACGATACCGGCAGAGGCAGCGTGAAGCTGCGCTCCAAGTGGAATTACGACAAATCCGCGAACTGCATCGAGGTGACGCAGATCCCCTACTCCACGACCGTCGAGGCGATCATGGAGAAGATCGTCGAGCTGGTCAAGGCGGGCAAGATCCGCGAGATTTCGTATATCCGCGACGAGACCGATATCAACGGCTTAAAGCTGACGATCGACTTAAAGCGCGGCACCGATCCGGACAAGCTGATGCAGAAGCTCTTTCGCATGACCCCGCTGCAGGATACGGTCTCCTGCAATTTCAATATCCTGATCGCGGGAATGCCGAAGGTCATGGGCGTGCGGGAAATTCTTGAGGAATGGATCGCGTTCCGCACCGAATGCATCCGCCGCAGGGTGTATTTCGATCTGCACAAGAAAATGGACAAGCTCCATTTGCTCGAGGGTCTCGAAAAGATCCTGCTCGATATCGACAAGGCGATCAGGATCGTCCGCGAGACGGAGGAGGAATCCGAGGTCGTCTCGAACCTCATGATCGGCTTCGGCATCGACAATGTTCAGGCGGAATACGTGGCGGAGATCAAGCTGCGTCACCTGAACCGCGAGTATATCCTTAAGCGCACCGAGGAGATCGAGCAGCTCCGGAAGGATATTGCGGAAATGGAGGACATCTTAAAGGATGTCAGGAAGATCCGCAAAATCATGATCGAGGAGCTGAAAAAGGTCGCGCAGAAGTACGGGCAGCCGCGCAAAACGCTGTTCTACGACCTGACCGACGAACCCGAGACCGACACCGCAGACGATACGCCGGATTATCCGGTGCACCTGTTCCTCTCCGCGGAGGGCTATTTCAAGAAGATCACGCCGCAGAGTCTCCGCATGAGCAGCGACCAGAAGCTCAAGGAGGGCGACGTCATGATGCAGCAGAGGAATGCGTCCAACCGCACGGAACTGCTGTTCTTCACGGACAAGGCGCAGGTCTACAAGACGCGTGCCTCTGCGTTCGATGATACCAAGGCAAGCGTGCTCGGCGATTATGTGCCGGTCAAGCTCGGCTTTGACGACGGCGAGCGCGTGAAGTTCATGATCGCGACGGACGATTACAGCGGATTCGTGCTGTTCTGCTTTGCGAACGGCAAGGCCGCGAAGGTGCCGCTCAGTGCCTACGCGACGAAAACGAACCGCAAAAAGCTCGCAAATGCGTACTCCGCGAAGAACCCGATCGTCGATATCCTGTTCATTCCGGAGGACTGCAATGTGCTGATGCGCTCGACGAACAACCGCGCGATCATTTTCAGCACGGCGATGCTCCTGCCGAAAACCACGCGTGATTCGATCGGCGTGCAGGTCATGACGCTGAAAGCGAAGTCCTCGAAGCTGGATTCCGCATCCGTCCTGACCGCCGAGCAGACCGAGGAACTGAAAAAGTATATCATCAAGAATATTCCGGCAGCGGGCAGCATGGCCAAGGACTTGGAGCTTGCCGGACAGATGACGCTGTAAGGAAGGAGCCCTGTCATGATCCGCAGAGCCGAACCGCGGGATATCCCCGGCCTCATGCAGCTGCTTTTGCAGGTCGATATGGTACACCACAACGGAAGACCCGATCTGTTCAAGGGACCCGCGACGAAATACACCGAGGCAGAGCTCGCAGAGATCCTCGCGAGTGAGAAAACGCCGGTCTTTGTCCTGACCGATGAAACGGACAGCAAGGTGCTCGGCCATGCATTCTGCATCCTGCAGCAGCATGAAAACGACCATGTGCTGACCGATATCAGAACGCTGTATATCGACGATATCTGCGTGGACGAAAACGCACGGCGGCAGCATGTCGGCAGGCGGCTTTACGACGCGGTGCTCGCCTACGCAAAAGCGCAGGGCTGCTACAACGTCACGCTGAATGTCTGGACATGCAACCCCGGCGCACAGGCATTTTACGAAAGCTGCGGCATGAAGCCGCAGAAAATCGGCATGGAAACGATATTATAAGGGAGGGCAAACGTCATGAATGAAGTCATCAAGGCAATGATCGGGCGCAGAAGCTGCCGCAAATACCGCGCAGACAAGATCCCGAAGCTGCTGATCGAGGAGATCGCAGAGGCAGGACTGTACGCAGCCAGCGGCAGAAACAAACAGGCTGTCAAAATCGTCGCGGTCACGGACAAGGCGCTCCGCGACCGGCTCTCGGAGATGAACCGGGAGATCGGCGGCTGGGAGGCGGGCTTTGACCCGTTCTACGGCGCACCGGCGCTGCTGATCGTGCTCGCGGACAAGACCGTCCCGACCGGCATTTATGACGGCAGCCTTGTCATGGGCAATCTGATGCTCGCCGCAGATGTTCTGGGGCTCGGCAGCTGCTGGATCCACCGCGCGAAGGAAGAATTTGAAAGCGAAGCCGGCAAAGAGCTGCTCCGCTCGCTCGGCATTGAAGGCGAATGGGAGGGCATCGGCCACTGCATTCTCGGATATCCGGATGCGGACAAGCCGGAGCCGCCTGCCCGCGCAGACGGCCGCATCGTCTGGGCAGAGGGCTGAAAGGAGACCGCATGGCACAAAATAAATATGTCGGGGAAAACGCCGACTGGACCAAAGCATTCATTGCAGAGCCGCATTTTTACCGCAGACCGGACGGCACCGCGTTCGGCGTCCTCGCGATCAACGAGGGCACTGAAACGATCATGCCGAAGCTGCCGCAGGAGCGGTTTCAGGTTGACGGCAGACAGATCGGCGAATGGCGCATCCTGCTCTACAGCAGAACAAAGCGCGATGTGATCGGCGACACGGATTTTTATGCAGCGATGCGTATTCTTGTCACCGGCGGCTACATTCTCGATGACAACGGCGAGAATGTCCTGATCCGTGCGCTCACCCTCACCGAGCTTGACGCGCTGATGCGGCGGGGAGCCGCCTCGGATGACTTTTTCGGGGAACAGTGAGCTGATAACACAAAAAACCGCACGCGGATCGCTCTGCGTGCGGTTCTTGTTATTTATGCGTTCTTTTTCTCTGCAGCCGGGAATTCTTTGATAATTTTTGCGATCTTCTGCAGCATCAGCGTTGCGTCCTGCGGCGAGACCTGTCCGTCGCCGTCCACGTCAGGGGAAGTCCATGACGCCGCCCTGCGCACGATTCATCGCGCCTCGTCCGGAGATCGTCAGTGTCCTGTTCGCAGTGTCATACGACCAATTGATGTTCGTTCCCCATGTACCGCTTGTCGCAGACTCCTCCGCGCAGACCGTGACCCCCGCGGGCATCACCGCGGAAACATTCATCATTGCGAGTGCGCCCGCACTCACTGCCGCAAATTTTCGTAACCCTGTCATTGTGATATGTCCTTTCATTCAGAAATCAGCCGCTCAGCCGTATTATACCGGCTGTTGACTGTTACCAATATTATACCGAAAAAAATGAACAATTCAACAACAATGTCAAAATCGTAAACCATTGCACAATCGAAAAAATAAATCATCTTGCGGATTTGTAGCATTTTGCATAAATATGATGCAAATTCGCAAGATATCCCCGCAAAAAAAAGACCGCGCATCCGTCTGAATGCGCAGTCCTTTTTTGTATATTCCGGGATTATGCCTTGTTTTCCTTCGCCGGGAACACGCGGATCATTTTCGCGATATACTTCAGCATCAGGGTCGTGTCATTCGTCGTGACCTGTCCGTCCGCATCGACATCGGAGCTTGCAACGCCCGCATCCTTGATGACTGCCGTCACATCGCCGACGATAAATCTGCAGGCCAGCACAACGTCGCTGACGTCAACGATGCCGTCCAGATTCGTATCGCCGTACATGAGCTCATCGGCCGGCACCGTCGTTGCCGCATCAGAGCCGGTCGTCGTGACCGTCGTGACCTGAGCGTTCGTTTTCGTCACAGGCGCCGTCGTCGTCACAGGGACGGCCGTCGTCGTGACAGGCGCCGCGGTCGTCACAGGCTCCGCAAAACCGATCGAATTGAAGGCGATGTGATTCATGAGCGCATATTCCTCTGCTGCGGAATTGGTATAGCCGTTGATCGTCAGCTTGGAGCACTTCTCAAAGACCAGCTTGTCGATCTGCGCCGTCCCGCTCGGAATAGTGATCTCGGTCATGCCCGTGCAGTTCGCAAATGCGCGCTCGCCGATGCTTTCGACCGCATCCGGCAGCACAACCCCTGTCAGACCGGTGCAGCCGCTGAATGCAAGCAGGTCGATCTTCTTCACGCCTGCCGGAATGGTGATCTCCTTCAATGCCTGACAGTCGCGGAATGCAGCCGCAGAGATCGCCGTGATCCCGGCAGGGATCTTCACAGACTCCATTTTCTTGCAGCTGAAGCACATGGAAACGCCGAGCTCCTTAACCGTTTCCGGGATCTCGAGTGCAGAAAGCGCGGCGCAGTACGCGAACGCATAGTCGCCGATCTCGGTGACGCTGTCCGGGATCCCGACAGCCGGCACATTCTTTGCCTGATAGAATGCGTAATCGGCAATGCGTGTGACGCCGTCCGGCACCGTGACTTTGCCGACACAGGTCTTTGCGTCGATCAGCGTGCCGTGAATCACAACGACCGGATTCTCCTTGCGCAGGGCAGTCAGCCATGCGGTCTTATCAAATGCCGTACCGCTGATATCGCACAGCTTTTCGGGGAGCGTGACCGTTTCCAGCTTCGTGCACTGCTTAAACGTCTCGCGTTCCAGCCGCTTGATCGTATCCGGGATCGTGATCTCCGTGATGCTGCTGCACTGTGCAAACGCTCTGGAACCGATCTTTTCGAGCTTTGCGGGGAACGTGACAGCGGTCAGACCGGTGCAGAGCTGGAATGCGTTATCGCCGATCTCGGTCAGCGCGGACGGCAGTTCGATTTCCTTGAGTGCCGCGCAGCCGGCAAATGCATTGCTGCCGATCTTCGTGACGCGCTCCGGGAGCGTGACACGCTGCAGCGCGGTGCAGCTGCTGAACACGCCGTAGTCGATCTCGGTCACGCCGTCGGGAATAACGGCCTCTTTCAGCGCCTCACAGTCTGCGAATGCTTCCCATCTGACCGAAGTCAGCGCTGCCGGGAGCGCAGCCGCTTTCAGCTTGCGGCAGCCCTGAAAAGCGCCCTTTTCAATCGCCTTCAGGCTGTCCGGAAGTGAAAGCTCTGTCATCACAAGAAAGCCTCTGAAGGCGCCTTCGGAAACGCCCGTGATGCCGCTCCCGATGACGACCTTCACAGCTGTTTCGCAGACATGCGCCCACGGATAGGATGCGGAATCCCCTGCCGCCTGCATATCGCCGGAGCCGGAGACCGTCAGGATATTGGTAGTCTCGTCGTAGCTCCATTGCAGGTTCTCGCCCCATGTACCAGCATTCTGCACGGTATCCGCCGCAAAGACAGAGAGCTCCGCGGGCATCACCGCAGAAAAGTTCATCAGTGCAAGGGTACCTGCGCTCAGCAAAGCCATTTTTCGTAGTGCGTTCATAGTAAAATTCATCCTTTCTCAAATCATTCAGCCCGCCGGCTGTATCAAAATTATAGCGCAAAAAAACTGAAAAAGCAAGCATTTGCATACAACCCGCAAGTTGTCTACAATATTTCGGAGCATTTCGCGGCAAATTACAGCATCGTGCACAAAATTATACGAATTCGCAAAATAGCACGATTTCTTAACAATTACGCAAAGTACTTGCAAAATAATACAATTTGTGTTATACTGAATATGTATATCTTCGTAAGGAGGACATTCTCATGAGAGAGCTTCATACAGACAGGATCACGGAAACTGTCCGCGATCTGTGCATACAGGCAAACAAGGTGCTGCCCGGTTCGCTGGAGCAGTGCATCCGCTGCGGCGCGGAAAAGGAGCAGTCATCTGCGGGCAAAGCCGTCTTTGCAGACCTCTGTGCCAATCTGGACGCCGCCCGCGAAACCGGCCTGCCGATCTGTCAGGATACCGGTATGGCAGTCATCTTCATGCAGGTCGGGCAGGATCTGCACATTACCGGCGGCGACCTGCGCGAGGCCGTGAACAAGGGCGTCGCGGCCGGTTATCTGGAGGGCTATCTGCGCTGCTCGGTCGTCGGTGATCCGCTGGAGCGCGTCAACACCGGCAACAATACGCCCGCCGTGCTGCATCTTGACATTGTGCCGGGCGATCAGCTCCGCATCGACGTATGTCCCAAGGGCTTCGGCAGCGAGAACATGAGCGCCCTGAAAATGCTGACGCCCGCCGCATCCGCGGATGATATCGTCGGCTTTGTGACGGAGGCCGTCGCGAAGGCCGGCAGCAACCCCTGCCCGCCGATCGTGGTCGGCGTGGGCATCGGCGGCGATTTTGAGCAGTGCGCATTCTTAGCGAAAAAGGCACTCTGCCGCGACGTTTCCGTGCGCAATCCCAAGCAGCTTTACGCGGAGCTCGAAGCTAAAATGCTGGAATCGGTCAATCGGCTCGGCATCGGACCGCAGGGCTTCGGCGGCACCGTGACCGCACTGGCCGTCAACATTGAGCAGGCGCCGACGCATATCGCCGGCCTGCCGGTATCGGTCAATGTGGGGTGCCATGTCACGCGCCACGCTTCAGCCGTGCTCTGACCCTGTAAATGTCAGATTTTGCAGCAAAAACGTCCTATGCCGCCGGTCGCATCTCAATTTTGTGCATTCTCCCGGATACGGCTTGACAAATTTTGAAAGCTATGGTATAATATCACTATGCCGAAGTATCATAAAGGAGGCAGTGCGAATGTCACTTGATCCGAGCCGCATTGAAAACAAGAACCGGAATGCGAAGCTCCTGCTGGATATGCTCGAAAAGCGCCGGCTGAAATATACCGTTGAGGAGGAGACCGATGCGCGCACGCATGTCCGCATCCACTTCAAAGGCAATGATCTCCCGATGACGCTGCACATCATCCTGCGCACGGATAAGCAGATCGCCTCGGTGCTCTCCGCGATCCCGTTCCGCATCCCGGAGGAACACCTGCAGACAGCAGCGACCGCAGTCGCCGCAGCGAATCACGGGCTGATCGACGGATCCTTTGACCTGAATCTTTCCAACGGAAATATCGTGTTCCGGCTGACAAGCTGCTTCCTCGGCAGCGTGCTCAGCGAGCAGCTGTTCTCGTATCTGATGTTCGTCTCGGCGGAAACGATCGACCGCTACAACGACCGTTTTCTGGCGCTGAACAACGGGGAAATGACGCTTGAGCAATTCCTCGCTGCAGCCGCCGGCGACGCAAAGGCAGACGAATCAAAGGAGTGATGATCTCCCATGCGAAAGTATCTGACGGAATATCTGAAGGCGCTGGAGGCAAAGCTGGCCGATCCGGACGCACAGCTTGACTACGCAGAGCTGGAGCAGTCACATCTGATCATGATCGGGTTCATGCAGCATGAACGGCTGATCCATTTTCTCGTGACGATCCTGTTTGCGCTCGGCTTTTTCATCACGCTGGCGATCTATCTGCTTGGCGAGCAGATCATGCTGCTCCCGCTGATGCTTCTGATTCTCGGGCTTCTCGTCCCGTATATCGCACATTATTATTTTCTCGAAAACTCTGTGCAGAAGATGTATAAAATGCACGATGAGATCCACGCACGCAGATTGCGGCAGTCAGAGAGCAGGTCTGCATCCTGAACGCAGAAAGGAAGGTTATCCATGGAGCTTTACCGACCCTTGAATGCTGATGAATACCACGAGGTTGAAGCACGCAGCTTCCGCGGATTCCCGCCGCGGGCAGCAGAGCAGCCGCTCTTTACGGCGCTGCTTTCCGAGGAGGGCGCCTCGCAGATCGCACGACACATGCGGATCGCGAAGGACTGTGACAATGTTGTATACGTCGTCAAATTTCTGGTTGAGGATGCTTATATCCGGCAGTTCCCGGTGCAGCATGTTCAGGAGCGTACACGCCGCGCACTATGGATCCCGGCGGATGAGGTCGATATTCTGAATCAGCATCTGATCGGCGATATCCGCCTGCTGGCAAGCTATGAGATCAACCGCGCAGACGGCGAGGTCTTTTTCGCATAAACAGAATACGATGCGGCGGAGAGAACGGTTCTCTCCGCCTTTTGTTTTGCTTTTTTTCGCGGAATGCCGCAGATCACCGCACCGTTTCATTGACAAAACCCGCGCGTTGTGCTATACTATAGTACGAACGATCTGTATAACAGGAGGAATCCCAATGAAAACGATTATCAACCGGGCAGCCGCAATGCTGCTGTCCGCCGCTGCGGTCTGCTGCGGCGCCGCATTCCCCGCATCCGCCGCGGACACCGCGCCGGTCGTGCTGAAAACGGTCTGCCCGGGCTATGAGCCGCTTTCCGACGATATGCTCTATCTCACGCCCGATCCCGCAATGCCGGTCAGAATCGAACTGGTACAGCATTCACCGGAACGCGCAAATCTTGTGCTCTACAAAAGCACGCTGGCGCCCGCTGCCGCCGGTACGAAGTATGCCTGCGCGGTCGAGCCGGGTGACTATACGCTCCGCGTCACCTATTCTCCGGTGAAGTCGAGCATCAACAACGACAAGACCGTGGAGCATCTGTTCAAGATCGAAAACGCGGACTACGCCCCCGCCGATGCACCGTTCACCAAAACCGAAATGACGGTCAGTATGCCTGCGCAGCTCTGCAGCGCGGCACAGGCGCTCGGCCCCGCGGTCGGCAGGACCACGCAGGTCGTCAAAAATGCTGTCAACACCTGTTCGGTCAGCATCCCGCTCTCATATTATTCCGGCGAACGCGGCGATTTCGACGGCAACGGCGTCACGGATGTTGCCGACGCACAGTATGTGCTGAAGGAATATGTTGAAACGCTCTCGGGCAAAACAGGCTCAGCGAACGCCATGCAGAAAACCGTCTGCGATATCGACGGCGACGGCAAGCTGTCCGTCTCTGACGTACAGTATATCCTGATCTTCTATACGGAGGCACTCTCCGGAAAGAACCCGAAGTGGCCGGACGGCGCTTCCGATCACCGATACGCAGGCAAATAACAAAGAACAGCCGGATATGCAGAAACGGCATACCGGCTGAGATTCCCCGCAAGCGCCTGACGGCGCGGAAGGAGATGCTTATGAACAGCTTAGCGATTGAAAAGGTCATCAGCAGAGAAATCCTTGATTCCCGCGGCAATCCGACCGTCGAGGCAGAGGTCTTTCTCGCGGACGGCACCTCTGCCTGCGGTACTGCGCCGAGCGGCGCATCCACCGGCGAATTTGAGGCGCTGGAGCTCCGCGACGGCGACGCTTCGCGCTATCTCGGCAAGGGAACACTCAAGGCTGCGGCGAATATCAGCACCGTGATCAGCGAGCTGCTGATCGGCAAGGATGCATCTGATATCTATGCGATCGACAAGGCCATGATCGACGCCGACGGCACAAAGGATAAGTCCATTCTCGGCGCAAATGCGATCCTTGCTGTTTCGATCGCGGCTGCAAGAGCAGCATCCTGTTCGCTCGGCATCCCGCTGTACCGCTTTCTCGGCGGCATTCAGGGCTGCACGCTCCCCGTCCCGATGATGAACATCCTGAACGGCGGCGCACATGCCGCAAACACCGTTGATACACAGGAATTTATGATCATGCCGGTCGGTGCGCCCTGCTTCCGCGAGGGACTGCGCTGGTGCTCGGAGGTCTTTCATCATCTGGCAAGGATCCTGAAAGCAAAGGGTCTGACGACATCCGTCGGGGATGAGGGCGGCTTTGCGCCCGATCTCGCCTCTGACGGGGAAGCGATCGAAACGATCCTTGATGCGGTCGCTGCAGCGGGCTATCAGCCCGGCAGAGACTTCATGATCGCGCTTGACGCGGCGTCCTCCGAATGGAAGGATCCGGAAAAGGGCACCGGGTTTTACCGGCAGCCGAAATCCGGCAGAAGCTTCACCGCGGACGAGCTGATCGCGCACTGGGGAAAGCTGATCGACACCTACCCGATCATCTCGATCGAGGACGGTCTGGATGAGGAGGACTGGGCGGGCTGGCAGCGCATGACGGCCGCACTCGGCGGCAAATGTCAGCTGGTCGGCGACGACCTGTTCGTGACGAATACGGAGCGGCTGAAAAAGGGCATTGATTGCGGTGCTGCAAATTCCGTGCTAATCAAGCTGAATCAGATCGGCTCTGTCTCCGAAACGCTGGAGACGGTCAAGGCAGCGCACAGAGCAGGCTATACTGCCATCGCATCGCACCGCTCCGGCGAAACAGCCGATACGACGATCGCCGATCTGGCGGTTGCGCTGAACACCGGGCAGATCAAGACCGGCGCGCCGAGCCGTACCGAGCGCGTTGCGAAATATAACCGGCTGCTGCGGATTGAGGAAGCCCTCGGCGCCGGTGCATACTATCCGGGTATGGCAGCATTCAGCGGCATCGCTGTGCGGTGATCCGGAGCGCGGCAAATCTTCCCGGGGATCACGCCCCGAACCTCTTTATACTGAAAAAGGACGCCGGTTACAGCATCGGCGTCCTTTTGTTATGCATCATTACGACATGTTCTGCTCGGCAACGAGCTTGTCTGCTCCGTACATCTTGCGGAGCTTCGGCTTTTCGATCTTGCCGGTGGGATTGCGCGGGACATCCGCGAAAATGATCTTTCTCGGACGCTTGTACCGCGGCAGAGCCTCGCAAAACTTGTTCATTTCTTCCTCGGTGCAGGTGCAGTCCTCTTTGATCGAGATGATCGCCGCTGCGATCTCGCCGAGACGCTTGTCCGGCAGACCGATGACCGCAACGTCCTTGACCTTGCTGTTCGAGCGGATGAAGTCCTCGATCTGCACCGGATACAGGTTCTCGCCGCCGGTGATGATGACGTCCTTCTTGCGGTCAACAAGGAACACAAAGCCGTCCTCGTCCTCGCGCGCCATATCGCCGGTGCGGAGCCAGCCGTCATCCGTCAGCACCTGCTTTGTCGCTTCCTCATCGTGATAGTAGCAGGTCATGACGCCCGGGCCCTTGACGCAGAGCTCGCCGACCTCGCCGCGCTGGACGATCTCGCCGTTCTCGTCAATGATCTTGCTCTCCCAGCCGAAGCCAGCCTTGCCGATCGCGCCGACCTTGTGGATGTTCTCCACGCCGAGATGCAGCGCGCCCGGGCCGATCGACTCGCTCAGGCCGTAGTTCGTATCGTACTGGTGATTCGGGAAGTATTTTTTCCAGCGGGTAATGAGGCTCGGCGGGACCGGCTGTGCGCCGATATGCATGAGCCGCCACTGAGAAAGCTCATAATCGCTGAGCGAGACCTTGCCGCTCTCGATCGCATCCAGAATATCCTGTGCCCACGGAACGAGCAGCCAGACGATCGTGCACTTTTCCGAGGAGACCGCATCGAGGATCACGTTCGGGGTGATGCCGCTCAGCAGCACCGCCTTGCCGCCGACCAGAAAGCTGCCGAACCAGTGCATCTTCGCGCCGGTGTGATACAGCGGCGGGATACAGAGGAACACATCGTCCTTGGTCTGGCCGTGGTGCGCCTGCTCGACCTTGCAGGCGTGCATCAGGCTCTCGTGATTGTGCAGGATCGCCTTCGGGAAGCCGGTCGTGCCGGAGGAGAAGTAGATCGCAGCATCGTCCTGATCCGTCAGCATGATCGCCGGGGTCGTGCTCGGGCAGTTTGCGGTCAGCGTATCATAGCTCTCCGCAAAGCCGGGGCAGCCCTGTCCGACGTAGAGCAGCATTTTGTCGTTGCCCATCGTATCGACCAGTTCTTCGACGCGGCCGATGAACTCCGGGCCGAACACGAGCACGGAAACATCCGCCAGCCCGACGCAGTATTCGATCTCGCTTGCCGCATAGCGGAAATTGAGCGGCACCGCCAGCGCACCGACCTTCAGGATGCCGAAGTAGATCGGCAGCCACTCGATGCAGTTCATCAGCAGAATCGCGACCTTGTCGCCCTTCTTGACGCCGCGGGAGATCAGGAAATGCGCAAAGCGGTTTGCCTTTTCGTTAAAGACCTTCCATGTGATCTCGCGGCGGTAGATATTGGGACGGCGGGGCTCAATGAGCTCGTATTCCTTCCATGTGACTCTGCGCGGCTCGATGACCGAGGGGTTCAGCTCGACCAGCGCGGTATCGTTTCCGTAGAGCGCGGCATTGCGTTCCAGAATATCAATAATCGGCATAGTAATTCGTCCTTTCATTCTGAATCATGGGCAATATGCTCCTTTTCCGGGAGATCGCCCGCAGTAATCTTATTTTAACACAAAAAAGCGTTAAAGTCAATAGCAACCGGCAAATTCCTTCCGAAATCCCCGATTTCTGTCCGGAAAGCCGTATTTTCCGCATTTTTATGATTTTTTCCTTATTTTTTTGCGAAAAGGTATTCCATTTTTCCGCGATATCTGTTATAATAAGAGTAATCGTGTCCGGACGGACAACTATTGGAGCTTACAGGAGATGAATCAAATGCAGAAACGCTTTCTTGCTTCCGCGCTCGCGGCGGTCATGACCTTTGCCGTGATGCTCGGAACCGTACTGCCGCTTCGCGCATCCGCTTTGCTGTTCACGCCGAACGCTACCGTTCAGAGTGACGCCGCCGTTCTGATGAATCTGGATATCGGCCAGATCGTCTACGAAAAGAATGCGGATATGAAGAAAATGCCGGGTTCGCTCGTGCAGATCATGACGGCAGTCGTCGTGCTGGAAAACTGCCCCGATATCGCTTCGGAGAAGATCACCGCAAAGGAAGATATGTACAAGATCTTCGAGGAGGACGAATATCCGGAGGATCTGCGCTATGCACATATCTCGGCAGGCGATGAGCTGACAGCCGAGGATCTGCTCTATGCAATGCTGCTGACCTCGTCGATCGAGGCGGCCTACATGCTGACCGACCACTTCGGCAAGGGCGATCAGGAAGCCTTCACGGCGATGATGAACGCCAAGGCAGAGGAGCTCGGCATGACGAATACACGCTACACGAACGGAACGGGTCTTTACAGCGCACGCCAGCTCACGACCGCGCGCGATATGATGACGCTGCTGAACTACGCGATGAGCAGCACGAAGTTCGAGACGATCGCCTGCACAAATGAATATACGCCGCCTTCTGCCGCAGCCGCCGAAAAGACCGACGACTGGAGCTGGAAGCACTCGAACCTCATGGTCGATGAATCCAGCGAAAATTTCTGCAAGGGCGTCCGCGGCATCAAGACCGCGAACTCGCAGGAGGGTCACCGCTGCATCGCCTGCAAGGGCTCCCGCGACGGCAACAATTATCTGCTGGTCTGCATGGACGCGCCGCTGAAGGATATGGAGGGCAACAACCGCTTCTATCATCTGGAGGATGCGAAAAACATTCTCGAATGGGCATTCCGCGATCTGTCCTTCCAGGATATCCTGCCGGAGAACAAGCAGCTCGGTCAGATCCATGTCAACAATGCGGAGGGCAATGACGTTGTCATCCTCGTTCCCGCAAAGGGCTATTCCTGCATCTGGAACAGCACCACGGATAAAAAGAGCGTACAGGAGATCACCGAATGGCCGGCAGAGGTCAATGCGCCTGTCCATGCCGGAGACAAGCTCGGCAAGGTGACACTGAAGCTCGCAGGCGAAACGCTCGCAGAGATCGACGTCATCGCAGAGGGCAGCGTGGAGCGCTCCTTCTGGAAGTACAATCTCAGCGAGATCCCCGGCTTCTTCCGTTCCAAGTACCTGAAGCGCACATGGGTGCTCGCGATCGTGCTTTCCGTCGTGTATATCGCGGCATGTGTATTCTTCGCGTTCCGGTATCATGAGGAGCGCAAGCGCCGCGAGGCTGCCCGTGCAGGACATCTCCGCAGCAAGAATCAGTAAACGCCAAGCGGACAGTACCCATGCAGGCACTGTCCGCTTTTGTTTGTGTGATGCGTGCGGCATATCATGTTACCACGGCGGGAGCGGACCGTCTGTGCGGCCGCAGTCCGTCATTGTGATGTGTTCAGCACGCGCTTCGTCCCCGGCAAACCACAGAGAGGTCAGGTCGCATCCGCTGAACGTGACGTTCTCCAGAACGGCATCGTACATATCTGTTTTGATGAGTGTGCAGTTCAGGAATACCGTTTCCCTGATGAACACGCTGTCCATGACCGATTTGCCGAGGATGCAGTTTGTGAAGCTGCACCCGCGGAACTGACATCCGCCGAAAAAGCCTGCGAACAGGTCAACATCCGTAAAGCAGCAGTTGATGAACGTGCAGCCCGGCATGACAAGATCCGGCAAAGCATTGCCGTTCAGCGTCAGATTTTCGATCACGGCATCTTCGATCCTGGCTTTCTGCCCTTGTGTCCGGTGCGATCTCACCCAAAGCTCGTGTGCTTCAAGCATCTGCTGAATGCTGTCCATGCTGACGGCTCCTTTCGTTCAGGAATCGTATTTCCGCACGCGGAGCGGGATGCCGAGCGTATCGGCGACCGCCTGCGCCGCGTCGATCTCCGCCTTCGGGATCACATCGACGACCGTGAACATGACCTTCGGCACATACTGCTTGCAGTCCGATGCGAATTTCTGCATCGCGCTGAATGCGTTATCCCACTTCGGGCGCGTGACGGCCATGTATTCGGCTTCGGTACTGGCGTTCAGGCTGATCGAAACGGTGTCGATCACATCTTTCAGCAGATTAGCGGTCGGCTTGCCGTGGATCAGGTCGGAGAGGCCGTTCGTGTTGAGACGGATCGGCGGACATCCGGGCAGGCTCTTTGCGTAGACCGCCGTCATGAGCAGAAGCTCGAGCGCTTCGGTCGGTTCGCCGTAGCCGCAGAACACCAGCTCGGTGAAATCCGCGAGATCCCATTTTTCAAACGCCGCCCTGATCTCCGAAAAATCTGGTGCGTGCTCGAGCCAGAGCGAATCGGAGCCGTAAGCACCGTCGCCGTTCTGCCGGATGCAGAAGGTGCAGGCGCAGGGGCACCGGTTCGTCAGGTTGACATACAGATGCTGCCCGACCGGGTAGAGAATGGTCATTGCCATAAAACATCATCCTTTCGTAATCAATAACAGACCGTTCCGGTTCTATTGTATCACATTTTACCGGAAAAAGCAAGTGACTGCAGGAGGACAATCCCATGATCACAGATACCTACCGGATCGCAGAGCGGATCATTTCGGTCAGCTCGATCTATCCGGATGTACATGCATACTGTGCAGAATACCGCGCACAAGGCGAGCCGGATTTTGCCGTGACCGTAACACCGGAGGATCTCGGATACGAGCGGAACATGCTTGCGCGCACTGATGAAAAAGAGGGGCACACAGGCAGACAGTATACAGAGCCGTTTCTCGAGGAGCTGGCAGTCTACCGGCAGATCGCAGATCATATGATCCGCTATGATACGGTGCTGTTTCACGGGTCGGCGGTCGCGGTGGACGGTCAGTGCTATCTGTTTATTGCCAAAAGCGGAACGGGCAAATCGACGCATACGGCACTCTGGCGGCAAATGCTCGGCGGCCGTGCCGTTATGGTCAATGACGACAAGCCGCTTCTGAAGATCACGGAGCAGGGCGTCACTGTGTTCGGAACGCCGTATAACGGGGTGCACCGGCTCAGCACGAATATCGCGGTACCGCTGAAGGCGATCTGCATTCTCACGAGATCGGAGACGAATCACATTGCACCGATCACGGGCAGGGAAGCCTATCCGATGCTGCTGCAGCAGGTGTACCGTCCGGCAGACCCTGCGCGCATGATGCAGACCGTGCGGCTGATCGACCGTCTGGGAAAGCAGACCGCGTTTTACCGTCTCGGCTGCAACATGGAACCCGAAGCCGCCGAGGTGGCTTTCAATGGGATCGCTGCGCAATGAGCCGAAAGAGGCTGCCGCAGGGAAAATGAACCCGCAGGCAAATACAAGCCGTTTCCGCATAGATACATGATATCCGCAGCGCGCATCCAAACGAATGCAGAATAAAAGAGCAGCATGCGTCATTCATGCTGCTCTTTTCTATGCCCTTATGATATGTTACGGATCTCAATACTGCCGGAAAGTGCCCGGACCGCAAGCGCGGATCCGCGTTTATGCTCCGCCGGAGCCGCCCTGCTCCCGCAGCACACCGGTAAACAGGGCGCGGCATTCTGCGGGGTCACCGACGGCACAGGTGGACAGCGCAATGAGCCTGTCCTCTGCCGCGACCTCCGCGCCGGAATCAAACTCCGCCTGTGAACGGATCCGCGTCAGAAAATCCTTCTGCGCACACGGCAGATCATACGCAGTATCATAGCCGCTGACAATGGCCAGTGCAAAAAAATCAATGCGGTACACGGTATCCGGCGTGAACAGCCAGCCGTAGCGGTGTGCGTCAAAGCTGCTCTGATTCCGGAATGACCGGATATCCCCGAACATTCCGCTTACCATATTATGTCCGTATAAAATACTTGCGTCGTCCTGAAAGCGGCGGTCATTGCGGTAATCCAGCATGATCGAGCCGAGCTGATAGGGGCGCCCGTCCGGTGCATGGGACAGGTAATAGAAATTATCATTGCCCTGCATCACCGGATAATCAATATCTGAATCGGCCATGAAAATCCAGCCGACCAGATCACCGAGCTGCGCCGCGAGATCATCCGTATTCTTTCGCAGCTCCTCATATTTCCATTGCGGGAGCTCCGGCTCGTCCGCATGGGGGACCGGGAGCGTTCCGGTCGTTCCGGTTGTTCCGGTCGTTTCCGCGGCAGTCTGCGCTGTGACCGGCGGCGCCGCCGTCACTGCGGGGACGGTTTCCGTCCGCTGCGGCTCCGCAGAAAGCGTCAGCTCCGGCAGCTCCTGCTCCGGGATCCCTGCACGGTGAACCGCCCGCACAGCCATACAGATGCACAGTATGAGCAGCAAAGCAGCTGCAAGCAGCATTCTTTTTGATCGCAGCACAGCGGCACACCTCCTTTGCAAAAAAGACTCCCCCCTGCATTGCCTGCGGTTTTATCATACCACATTTCCGGGCAAAATGCAAGGAGGAGATTCTTATTTATGCCATGGGATCAGAATCGCGGATCAGATCAGATAATGCTCTCCGCAGCGTCCTTCTTTCTGTTCTTCATGAACAGTCCGAGCAGGAATGCGCCTGCGCCCAGCATGATCACGAACGGTGCGATCATGAAGATGACGCCGGTCGGGGAAATGCTGACCATCTTGTTGGTGAAGGTGGTATCGCCCAGCGATTTGGTCGGCTCAGTGGTCTTGTCATCCGCATAGTTGGAGATTGCAGCTGCTGCGCTGAACTTGGAGGACTGATCCTTGGAAATGGTGGTTGCATCAACCGCCAGATCCGACTTGGTGCCGTCTTCAACAGTCACAGTGTAGGTTGCAGTCTGCGTGTTCTTTTCAGAAACGAGGATCGTTGCATTGGCCGGAACAGCCGTCAGTGCAAGGAACTTCTTATCAGCCAGCTCGACATCGCTGTCAGCAGTGCCGACAGTTCCCTTGGTTGTTGCAGCAGCGATTGCAGCAGCAGCGCTGTCAGCAGCAGCATCGGAGTAGTTGAAGAACTGCTTTCCGTCTGTACCGTTTACGGTAACAGTGAACGGGAAGGTTTCGTCGCCGATCAGGCTGTTCTGGATCAGCTTTTCCACGGTGTAGTTGTAGGTGTAGAGCTGGTCTGCAATATACGCCGTGGGATCGGTTTTCTTCTCCGTAGTCGGTGTGAAAACGTCATCTTCCTTGGTACCGGTTTTCTCACCTGCATCGGTAAAGCCGTCCGTCTTCTCAGTGGAGATCGTCACGCCAGCTTCACCCGGGACCTCGTACAGCATAACTGCGCCGTAGACTTTAAATCCGGTTCCGTCAGAATTCTGCTCAACATAGACATCGACCAGACGGGTCACGCTGTCAGCGGAACGGGTGATGCCGTAATCTGCATAATCAGCGGTTTCGGTGATCTCATAGCGGTAGATGCCTGCTGCCGTGAACTTGGATTCATCGTAGCTGACCTTGACCTTTTCGGTGATTGTGACCTCGCCCTTGCCGTCCCCGTCAGCATCGGTCAGTTCCTTAGCGGTATCCTTCTCAGAGAACTGGAATGTATCGCTGACCAGGGTAAGACCGCCTTCCGGACCCATTTTGGTGTTCACGCTGCTGTCGTTCTTGTCAGTCACCTTGCCGGAAGCCTCAACGCCTGCGATTGCATAGGTGTAGGTAACAGCCGGAACATAGACCTTGACAGAAGGATCGTCATTGTGGAGCGTGATCGACTTGTTGAAATACGGGCCGTCTGTTGCAGCAAAATCAACGAGTCCGTTCTGCGCCGGGAGCTCGATCCAGGATTCGCCGTCTGCGAAAGCGCTCATAGCCGGAACAGCCAGAGTAGCTGTCAGAATTGCGGAAGCTGCAAGAGCAGCCGTCTTCTTGAAAATAGCCTTCATAATAAACATCCTTTCGTTTTTGAATTCTGTTTTTTCAAACGGGTTTGTTTTTGCGGGTGTTTCCCGCTCAGGGCGGTTTGTCTCTGGAACCTCCCCGGCGACGCCGGCGTTCAGAGCGGTGCATCGTCATGGACGACCACCCCCTTTCGCCTGCGAACCAGGATCATCAATACAACCGCTGCGCTGACGGCGATCACAAGGATGCCGTACGGCACTGCGTTGTCCTGATACATTGTCGGTGCGGGATACGCCTTCCAGACGGCATACAGGTGATTCGTCTTGCCGTCAATGTCATTCAGATCCGCGCCGACCTTGTCGATCGTGCTGAAATCCGGAACGACCGCATCCGGGGTTCTCGCCCAGCCGAGCAGCTCATAGCCCTCACGGCGGAACGACGGAGAATACTGTCCGAGATCCACCATTTCATTGACCTGAAGGAAATTCAGCTTGGTGATGTCGGTTTCAGGCTCCGGATCGGTACCGTCATTTCTGTGCAGCCAGAGGTTTGTCAGCTTCTGGTTGTGAACGGACTGTGCCCTCGGCGCGTAAACCGCCTGAATGTGAATGGTCTGCTCGCTGTCCGCAAGATTGGAAAGAATCTTGAACGTATCGCCGGGACCGTAGCGCGTATTGCCGACCAGCCAGTACTCAAACACATAGCCCGGCGTAATGTTGTCCGGCGCACCGAGCAGGCTGTAATCAGCCTTTTCAAGCAGATTTTCAACCGTTACAGCGCCGTAATGCGCGGGATTGTTCAGCGTACCGCTGACATCCACGCCGTCAACCGTCTGCATCGTATGATACATGACCTTGAACTTTGCACCGAGATTGATCCAGACCGCACGCAGCGTGACGTCATGGTCAATCGTCCTCATGAAGTTGAACGGCTCGGGTTTCAGCTCGCCGGTATCGGGATCGACCTCATACCAGCCCTCGAGCTTGTATTCGCCGTCTGCCCACTGCATCTGGGTATAATACTGGATATTGCCGTCATCGTCTTTCACAAGGCTGTCTGCATACCGCCGCGCAAATTCGCTGTTTTTGTCAACATACAGCGCCAGACGCGGCATTTCCTCGCCGGTACCGGGATCATTATGCGGTGAACTCCGCGTCACGTAGATGTAAACAAACTGTCCGTTCGGATCCGGCTTGTACTTGCGCTCTACGATGTCATACGGCTCGATGCGGTAGGGCGGGGCATCCACCTTGAAGTATGTGGAATACGTCCATTCCCAGTCGGGATCGTCATGCTGTGCGGTGTTGGAGTAGAAGCTCCACGGGAACGAACCGCCGTCCAGATCCAGTGTGACATTGTATTTTGCCATTTCACGGTCTGCGTAGATCGCAAGGTCGTAAGCAGGCATCGTTGCATCCTCAAAATTGAAGCGCCAGCCGGTGTACGTCAGGCC
The DNA here is from genome assembly GCA_017545185.1 of Oscillospiraceae bacterium. Classification (GTDB taxonomy): domain Bacteria; phylum Bacillota; class Clostridia; order Oscillospirales; family Ruminococcaceae; genus Firm-04. The sequence continues at coordinate 23,969 of JAFWQJ010000082.1, read as the reverse complement.
GGACTCATTCGGCGGAAGCGCCTGTGAGGCATACTGTGAAAGGTCTGCACCGAACGGAACGTTGTCAATCTTCGCATACGGATGATCGGGGTCGTCGTTCTTGTCGAGGAACAGAATGTCGTAGGTGTTTCTCTTAAACCGAATGTCAAGCGTCGTCGAATTATAGATTGTTACGTTTCCTCCGACCGATGCATTCTGCCAGTTGCCATTGTTCGTGCGGTACTGATAAAGTGTGAAGCCTTCGTATTTATTCGTTAATTCAAAATTGGCTCCGTTGTATCCGACATTGGCTCTGACAGTATTCGCAATCGTGAAATCATCCGCTTCCATTGACAAATCCTGTTTCCAGAAACGGATTGTTGCACCGGATGTGCTTGCAGTATCTCCATATAATTCAAGGACTTCATTCTGTTCCAAGAACGCATCCAGGAATGTGATTGTTTTGCCGGTTGAAGACCCTTCATGCCATGTATAATCCGTTGGCCATGTTACATCGGCTTCCTTGAAGGTCTGGCCGTAAAGGCCGTTGAACTCAGTATAAAGATACCAGTTGTAATTACTCGTGGTCTTTGTATATCTTGTTCCTGTATATTCATTGCCGTCAGGGTCATACCAGGTGTCCGTATTAACTGTATAGGCTGTTATGTCTAGGAGGACATAATACCCATTGGAATCATATCCATAATACGTCCCGGAATCAGAATAGGCTTCTGTTGGAGAATAATTGCTCCCGCTTCTGGTATATACTGTTCCGCTGTAATCACTTCCGGCGGAACGAGTAAATAACGGTTCATTAACATCTCTCCAATTGCCGAAATTGTATCTGCGATATTGAAATTTACCATTATTATATCTTACATTATAATCGTATGATTCATACGTTTGATTTGAAATATGATAAAGATTATTATAAGTCGCTCCTTGTGTGCCGGTTATCAACTGCGTATATGTATGACTGGTCATGACATTATATCTTGTCTGGCCTTTTGTCAACGGAACATACATTCCGTTGACAAATCCGTATGTTGCATTACTGGCTGTGGATTCCGTATACTGATCATGCGTATAAAAGCGAATCGTCCTCGGCTCACGGTCATAATAAATATTCACGACTGTGGTACCGTCCTCAAGGATTTCCTGCGGGGCGTCCTTCCGGAAGGTAAAGCCAGCTATGGCCGGAACCGTCGGCTCCTCTGTGAAGTGGCCGGCGCCCGCAACACCGGTTTTTGTTTCCGAACGCAGGAAGCTGTAATGCTTCTGGCTGTCCGCCATGCCGGGGCTGTCGGTCGGGAGCTGCTGCCAGAACAGATACCGGTACGGCACCGGGTCACCGTTATACGCCCACTTGGCGTAGATCATCGTATCCTGATGGATCTCGTAGCCGTTTGCATACTCCGGCACCATCGTACCGGTGCCGTCACAGAGCTGCGTGTTATAGCCGGAATCGAGATACCAGCCTTCAAAGGTGTGGTTCGCCAGCGTCGGAATCTTCTGCGAGAGCAGCGCCGTCGTGATCAGGACCTTGCCGTTATTCTTCTGGATCAGCGCAGGCTTTAAGAACGATGCGCGGGAATCAACCGTGTTGAAATTGACCCAGTGCGAATCCATGAATTCCGGGATCACGTCGATCTCGATCTTGCCCTCGTCAAAATTCGTCGGCTTGACGGTATAATAGGTATCCTTGAAATTGCCCTGCTCGTCAATGACCTTGAGCTGCTGCTCCTGTGTCCGCTCCTGGATCTTCCACATATAGAAGGTTCGGGTATCGTCCAGGTTCTTCGCCTTGACATCACTGATGAGCACCGTACCCTGCAGTTCGCCCTCATCAGTGCCGAGCACGACCAGCTTCCGTGTGATGACGGAGCCGTCATACTCATGGAACACGAGAATGCGGTAATTGCGGTACAGCGGCGCCAGATAGTAGCAGGCGCCGTCCTCCTCCTCGACGACGGAAAGCGGCCGTCCGAATTCTGCACGCTGCAGCGATGCGGAATCCGGCCAGGCGTAAGTGAATGTTTCCGTGCCTGTCGGCTGCTCCGGCGGCGGTTCCTGATCCTCAGAAAGCCACACGTAATACCAGCCGAGGAAGCTCTTTCCGGACTGTGCCGGCGGGATCGGGACCTCATTGAGCGAATCGCCGTTCTTGACGATCTGCATCCAGACCGGATTTCTTCCGGGGGTATCCTGCTCGTCCGTTTCGATCGGGTACAGCGTCGAGGTATATTCGCCGCCGGTACCCTCCGTGCCGGGACTGAGGAAGTAGTAATAGACACGCGGCGTCACGAGAATGTCGTCCGTGCCGTTTTCTCCCACATCCACGATCATGAACACGGAGAAGTGCTCTGTGCTGAACGTGATCGTTCTGCCGCTGAGCGTGTAATCCTCGATCAGCTCCAGCGGAGCGGCGGGGTCATCCTGAATATGAACCACGACCGGATGTTCGGCTTCCGCGATCATATCATTGGAAACCGAAACGGAAATCGCCGTGTCCTCCGGCTCGTATTCCTTTTCCGCGCAATAGAGCGAAATGTCATACGCGCAGAGGATCGTGCTTTCGGTCGGCCGGATATAATCCATCGGATCGACGCTGACTGCTTCTGCCGTGATATCCGTCGGCAGTGCGCCCTCCAGAACGATCTGCGGCGGTATGGAGCCGTCCTTGCTGTCGCTGCCGTCCTTCGCCGGCGCGCCGCTTTTGACGCTGCTCTTGGTTCCGCCCTTGGCTCCGCTCTTGATCGTGCGCGTGCTGATCACCTCCGGCTGGACAAGTCCGCCGTCCGGCGTCATAATCAGGCGCTGTTCCGTCAGGATCTGCTTTTCCGTTTCCGCAAAAACGGAAAGCGGAAGGATCCCGACCGTCACGGCCATTGTCATCAGCACTGCTGCAAGCAGCGCATAAATGCGTTTGTTCATATTCGATCACCCCCTTTCCGAAGCGCCCGTTCAGGCTGCTTCAGGATCGGTCTGCTCCGGCGGATCGGGACGTTCGCCGCGATACCGGAAGCAGATGAAGTCTGTCAGAAGTGCGGCGGCTGCAATCAGAAGCATCCAGCCGGTCATGCCGTCGCAGATGACCGCCTGCTTTGTCAGGTTTTCCGTCAACAGGAACACGACCGCTGACAGGATCAGCAGCCCCGCCTCCGCAGCGATTCCGATCCGGCATTTCCGGATGAATCTGCGCAGTCCGCGCACAATGTCATTCGTGCGGATGTCATGCTTTCCGCTGTCCGTCAGCGCCTTGACCGTTCGTTTGGCATAGGGCAGCTGCCGGTATTTCCGCCGCAGCGAAAACAGCGGCAGAAACGTCAGGAATGTCAGCAGCACGCAGACCAGATTGAGCAGCGCCCAGTGTGCGCTGTCAGTCATGTGCCCGACGGCCGCCAGCAGCTTCGGCGGATCCTTTTTCTGCGCCTGCTGCTTTTCCGCCTCCGCAGCCAGTACGGCTTCGGGGACCGGCGCATCCGGATCGCGCTTTTCCGCCGCAGCAAACAGCACGATCCGTCCGTTTGTGACGGCATCCGTGCAGGTCGAGAGTCCGAGCAGCATCGTATCGCCGCCGAGCTCCTCCGGCATTTCCGCGATCTGCGCGGCATGTTCTTCAATGTATGCACGCAGGACAGGATACGCTTCCGCAGCATCCGGCTCCATGCGGTAGACCGTGCCCTCGTAGGAATCCGTAGAAATACACGCGAGCACGTTGATATCGTAGATCCCGTCAGGCGTCTGAAGGATCCCGTGCCGGTGCGCATCGAAGTATTCCTGATCGAGATAGCGGTCAATGTCGCCGAACATGGCACCGTTGTCCATGTGGTGCCCGTAGATCAGATTGTACCAGTCGTTAAACCCGCTGCTGTTGTCGGCAGCAAGATAAATGGAACCGGACATTGTGGAATTGCCGTAAATATCCTTGTTCAGATATTCCAGATCATCCCTGCCCTGCACGACCGGATAATTGATATGCGTCCCGAACAGCTCGATCCAGCCGACGGTATCGGGATTGATCGCGCGCAGCTCCGCAAAGCTCTCCTGTTCCTTTTCCGCATCCGTGATCGTCAGACCGGGGCGGTATTTCAGCAGATCGCGCGAAACAAATGCATTCTCGCTGATGTAGAAAATATCATACAGCACATAAAGGCCGTATGCAGTCAGTACGGCAGCAAGCACCGCGACCGTTGTCATCAGCAGACGGTTGGCCAGCGATGCGGCCCGGTATGCCAGCTTCATCACTGCACCGCCTTACAGGTGATTCCGGCGGATGACGGTGATAACCTTGCCGAGCACCTCGGATTTCTGCACGGTGCCGTAGTAGCGGCTGTCCTCACAGCCTGCGCGGTTATCCGCCAGAACAAAGTATGAATCCGGCGCCGCCGTCAGCGGATATTCCGCAAAGCCCTCATAGCGCGGCGTCCGGGTATAAATATTCGTTTCCGTCATCGTGTTTCCGTTGATGACAAGCGTTTCATCATCTGTGATCTCGACCGTATCGCCGCCGACTGCAACGACCCGTCCGACATACACCGTACCGTTCTTGCGCAGCACGACAACGTCCTGTGCCTGACAGCTTTTTTCCAGTCTGTAATACAGCAGCAGATCGCCCGCTTTGATATTGGGCGACATATCGCCGTTCGGTGCCGACCGGATCCCGAATACAAACCCGAAAAGCAGCCACACAGCCGCCGTGACGATCAGCACATTCAGCAGAAAGATCTGGATCGGATTCATCGGAGAACGCTGTTTTTTGCTTTGTTTTGCTTCTGCCCTGCCGCTGTCCATCGGCGCCTGCCGCCTCCTTTTTCCAGCGGGAATCTGTCTGTTCGGAGTATACATTCCGTAATAATCCATGCCATGCATATATCCGGAAGCTGTCTGTTCTTCCCCGCTGTTGTTTACTGATAATTATATCTATATTTTAGCACATTCCGTGCCATTTGTCAACCTTTTTCATTATAAAAGTTTTCTATCCGGGACTGTGGGAAGGCAGTCTCCCAAGCAATTACAATATGTATAATTTCAATCCGGATACACCATTTGTGAACAGCATATACAAATTCCTGTTCCGGTTCCGATCACAGCAAAAAACGGTGTGCAAAAAGGCACACCGTTTTTTGGGGTATGATTCCGCTTATCGTTCCAGCATTTCGAGTGCCTTGTCCATGAGGTAATCGCGGCCTTCGTCAAACAGCGCGCGGATCGCTTCTCCGTCAAACGGGATGATCTCCACGCCGTCCCCATCGCCGCTCTGACGGTCGATACCGGAGTCGATCGCAATATCGCCGTTTTCATCGAGCACGACGCAGTTCGAGAACGAGAGCGTGCCGCATTTCCCCGCCTTCATGCCGACTGCCTGCGACGAGCCGTTCGGCTCCGTGAAGCCGATCACGGCCACATTCTCAAGCCCTTCCATTTCCTTTGTCATGATGTCGCCCGCGCTGACCGTCGCGGAATCGACCAGCACGATGATGCGGCCGTCCCCGAGGAGCTGCTCCCCCTGATACACGATGTCATTGCCCTTGACATACCGCCCGGACGCGTCCTTTGCCCAGCAGTGGTTCTGCTCGTCCCAGACGCAGTTCGTCAGGCAGTAGTGCTCCCCTTTCGGCGCGAACATCGCCGTCACGCCGTTGACCATGTGCGGAGAGCCGCCCTCATTGCCGCGCAGGTCGATGATGACGTCCTTGACCCCGTCCTGCTGATATTCGAGGATCTGCTGCCGGATCTCGTTTTTCATTTCGTCGTAGGCATCATCCTCCGCAGAGTTGTAGGACTTCATGTCAAAGCTCATGCCCTTGATGCGCAGGCAGGCTGTTGTCCTGCCGATGCGCTTCCACATCAGATTGCCTGTTTCCACGCTCTGACCGACCGTTTTCACCGTGCCGGTCAGGCGGTCGAGATAATCGCCGCACTGCGAAAGGACGGCTGTCTGCTCCGCGCCGTTCTCATCGAGATAGGTCACGGTCACGCTGTCCCCGCCCACGCCCGCACAGAGCACGCCGCTCCAGAAGATCTCGTTGTCCATGTCGGGATAGCTGCTCATGATGAGCGTCGGTTCTTCCTTTTCTTCATCGTATACGAAAAAATTGACGTCATAGAGCGGTGACGCTTTGCTGACTTCGTCAGGCGATCTGCCGTCCCATGCCGTGATGACGGTACCGTTGCGGATGCCGTATTCCGCAAGGCTTTCGTCGGTATGTACCGCGGCGAAGCTGCCGTCTGCGCAGCGCATCAGCGACAGGCCGTAATCATGGCCGAGTGCCTCGCGGATCGCCTGATTTGCAGGTGCCATGTCCTCTTTGATGCTGTAGGTATAGCCGACATGACCGTCGTGAAATTCTCCGCAGAATGCGCCCCATGTCAGCAGATTGGCTCCCGCGTCCTGTGTGCGGTCGATCTCCGCGAATTTCGGCTGATACTTCGCATAGAGCGCGTCCCAGTCAATGCCCTTGTGGTCAGTCAGCACATAATGCTCCCGCATACAGGCGGAAAGCTTCTCGAAGTCACCGAGATAATCCTTAGCACGGTACCGCGGATTCAGCAGGCAGACCGGCACACTCAGCAGCATACAGGCCGCGCCCGCTGCCGCCAGTCTGCGGCGGATGCCGGAACGCTCCGTGAAGAATCCGAGTGCCGCGATCACCGCACCGAGATACAGCGGCAGCAGGGAGACGGTCAGGCCGTGCTTGGAAACGCCGATCGCAAGCAGCGGAACGATCAGCCAAAATATTTTCCATTTTGTGCTTTTGACGCGGTCGGCATAGCCCGCCAGCCAGCACAGTCCCCCGCAGGCGGCGACACAAGCAGTCACCGCAGTGATATCCATAAGCTTCATGTTTGCCGCCTCCTTTCACGCCATGTCGTCCACATGGAAAAAGTGATAGCCGATCAGCAGATACACTGCCGTCATGATGACCGCGCAGACGATGATCGGCCAGACCGTTGATGCGGGCAGCGCGGGGTCATAAGTGAAATACTGATTCAGGCTCAGGTCGTAGGTATACCAGCTGTCAAATTTGCCGAGACGGGAAAGCCCTGACGGCGCCAGCAGGAACGGATGCGCCGCCAGCTTGCCGATCATCGGCACGGAAGTATCCGCGACCTGTGCAAGCGCGAATGCTGGCATCACCAGCGTAGAAAACGAAATCGAAGCTGTCGGATTTTTCAGGATGAAAACGGTCATCAGACAGAACGCCGTCATCCGGATGTTCGGGAACAGCATCAGCAGAAGCCGCCGGACGACCTCAGATACCGGCACAACATCCCCGAAGCCGAACAGCATTCCGTAGAGCAGCAGCGGCAAAGCGGTCACGGCCAGCGCGGTCAGCGGCGCTCCGATCAGTGCCGGGATCGCGCGCCCGAAAAATGACACCGCACGGCTTCTGCCGGAGGTCAGCTCATGATTGATCGTCTTGTCCGTGAAATCGGCACCGCTGACCATGCCGACCGTCAGGCCGGCGGAAATTGATGCAAAGCCCGCAAACACCGGAAGCGAACCTGCAATATAGTCCGTCACCGGCTTCCGCAGTTCACCGGTTCCGCCGCTGTCCAGAAACATCATGAGAAAGAATACGGCTGCGAGCGAAAGATTGCAAAGATGCAGCGTCCTTGCGCGCAGAAAAATGCGGATCTGTCCGCGTATGATATCAAGCATGACAGCACCCCCTTACGGAATATCTTTTCTGCGGAACAGCGCGAATCCGCCGAACAGCCAGAACAGCCCGAAGCCGAGACTGGTGCAGAGCATCCGCAGCGCCGTTTTGCCGGACAGCGCGACCTTATAAATGAGGTAGTCTTTGCCGTCCGCATAGCCGCTTGTCGTGTTGGAAAAATCGAGCAGCGTCATGATATCGGAGAAGGTCGTCTGCCATGACAGATGAATGTCCGCAGCACCGAGCAGAAACACACATAATGCGACGCACATGGTTCCGATCAGCGCGACAGTCAGCGGCACGATATCGTTCCCGCAGAGGAAGGTCAGCGCGGTAAAGAAGCAAACGCACCGGAAGATCATCACAAGCAGCAGCCCGAAGATCACCCATGCAGTCTGCGCGGGGAGCGCCCCGCCCCAGCCGTTTTTCGCCGTAAGGAACAGCACCGGGATCAGTACGACACCCGCGATCACAGCGACCGATACGGTCAGTGCGGCGAAAAATCTGCCGAAATAGACTTCCGAACGGTGCTTGCCGAACAGGATCTCATAATTGGCGGTCTTATCGCGGAGATCGCTGCCGCAGATCCTGCTGGTGAATGCCCCGACCACGACCGTCGTCATGATCAGCAGCGTATTCGCTATGATACCGGAAACTGTGCTGCCGTGCGTATTCCAGTCCGCACCGCTTTGCACCAGCATCTCGACGGACATGAGCAAATAATAAAACAGACCGATCAGCAGGAGCTTGTCACGCTTTGTCTGCCGCAGCATCGCTTTCAGAATGTTCAGCATTGTCATCACCTACCAGTTTCATGTAATACGATTCCAGATCAGCCTCATGAATATGGAGCGTCACCGGAACAAGGCCGTTTTCATACAGTGTTTTCGAGATCAGCGGCAGCTCGTTCAGCCGCTCAAACAACCGGAGACTGCCGTCCTTCAGCACATCACAGTTCTCAATGCCGAGCTTATTTTGCAGGACGGCCAGCGCGACCGCGTCGTTGTCGGTGTGGATGTGGTAGTATTCGCCGCAGATCTTGTGCAGCTCCTCCGCGGACGAAAACTGCCGGATCGTCCCCTTGCGGATGAACATATAATCCGTGCAGAGCTGTGAAAGCTCCGCAAGGATATGCGAGGAGATCAGAATGGTGATGTTTTCCTCCTCATTGAACCGCCGCAGCATCTCGCGGATCTCAATGATGCCCTCGGGGTCAAGACCGTTGACCGGCTCGTCCAGCACCATAATCTCCGGCTTCGAGAGCATCGCGCCCGCAAGCCCGAGCCGCTGCCGCATTCCGAGCGAGAATTTGCGCACCTGCTTTTTGCCGGTATCTGCAAGCCCGACCAGCTCCAACACCTCGTCCACGCGCTTCGGGTTCGGGATGCCCTTTTGCAGACGCAGCTTTTCGAGATTCTCCCGCGCGGACATTTCCTCTTTGGCGTAGGGCGTTTCGATCATGAAGCTCATGCGGGAACGCGCATGACAGAGCGCCTCCTCCGTGCTGCCGCCGAACAGCGAGAAGCTGCCGCCGGTCGGGAGCACCAGTCCGCCTAGCATTTTCATGATCGTGGTCTTGCCGGCGCCGTTCGGCCCGATCAGTCCGCAGATCATGCCCTTTCTGATCTGAAAGCTGACGCTGTCAACCGCTTTCTGCTTCTTGTACTGCTTGGTCAGCTCCTTTGCTTCGATCACGATTTCTGACATATCAGTTCCTCCTTTGCATGTCGGATTTGTTCCTGCTGATTTCATGATAAAGGAAAAGTATAAAGAATCCTTTAAGATTCCGTAAGTTTACAATTTGTTCACATTTAACGAAGGATATTGCTGCATTTTGGTATAAAAAAGGGATCCCCCGGCGTACTGTCCGCCTGCAGGAATCCCCTGTTATTCCGGTCAATGCACCGCATCCGCAAGCGGAAACTGCATCTGCAGCGTCAGGATATTATCCTCCGCGAACGCACTGACCTGCGCATTCTGCTTTTCCGCAAGCAGCCGCACGATAAACAGCCCCAGACCCGCGCCGCCGCCGCTGCGGGACGCATCCGCACGGTAGCTCCGCAGGAACATCCGCGCCGGGTCGGGCATCTGCTCCGCCGGAACCGTGTTCGAGAACGAAACCGTACAGCACGCGCCCTCCTGCTTCGCTTCCAGCCGGAACGTGTCCTTTGCATACTTTAAGATATTGTTCAGCACATTGCCGAGCATCCGCAGGAGCATCTGCTCGTCTGCTTTGATGCTGAGCGTCTTTTCCGGCAGAACAATCTCCGGCTCCAGACCGTGCAGCCGGATCGCGGCCTCGCTGTCGGCAAGGAACTGCATCAGCAACTTTGTCAGATTGACCGTGCGGAGCTCTGCGGCGGCATCGTCGCTTTCCAGCACGGAGAGCTCAAAGAACGCATCCGCCATATCTTTCAGCACATCCGCCTTTTCGCAGCAGATCGCCAGATGCTCTTTGCCGCCCGGCGAGAGCTGCTCCTCCTGCGTCAGAAGCTGCAGATTGCCCTTGATGACCGTCATCGGCGTGCGCAGGTCATGCGCAATGTCCGAGACAGACTGCCTGAGATCGTTTTCCGCCCGCACCGCATCGCGCTTCAGCCGCCGCTGATAATCCAGCGATCGGTTGATCTCCGCGGCAAGGCTGTTCAGCCCGCGGTCAAGCAGCGTGACCGTGATCTGCCGGTTGTATTCCGGGTCAAGATTGCGCGTCAGCTCGTCCTTCAGCAGACGGATCTCCCGCCGGAGGATGACCAGCCGGATGATCAGCACGGTGCAGACAGCCAGCAGGATCCCCGCAATGATATACCCTGTCATGCGTCCCCCTTCATCCGGTAGCCGATGCCCCAGACCGTCTCAATCAGATCGCGGCCGGACGCCTTTTTCAGCTTCGCGCGAAGATTGCTGACATGCACGCTGACCGTGTTGTCCTCGCAGAAATATTCCTCGTTCCAGACGGATTCGTACAGATTCGCCTTGGAGTACACCTTCTGCGGATACTCCATAAACAGCAGCAGAAGCTGAAATTCCTTTGCCGTCAGCGAAAGCGGCGCATCCGCCCAGCAGACGCGGTTTTCCGCCGGATAAAGCGTCAGGCTGCCGACGCGGAGCATCTCCGGGAGCTTTTCCCGTCCCGCCCGCCGGAGCACGACCTCCATGCGGACAAGCACCTCGTTCAGATCAAACGGCTTTAAGATGTAGTCATCCGCACCGAGGCGCAGCACCGCAAGGCGCGTTTCCAGCATGGACTTCGCCGAGATCACAATGACCGGCGTATCCGAATCCCGCCGCAGCGACGCGATCAGCTGCTCCCCGCTGATGCCGGGCAGCATCAGATCCATTAAGATCAGGTCAAAGGTTTCCTCCGCGAGCAGCTTTTCCGCCGCGTGACCGTCTGCCGCCTCGCTGACCGTGCAGCCCTTGCCTTCCAGAAAGCTCCGCAGCATCTTCCGGATATCCGGTTCGTCCTCGACCAGTGCGATTTTTGCGTTCATGTTTTCACCTGCTTTTGGTTAGTCTGTTGTCATTATAGCACAAATTTTCCGGTGCGTCAATCCGGCATTCTGTAACACTGTCTGCGCGCATCCATATTTTTTGCGCCGATTCCCGCCGAAGCTCTTGATTTCTTGCAAAAAAAATGGTATAATGGGAAAAGCGGTGTCCGAGCCGGTCAGTGCTCCGGCGAACCGGCCGCCGAAATCAATTTTTCTCGCTTTATGCCAGAAAGGAGTATTTGAATGATCTATTCGCACGAAGTAGAAACAATGTGTCCGATCGCACAGGGCGTTGCACACGGCGCAGCTCCGATCCCGGAGGAAGCCAAGTGGGTCAAGGCCAAGGAGATCAAGGATATTTCCGGCTTTACGCACGGTGTGGGCTGGTGTGCTCCGCAGCAGGGTACCTGCAAGCTGACCCTGAATGTCAAGGAAGGCGTGATCCAGGAGTGTCTGGTCGAGACGATCGGCTGCTCCGGCATGACGCATTCCGCTGCCATGGCTTCTGAGATCCTGCCGGGCAGAACCATTCTCGAAGCACTGAATACAGACCTCGTCTGTGACGCAATCAATACTGCAATGAGAGAGCTGTTCCTCCAGATCGTCTACGGCCGTTCCCAGTCCGCATTCTCTGAGGGCGGTCTGGTCGTCGGCGCAGGTCTTGAGGACCTCGGCAAGGGCCTCCGTTCCCAGGTCGGTACCATGTACGGCACGCTGGCAAAGGGTCCGCGCTACCTCGAAATGACCGACGGCTACGTGACCGGTCTTGCTCTGAACGAGTACGATGAGATTATCGGCTACAAGTTCGTGAACTTCGGCAAGATGATGGACTTCATCAAGGCCGGCGATGATGCGAATACCGCATTTGAGAAGGCACAGGGTCAGTACGGCCGTGTCGCCGATGCAGTGAAGATCGTGGATCCGCGCAAGGAATAAGGAGGTTTGTTCAATGGCATTATTTGAATCTTACGAGAGACGCGAGAAGCAGATCCTCGCTGTGATCAAGGAATACGGCATCAACTCGATCGAGGAGTGCGCAGATGTCTGCAAGGCAAAGGGTCTGGATATCTACAAGCTGGTCGAGGGCATTCAGCCGATCTGCTTCGAGAACGCAAAGTGGGCTTATACCGTCGGCTGCGCGATCGCAATCAAGAAGGGCTGCACCAGAGCTGCTGACGCTGCTGCCGCGATCGGCGAGGGTCTGCAGGCATTCTGCATCCCGGGCTCCGTTGCTGACCAGAGAAAGGTCGGCCTCGGCCACGGCAACCTCGGCAAGATGCTTCTTGAGGAGGAGACCGAGTGCTTCGCATTCCTCGCAGGCCACGAGTCCTTCGCGGCTGCTGAGGGCGCGATCGGTATTGCAGAAAAGGCAAACAAGGTCCGCAAGAAGCCGCTCCGTGTTATCCTGAACGGCCTCGGCAAGGACGCTGCACAGATCATCGCAAGAATCAACGGCTTTACTTATGTTGAGACCGAGATGAACTATCAGACCGGCGAGGTCAAGGAAGTCTTCCGCAAGGCTTACTCCGACGGCCTGCGCGCAAAGGTCAACTGCTACGGCGCAAACGATGTCGTCGAGGGCGTTGCGATCATGTGGAAGGAAAACGTCGATGTTTCGATCACCGGCAACTCCACGAACCCGACCCGCTTCCAGCATCCGGTCGCCGGCACCTATAAGAAGGAGCGCACCGATGCAGGTAAAAAGTACTTCTCTGTCGCTTCCGGCGGCGGTACCGGCCGTACCCTGCATCCGGACAACATGGCAGCCGGCCCTGCTTCCTACGGCATGACCGATACCATGGGCAGAATGCACTCCGATGCGCAGTTCGCAGGTTCTTCCTCCGTTCCGGCTCACGTTGAGATGATGGGTCTGATCGGTATGGGCAACAACCCGATGGTTGGTGCAACAGTTGCTTGCGCAGTTGCAGTCGAGGAAGCAATGAAGTAATAGCAGATCAACGCAAATACGTAAGTATACGAACCCCGGCAGATTTTGCGGTCTGCCGGGGATTTCTGTTTGTTCAGGAAAAAGCGTGCCCGGGCGATGCGTTTTATTTGTTCAGCAGCAGATACACACAGAGCGCGATCTGCCAGAGCAGCCCGAGAATGTTGACGACCCAGAACCGCGGCTTGCGCGTCTTGTGGTGAAAGATCTGCATGCCGAGCAGCGCACCGGCGGCGCCGCCGGCAAATCCGAACAGCAGCAGCCTGCGCTCCGGCACGCGCCATGTTTTCTGCTTTGCAGCGTGCTTATCAAGCCCGTAGCTGACAAAGGTCAGCAGGCTGATGGCTGCAAACGCAATGAGTACATACTTCAGCATAATGCTCCTTTCCGAAGGCTTTTACCATTCCCGCCGGGCGGAGATCACATAGAGCACACCGATCCCGGCAAAAACAAGCGCGGCCGCACCGAGCAGCAGATAGGCTTTTGGATCCTGCACCGTTTCGGTTTTCCGCACCGCTTCTCCGGTATCGGGATTGTACAGCAGCGGTATCTCCGTACCGACCGCCTGCGGCCATGTCTGTCCCCGCCGCTCGATCGTCAGCGGATGCCCTTTTTCGAGCTCATAGCCGATCGTGACCGTGTAATAGGTTTTGACTCTGGTGCCGCCGAATCGCCCTGCGCTGCGTTCCGTTTTCCGGTAGGCTTCGCACTGCTGCACGGTTCCGGTGACCGGTTCCGTATACAGCTTCGCTTTCAGGTTCGTTTCCTGATACTGCATGAGCAGCAGCACAATGAGGATCCCCGCAATCAAAATGCAGGCAATTCCGGTAATCATCCTGTTGACCGGTGTATTCGTCAGTTTTGCCATCAGATGCCCCCTTATCCAAAGCCGTTCCCATTGCTCCCGCGCAGCAGGTTCCCGCCTAATAAAACTGTCTATCTCCAAGCGAAATGAAAACGAGCGCAGCCACGAAGCTGCAGATTCCGCCGAAAACAATGTCACCCGTCGTATGACGTTCAAATAACATCAAGTACTCCTTACCAGTTTTCGTTCCGTTTGCATCCGCGCAGGAAGCTGACAATACTCACCACGCCGCTCAGGACAGAGAACACTACGACCGCCCCGCCGATCATGTAAAGCACAGAATCCTGCTGCGTTTCGGAAAGCCGCACGGCAGCGAAGGTCTCCGGATTGTACATCAGCGTCATAGCCGTACCGACATTGTAAGGCCGGGATTCTTTGAGCACGGTCGAAAACTTCTTTCCGTCGATCTCATAGCCGACCGTGACCACATAATACAGTCTGTTGCTGTATACACCGTTCGAGCTTCTCACACGGTTCGCATAAGCATCGCACTTCTGCACATACCCGGGCACGGGAACAGTGTACAGATTTCTGATCTCAGCCTCGTCCTGATAATGAAAAAACATCATCCCTGCAACAATCGCCGCAAAAAGCAGCGTAATCACCGCACTGACCATTTTTCCGACTGCAGCCGATGTCGCCCTGTCAAGCATATGATGCTCCTTTCAATGCAAAGCACCCTGTTTGCCGCAGGGTGCTTTGTGCTGCTGATTTACTGAATGATCGGATCAGACCATGCCTCGTGGCAGTAGAGGTCGGTGAACTTGTACATGATCTTCACCTGTCCGTCGCCGACGGACACATTGCTGATCTGCATATCGTTGCTGACGGTCATCGTATCGCCGAGCATATAGCTGTCAAGATACTCGCCGTCATAGCTGTAGTAGTCGCAGACGAAATCCAGCGTGTCGCCGACATTCAGCTCGGTCATGCTCTTCGCGACGGTCTCCGTCTCGTTGTTGCGGTAGTCGGTCTCCGCACCGGCGATAAAGCCCTTCGGGTTATCCTGATCGAACACGAGCAGGAGATTTGCGCGCTCGCCGTTCAGCAGGCACGGCACATAGCCGTCAATGCGGTAATTGTCGCCGTTCACCGTCGTACCGGTGTGGTAGTATGCAACGACCTGCTTGTTGATCGCAATCCAGTCGCGGTCGGTATCGGCAACGAGATTCTTGTCGTCGTCGAAATCGTACACATTGTCAAGGCCGAGATCAACGTAGCCGGTGCCGTCATCATAGAACATGTTTTTGTCAACATTCTCAACGAGCTTCCACTGCTCCTCCGGAAGCGACATCACATAGCGGCCGTTTTTCTGCTGCCATGTCAGCGCGTCCGTGTTCAGCAGGTTCATGGAGATGTACTCCGCGGTCTCATCCTGACTGAACGGCAGATCGTTCATGAAGTCGATGTTCGAGGCGTTCAGGCCCTCAATACTTCTGCCGCCCGCCATACCGGAGGACAGGAAGCTGCCGAGCAGGGAGCCGATCATATCGGCACCGCCGCCGCTGCTGCCGCCGCCGCCCATGCCGAGCAGTGCGCCGAGCGGAGATTCCGTACCGCCGGAAGCGATCTGACCGCTGCTCTGCAGGCTGGCGAACTGGCGGATACACTTGGTATACGCGGAGTTCATGTTGATCTGGTTATAGGTGCTGCAGGCCGGTGCCACGTACTTCGCATTCCGGTACGGGAAGAAGATCGAAACGCCGTAGGCATTCGTCATGTTCGAGGATGTCCGGTTGTACTTGACCGCCTTCTGGATCGTATCGGCGAGTGCCTTGCCCTCGCCGGTGCCGACATTCAGTGCCAGATGCGCAAGGTCGATCTGGTCAATACGGTTCGAGGTCGCAAATTCTCTGGTTCCGTAGCGTGCATCGGCAACCTTCTGGTATTCCTTCTGCTCGAGCAGATTGCTGACGGATTCCGAGAAGGCGCTGAGCTTCTCCGGCACAGTGTTGGAGAACTCTGCCAGGTCAATGACAGACAGCGTGGTCTGCTGGCCGGGGCACTTTCTCGCACACGCAGCGGTAAAGTCATCGACGATATTCTTGCTGATCTCAACGGTCGGCATCGAGGTATTCGAGCCGAGCTGCGTCACCCAGTTGGTATAATACCAGCCGATGCCGGGCTCCGTTTCCTCGGAAGCGATCATGTAGTCGGCATAGTCATTCAGCATCAGAGCGGTTTCGGCCGTAGCCATCAGGCAGGCATCGAAGCCGACGAAATCGAAGGTCACACCGCCGTCCTTCAGCGCCTGACTGATCCCGCCGAGATCCATGGAGCCGCCGTTCCGGAGCTTTTCGTCATAGCCGTAGCCGGTGACCGATCCCCCGCCGTGATCCCAGAAGATCAGCTCATTGCGGTTGGCCGGGAAGTTCTTTGCGCAGTAGCGGATGAACTCGGAAAGCGTCGCCGGATTCGTCATGGCCTTGTTGCCCATGTCCGATTCCAGACGCTCCAGCTGCTGGTTCCGCACGCGGTAGATCTGGTTGACCTGACTGCTGATGCCCTGCGTTTTCCAGCCGGAGCAGCCGCCGGTATAGACGATCACATTGACATTGTCGCCGTATTTTGCACCGGCGATCTCCGAGAGGTCAGAGGACGCCATACCGCTTCTCGATTCCAGGTCGGTACCGCAGATATAGATCATCATCGTGACGGTATCCTGATTGTTGCCGATGATCTTCGTGCGCTTGTCGCGGGAGCCGGATGCCACGGAATCGTCAACCGGAGTCGTATCCGGAACCGAATACTGCGGCTCTGCTGCCTGTTCGGAATGGTACGGCAGTTCGCCGCCTGCACCGCCGAGCAGCTCTGCCAGATCACCGGCACCGCCGCCGCCGCCGAGACTGCTCGTATTGCAGCCCTTCATCATCATTAACACAAGCAGGGCGATGATGATCGTTCCGCCGCCGCCTGCTGCCGCAGCACGCTTGCCGGCACCGCCGCCGGACTGCTGCTTTCTGCCTGCATATCCGTCCTGTGATCCGACCGGACCGGTACCCAGTCCTTCGCCGCGGCGGTGTACGCCGGAGCCGCCTTCGGTCACATGCTTTTCGCGCCCTTTCGGTCGATTCTGATCCATACTGCAATCCTCCTAAGTTTGCAAGATTCTGATACTATTTTACATGAATTACATTTATTTGTCAAGTATTTGTACGCTATTTCGGAAGAAAAAATACAACTTTCTGCTATTTTGACGGAGCCGCTCACCGGATAACGGAAACAGAGCTGCCGTTTGCATCCTTCGTGATGCGGATCTGCGCCGGGATCGCGTCCTTCAGCTCGGTCACATGGGAAATGACGCCGATCAGCCTGCTGCCGTCCGCGAGCTTTCCGAGCATCCGGATCGCCTGCCGGAGTGCCTGCTCGTCCAGCGAGCCGAAGCCCTCGTCAATGAACATCGCATCCAGCGTGATGCCGCCGCTCTGCTGCTGCACGACATCGGAAAGCCCGAGCGCCAGCGCCAGCGATGCGAGGAAGGATTCGCCGCCCGAAAGCGTCGAGACCTCACGCCATGCGCCGGTCGTGCTGTCGTAGACCTCGAGGTCAAGGCCGGTCTGTCCGCGCAGCGGGCCGCCCTCTGTCCGGCAGCGGAGCGCGTAGTTGTCGTTCGTCAGGAAGCAGAGCCGCTGATTGGCCGCCTCCGTGACCCGCCGGAAATAGAACTGCTGCACATAGGCCTCAAAGCTTAATTTGGCCTGTCCGGTCTGCTGCCCGCCGACGGTCTGATAAAGGTCGCGGACATTCGCCTCATACTGCGAAAGCTCGTCCCGTTTTTTCGTCAGCGGGATCAGCGTGCGGAGCGCCTTCTGATTGCCCTGACAGCTCCGTGCCGCCGCCTGATATGCGGCATCCGCAGCCGCCTTGTTCGTCCGCAGCTGCAAAATCTCCTGCTGCAGCTCCGAGACCGGGAGCGGCTCGGTGATCGTGCACTGACTTCTGAGGCTCTCCAGCTGACCGCTCAGCTGCTGCAGCCGGTCCCGGTAGCTCCGCAGACGATTCCGCAGCAGCATGAGCTGCTCCTGCGAACGGAGTGCCGCAAGAAATTCCTGCTCCCCGATGAAATCAGAGGCAGCCAGTGCCGCGGTATATTTGCCGTCCAGATCCGCGCAGCGCGTTTCGATGCGTTCGAGTGCCGCATCCGCCTCCGAGGACGCCGCCCGTTTCGATGCCAGCGCGCGCTCGGCGTTCTGCAGCTTCTGTGCAGCCAGACGCTGATTCTGCGTCAGCTGCTCGGCAAGCTCCGCCGCCCGGACGCAGTTCGCCTGCAGCTTTGCTTCGTCGGGGATCTCCGCGCCGCAGACCGCCGACAGCTCTTTCAGCAGTTCTTCGAGTGCGTCATGCTTTTCGGTCACGGCCTGATTCTGCCGCCCGTAATGCGCCATTGCCGCATTGACCGCCTGCCCCGTCTTTTCGAGGTCGGCGTCCGTCGGCGTATGCGCGGGCTTTTCCGCAGGTGCCGGGTGCGAACGCGAACCGCAGACCGGGCAGGGGCTGTCTTCTTCCAGCTGCTCCGCGAGCGTCCCCGCCTGTCCGGCGCGGTAAGCCGCCAATACCAGCTTCTGCTGCGCGGAGACCTGTTCCAGTGCCGCCGCCGCTTCCTCCAGCTGCGCGACCGCCTTTTCGTGAACCTCCCGCGCAAGACGGGTCTTTTTCAGCAGCTCGAGCGCACGCTCGGCCTTCTGCTTTTTCTCATTGAGCCCCGCGATCTCCGCGGCGGCTTCATCCGCGGACTGCGCCGCAGCTTCTGCCTCGGCAAGTGCCTGTTCGAGTGCGGGGAGCTCTGCGCGGCGGCTCTCTGCCGTGACCTGCGCCTCGGCCTCCTGCTGTTTTGCCGTCTGCAGCGCAATATAATGCTGATTGAGCGCGGCTGCTTTTTCGGCGGCATCGAGCTCCGCCTGCTGCATATCCGCTTCGTCTTTCTGCAGCGCAAGCTTGTCAAGCTCCTGTTCTGTCATCTGCAGCTGCCGCAGCAGGTTATTCTGCTGCTGTGCCTGTTCTGCCTCCCGCGTTTTGATGAGCAGCTCGGATTCCATTGCCGCAGCGGCGTCCTTCTTTTCGGAGAGCGTCTGCTCCTGTGCCGCGCAGAGTGCTTCCAGCAGCGGGATCGCCTGCACCGCGTAGACCGGGTCGCTTTTCAGCATTCCGAAAACCGTCGCCGCATCCGGGTCATCCGCATCGGAGATATCCGTCGCCGCATACATGATCTGCTGCCCGTTCTGTTCAAGCGCCTGCTTTGCATTGGTATGCGTATTCTTCAACAGATCCTGAAAACGTGCAAAGCGTGTTGTAGAAAACAGCTTCTGGAACAGCGCACGGCGGTCTGCGGATTTCGCATTCAGGATCTTCAGGAAATCGCCCTGCGCGATCATGACAGTTTGGGCAAACTGCTCACGGTCAAGCCCGAGCAGCGTCCGCACGGCGATGTTGACCTCCGGGACCGAATCGTAAAGCCTGCCGTCCGGCATTTTCAGCACGGCGGATGCCTTGATCTTTGTCAGACCTTCGCCGCGGAGCTTTCTGCGCTCATGCTCCGGCACACGGCTGACCGTATACACCCCGCCGCGGTGCGAAAATTCCAGCGTAACGCATGTCTCCTCTGACGGGTCTGCATAGTCCGAGCGGAAGCTTTTGGCGCTCCGCCGTCCGTTGCCGCCGCTCGCCTCGCCGTAGAGCGCAAAGGAGATCGCGTCAAAGATCGTCGTCTTCCCGGCGCCGGTATCACCGGCGATCAGGAACAGCCCGTCGCTGTCCAGCTGCGTGAAATCAACGACTGTTTTTCCGGCATAGGGCCCGAAGGCCTGCATCGTCAGCAATCTCGGCTTCATAGCGCACCCGCCTCTCTGTCAAGCTGCTCCAGCAGATCGCGGACGATCTGCATCTGCTGTTCGGTCGGTTCGGCGCCCTGATTCTGCGCCGCGTAAAAATCGGTGAGCAGCGCTGCAAAATCCGTCCGCTGCGGCAGCGTCTGCTCCTCCGGTACGTAATCCGCACGCATCCGCGTATTCTGCACGGTCATCTGCAGCAGATTCGGGAACACCGTCCGGAGCATCCTGACCGCATCGGACGGCGGATTGTCGTCCGTCAGGATCACATGCAGATAGTCCTCGGTCGGTTCGTGCTGCATCAGCGCATCCAGCGTACCGGTCAGCTCCTGCATCTCATGCAGCGGCGTGAGCGACACGGTCTCAATAGTCACATTGCCCTTTTCGCGGATATCGGCGATCGTCACGGATTTGTGCTGATGCACCTCGGAGAATGAATATTTCAGCGGTGAACCCGCATAGCGGATCTCCGGACGGGAAACGTACTGCGGCCCGTGCAGATGCCCGAGTGCAACATAATCATAACCGTCAAACAGCGCGGCGGAGATGTTGTCCAGCCCGCCGATCGCAAGCTCCTCGGATTCGCAGACCGCGCCGCCGGTCAGAAACTGGTGCGCGACCATGATATGCCGCCCGCCGTCATCCGGCAGCGGATAATGCGAGAGCAGCACGCGGATCGCATCGTCATAGGAGCGGATGCCGTCTGCTTCATCCGGATATTTCTGCCGCACCTGCAGCGGTGCCGTGAACGGCATCAGATGCACGGTCAGACTGCCGTAAGCATCCTCCGCCGGATACGAATAGACCGCCGCAGAATCAGCCCCCGCGATACGGATGCCGGAATGCGCCGCGATCTCCGAAAGATACGCGACACGCTCCGCGGAATCGTGATTGCCGCTGATGACGTAAACGGGCAGCTGCATATCCGCCAGCGCCGCAAGAAAATCGCTGAACAGCGTCATCGCGTCGGCAGAGGGCGCATTCCGCTGGTACACATCCCCCGCGATCAGCACCGCGTCGATCTCACGCGTGCGGGCGGTCTCAAGGATCTGCTGCAGGATAAAACGCTGATCCGCAAGCAGATTCTGCTTGTGCAGCGTTTTGCCGAGATGCAGGTCGGCAAGATGCAGAAAGCGCATAGCGTACCTCCTTTACAGCTCTTTCAGCAGCGCACAGAGGAAGTCCCATGTCCGCTGCACCGAGGGAAGCGAGAGGGTTTCTCTCGGTGTGTGGATATCATAAATATCGGGGCCGACCGAGATGCAGGCAAGCTGCGGCGCCTTGTCGGAGAGGATGCCGCATTCAAGCCCCGCATGGATCGTCACGACCTGCGGCGCTTTGCCGTACTGCGCCGTGAATACGCGAACGGCCGTCTGTTCCAGTGCCGTGCCGGGGCGGTATTCCCACGCCGGATAATTGCCGGATTCCGACGCGCTGCCGCCTGCGTTCTCCGCGATCTGACAAAGCTTCTTTGCAAGCTGTTCCTTCTTCGCATTGACGCCGCTGCGGATCAGCGTATCGACGAGCATCGCGTCGGCGCGCAGTTCAAAAATGCCGAGGTTCAGCGACGTTTCCGGCATATTGAGCACGGTATTCATCTCCTGCACGCCGTTCGGCAGCAGGTTCAGCGTATTCAGCAGCTTTTTGGTATCCGCCGCAGAAAGCGCATTCCCGCTCCCCTGCTCCGCGGAAAGCCCGAGCCGGATGCCCGTTTCCCCGGGATAGGCCGCTTTCAGCCGTTCCAGTCCGGCAGCAAGCGACTGCCCGACCGCTTCGGCATCGTCGGTATACAGCCCCGCACGGCATTCCGTCGGGATGACATTGTCCCGCACACCGCCTGTCAGTTCCGCCAGACGGTACGGCGCAGTGATGCCCGAAAGCAGCTCCAGCACCGCGGTATTTGCATTGAGCAGCGGCTTGTGGATCTCCGCACCGGAGTGTCCGCCGGTCAGGCCGGAGAGCGAGACAGTCAGCCGATCGCCGCCGACCGGCTGCATCATGACCGGAAAACGCAGATGCGACCGCACGCCGCCTGCGCATCCGACCGTGAACACACCCTCCTCCTCGGAGTCAATATTGATGAGTGAAACGCCGTCGAGTTCCTCCGGAGAGAGCCCGGTCGCGCCGTCCATGCCGGTTTCCTCGTCAACGGTCAGGATGACGGTCAGAGGCGGGTGCGGAATGCTGTCCGATTCCAGCACGGCAAATGCATAGGCAACCGCAATGCCGTCGTCTCCGCCGAGCGTCGTGCCGTCCGCGGAGAGAGAATCCGCCGTCCAGACAAGGTCAAGCCCCTCCCGCGTCATATCCTTTTTGCAGTCCGGCAGCTGCGCACAGACCATATCCAGATGCCCCTGCAAAATCACGCGCGGGTGATCCTCATACCCGGCAGACCCGTCCTTCCGGATGATGACATTGCCGGTTTCATCCGCATGGGCAGAGAGCCCCAGCTTTGCAGCGGTATCGAGCGCCCATTTCCGGATCCCGGCGGTATTGCCGGAGCCGTGCGGGATCGCGGCGAGCGCGGTGAAATAACGGTAAACAGCCTGCGGCTGCGGAAAATCAGGCATTGTATGTTCCTCCTGTTCAAGAAAACGGTAATTCGGATGATACGGCAGGATCAGCGAAGGATCGCGTTCCGCCTCCGCAAAAATGCGTTCGCGAAGGCCGCCGTCCAGCAGCCTGCTCCATGCGGGATCGCCGATATCCGGTACGCCCGGACATCCCTGATACAGCGCGATCGCCGCAGAGCCGTCCGGCTTTTTCATCAGGCGCAGCGGCCAAACCGAACAGGCAAAGGGCTTTTCCTCAGCAGGCAGCGTACAGCCGCTTGCCGGATCAAGGAACGGGCAGGGCTGCGCGGCATGGGTCTCGTCATAGGGCAGCGTGACGCGGATGCGCCCGTTCTCCTGCCGTACCCTGTACTGCGGACGGTCATCGAGCCGTTCTGCAGATGCCGCCGCAAAGGAAGGCAGCTCCCATGCGCTCTGCTCCTCAAAGACGCAGCAGTTCCGGCAGGCCGCGCAGGTCTCCGGCGAAAGGATCGTTTTCAGCATATCAGGGCTCCTCCCCGCGCCATTGCGCAGTGTATTTCTCGTTGAGCAGGTCGGGCCGGTAGGACTGCTTCGACGAGCGCATCCCGCTTTCGCCGAGGTCCTCCTCCCGGTTCAGATATTCCGCACCGGACAGGCATTTCGCCATTTCGTTGACGACGACCGGCCATGCGTGCGGATATTCCGGCACGACCTTTTCAAAATGGATATCAAAGATACCGGCGGAAATTTCCGAGACGACCGTCATGCCGACCGGCTCCATGCCGTCGTAGAGCAGCAGACCGGTCAGCGCGAGCGCGTCCCAGTTCGCCGCAGCCTCCTTGATGCAGGAAAGCTCAAACAGCAGCGACGGGTCATCCGGCGTATTGCGCGCCTTCAGCCAGCGCTCCGCGATCGAAACGGCAATATCGGCATTTTCCGCGACCAGAGGCTGAATATACGCCTCCGGACACGCCCGCCAGAACTGCGCGATATGATTGCGCTTGCCGTGATAGCGGCTCCCGCGCAGCGCAGCAAGATTCTCCTGCAGATAAAGATATTCGGTATAATCCGGCATCGGCGCAAATGTGAAGCTGCCGGGGAACAGTGCTTCCAGCCTGCAGCACTGTGCTTTGGTCAGCAGCGTCATCCGGAACGGGATCCCGCGTTCCTCTGCATCCGCATACAGCAGAGAGACAGCCTGTTTCAGATCGCCGTCACCGAGCGGAAAGCCGAAGCTGCCCACCCGGACACTGCGGCCGTACCGCCGGAGCAGCATCCGGTTCTCCGTGCAGAGCTCCGTGCCGTATTTTTCGCGCAGCAGAAAAAGATTTGCAAACGCTGCATCGTTTTCCCTTGCACCTGCGGCAAAAACCGCCTCGGATACGGCAGGTCTGTCTCCCGGAACCGGAACATGAAAGCGTAAGGACATGCGGAAAATCAGCCTTTCTTTTTGTAAAATATACCTTTATTATAGCACGGAAGCAGGCGTTTGTCAAACAAGCAGCGTGCAGCCGCAGCGATGACGGTGTTATGATACAATAGATAGGTAACAGAGGGGATAGAAAAACAACTTCCAAAATGATATAATGTTAAGTACCACCCAAACACCAATATCAAAAAGGAAGTTGTCTATGAACAGTATAACACAAGAAGCGCACTTTCGTCA
>JAFWQJ010000081.1 GCA_017545185.1 Oscillospiraceae bacterium | reverse complement strand
GATGAAGAAGGAATCGGAAACATTGATGAGCTTGTTGGAGAACCACTGGATGCGCTCCTTGTCCTCCAGAATGCGCGCGACCTTATCCGGGATCGTGTTGATCTCCGCGAGAAGCTCGTCATAGCGTGCCTCCTCGATCTCATTGCGCGCCTTTGCAAACTGCAGTGCGAGCAGATAGCCGGCCACAAGCTGCGTGCTGTAAGCCTTTGTCGTCGCGACGGAGATCTCCGGGCCTGCCAGCGTATAGAACACATTGTCCGCCTCGCGCGCGATCGACGAGCCGACCACGTTCACGATGCCGAGCGTCTTGATGCCCTGCTCCTTTGCCTCGCGCAGTGCCGCCAGCGTATCGGCGGTCTCGCCGGACTGACTGATGACAATGACGATGCTCTTTCTGTGGAGCGTCATCTTCCTGTACCGGAACTCCGAGGCGAGCTCCACGCGCACCTGCAGAGAGGTCAGTGCCTCGATCACATACTGCAGATCGACGCCGACATGATAGGCAGAGCCGCATGCCACGATATAGACCTGCTCGATCTGCTGCATCTCCTCATCGGTCAGGCTGACGCTGTCAAAGTGCACTCTGCCGTCCGTGACGACGGAGTTGATCGTATCGCGGATCGCCTTCGGCTGCTCGTGGATCTCCTTGAGCATGAAGTGCTCATAGCCGCCCTTCTCTGCGGATTCCGCATCCCACTTGATCTCGGTCAGCGGCTTCTCGATGACCTCGCTGTCGATATTGTAGAAGGTCACGGCGCCCTTTTCAAGCTTCGCGATCTCCATATTGCCGATATAGTAGACGCTTCTCGTATACTTGAGAATTGCCGGCACATCGGATGCGACATAGCTCTCGCCGTCCGCAATGCCGATGATCATCGGGCTGTCCTTGCGGGCGCAGTAGATCTCGCCCGGATAGTCCTTGAACATGACGCAGAGCGCATAGGAACCGCGGATGCGGACCATGGCACGCGCGATCGCCTCGATCGGGAGCTGGGAATACTTCTTGTAGTAGTAGTCGATCAGCTTGACCGCGACCTCGGTATCGGTCTGCGAATGGAAGGCGTAGCCCTTCTTGATGAGCTTTTCGCGCTGCTCCTGGAAATTCTCGATGATGCCGTTGTGCACTGCAATGACGTTGCCGTCATCGCTCGCGTGCGGATGGGCATTCACCGCAGAAGGCTCTCCGTGGGTCGCCCAACGGGTGTGTCCGATGCCGCAGGTACCCTTCACGGCCTTTCCGTTGTCGGTCATCTCCGCAAGCACGCGCAGCTTGCCCTTTTCCTTGATGACCTCGGTCTCATTTTCACCGTCACGGACGGCAATGCCCGCGGAGTCATATCCGCGGTATTCAAGCTTTGCAAGCCCGTCCAGAAGTACCGGCGCAGCCTGCTTATTTCCTGTAAATCCGACAATTCCGCACATGTTTCAATCCCTTTCTGTTCTTAGAACGTGAATGTATTTTCCAGTGTACTCCATTTTTTGTCTTTTTCCGAGAGGTTCAGCGGGGTTCCGTCTGAAAGCGTATAGCCTGCACTGTCCGCACTGCCGGGATAGTCTCCGACAAGCTCCGGCCATTCAATGCCGATCGCCGGGTCATTCCATGCAAGTCCGCCCTCATCGTTCGGGTGATAGAAGTCATCGCACTTATAGCAGAATTCTGCCGTATCGGTCAGCACAAGGAAGCCGTGTGCAAAGCCCTTCGGGATCAGAAACTGCTTTTTGTTCTCCTCTGTCAGGAGAACACCGTACCATTTGCCGTAGGTCGCGGAGTCCTTCCGCAGATCGACCGTGACGTCAAAGACGCTGCCGCGGATCACGCGGACAAGCTTGGTCTGCGGATACTGCTTCTGAAAATGAAGCCCGCGCAGAACGCCCTTTGTCGAGCCGGACTGATTGTCCTGCACGAACACGATGTCAAGGCCGGCCTCCGCCATATCCCGCTGGCTGTAGGTCTCCGTAAAATAGCCGCGGCTGTCGCCGTGCACGGCGGGCGTGATGACGCAGAGCCCCTCAATGCCGCCGACATTCTTTTCCACTGTGATCTGTCCCATTACTGTATCTCCTTCAGATATCTCGCGAGTGCATCCTTCCAGTCCGGCAGCGGCGTGAAGCCGTTTTCCGTCAGCTTGGACTTATCCAGTCTGCTGTTGAAGGGTCTTGCCGCCTTGGAAAGCCCGTATTCGGCAGTCGTGACCGGCGTGACCTTCGTCTGCAATCCTGCCTGCCTGTAGATCTCACGGGTGAAATCATACCAGCTGATGAACCCGCCTTCATTGGTCGCATGATAATAGCCGTACCTGTCAGTTTCGGCCATATCTGCAAGCAGCACCGCGAGATCGAGCGTATAGGTCGGCGTACCGATCTGGTCGCAGACCACGCGTACCTCGTCATGCGTCCTACCGACGTTCAGCATCGTTTTGATGAAGTTCCTGCCGTTGACGCCGAACACCCATGCAATGCGCACGATATAGTATTTTTCGAGCGTATTTGCGACAGCAAGCTCGCCTTCCAGCTTGGACTGTCCGTAAACGGAAAGCGGCGCATAGTCTTTGCAGTCCGGCTGCCACGGTTCCTCGCCCTGACCGTTGAACACATAATCCGTCGAGATGTAGATCATTTTGCTGCCGAGCTTTTTGCACGCATTTGCGATATTCTGCGTGCCGCCCGCGTTGATCGCAAAGACCTTTTCGCGGTTCTCGGCATCCTCCGCAGCATCAACAGCCGTCCATGCCGCACAGTGAATAACGGCATCCGGCTTCACGGATTCCAGCGCTGCCTGCACGGCATCCGCATCCGTGATATCCAGCGAAATATACGTACAGGATGCTGCTGCGGTACCGTCCTGCAGTCCTGCGTAGGCAGGTGCCAAATCGGAACCGACGGCCGCATGGCCGCGCTTTGCCAGCTCATTGACGACATCATGTCCGAGCTGCCCGGCAACACCCGTTACAAATACTGTCATAACAGCATTCCTCCATTGTGGCTCTCATGATAATTGCATCAGCTCTTTGCCTCTGCCGGCTTCACTTCGTATTCATAGAAGTGCACCTTTGACTGCAGCAGCCGGTAGAGACGGCTTGTAACAAAGTCATAGCAGACATAGACCACCCAGCAGACCAGATAGATCAGTGCCGCGCCGAGCAGCACATGCAGCAGATAGATCAGCGGATTCTTGTTCACAAACTTCTCGATCCGCAGGAACTGCAGCAGAACGCCGTGCAGCAGATACACGGTAAAGGAGCCCTTTGCCAATGAATTGATGATCCGGTTCGGCTTGATCTGCATCCGCCGGAACAACAGGAACAGGGTCGCTGCGCTGCAGATGACCAACGGGTTGCAGTATTCATAGGCACTTCTTGATGCAAAGCGCGTCATGTGATTGTTCAGCAGACTCCAGCAGACATCAGCCACAAGGAACAGGCCGAAGCCGGCACAGAGCTTTCCCGTCGGGATCTTGTCTGTTTTTTCCGGATGCAGCCGCAGATATGCGCCGACCAGATACATCAGGACAAAATTGACGATGCAGTAGCCCCACTGGCTGCCGTACCGGCCCACCGCACTCAGTTCGTTCTGCTCCGAACCGGTTACCTCGCTCATCAGATCGACCAGCGTCGGTTCCAGCGAAAACAGCAGAAGAAGGATCAGCATCATGCGCCGCATTTCCTTCTGATCCATTGCGTGAAGCAGCAGATTCAGATACGGCGAGATCAGATACAGCACCACATAAAGAATCACGAAATAATTGCGCGGAATCAGCGCGGAAACAATACCTCTCAGCGAGATGCCGCCGTGTAGGATCCCGGATGCGATGCATATCAGCACCCGGAATACGATCACCTGCGCCACCAGCGTCAGCGGTTTGAAAATGCCGCGCTTACAGGAAGTGCACATGAAATAGCCCGAAATCAGAATAAACAGATCGACAGCCGCAATACTCATGCTCTGCAGCACATACATCAGGTAATAATTGATGCTGCCCGGCGTGACCAGCCGGAAGCCGCCGCCCGCATCGGCATAGTTGTAATGCAGGATGATAACCCCCAGCATCGTGAAAATGCGCAGCAGTTCAATATTGGAGTCGCGCAGTTTTTCCTTGCCCATGCTGCTCATACCTCTGCTCTGTTTCCGTACATCTTCTCATAATAGTTCTGGTATTCGCCGGAAATGATGGTCTCCCACCATGTCTTGTTCTCAAGATACCACTTGATTGTCTTTTTGATGCCGTCCTCGAATTTGGTCTCCGGCAGCCAGCCGAGCTCATTGTGGATCTTGGTCGGGTCGATCGCATAACGCATATCGTGACCCTTTCTGTCCTCAACGTGGATGATGAGGGATTCCGGCTTACCGAGCTCCTTGCAGATCAGCTTCACGATGTCGATGTTCTTCATCTCATTGTGGCCGCCGACATTGTAGACCTCGCCGACTTTGCCCTTATGGATGATCAGGTCGATTGCACGGCAGTGATCCTCGACATACAGCCAGTCGCGGACATTCAGACCCTCGCCGTAGACCGGGAGCGGCTTGTCGTTCAGCGCATTGGCGATCATCAGCGGGATCAGCTTCTCCGGGAAGTGATACGGGCCGTAGTTGTTGGAGCAGCGGCTGATCGTGACAGGCAGGCCGTAGGTGCGGTGATACGCGAGCACCAGCAGGTCTGCGCCGGCCTTTGAGGAACTGTACGGGCTGCTCGTATGGATCGGCGTCTGCTCGGTGAAGAACAGGTCGGGACGGTCGAGCGGAAGATCGCCGTAGACCTCGTCGGTCGAGACCTGATGATAACGCTGAATGCCGTACTTGCGGCAGGCGTCCATCAGCACCTGCGTGCCGAGGATATTGGTCTGCAGGAAGATCTCCGGATTCTCGATCGAGCGGTCCACATGGGATTCCGCCGCAAAGTTGACCACGATATCCGGCTTTTCTTCCTCAAACAGCTTGTAAACGCCCTCTCTGTCGCAGATATCCAGCTTGACAAAGCGGAAATTCGGGTTCTGCATGACAGGCTCCAGCGTGGAGAGATTGCCTGCATAGGTCAGCTTATCCAGACAGATGATCCGGTAATCCGGATAGGTGTTCAGCATGTGGAACACAAAATTTGCGCCGATAAAACCGGCACCGCCCGAAACAATAATCGTCATGATTACACGCTCCTAACCTTAATACTTGATCTTTCCCTCGGCAACGGCCTTCAGATGCGCGCCGTAGGGGGATTTGCCGTATCTTGCAGCGGATGCAAGCAGCGTTTCCCGGTCGATCCAGCCGTTGAGATACGCGATTTCCTCCGGTGCAGAGATCTCAATGCCCTGCCGGTTCTGGATCATCTGCACAAAGCAGGTCGCCTCCGCAAGGCTGTCCATCGTTCCGGTATCGAGCCACGCAAAGCCCCTGCCGAGCAGCTGGACATCCAGCGTGCCCTCATGCAGATACATCTCATTCAGCGTGGTGATCTCCAGCTCGCCGCGCGCGGAGGGCTTCACCTGATTGGCCTTTGCGCTCACGCCGGCCGGATAGAAATACAGACCGGTGACAGCATAATTGCTCTTCGGCTCTGCAGGCTTTTCCTCAATGGAAAGCGCTTTGCCGTTCTGATCGAACTCCACAACGCCGAAGCGCTCCGGATCCGGCACATAGTAGCCGAACACCGTTGCGCGGGCATTCTGCTCCGCATTGTTCTTTGCGGCGCGCAGGATCCGGCCGAAGCCGCCGCCGTAGAAGATGTTATCTCCGAGCACCATTGCGCAGGCATCCTCACCGATGAACTCCTCGCCGAGGATGAACGCCTGAGCCAGTCCGTCCGGAGAGGGCTGCACTTTGTAGGAAAGCGAAATGCCGTACTGCGAGCCGTCTCCGAGCAGCCGCTCGAAATTCGGCAGATCCGTCGGCGTGGAGATAATCAGGATCTCTCTGATGCCGGCCAGCATCAGCGTCGAAAGCGGATAGTAGACCATCGGCTTGTCGTAGACCGGCAGAAGCTGCTTCGAGGTTACCATGGTCAGCGGGTAAAGTCTGGTGCCGGAACCGCCGGCAAGAATAATGCCCTTCATAATCATCTTCCTTTCTGATCATCTTTTACCCGGAAACGGGTTCTTATATCACTTCCTCAGCAACGAGGACCTGTACAACATCTTTGAGCTCCAGCTGACTCTGCTGCTGCCATTTCTCCTTAAAATGGTTCACATACAGCGCCAGCAATGCCCAGATTCCGAAATGAATCCAGTAATACGCCGAAAACAGCATTTCACAGGATACCGTAATCATCAGAATCAGCAGCATCCGTTCCATCAAGCTGCTGCTTTTGCGGAATATACGGATAATCATAAAAAACAGCCCGAAAATCATCATGGAACCGAAAATCACGCCGTATTCAGCAAGCCAGTCAAGGAACAGGTTGTGGCTGTAGCCCCATTTGATGCCGATGCGGTAGATCGCAGTGCGGTGTCCCATCGGGCCGACACCGAGCGGATGCTCCCGAATAATCCCGAGCACCAGTGCCCAGATTCTGTCACGGCCGTTGCTCTCGCTGTCCATGGATTTATCGCCCTGCATCATGTTCAGATACGAGGTGATAAACCGCGATTTGATGCCTGTCCTCTGTACCAGCAATGCAACTGTATTCGCACCGAGATCGGAAAAAACAAATGCGACAAAGGCCAAAGCCACCAGAATGATAACAAGCTTTTTCATCTCCAGCTGCTTCCGCTCACCGAACAGAATATACAGCGCCGCACCGATCGCATAACAAACGATCGTGCCGCGGCTGCCGTAAAGCAAAATGCCGAGCAGTCCGAATCCGACCGGAACAAACAGAATGCGTTTCTTTTCCCGGAGCGCTATGATGCTCAGCACCGCAATCACCAGCAGGACGCCGTAGCTCCACGTCATGTGGCTTGGCGACCGTTTGATAACGCCGAACTGCTCGTACTCCCAGTAGCCCTTCCGGATCGGCTCCAGTACCATGTAGGCATAATACACGCCGCGAAGAACGACCGCAATTTTCAGGTTCCGGAACAGCTGTTCCGGCGTTTTCTGCAGCCGGATCGCCGGATAGGAAAAAATACCGCACATCAGCAAGGCCGTCTTGACACCGAAATCCCGTGTCAGCCATATCCTTCGCGCCGGATCCAGCCAGAAGGCCGCTCCGAGCAGAACTGCCATCAGGCCGTAAAGCACCAGAACATCCGCGTACCGGACAAGACCGTTCGGCTCCTTCACGATCACCAGGCCGATCAGGCCGACAAGACCGATCAGCAGCAGATAACCGCCGTGCGGCACATGATTGAAGAAGAAATTCTGCAGAAGCGGCAGCGCAAAGAATATAATGCACAGCAGGTCATTCAGCGTGAACTTTTTCAATCGTCCGGTCATGCTTCCGCACCGGCAGCATGCCGTTTGGCATGCCGTTCAATCAGCTTCATGATCTTCTGACGGTTTTCGGCATAATCTGCCTTCGTCAGCGCTGAGAATACATATTCATAGCCGAGATCATCTAAAAACTCCCGTTTGTATTCCTTGGCACCGATCTGCGTCTGAAGTCCTCTCACAGAATTGTTCTCCGCTGCAGCATTCATATAGACTGTCTCCGTGCCGAGAACATCAAATGCAAAATCTATGCCCAGCAGCACGGCCTCCATATTCTGGAACGCATCGCCGTAGCCGATCGTTCTGCCGCTTTCCGCGCTGTTTTCCGTCACATTGTAGATGCCGCGCATTCCGATCGGCTTGCCGTTCAGATCAGTCACAAGAAACAGGTAATCACCCGGCTTTTTCCGCTGCGCTGCAATGTATCTGCGCTGATCCTCGGCCGTGCCGGTGACCTTGTGCATATACCTGACCTTTTCCGCGTCCATACGCATCGCATGGGTCACTTCCGCATCGGATTCCTCCACGGAACGCAGCTTCACAGTCAGGCCGGTGATCTCCTTATCGTAAATCATGCCTTTTTTCTCCTTTTTTTCAGAATGCCGAGCAGCATGTCCTTATACAGCAGCGCATAAATACCAACAACAGCCATGCCGGTCACAAGCGACAGCACGATGCTGCTGTGGAGCCGCAGACGCCAGACAATGAAATAAGACACAAGAATGCCGAAATTGAGCACTGTTTTCTTTGTAATGGCGATCAGCTTCATTCTGACAAGCCAGAAAATGCACAGCAGAATGGAAACAAGATAACCGATCATCGTTGCGATCGACGCACCCTCAATACCGATGCGCTTGATCAGCAGCAGGTTCAGGATGATATTCAGCAGTGCACCGCCTGTCATTGTCAGCAGGTTCATATATGTCTTTTTTACGATCGAGAACTGATTGGCAAGGATCTGATACAGCATCATCGAAAGCGGTGCCAGAAACAGATACGGTGCAACCAGATAGCCGGCCAGATAGTCCGCCGGGAATGCCAGCGTGAACAGCAGCTTGGAGACCGACATCAGGCCGACGGTCGCCATGAAAGAGATCGCGCCCATATATTCAAAGAGTCTGGATTTCATCTGCACCTGATCCTCATCATCCATGGTGGAATAGGCAAAATACAGCCAGCCGCCCGCAAATGCGGTATAGATCAGATTGCTGATATGGCCGATGCGCGATGCAACGGCATAGGTGCCCGTTTCCTCCGTATTGAGGATCTTGTTGATCATCCACTTATCGGACGAATTATAGACCCAGTAGATCAGGAAATTCGGCAGCAGCGGCAAACCGATCTTCAGCAGTTCCTTCAGCACCTTCCAGTCAAAGCTCTTCAGGCTGATATAGGAACGGTTCATGATCATGAAAGCTGCTTCCAGTGTCACACCCGCGATCACAGCCGCGATCGGCATAGCCATGACATAATATCCCTTCAGGATCAGCGGCACTGCGACCGCATAGGAAATAAACGGGGAAATGGTGTTCGTGACAAGAAATACCTTGCGCTTGTTCTGGATCCTCGTCGGCGCGGAAACGATCTGATTCGTCGCGCTGACCAGAAATCCGACCACGGTAACAACCGTCAGTGATACATACTGTGCATCATTGAAATACAGCGCTGCAATCGACTTTCGCAGCAGCATACAAACCGAAAACAGCACCAGTGATGTGCATGTCACAAACAGAAACGCCGTGGAACAGACCTTCTGCTGCCATTCCTTGTCCTTGCTGTCAAAGAAGAGCCGGAACATTGCATCATACAGGCCACAGATGGCCAGTGCCGCAGCAATGGAAATGAAATTATGCGAAAGGTCATTCAGACCCATAAAGGATTTGTTCGGATACAGTCTGACGATGATCGGAAGCATGATCAGCGGGATGAATTTGCTGATCATTCCGCCCAGTCCGTACACCAGAATATTCTCTAAAAAGAGTTTGCTTCTTTTCTGTGTCTGCATAGATTTTACTCCGCACTCCTTCAGGCTGTCAGGTTTTTGTACATGATCTTTCCGGTTTCATTCTTCGGGATCATGTCAATCACGCGTACCTCAAACAAAGAGCGGTAAAAACCTGTTTTCTCGCTGATGAAATTCAGCACCGCATCTTTTTTCGCTTCCTCGGTGATAAACACCAGCATGTGATCGTCGCTGCCGGTGCAGGCCGTCTCAATGCCGAATTCCTCCCGGATCAGACGCTCGGTCTGGTCAAGGCTCACGCGGTAGCCGAGCATTTTCAGGAAGCGTGACTTTCTGCCGACGATATAATAGCAGCCGTCCGCATCGCGCACCGCGATGTCGCCGGTGTGATAGGTGCCGCAGAACTCGTCGCCCTTTTCCAGATCCGCACGACAGACAGCATAGCCCATTGTGACATTCGGGCCGGAATAAACAAGCTCGCCCTCGGTATCCGCCGCGGTGATCTCATGGCCGTCGTCGTCCAGCAGCATGGCCTTTCCCTCCGGGATCGGTCTGCCGATGCTGCCGGTCTTGGTCAGTGCCAGCTCCGGATCCAGCATCATCATGCGGGCAGCCGTTTCCGTCGTACCGAAGGTCGCGACAAAGCGCTTGCCGCTCTTTTCGGCAAATTCGGCCAGCGTGCGGAAGGTCTTGTCCGGCAGCTTGCCGCCGCCCTGCGAGAGCGTCGTCAGGAACGGCAGATCCATTCTCGTGAAGCGCAGCTTGAGCATCAGCTCGTAGCCGAACGGCACTTCCGTCAGATTCGTCAGCTGATATTTTTTGATGAAGTCCCAGTAAGGGGCACTCATGATGTTTTCATGTGTCAGATAGACTGTTGCGCCCGCATAGATATGCGTATTGACGACATTCAGTCCCATGGTATAGTTCATGGCCAGATCGCAGAGCGGACGCTCCTTCGCTGTCCAGCCGAATGCCTTTGCGACATTCTTCGCGTTCGCTTCCAGATTGCCCTTCTTATAACGTACAAGTTTCGGACTGCCCGTCGAGCCGGAGGTCGTCATCAGCAGCTCCAGCTCCGGATGCACTGCATAAACCGGATGCGGCGTGCGCAGCAGCTGATAGCCCTTGCCCTGATAAACGGTCTCGCCGTCCGCAAAGAACGGCGTATCCGCTTCCGGAAGCCAGACAAACGCCGGCGTATAGACCTGATAAAGATTTTCCAGCAGTGCGGGGTCGGTTTTCGAGCTCAGCATGACCGGCACGGCATCCAGCTGCACCGTGTTCAGGTACGCAGCCAGCGCGCCGACCGTATTGTTGCAGAGAATAAACACGACCGCCCTTGCCTGCAGCACAGACGCAAGTGTCTCCCGCGCCTCTGTCAGCTCCGCTGCCGTCAGCTGTGCATCCGAGGAATCCACGCCGATCAGATCTGCAGGCTTTCTGTTCTCAAGATTCAGAAACATGCTATCTTCCCTTTTTCTCACATTATGGTGCAGCCGTCAACCGGGAGCACCTGTCCGGAGATATATCCGGCATAATCGCTTGCGAGCAGCAGGCATCCGCCGGCGATATCCGACGGGACCGCAATTCTGCCCATTGCAATGTTATTGATCCTGCCCTGCAGCTTTTCGACATCCGCCTGATCCATCATCTCGGTCTTGGTCAGGCCGGGCGCAATGGAGTTGACGCGGATCTTCTTCGGCGCAAGCTCCTTTGCTGCGGTCTTGGTCAGTGCAATGACGGCACCCTTTGTCGCAGAATAGACCATCTGTCCCGGATTGCCGTGCAGGCCGACCATTGAGGAAATGTTGATGATACAGCCGCCGTTCTCGTTCCGCGCCATGACGCGGCTGACCGCCTGGATCATCTCGATCGTGCCGTACACGTTCACTTTGAACATCAGCTCCATGTGCTCTGCATTGATCATGCCGATCAGCTCATTGAACTCCACGCCCGCATTGTTCACGAGAATGTCGATCTTTCCGAGCTCCTTCTTGATCGCCATGACATTCTGCCGCACCTGTGTGCTGTCCGTGATATCGAAATAATACGGATGCAGTCTGTCTGCCAATCCGCTCTCTGCGATCCATTCGTCGGCACTGCCCTCGCGCACATCGTTCACGACGACCTCTGCGCCCTCGGCGGCATAGAGCCGCGCGATCTCACGGCCGATGCCCCTTGCGGAGCCGGTAACGACCGCGACCTTTCCGTCCAGCAGTCCCATGGCTTATGCCCCGAAGTCGATGCCGTACTTTTCG
>JAFWQJ010000008.1 GCA_017545185.1 Oscillospiraceae bacterium | reverse complement strand
TTTTTTCTGCGCATTATTGAGATTATGCTTATACATGGTTCCGAGAATCGTCATAAACTCCGTTCCGACAGGCGATGCCGAATAGCAGAGACAGTTGCCGCGGTCGGGATTGTTCGAGACAAAGAGCGATGCGTGATTGTCGGCGGTGCGCATTTCCACAACTTCCTCGGATTCCAGACCGGAGAGCCATTTCCAGTATGTCTGATTCTCGCCGGACGCGAGCTTTTCTGCTACATTTTGCAGCTTGCCGTCCGTGGGGACAAGCGACGCTTCAAAGGGCGCGTTTTCATATCTTTCCTGCAAAGCATTCAGTTCCTTCTGACATTCCTGCATCATTATTTCACGGTCATGCGCTTCCCCGTCTGTTTTCGGTTCACGGGCAGTCAACTCGTTCAGCCGTTCGCGACAATTTGCAATCTGCGGCTCTAAATCGGCTTTTGTTTCCTGCGACATAAGAATGCCGTCATAGAGCTGCGCATCCCCGAAGAACGCCTGCCGGAACGGTTCAATGTCCGCATCCGTGAAGGTATGCTGCTTCACGCGGAAAACCGAGAGCTTCTCCGCCTGCGGAATATCCACATCGGCATCCGCATGAACCGTCACATGAAGGCCCTCGTTTTCCAAATCGACGGTATAGTGGTCGTATTGCTGAAAATCCGCGACCTCTGCCTTGCTTGCATCGGTCTGCTGTGCCTCGTCGATCAGCTTTTCCATGTCCTTGTGAATGATGATATCCGAATCCGGATTCTCCGCACAGCCGGTCAGCAGAAGCAGCGCAAACGCTGCCGCAGTCAATCTCTTTTTCATGTTCGCGCTCCTTTCTCAATAACCAAGTTCTGCGTCAATCACAGAGCCGTCAATCGCGTTCAGCGCAAGCTGCACGCCTGTAAAGCTGAGATGCTGATCATAATAATCCTCGCCCGTGACCTTGCGCGAGCCATAAAATGCCCAGACCGGAACGATCAGTCCCGTATCGAAATCGTCCTTTTCGCTGATACGGGAATAACTGAGCTCGACGCGGTCAATCGTAATATCTGTATCCAGATCGGAAATCGAGTTTGTAGCTGTCATCGGAAGCATTTTCTCAAATGAAGCCGTAATCTCGGCAAATGGCTTCATAGCAGCATTTTCAACAACTGTTTCCGTGATTTCCAGCGGTGCGCTCCATTGCATTCGCACGATACCGCTGTCGTTGATCCGCAGTTCAATCACCTCAGCGGGCCACATTTTCTCTTTGAAGCCGTCTTTTTCCGTTCCCTCAGCTTTCTTTGTTCCGCTCGGCTGACCGACCGGTGCGCCGCCGACAGAACGGTAATACCGAAGCACCCAATAGGTTCGTGCATAGGTCTGTTCCTTTTGCCGGAAATCGGTATGCTTCTGAACGGTCAGCGTTTCACAGGCAGTCAGCTTTTCACCCTCACAGCAAATGAAATCGTCTGCGCCGACCTGATGAAGAAAAGACTCTGCCTTCTGTTCTGCTTCTTCACGGGACAGATTTGCGGTTTCATCCGGCAGCGGTTCCAGATTGGCACCTGTGCTGCCGAGTTCGGCTAGTGTCGGCAGCTCTGCGATATAGACACCGCAATTTTCGTATCCAATCGGTGAGGTGCTGTACCACATAACATTACTGTATGAATCGGTATTTTGCGTATGAAGCAGCGATTTTCCGTCCTGTGTGCATACCCAAAGGGTGTCGCCGTCTGCGATATCGCGGCAATAGCCGTGCCAGAATCCGTTTTCATTTTGCTCCTGTGCGATTCTGTCCGCATTCTTTTCAAGTTTGCCGTCACTTGCGTAAACGGCATAGTCGATCATATCCGGTGCAGCTTCGTATTCTGCCTGTAATTCGTCGATGCGTCGCTGACGATCTTCCAGAGAATCAGCATTGTTCTTTTTTATCAGTTCGGCATAATCGGGATCGTTGGCAATGCGCTGTTCCTCCTCGGCAAGCATCTGCCGGTGTTCCGCAATCATTTCTTCAAGCTGCGCTTTGGTACGAATCTGCATCAGCTGAGTGCAATCGGTCAGAGGTGCATTGCCCATGAGCGCTGCACGAACGCGGTCACAATCCTCCTGCGTAAATCGCCGCTGCTGCACGCGGTACATCGACAGCCTGTCTATAGCCGGAATTTCGACTTCTGCATCTGCATGGACCGAGACACGCAGACTCTCGTTTTCAAAATCTGCGGTGTAGCGGTCGTTTTGCTGCAAATCTGAGACTTCTGCCTTGCTTTCATCGGTCTGCTGTGCCTCGTCAATCAGCTTTTCCATGTCCTTATGGATGATGATATCCGAATCAGGACTCTCTGCACAGCCTGTCAGCAGAAGCAACGACAGTACCGCCGCAAGCAGTTTCTTGTGTTTCATTGTCCGCACTCCTTTTCCATAGTATATCATATTTCGGTATATTACGCAAACTGGTTGTCTTTATTCTAGCAGAAGGGATTGCATCAAGTATTCATCATGAGGTAAACAAAATGTAAATTCGGTCGAAAATGAGAAGCGATGCATTCCCGCGCTGAGAATGCACCGCTCTTTGATATATTCGCTTGTCTTGTTGTAATCTGGACAACTTTTGGTCAACTATTTGGCTGAAAAATGCGTTAGGATCAAATAAGCTGATTTGTCTATCCGGTCAGTTTTTGGCGATATAGCGTTGTTTTCTGCTAATGCTATCCTGTTGCGATATGCAGCTCTCATAATAGCATATTATCAGGCAAAAAGCAAGCTGAGCGCAGTATTTTTTATGCAGCAACCAGCCTGCCGGCGAACTTTCGGAATTGCCCGCGGGGGCTGCCCCGCAAAAACACTGCAGAGCATTTGCCCTGCGGTGTTTGTATGATATTGCCTTGCTTATCGGTTCAACACATCCTCCCATGTCATGTGCTTGCCTGCGACCTTATTTTCCGTGTAGTAGATCAGGATATACTGCACATCCTCGACAGACAGCTGACCGTCGCCGTTGATATCCGCAGCTTTGAGCTGTCCCGGCGTGAGGCCGGAGTCCTTGCCGGAGAGCTTTTCCGTGTAGGCTTTCAGCGCGGTCTGCGCATCGTCAATGCTGATGTCGCCGTCGCCGGTGAGATCGCCGGAATCCAGTATCTCCGCGATTTCCATGCTGTAAAGCTCCTTGTTGCAGAACGCATAGACCAGCCCGTTCACGGGATTGGACATATCCTCGAAAACGAACGGCAGGATTGTGTTCCCGTCAGCGTCGATCGCGCCGAATTTTGTTTCGCCGTCGATTTCCTTGCCGACCACAAAACTGAGACCGTCGCTGCCGTATGCTCCGGTATATTCAAACGGGACGACTGTCTCGCCGGCGGTGTTGATGTAGCCCCATTTGCCGTCCTTTTTGACGCACGCAAAGCCGTTCTGGAAATCACGTGCATCCTCGAACTGCAGCTCGATCGCAACCTTGCCGGTTTTGTCGATGTAGCCGTATTGAAGCACATTGTTGTCGTCCTTCAGCGCGACTTTTGCAAAGCCTCCGGAGAAGCTGCCTGTGCCGACGTTCTTTACGTTTATTTCGCCGTTCCAATAATTGTCATAATATTCATACTGCGGTTCGGCGATGTAATTTCCTGATTTGTCGATGAAGCCGTATTTCGTTACTGGATTCCACGGATCATCACCTTCTTCCATAATTCCGACAAGCGCAATTCCCTCTTGAAAAGGCCAGGCAGCATCAAACTTCTGCGGAATCACAATATTTCCCTGCAAATCGGCATACCCGCATTTATGTTCTGCAAAACTGTATTCGTTGCTGTATGTTGCCCAACCGATTTCAGTTTCCGCTTCTTTTCCTTCATCCGTATTAACAATCAAATCGTTCAAAGTGGAACCGAGCTGACGGTCACAGGATAACCAAATCAAACCTTCGGAATATCCGCCGAGTTTCATGCTGTAATTGTAGCCGGTGACACCAAAACCATCGCCGCCGGCGCCGCCGCCCGTGGTCACTAAAACAGGTTCAGATGCGGTGAAGACCTTTTCTCCCTTACCATTAATCAACGATAACTGATGTTTGACAGGGCTGATGTCTGAACCATATTCGGATTCTAAATCAATCGTAAATTCTCTGCCCGTTTCAAGGCATTCCAGAACAGCGGCGTATCCGTTATACATCGGTTCGCCCAGCTGATATTGAAAATGATTTCCGCTTTTTACATCATAGTAATATGCCTGATTCAGGTTTCCAATCCATGTTAATCCTTCTGCCAGAGAAAAAACACCTTGACTGTAAGAATAATCAAAGCTCTCGCAATAGTTGTCAAATGCTCCGGTGAATTTCAATTCGCCGTTTTTATCCAGCACATTAAATTGAAACACAGCATTATCAGCTGTGAGAGAATCCGGTTTGCCGTCAACGATTAAGGCATAGCCCTCCGGAGAATTGGTGACACTGTAATGAGCAGGTTCTACTTCTCCGACATTTTCATATCGGGTTTGACCGCCGTAATAAAAACCGGACTCAACATAAGTTTTCCAGTTGTCCGCCCACCATTCATCATCATTGGCATATCCCTTTTCGAGAGTATATTCATCTGTTGGCATTGTATACCACTCCGGCCGCTCCGGACATTCACCGTTCAATGCCGTGTATCCGAGTTTTTTTGCGTCAACCGTAAACTTGTCATTCTTCACCGCTGCAAGCTGCATCAGCACCGGGTCATCCTCCGCCGCAGCAGCAGGGAGGGGGAGCGCCGTCAGCATCAGGCATCCCGCGCAAAGCACTGCATATTTCCGCATTGTTTTCATGTTCAACACCCTTTCAACAAAAAATCCGGCAAAGCTGCCGCTATTAAAATTATAATTCAAATAACACGCAAAAGCAAGAAGTTCTGATAATTTTGTCATATCCCACAAAACAGGCTGCTTCCTGCTGTCCAATCCGCCGAAAACGCGGCACACTATGTCGTATTATCCCCATACCATGCGCAATCGCAATCCGCGACTTGACTTTACATGCGGATATTGCTATAATAAATATGTATGGATTTCTGACGAACAGGAGGCGAACCGAATGACGCAGCTTTCCACAGAAGGGCTCGCGGCGGAGCTGTTCTCCGAGGCGATGCGCACAGACGGCAAAGGATTTACGCTGACAAAGGAGCTCGGCACCCTGCAAAGCCCCGGCGATACCGCAGAACTGGAAATGAATGCGGCGGCAGTCCGCGGGCTGGCCGACCGCTTTCCCGATCTGAACATCACCTATCCGCGGACGGTGCTCTCCGGTGAGGAACCGGACGCTCCCGACGCGTTCCGTCCCTCGCGCACGGACGCCGTCATCACCGTGCCGGATGCCTTTGTCGAGGTACACTGCGGCACGGCCTTTCAGCAGATCGTGCAGGAGAAATTTCAGGAGCCGCTCAAAGAGCTCACCGCACAGATCGCGAAGCGTCTGCAGCGGCATGAGATGCGGACCGCACGGCTGTTTGACAAGGAACCCGCCGCCTCGTTCCGCATCACGGCGGAGACCGCGGAATCCGATATCTGGACGGTCATGCTCGAGCACTGCGGATTCTATCCGCTGCAGTGGGACGGCGAGGTCTGCGGCATGGCGCTGCTGCTGAAAGAGACGCTCTCCGGGGCGTTCGCGGACAGCGGCGAGGAGATCACGGAGATCACCGCGGTACGCGACCCGAAGCAGAAATGCTGCACCCTCACGGTGCAATACTCTATGAAACAGGACTGAACCTATGCTTTCGTTTACAACCAATTCACCCGCGGAAACGCACGCGCTCGCAAAGAAGATCGGCGCGGCGCTCCGTCCGGGGACCTGCGTCGCGTTCTTCGGCGGGCTCGGCGCGGGCAAAACGACCTTTACCAGAGGATTGGCCGAAGGATTAGGGCTGCCCGATCTGGTCAGCTCCCCGACCTTCGCGCTTGTCAATGAATATCACGCGCCGGGCTGCGTTTCGGTGTATCATTTTGATATGTACCGCGTGACCTCTCCCGAAGCGCTGGAAACGACCGGCTTCTGGGACTACCCGCTCGAGGATTCGGTCTTTGTGATCGAGTGGGCGGAAAATATCGAGGACGATCTGCCGGAGCCGCTCGTGAAGATCACGATTACCGGTTCGGGTGACCAGCCGCGGCAGATCATACTGGAAGGAGATGAGCTGCTTGATCGTTCTGGCAGTTGATACCTCAGGCAGCACCGCGTCCTGCGCGCTCACGGAAAACGGCACGCTGCTCGGATACCGGATGCTGTATACCAAGCGGGCGCACTCGCAGATCCTGCTGCCCATGGTCAGGGATCTGATCGCAGAGACCGGCCATACCGTGCAGGAGGTCGATGTCTTTGCGGCAGCGAACGGCCCCGGCTCGTATACCGGCCTGCGCATCGGCATTTCCGCGATGCAGGCACTCGCCTTTGCGGGCAATAAAAAATGCGCAGGCATTTCCACATTGGAGGGGCTTGCGTGGAATCTCTGCGGCAGAACGGGCATTCTCTGCGCCTGCCTTGCCGCAAGAAAAAATCTCTGCTACTGCGCCTTTTTTGAGAGCAGCGGCAGAACCGTCACCCGGCTGACGGACGACGCGGTGCTCGAAGCGGGCGATATCGCCGCGCAGATCGAGCATTACAGCGAACCGGTCATGGTGATCGGCGACGGCACCGCGATCCTGCGGGAAAGCTGCGAGGGCTTCCTCGAAGCGCCGATGCATCTGCGGGATCAGTCGGCATGCGGCATCGCAATGGCGGCGATGCAGACGGAGCCTGTCCCGCCGGAAGCGCTTTCTGTCAGCTATCTGCAGGCAGTCAAGATCGGATAACAACACAAAATTCAGGAGGTACAATTATGATCGCAATCGGAAGTGACCACGCCGCAGCAGATCTGCGGAAGATCGTCAAGGAGTATCTGGAGGATCAGGAGATGCCGTACATCGACTGCGGCACCGACGAAGCACCGAGCGACTACCCGGTCATCGGCAAGGCTGTCTGCGAGAAGATCCAGAACGGCGAGGCCGATATGGGCATTCTGCTCTGCGGCACCGGCATCGGCATGTGCATGACCGCCAACAAGATGAAGGGCATCCGTGCGGCGGTCTGCTCAGAGACCTACAGTGCAAAGTTCACCCGCCTGCACAATGATGCGAATGTGCTCTGCATGGGTGCGCGCGTGGTCGGCAGCGGCCTTGCAAAGGAAATTCTCGATGCATTCCTGTTCACCGAGTTCGAGGGCGGCCGTCATCAGCGCAGAGTTGATATGGTCATGGAGCTGGAGAAATAAAAAAGGTATCTCCGATGGATTGATCATGGGCTCCGCCCAAACCCGCTTAAGGGACAATGTCCCTTAAGAATCCCATTTTTATTGTGATTATGAGGATTTGGTTTTATATATAATGGTGTCCGGGGGCAATGTCCCCGGCAGGGTTTGGGGCGGAGCCCCATTTCAAATCATCGCGCAGCGATACAACTGAATGCAGTTATGATGAACAAACAAGAATTGATCGAAAGCTGGAAGGCCGAGGAGCGTCAGGCACAGATGCACGGCTGGGATTTTTCGCATCTGGACGGCAGAATGCAGTCCGGCGACGACGCGCTCCCGTGGGAGCTGACCGAAGTCCTGCGGCGGTATCTGCGCCCGGACGACCGGCTGCTTGACATGGACACCGGCGGCGGGGAGTTTCTGCTGTCGCTCGGTCATCCGCATGAGAACACCGCCG
This sequence comes from Oscillospiraceae bacterium, assembly GCA_017545185.1. GTDB lineage: Bacteria > Bacillota > Clostridia > Oscillospirales > Ruminococcaceae > Firm-04. The sequence goes on along the minus strand of JAFWQJ010000008.1, from coordinate 56,885 downwards.
CGACCGAGGGCTGGCCGCCGAACATCGCGCTTTGCAGAGAGCGTCTGCTGCCGCTGGGCATTGAATTCCGCCCCATGCCGGACGCATCCGCAATGCCGTTTGACGACGCGCAGTTCGATGTGATCCTCAACCGGCACGGCAGCTACGACGTCCGCGAACTGCGGCGCGTCCTCAGACCGGGCGGCTTCTTCGTGACGCAGCAGGTCGGGCGGGACAATGACCGCGAGCTTGTGAATCTCCTGCTGCCCGGTACGCCGGTTCCGTTTCCGGAGCTTACGCTTTCAGAGCAGGCAGCGCGCTTCAAAGAGGCGGGCTTTACGCTCCGCGAACAGGGCGAGATATATCTCCCGATCCGGTTTTATGATGTCGGCGCGCTGGTCTGGTTTGCGCGGGTGATCGAATGGGAGTTCCCCGGCTTTTCCGTTGACCGCTGCACCGAACAGCTCCTGAACGCCGAGCAGATCTGCCGCGAGCAGGGGTATCTTGAGGGGCGGATTCATCGGTTTTATCTGGCAGCTGAGCGATCAGCGATACAGTGAACAGAGAATAACGAAAAGTGAACTGAACAAAGGCGGTGTCCGCTGCGCGGACAGATTGATCATACCGCCGCTGTTCATCACTGAATCCTATAAAAAGAAAAAGGTCACACGTTCCGGCCAAACCGGAACTGACAATAAAAACAATCATTTGAAAGAGGTTACAAACATGAAAAAGAGAAAAACAACGGCGCTGCTTGTCTCGGCGATGCTGAGCGTCAGTGCGCTCTCGTTTCCGGCGGGGACTTCTGCCGCGGCGGGAACGGAGATCAAAGTCGAGTTTGAAAGCGGCACGCTGACAGACTGCGAAAACCGTGAGCCGATCACCTGGGAGCAGATCGACGAGGACGGCTTCGGCAATGTCTGCGACATGAAGGGCTGGTCGGGCGACAGCTATGTCTACATCGACCGCAAGGACGCCGCCGCGACTGTGACGGTCAATGTCCCGGCGGACGGCTACTACGGGCTGAGCATCTGCTATATCCAGTGCTTCGGCAATCCGGAAAAGCCCGACAAAACGCAGTATCTGCTCGTCAACGGCGAATCGCAGGGCGAGGTGCTGTTCCCGTTCAACTCCGGCAAGGGCTGGCAGGAGCTGCCCGCAGGCTATGTGCATCTGAAAAAGGGCGAGAATACGATCACGATCAAGAGCTACTGGGGCTACACCTTCCTTGACTACATCAAGCTGACGGACGCTCCCTCGTATCTGACAAGCTTCACGCCGGACGATGCGCCGTGCAATCCGAACGCAAGCACGGAAGCCCGCAAGCTTTACGCCTATCTGCGGAGCGTCTACGGCAAGCATATCCTCTCCGGTCAGCAGGAATACTGCGGCTCACACAATTATAATAAGAATGCGCTGGAATCGCAGGGCAAAGAGATCGACTATCTCGTTGACAACGAAGCGGAATTTGAGTATATCCAGAACAAAACAGGCAAGCAGCCCGCGATCCGCGGCATCGACTTCCTGTTCTACAACACGACAAAGGCCTACGAGGACGACGCCCCGGAACGCGTGGTCGCGTGGTACAAGGACAAGGGCGGCATCCCGACCGTGACCTTCCACTGGAATGTCCCGACCGAAAAGGGCAGCAGCGAGGTCGCGTTCTATGTCGAGTCCGCGGCGAACGGCGGCAACTTCACGACGTTCAGCGCGGCGAATGCGGTCAAGGAGGGCACATGGGAGCGCGAGAAGATCGACACCGACCTTGAAAACCTCGCAAAGCAGCTCGGCAAGGCGCGTGACGCCGGTGTCCCGATTTTGTTCCGGCCGCTGCATGAGGCAGAGGGCGCATGGTTCTGGTGGGGCGCGGACGGCCCCGAGGCGTGCAAGGCGCTGTACCGCTATATGTGGGATCAGCTGACGAACAAGTACAAGCTGAACAACCTGCTCTGGATCTGGACAGGTTCGACCTCCGCGCACGCGTCCGAATGGTATCCGGGTGACGAATACGTCGATTTTCAGGGGATTGACAAGTACAATGCGATCAACAACAGCGAGCCGAACCCGAGCGCGATCTCCGCGACGTTCTACTCCATGGTCGCGCAGACGGAAGGCCGCAAAATGGTCGTCATGAGCGAGAACGACACGATCCCTTCGCTGGAAAATCTGCTTGCGGATAAGGCCGCATGGCTGTATTTCTGCCCGTGGTATCAGCGGTATCTGACCGAGCTGACCGATCCGGCCGAACTGAGAAAGATCTACACGAGCGACTACTGCATCACGCTGGACGAGCTCCCCGACTGGGATACCTACGATCCGGAGCTCCCGCCGGTAACGCCCGCCGTGACGACGACAGCGGCTCCGGTCACGACGGAAAAGCCCGCTGTTACGACCGTTTCCGGCAGTACCGGCACGGTCACGCTGCTCGGTGACGCGGACTGCAGCGGCGTCGTCGATGTCTCCGACGCGGTGCTGATCGCAAGATTCGCCGCGGAGGACAAAAACGCGGTCATCACCGATCAGGGTCTGCGCAATGCCGACTGCGACAGCACGCCCGGCGTGGACGGCTCCGACCTGACCCGCGTGCTCCGGTATATCGCAAAGCAGCTCACAAAGGAGCAGTTTGAGAGTAAACAGTGAAAATCCACAAAAATCCTGCCGAAAGCCGCCGATGATTCTACCGGCGGCTTTCTGTCAGCACTTGACAAAACGCCGGAAATTTTGTATAATGAAAAGGCCGCATGCTGGACGGTTGAAGCCGTATTATGCCCGTTTCCGGGAGCGATACGCACCGTTCGCAGCGAGATTATGGAAAAGGCAGGTGCCAGAAATACCATGTATGCAGTCATTTTGACAGGCGGTAAGCAGCTGAAGGTCGAGGAGGGCAGCGTCGTTCGCGTTGAGAAGCTCGCAGCTGATGTGAATGCTACCGTCACCTTCGATCAGGTCGCAGCAATCGGCGACGAGAGCGGTCTGACCGTCGGCGCACCGTTCGTTGACGGTGCAAAGGTCACCGCTACGGTGCTCGCAAACGGCAAGGGCAAGAAGATCCGTGTCTTCACCTACAAGCCGAAGTGCGGTCAGAAGCGTGCAAAGGGCCACAGACAGCCGTTCACGCAGGTCCGCATCGACTCCATCAGCAAATAAGCACGGGCAATGCTGAAAGCGCATTTCATGCGTCAGAACGGGATGCTGATCTCCTGTACCGTTTCCGGACACGACGAATATACAGATGACACCGGATATTCGGTGCTCTGTGCGGCGGTGTCATCGGCCGTGCAGCTGACCACGGCAATTCTTCAGGACGGCTTCGGCGCGCCGGAGGATTGCGTGCAGGTCTCCCCTGCCGCGGGCGGACAGAATCAGATCTCGATCCGGCTCGATAAACCGGATCCCGTGCATTCCAAAATCCTTAACGGGCTGCTGCTGCATTTTCAGGCGCTCTCGGAGGACTTTGCGGGCGATTTCCGCGTCACAGTCTCCGGATCCTGAGCAGCGGCACATTCTGAAAACGGAGGTGTATTTCAATGATCCGTATTAGTATGCAGTTCTTCGCGCACAAGAAGGGCGTCGGTTCCACCAAGAACGGCCGTGATTCCGAGGCAAAGCGTCTGGGCGTCAAGCGCGGCGACGGTCAGTACGTGCTGGCTGGCAACATTCTGGTTCGTCAGCGCGGTACCCACATCCACCCGGGCAACAATGTCGGCATCGGTTCGGATGATACCCTGTTTGCAACGATCGACGGTCAGGTCCGCTTCGAGCGCTACGGCCGCGACCGCAAGCGCGTCAGCGTTTACGCTGTCGAGCAGTAAGAAAAAGCACGGTACCGTGCCGGAGCGTTCCGGTGCGGTGCCGCTTATGCGATGACCGCATAGTCCCCTTGCTGTTCCGGCAGGGGGATTTCTTATGAGGTGAGTTTATGTCTATGTTCGTGGATCAGGCAAGGATCCGCATCGAAGCCGGCAACGGCGGCGACGGCGCAGTCAGCTTCCACCGCGAGAAGTATGTCGCGGCAGGCGGCCCCGACGGCGGCGACGGCGGCAAGGGCGGCGATGTGGTATTCGTAGCCGATGACCATTTCACATCCCTGATCTCCTTCCGCTACAAGCGGAAATATGTTGCAGAGAACGGGCAGAACGGTGCCGCCAAGCGCTGCACCGGAAAAAGCGCCCCCGATCTGGTCATCAAGGTGCCGCGCGGCACGGTCATCCGGGAGGCGGAGACCGGCAGGGTCATGGCGGATATCTCCGGCGATGAGCCCGTCATTCTCGCGAAGGGCGGCAGAGGCGGCAAGGGCAATCAGCACTTTGCGACCTCGACCAGACAGGTCCCCCGCTTTGCAAAGCCCGGCTACGACGGCGAAAAATATGACGTCATCTTAGAGCTCAAGCTGCTCGCGGATGTCGGTCTGGTCGGATTCCCGAACGTGGGCAAATCCACGCTGATCTCTGTCGTATCGGCAGCCAAGCCGAAAATCGCAAACTATCATTTCACGACGCTGGAGCCGGTGCTCGGCGTTGTCCGGCTCGATGACGAGCGCTCCTTTGTCATGGCCGATATCCCCGGCCTGATCGAGGGTGCCGCCGAGGGCGCAGGGCTCGGCCATGCGTTCCTGCGGCATGTCGAGCGCTGCCGCCTGATCGTCCATGTGATCGACGTATCCGGCAGCGAGGCGCGCGACCCGATCGAGGACTTTGAAATGATCAACAAGGAGCTGCGCAATTTCTCCGAGGAGCTGAGCCAATGTCCGCAGATCGTTGCGGCAAACAAGGCAGACCTCGCGGATGAAGCGCAGATCGAACGGCTCCACGGCTATATTGCCGAAAAGGGACTGCCGTTCTTCGTGATCTCCGCGGCCGCCGCGCAGGGCACCAAACCGCTGCTCGACGAGATCGCGGCGACACTCGCGACGCTCCCGCCGGTCAAGCGCTTTGAGCCGGAGGCGATCCCGGAGAAAACACCGGAGGAGCAGAAGCGGTTTACGATCGAGATCGACAGCGACGGTGTGTATCAGGTCGATGCACCGTTCATGGAACCGATCATGCGCACGATCAATCCCGACGACTGGTCGTCGCTCCAGTATTTCGAGCGGGTGCTCCGCAGCAGCGGCATCATTGACAAGCTCGAGGCAATGGGTGCGAAGGAGGGCGTGACCGTTTCGATCAACGGTTTCGAGTTCGATTATGTCGATTGATTTTTTGCAGACGCAGACGCCGCTGACAGCGGACGAGGCAAAGCAGTACAGCCCGCTGACGCTCGCGTTCTTAGGCGACAGCGTCTATGAGGTCATGGTGCGGGAAACGCTCCTGCGCGAGGCGAACCGTCCCGCGAGAGAGCTGCACCAGCAGGCCGTCGCCCATGTCAGAGCCGCGTATCAGGCGGACGCCGCAGGCAGGATCGCAGAGCTGCTCACCGAGCAGGAAGCGGATATCCTCCGGCGCGGCAGGAATGCAAGCGGCATCAGCGTGCCGAAGCACGCAACACCGGCGGATTACCGGAAGGCAACAGGCTTTGAATGCCTGTTCGGATATTTGTATCTCTGCGGACAGACCGAAAGACTGCGGGAGCTCTTTTCCGTGATCTGGCAGGAAAGTCAGCAGGAGCAGAATTTTTCAGAATAGGAGGCGTTCTTCATGTCCGGACATTCCAAGTGGAATAATATCAAGCGGAAAAAGGAAGCGACCGACGCCGTCAAGGCAAAGATCTTTACGAAGATCGGCCGTGAGATGATGGTCGTCATCAAAGAGGGCGGTCCCGATCCGAACAACAACAGCAAGCTGCGCGATCTGATCGCGAAGGCAAAGGCAAACAATGTGCCGAATGACAACATCGACCGCCTGATCAAAAAGGCAGCCGGCGACAGCGACAAGAACAACTACGAAGCACTCACCTACGAGGGCTACGGCCCGAACGGCGTGGCCGTCATCGTCGAGTGCCTGACCGATAACAAGAACCGCACCGCGGGCAACATCCGCCATTATTTCGATAAGTTCGGCGGCAACCTCGGCACCACGGGCTGCGTTTCCTACCTGTTCTCCGAAAAAGGCATCATCGTCATCGAGCACGAGGGCGAGCTGGAGGAGGACGCTGTGCTTGAGGACGTCATGGAGCTGGGCGGCGACGATATGACCTATTCCGAGGACAGCATCGAGATCGTCTGCGATCCGGCAGCGGTCAGCGAGCTGCGCGAGGGTCTGACCGCAAAGGGCTATCTCGTTACCTCCGCGGAGGCCGAGGAGGTCCCGAGCACCTATGTCACCCTGACCGAGGAGGAGTCCCTCCGCAAAATGGGTCTGCTGCTCGAGCATCTCGAGGATGACGACGATGTGCAGAACGTCTGGCATAACTGGGATATGCCGGAGGAGGACTGATTTTTCCGCATATCTGCTTGCTTTTCTGTCTCTCCCCTGCCGGATCTCAAAAGTGAAATGAAAAACGAGAAAACGAGCAAACCGGAGAGATATCCAGAGAAAACAAGAGAACGGGCGATATATTTTAAAATTTCGGGATTTTGCCCGTTGACAAGCATTGCCTTATCGTGTATAATAAGGAAGCACGCCGGAAATCGGACAGGATCCTCCCCGTGGATCGCCCCGCGCTCCGGCACCTAAAAATTTGTATGGAGGAAACTACTATGTCAACCACGATGCCGAAGGTTGCAGAGATCAACCGGAAATGGTACATCATTGACGCAGCAGGTCAGCCGCTCGGCCGCACCGCTGCAAAGGCTGCTGCGATTCTCCGCGGCAAGCACAAGGTCGATTTCACCCCGAACGTCGATTGCGGCGATCATGTTATCATCATCAACTGCGCAAAGGCAGTTCTGACCGGCAAGAAGCTGGATCAGAAGTTCGAGATCTGGCACACCGGCTGGATCGGCCACCTGAAGAAGGTCTCCTACCGCGAGCTGATGGAAAAGAGACCGGAGCACGCAATGTTCATCGCTGTTGAGGGTATGCTGCCGCACAATCACATCGGCAGAACCTCGATGAAGCGTCTCCGCGTTTATGCAGATGCAGAGCACAAGAACGCCGCTCAGAAGCCTGAGCTGTGGACACTGTAAGAAAGGAGCCTGAACAATGAGTGAAACAGTTTCTTACGAAGCAAAGCTGAAGTCGTTTTACGGCACCGGCAGACGGAAGCACTCCGTCGCAAGAGTTCGCCTGTACCCGGGCTCCGGCAATGTCACGATCAACGGCAGAAGCATCGACGAGTACTTCGGTCTTGAGACCCTGAAGCTGATCGTCCGTCAGCCGCTCGAGCTGACCGAGACTGCTGCACAGTTCGACGTTGTCTGCACCGTTGCAGGCGGCGGCGTGACCGGTCAGGCAGGTGCGATCCGTCACGGTGTTTCCCGCGCACTGCTGCAGTTCAACGCAGAGCTGCGTCCGGCACTGAAGAAGGCCGGCTTCCTCACGCGTGACCCGAGAATGAAGGAAAGAAAGAAGTACGGTCTCAAGGCTGCACGTCGTGCACCGCAGTTCAGCAAGCGCTGATCCCATATTTTATTGCAATCAAAGCAGACTGTTCCGCACGGAGCAGTCTGTTTTTTTGCGTAAAAAAGCTGACCGGCTCACAAGGAACCGGCCGGCTTTTTGTTATGCAGTTGATCTGCTCACAGCACGATCTTCTTTGCAAGTGCCTGCAGCAGACAGAGGATATCATCTGCATTCAGACCTGCAGCACCGTCCGCATCTGCATTGCGGAGGCCCTGCTCGCTGATGACAGCGCCCGTATCCTCAACGACGATCCGCGCGACCAGAACAGCATCCGACACATCAAATATGCCGTCGCAGTTTGCGTCGCCCCTGACGCTCTGCTTCAAAGGCTGTGCCGCCTTTTTCACTTCCAGATCAAGCACATTTCCGGTGATCTCCGCATTGCCGAGCACTTTTTGCCATGCTTCGGTATTGCCTGCTTCGACGAACACCTTTGCATCGTAAAGCGCGCCTGCCTGCTGCCCGAGTGCACGGTATCCCTCCAGATGCGCCGCAATGTCAACACTGTTCCGGAATTCTTCATCCGGATCAGTCAGCAGATTGTCTCTGCGCACGCTGTAAAAGGCCGGTGCCGGAACGAAGCCGTCAATGCTCACCTGCGTGCACCATTCCCTGTATACATCGTAGACTGCGCCGTCCGCGGTGATCTCACCGATCTTCTCGTTTGCGGTTGACGGGTGAAGCTCCTGCAGCACGCTGCCGGGCGCCTGCTCCCCTGTCCATGCGTCAATGACATAAAATGCAGCCAGATACTTTCCGATATCCGCTGCAGCAGTATTCTCCGGGATCTGATAATACTGCACCTTGCCGCTGACACCCGAAAATGCGGTTCCGAATCCGCCGAGCGTCATCACGTAATCATACCGTACCGGGTTTTCCGCATCGCATACGACAGGGCTTTCAAGTCCCCTGCCCATTTCAAACAGCGTGACCGGCACATCGCTCCATGCACAGCTGAATGCACCGTTTACGCCCGGGGTCATCTCGGATGCGCGGTAAGGCGGAAGCGCCCACTGGCTCCACTGATAACCGTCCTCCGTCACGCCCGTTTCGTCGGCCTCCGTATAGGTGCGTCCGTCCCGAATCGGCGCGCAGATATCAATATACGGCGATACCGCGGTACCGCTGCCCGCCTTCACATCAAGGAAGAACGCGGATTCACACCACGCGCCCGGCTCAAAGTCATAATCCGCTGCCAGACCCCGGAACAGCTCCGACAGATCTGCATTCAGCTCGTATGCGCCGGTTATTTCGTCCGGTACAATGCCTGCTTCGCGCACAATCCAGTATTCCTTCACAGTCTCCCACTTCTCTGCGGACTTGGCCGGGCTTTCTGAAAGCTGCTCCCCGTCCAGCAGATAGATGTCATACGCCGCCTCATTATAGGTCAGCGTGCCGATCTTTGCGCTGTCAGGCAGCGCCGGACGCTGCGTGCTGAAGCCGTCCGCAAGATAGCAGTCGGTCATGTATGTCGCTTCACCGTCCGTCTCGGCGAACCGGGTGCGCCAGCCGAAGTATGCGTCCTGTCCTGTCAGATCGGTCTGCAGCGTGCAGTGCGCATCCAGAACAGTAAGATCCGGAAAACCGACTGCCTGCTGCGTCAGTCTGCCGGCAAGGAACATCGTCTCAGTATCGGCGGTCACATCCTGCCAGCCTGCTGAAAAGCTGAAGCAGTCCTCCCCCCGTGTGAGTTCCAGCTCCGATTCGTCACCGCTGCCGAACGCTTCGCGCGAGAAGAAATAGAAATCCTCCAGAACATGGTGGATCCGCACCTGTTCCGCTGCGCTCGTATCCGGCACCGGTTCCGCTGCTGTGGCGGCGGGGAGCATCGGCACAGCCGTACATGCGATCACACCCGCACCCAGCAAACTGATAAGCTTTCGTTGTTTCATTTTTGGTTCCCTCCTGAACATCGTTCATTCGCAGAACAAAATTCCCCATATACACTATAGCATAAACATCCGCAAAAAACAATAGAAAATCGTATCATCCGGCTTAAATTTATTTAAATAGCTTTTGGATAAATTGTAAATTTTCTAAGAATAGCAATATAGTACATTATCAGGCAATATAATTCTTGCGTCTGGCAAAAAAATATGATATATTGTATAGACAGGGTATAACCCTGCATAACATTTTTATTTTTTCACAATCAGGAGGGACAGTATGATGAAACACAAGAATTTTTTGAGCCTGCTCTGTGCAGCGGGCGTGGTGCTCGCATCGGTACCGGCGCTTCCGGTCATCGCGGCGGAAACGGCACCCGTCAGCACGGCGGCGCAGGGAACCGCAGAGGAAGGCGAAACCGCGGACGGTGCGAGATGGGTCTGCACCAATACAGGCGGTATCGGTACGGTCGGGGAATCTGCCGGAAAAAACGGCAGCTTCACGTTCAAATGGAATGACACCGAAGACGCAAGATTCAGCATTTACAGCGTCAAAGCAAAGAACTCCGGCTCAAAGGATCGCTTCACGTATTCCGGGCAGCTTGATCTCGGCGACAGCGGATACTACGGCATCAGCTTAGAGCCGTATTCCTTTATGAATGTTTATTTTGTAGAGGGCTGGGCTGAGAACAGCAGCGTCCGCAAGGATGCCGGGGAAAAGATCAGCGAGATCACCGCGGAAGGAAAGACCTACGATGTATACCGGAGGGAAAGCAGGCTCAATGACGAAGATACCATTTTGGAATACTGGATCATTCCGCGCACCAATCTTTATGACCCAGCAGCACACCGCATCATAAAGGGCTCCGTGTCGCTCAATGCGCTGCTGGAACAGCTGGAATCCGCGGACATTGAGAATGCGCATTTTCTGCTCAGGGCACCGGCGCTGTTTGTGCACGGCGGGAAGGCTGCATCCGGCAAAGCAAGCGGAAGCGCCGAATTTGCGGTACAGCTGCTACGGCCTGATCGACGGCATTTTTGACGGCGAAGCCGGCGGCAAAACACCGGATGATTACGGGTGGTATACGTGCAGCGATTACGGCATCGGCGAAATCAGCTATCACACCGGAACCGAAGGCAGCTTTGACTTCTCATGGAAGGATGTGGAGCGTGCATACTTCATGAACACGATACCGGATCGCGGCAGCGTATCCCTGAGCAATCTGACTGAGGATTTCGGAAAAGGCGCGGAGTATGCCGGTGAGCTTGATCTCGGCGAGACCGGCTTTTTCGGTGCATCCGCAAATTGGTGCGGCGCCACACTCTATTTTGTGGAGGGATACGCCGAACAGTGCAATGAATGGGGAGACGCCGACAACTGGGTCGGAGAGTTCTATGTCGGCTGTGCGTACTATGATCTGTACCGGAACGATGCTCAGGCCAACAATGGACAGCCGCTCAGAACCTACTGGTGCGTCCGCAGAGACAATCAGTATTACGGCAAAAATTCTCAGATCCACGACGCCATCCCGATCCCGGCGATCTGCAGCCGGATCAGCGAGCTGAACATCGAAAACCTGAGCACGGATTTCAGCACCGGCTTGGATTTCTTCAGTCTGCTTGTCACTTCCGGCTTTTCCGAAACGGACAGGGTGAGCGGAAGCTGCAGCATTTCAAAGTTTGTGCTTACAGAAATGAGCACCTGGTACTGCGAACCGCTCAGTCAGGACGGCTATGAGATGATGCGCCTCCAGAATGGCTATGAATACAACACTTCCATCGAATTCGGCGAAAACGGCACGTTCAAGGCAGAATGGACCGATCTGCATCCGGCTCTCCGAACCATGTTTGCCAGCGGAAAACCGTATCAGGTGACGCTGAACGAGGCGGAGTCGATCAACTGTACCTATGAGATCAGAAAGACCTCCGAATCGTTCGATCCGTCATACAGTACCGGGGTCTACGGCATCGTCAGCACCTTTGCAGACGAAATCGGAGAGAACCCTGTGCTGACAGAGTGCTACTTGACCGATGCAGCTTCTCCCACCGCATTCTTTGATCCGGCACAAAAGGTCGGAGAGTTTTATATCGGCACAATCGGCTACCGGGTCTATCTGCTGCCCGTAAACACGGAAGAAGCGGAACCGGCGCTGTACATGACACATCACGAGACCAAGAAGCTTTACTGGATCGAGCGCTGGTGGGATGCGGAACGCGGATTCATCCGTCCCTCTGACAGCTGCTCCGTCGATCTGCTGCAGGTTTTCAAAGAGCTCGAAAAGCTCGGCGTCAAGCTGAACGGCGTCCTGACGAATATCTCGTTCTTCACGCAGGCTTATGTCGGAAGCGGCAGCATGGAGCTCCTGAAAAATGACATCCGTCTCGTCGAAAAAGAACAGCCCGACACCGAATGGGCTGTCTGCGGCGATGCCAACTGCGACGGCGCACTGGATGTTTCGGATGCCGTGCTGGCCTCCCGCATTTTGGTCGAGGATACCGACGCAAAGATCAGCGATCAGGGTCTGCGCAATGCAGATATCGACCGCAGCGGCAAGCTGGAAACAGCTGATATCACGATGATGCTGCAGGTCATCGCGAAAAAGATCGTGCTGTAAAACAGAATAAGCGCATACAGGGCGCCGGCTGAACAGTCGGCGTCCCGTTTTTTTCAGCATACATCCGCTTCTGCATAATTCAGCATTTCCGTGCATACACTACAGCACACAGCCATAAAAAGGAGGCAGCGCTATGAAAAAATGGAGCTGGACAGAAATGCTGATCTCGGTGGTGCTGGCGGAGCTCGTCGGCGGGCTTTCGGCACTGCTGGCAGGCAATTATTCCGCATTTTACAGGGAGATCGTGCAGCCGCCGTTCTCGCCGCCGGGGGCGGTATTCCCGGTCGTCTGGGCGATTCTATACGCACTCATGGGCATCTCGTCGTATCTGGTCTGGCGGGAGGATATGCTGAATCCCCGCAGCCGCGCCCTGACCGCCTACGCGGTGCAGCTTGCCGTCAACTTCTCGTGGAGCATCCTGTTTTTCCGGTTCCGCGCATTTACGGCAGCAGCGGCAACAGCGGTGCTGCTGGCAGTTCTGGTCTTATGGATGATCCTGCGGTTCGCAAAGGTCAGCCGCCCTGCCGCATGGCTGAACCTGCCGTATCTGCTGTGGAGTTCCTTTGCGGCTTATCTTGCAGTCGGCGTCCGGCTGCTGAACCGCTGACCGGCAGCTGTTTTTTCGGATTTTACCGCAATTTCCGGCATTTGGCAAACCGCAATCGCAAAATTTGCATTGTGTTTCGCAATATTTTGTGTTATAGTATAGACAGGGGATTTTTTCTGCGTTGATTCTTTTTCTGTAAACAGGAGGGATAAACACAATGAAACACAGGCGATTATTCGGTTTGCTGAGTGCTGCAGCCGTGGCACTCGGTTCCGTACCGGTGCTTCCGGTTTTTGCAGCAGATGCGGAATCATCTGCATACAGCTCATCCATTTCAAAGTCGGACGGCTTCTTCTGCATTTCATCGACACGCGGAACGGAAGGTACGAGTGAGGCTTCACACGATCCGGTAACCGGCGCATTCAGCTTCAAATGGAACGGCGTTCAGAACCATTATTATTGCTACGGCGCTGATCTGGAGGATGTTGACAAGCAGACCACGCCTGCACCGAACGTATCATTTGCCGGAACGCTGGAACTCGGGGATTACGGCTATTACGGCGTCAGCGGTACGGTCAGAGGCGAAAACTGCGGCTACAGCTTCAGAATCATCGAAGGCTGGGGCATGATGAGCAATGTTCGTCAGATCGCAGGCGAAAAGCTCGGGGACATCACAGTCGGCGACGTACAGTACGAGGTGTTCCGCTCCGGCTCGGATCCGGCAACCGCCTCTTATTGGGTTATCAGCAACTGCAATCAGTACGACGCACCGCGGAATTACACGGTCGAAGGCACCGTGCCGGTTTCAGAACACCTGAGCAAGCTTGAAGTCTTCGGGCTTTCGTATGAGAAATACGGAGACATCGCACTTTTCGTAGATACGGGCGAAAAGGAAGGCGGTACGGTCAGCGGCAGCGCAGAGTTCACAAAGAACACCTATTCCTCGCCGGAAGCCGGTCCGGCCTTCTCGGAGACAGGCGTTACGGATGAGGGTCTGGCATGGTGGCATGAACGGATTGGCGAAGGAATGTCCTCCTTCATTCCGCAGGAAAACGGCGCTTTTGAAGCAAAATGGACAACCGCATCCAACGTCACCATTGGTTGCGGCAAAGACTTCCCGGACAAGCCTGAATGGAATCAGGCAGGGAATCTCCGGTATGAGTATTACTGTCGGGCGCTTGGCGCAGGCAGCGCATTCATCGGTCTTGAGGGCTATCTGGAAAGCCCCTCGGTACTCACGGAATTCTTCATCGTGGACGGCTGGACAGGAAAGCATCCACCGATTACGGAAACAGGCGAACTGCTCGGCACGATCTCTGTTTACGGCATCCAGTATGACGTATACTTCAACAATGTGACGCAGGAGTCGATCGCCGGCAACTCGAAGTATCTCTATCAGATCTGGAGCGTCCGCAAGGAAAACGGCATGAAATCGGACAAAACGCTCTCGAACACGGTCGCAGTCGATGCGCATCTCGCGGAATGGGCGAAGCTGGCTCCTTCCAGGCTCGGCAGCAAGCTCGGCCGGATTACGGCATTTGCTGCCTCTTCGTGGGGCGAAAGCAGCGCGGATATCGCCTTCGGCATCAACAAGCTGACGACAGATCTGGGCACCTACGACGGAGTATACTTCAACGAGACCGGCATCTCGAACGGACATGTCTGGTCGCGTACCCAGAAGGGACTCGGCGAGTCCTCTTTCATTAATATCGGCGAAAACGGCAACATTCACGGATCATGGCAACATAATTCCGAAGAGGAAGCCGTGCTGTTCACGAACGGCATCAACAGCGACCGCATTCAGGACAATTCGTACCTCACGGAGCTGAAGGGCACATACACCGTCGGCTGCAGCTTTGACGGCGACGCGTATTTCGGCCTCGCGAGCACCTTTATGGATATCGGCCCGTCCGATCACGAGCCGGATACCGTGGAATGCTATGTGATCGACGGCTGGGGCACAGCGCGCCCGGTTCCCGACGCAAAGTACAAACTCGGAACGATCACCGTGGACGGCGAGGACAGCAGCTACGACGTCTATCTGTTCCCGATCACGGATGAAACGGCAGATCAGGCGCTGGTTCTCCCGCTGCACACGACAAAGCAGCAGTACATAATCGTGCGGCAGGAAAGCAAGTACAGAAACGGTTTTCTGGAAACGGTCGCTGCATCGCATGACATGTTGAAGATCATCAACACCGTAAAGGCGCTCGGCGCGGACTTCCCGGCATGGCGCGATTCCGCATTCTTTATGCAGGCACAGAGCGGCCTCGGCGACTTTGATACGAGTTTCACTGCGATTTCCTATGCATACAGCAACGACAATCAGAAGGAGCTCTGGAAAACAGGCGAGACGGCAGACGGCTATGCCTGGGAACACTGGTGCACGGAAAATTATACGAAGTCCGTCATGGATCCCGGCACCGAAGGCAAGTTCTCCTGCGAATGGAGCGGCATCATGAACGCGATCTACGATTCCGGCACGAAGTTCCCGGAGAATACATCGTGGAAGGAAGCCGGTCAGCTTCAGTATGACTATGTTCTGGATCTGACGTCTGAGGGCAATGCCTTTGCGGGCATCATGGGCACCCTGACAAACAATGCGACGGAATACTACATCATCGACGGCTGGGTCGGCCGTGAGCTGCCCGTGCTTGTGACATCCGGCAATATGGTCATGGAGAAGCTCGGAGAAGCCACGGTCGGCGGCGCGGCATACGATATCTACAAGGGCTATATCAACCAGTTCGATATCAGCGGAAACAGACCGGTCATGCGGTATTACAGCATCCGCAAAGAGAACCTTGCGGCAAACGGCGGACGCATCGCGAACAGCGTGGATGTGACTGCACATCTGAATGCTTATGCAGAGCTCGGCATGGATGCGAAGTGGCTGAACAGCGCCGTGCTGTTCGCAGAGGCTGACGGAAACAGCAGCGGCGAGCAGAATCCGTCCGGTTCTGCAGTTGCTCTGAAAAACAGGCTGACTGTGAACAAGGACAGCAAAAACGCACAGACGCTCCCGGCCGTGAAGGGCGACGCGACCTGTGACGGCAAGCTGGATATCTCGGATGCGGTTCTGGTGGCGCGCGTGGTCAATGAGGATACTTCGGCGGTCATCACCGATCAGGGCATCCGGAACAGCGACGTAGACGGCAAAAGCGGCCTGAATCCGGAGGATATCACGGTTCTGCTGCAGGCGATCGCCAAAAAGATCAAGCTCTGAGACTTTGCATTATGCTATCATCCCGCGATCAATGAAAGAAAGGACGCTGATTTCCGTATCAGCGTCCTTTTTGTTATGTTTGCGTTATGCTTGCGGCGCGCTTCAGCATTGGGAGAAGTGAAGCCAAAGAAGCCGCCACGCGGCGTGCGTTTCGATTGTTGGGAGAGGTTCGCTGACCGCCCCCGGAGGGAAACGCCGGCGCGGGCTCCGCGCACCGGAGGGAAATAGCGGCGGGCACTGCCCGCAATGAATCAAGATAGTCCAGAATCAGCGTGTCGGTGTCAATGCCGGTATAATCCGGAGACGGCCACGAATGCCGCCCGTTTTTGACCCGCAGATGCCAGACCTGCTTCTGCGAATCGCTGCCGGTATATTTGATCAGCTCGGAGCCGTTCCCGATCTCCTCACTCGCCTGCCCGCTGAGCCCGTTCGATTCCGCCCAGTAGTCCATGACATCCTCGATCGCGGGAGCCTGCGCGGTTTTCGCGCTGCCGTCGCTGTTCTTCGGGACGACGTCATCCTTTTCACCGGTGATCTGGAACACGCCGACGCTGTTCGTACTGTTCCGGCTCTCCCAGATCTGCTTCGGCATCATGCCGGCAACGCTGACCACCGCGGCAAAGGTATCGGATGCTTCCATTGCGAGCCGGTGCGTCATGAATGCGCCGTTGCTGAACCCGACCGCGAATGTCCGCTGCGGATCGAACTTGTAGGTCTCCTGCAGATACAGCGCAAGCGATTTCAGGAAAGCCGTATCCGGATTGCCCGCCTGCCCGAGGCCGGAGTCCCAGCCGTTGCCGGAGGTCGGATCGTTCGGATCTGGCGCGCCCGTCACATACACGACCGCATAGCCGCGCGGATTGGCGGCATTCTCAAAATGCTGCGTGCTGCGGAAGCTTTCCGCCGTACCGCTGTAGCCGTGCAGCACCAGAATGAGCGGTGCGCCCTCTGCCTGTTCGGGAAGATCGGCAATGCAGGCGTGTGAAATACCCGCATACGTACAGGTGAACGCGCCGTTCTCTCCCTGCACAACGTCCGTGAGCGGCTCCGGTTCGATCACTGCCGGGGCACTGTCCGCCGGTGCTGGTTCCGCGGCCGGTTCTGCTGTTATCTCTGCAGATAAGCTGCTTTCAGCCGGTGCGGTATCAGCAGCCGGTTCCGGAGCCGTTCCGCCGGACGCGCAGCCGGTCAGCAGCATCAGCATCGCAAGAACGATCGCCGTCTGTTTCATACTGTATCCTCCCTCGTATATTGCATTTGTTTCTGTATCGCCTGCCGTCAGCCTTCTGCTTCGGGTTCCTGTTCGTTCTGCTGCTCGGTATCGTCCTGCATTTCAGTATCATCTTCCTGCTCCGCATCCGCACCGTCCGGCATATCCGGCACATCCTCCTGCGGTACGGCATCGGCCGCGCCGGAGAGATCGGGTGCCGGCAGCGAGACCGCCGGTGCGCCCTCCTGCGAATAATCACGGAAGCAGAGGTTCATGTCCACCCTGCCGTCAATGCCCGCGACCGTCCCGTCGCAGCTGTACTGCCACATATCATAATTGTACACATAGGTCGGGCCGTCGCCGTATTCGGCCAGCCAGAACGGGATATCCTTGATCCGCGGCAGATCGAGCTTGAACAGCGTCGTGCGCTTGTTCTGATAGACCATAGTCTGATAGCCGAACGATTCCACATTCTGGCAGAACGCGAGCACGCAGTCCGTCAGCGTATCGACCGGCACATTGTCGGTGCGGGCGCCGTCCTTGTCGTGGAAGATCATCTCCCAGTCATAGGCGACCGGAAAATCGAGCTCACAGCCCTCCAGCATCTCTGCGGTGAGGATCGCCTCCTCGACGGCCTCCTCCTCGGTGATCGCCTGCGAGAAGAAATACGCGCCGACCAGCAGACCGGCTTCCTTTGCCTCCCGGTAATACTGCTTAAAGCGGTCGTCCTTGTACATTTTCCCCGTGCCGACGCCGTAGCCGCGGTAGCCGACACGCAGCATGACGAAGTCAACGCCATCCGCCTTGACCGCCGCCCAGTCCGAGACGGTGTTGTGCGCGGAAATGTCGATGCCGGTCAGGGCATTGAGATTCCCGGCGTCGTCCAGCGAGATCATGCGGCCGTTCGGGAGCTGCTTCAGATTCTCCAGCGGATGCTCCGAGAGCGGGACGTCCCCCAGCACCGGCAGCCAGATCTGCCCGAACTGGTTGTCGGAGAGCAGGATCTTGTGTCCGGCGCGCTCGTAGAAATGATCGACCGGCACCGGGTCGTAATGGATCGGCTCGACGTTGATGCGGTCGGGGTCCATATCCTGCTCGATCATCGAGCGGCGCAGCGCAGATATGGTATTGTTGCGGTTATGCACAGTCAGTGCCAGCCCGCCGATCGCGCCGAACATGGCAAGCGCCGGCAGGGCAGCCGCAATCACGTATTTGAATCGCATAGGTTCACCTCATAAACAATCAGACAGGATCCGGCACATTCCGCGGATCCTGTCTGTATTATAACACATTCGGCAGCACCATGCAAGGCAATTTTCCGGATTTCAGGAAAACATAAGAATTTGTTACGAAAAACATCATTTCCGGATAAAACGCGTCTTCCGGCACATATCACCGCACCGAATCAAAACACCGCGCACAGGGGATGCTCCCGGCATGCTTCAGCATTGGGAGCATAAACGCCAAAGAAGCCGCTTTAGCGGCGTGCAGTAACGTAAATTGGGAGAGCTTCGCCGACCGCCCCCCCCGGAGGAAAACGGCTGTCGGCCCTGCCGACCCGCCAAAAACGTCTTGACAAATCCCCGCCGGGGGAGTATAATAAAACTATCACGCGGCGACCCCGATGCAGACATTCTCGCATTGACCCATAGCAGCCGCAGCTGCCTTGTCTGCAAAAACAGACGGGGCTTTTTTTCTGCCGCGCAAAAAGGAGGATTGTTTTCATGAAGCTCACCTACGACATTGCGGACAAGCCGCGCGGCATCAAACTGATCGCGTTTGCGCTGCAGCAGATGCTTGCGATCCTGGCCGCGACCATTGCCGTTCCGATGATCATCGGCCACGGCCTGACCCCTGCTGCAGCGATGTTCGGCGCCGGCATCGGCACGATCGTCTATCTGCTGTTCACGCAGTTCAAGAGTCCGGTCTTTCTCGGCTCGTCCTTCGCGTTCCTCGGTTCCATGTCGGCTGCCTTTGCGGGTGCCGTATCCATGGAGCTCGGAATGCTCGGTCTCATCATCGGTGCCGCGCTTGCGGGTCTGGTCTACGTTCTGATCGCGATAATCATCTCAGCGGTCGGCGTCGGCTGGCTGAACAAGCTGATGCCCCCGGTCGTCATCGGCCCGACGGTCGCGATCATCGGACTGTCCCTCGCGGGCAATGCGGTCGGCGACCTGCAGAAGGGCGACGTCAATATCCTCGCGGCAGACGGCAGCAGCGTCATGGCAGCATCTCCCTACGCGGCGATCATCTGCGGACTGATCACGCTCGTGACCGTCATGCTCTGCTCGACCTACGGCAAAAAAATGGGCAAGCTGATCCCGTTCATCATCGGCATTCTCGTCGGCTATGCAGCCGCAGCCGCCCTGACCGGCATCGGTACCGCCATGAATATCAACGAACTCAAGCTCATCGACTTCGCGGTCTTTGAGAATTATATGATGCCGAACGGCACTGTCTCCCTGCGCACCTTCCTCAGTGTGCCCGACCTGACCTTTATCAAGGCATTCAGCACGACTGACGACCTCACCGGCACCTACTTCACAACGCTGTTCGCGGCGTATGTACCGGTCGCATTCGTGGTCTTTGCGGAGCATGTCGCAGACCACAAGAACCTCTCCTCGATCATCGGCAGAGACCTGCTGGAGACCCCCGGCCTGACCAGAACGCTGCTCGGCGACGGCGTCGGCTCTATGGTCGGTGCATTCTTCGGCGGATGTCCGAACACGACCTACGGCGAATCCATTGCCTGCGTCGCGATCACCGGCAACGCCAGCACCCTGACGATCCTCGCGGCGGCGATCGGCTGCCTGCTGTTCTCGTTCATCACGCCGCTGGTCGCGTTTGTCGATTCGATCCCGTCCTGCGTGATGGGCGGCGTCTGCATCGCACTGTACGGCTTTATCGCGGTCTCCGGTCTGAAAATGCTGCAGAAGGTCAATCTGGACAGAAACCGCAATCTGTTTGTCGCGTCCGTGATCCTGATCGCCGGCATCGGCGGACTGAGCCTGCACTTCGGTGATGTGACGATCACAGAGATCGCGACCGCGCTGATCCTCGGCATCCTGACGAATATCATGCTCTCGAAGGATAAGGACAGAGAGCCCGCACCTGCTGCGGAGATCCCCGAAAAGAAGAAGGCTGCGCCGGTACAGAATGCAGATGCACCCAAGCAGCCTGCAAAGCAGTATCCGCAGAACAAAAACCGAAAAAAGGGCGGCAAGGGCAGGAAAAAGCGCAAGTGATCCGCCGCAGACACGCATAACCGCCAACCAACAGAAAGGAAGTATTCACAATGTCAAAGACTGTTATTCTCGATCATCCGCTGATCCAGCACAAGATCACGCTGCTGCGTGACGAAAAGACCGGCACGCGGGATTTCCGCATTCTGGTGGAGGAGATCGCGATGCTCATGGGCTATGAGGCAATGCGCGACCTGCCGACCGAGCTGGTCGAGGTCAAGACGCCGATCGCGACGGCCATGGAGCCGATGCTCTCCGGCAAAAAGCTCGCAGTCGTGCCGATCCTGCGCGCAGGTCTCGGCATGGTGGACGGCATTCTGGCGCTGGTGCCCTCTGCGAAGGTCGGCCACATCGGCCTGTACCGCGACGAGGTGACGCACGAACCGCACGAATACTTCTGCAAGCTGCCGGGCGGCATTGACGAGCGCCTTGTGATCCTGCCCGACCCGATGCTTGCGACGGGCGGCTCAGCGATCCAGGCAGTGGACTTCATCAAGGCAAAGGGCTGCACGAACATCAAGTTCATGTGCATTATCGCGGCGCCGGAGGGACTGAAGGCGCTGCAGGAGGCGCATCCGGACATTGACATTTACTGCGGCTGCGTGGACAGTCACCTGAACGAGAATGCCTATATTGTTCCCGGCCTCGGCGACGCCGGCGACCGCATCTTCGGCACGAAGTAAGCGGTATCGCTTCGCGATGATTCAGAATGGTCCCCACACCCCATTATGTGTAACAGATTGGGTGCCGATGTAACAGTCGGCACCCTTTTTGCATCCGGTCAAGCGATAGGCTAACCGTTTGCATCCACATCAACAGTATCGGGCAAGCCTTTTCAAAGGCTTGCGGGTCTAAACATTAAGAAACGCATTTCTTCATGTTGGGCAGAAGCCCTCGTCGCGCTCCGCAGAGCGCGAAACTCCCAGGCGTCAGGCGCACCGCAAGGGTGAATCATAAAAACGCTCCGGGGGAGCGTTTTTATGAGAGGGACGCCCTGTAATAGAGGGCGTCCCCAGGCGGATTGCATAGCAATCCGCAGCGCGCATGAAGTATAGCGATGACGCAAGTCAGCGCGCGCTGAATACGCAGGTTTCCAAAGGGCGAGAGCCCTTTGGTCAAACTGCCCGCAGCACGCAGGAGCGGCGTCAGCCGCGACGAGTGAACGGGCGTGCAGGTTTTAGGGCTGCAAGCCCTATTCCCGGCGCGGATGCATCCGCGCTGCTGCAATCCCGCAGCAACAGACAAAACACAGTACACAAAAACAAAAGCCCGCATCCGGTTTGATTCCGGATACGGGCTTTGTGCCGTTCAATTATTTGTTGAGGTTTGCCTCGATCTTGTCAAGCACATCGTAGAGTGCCTGCGGGATCTTGCCGCCCTTTGCCTTGATATCCTCATCGTAATATCTGCGCATTTCGGCAATTTCCTTCTTCCAGAGATCCTTGTCAACAGCGACGAGCGCCTTCATCTTGTCGAGATCGACTTCGCCCTCGAGACCCTCGATGTTGATGTCCTCCGGCTTCGGCAGATAGCCGATCGCGGTCTCGTCAGCATCGACTGCGCCCTCGCAGCGGTTGATGATCCAGTCAAGGACTCTCATGTTGTCGCCGAAGCCCGGCCACATGAAGTGACCCTCAGCGTCCTTCTTGAACCAGTTGACGTTAAAGATCTTCGGAGCCTTGTCGCCGAGCACCTTGCCCATCTCGAGCCAGTGTGCCCAGTAATCGCCGACATTGTAACCGATAAACGGCTTCATAGCCATCGGATCGTGACGGAGCACGCCGACCGCGCCCGTTGCTGCTGCGGTCGTCTCAGAGGAGACTGCAGAGCCCATGTAGGTGCCGTGCGTCCAGTCGAAGGACTGGTAAACGAGCGGCGTGGTGGATGCGCGTCTGCCGCCGAAGATGATCGCGGAGATCGGCACGCCCTGCGGATTGTTGAACTCAGGGCTGATGCACGGGCAGTTCTCTGCCGGAGCAGTGAAGCGGCTGTTCGGATGTGCCAGCGTCAGGTGCTTGCCGTTTGCGTCAAGCTGTGCGCAGAACTCCGGACCGTTGACCTTCTCGCCCTTCCACTCGGTCGCATCGACCGGCGGCTCCTTGGTCAGGGACTCCCACCACGGGGTATTGTCGGAGTTATCCAGCGCGACGTTCGTGAAGATCGCGTTCTTCTTGGTAGAAGCCAGTGCGTTGTAGTTGGACTTCTCGTTCGTGCCCGGTGCGACGCCGAAGAAGCCGTTTTCCGGGTTGATCGCGTACAGTCTGCCGTCCGGACCCGGCTTCAGCCATGCGATGTCATCGCCGACGGTGAAGACCTCATAGCCCTTTTTGCGGTAGCCCTCCGGCGGGATCAGCATCGCAAGGTTGGTCTTGCCGCATGCAGACGGGAATGCTGCGCAGATGTACTTGGTCTCCTTGCCCGGACGCTTCAGGCCGAGGATCAGCATGTGCTCAGCCATCCAGCCCTCGTTCTTTGCCTGATAGGATGCGATGCGCAGTGCAAAGCACTTCTTGCCGAGCAGGACGTTTCCGCCGTATGCGGAGTTGATCGACCAGATCGCGTTGTCCTCCGGGAACTGCACGATGTAGCGGTTCTCCGGATTGACGTCTGCCTTGGAGTGCAGGCCGCGGACGAAATCGTTGGAGACATCGCCGAGGTTCTCAAACGCCTTGGTGCCCATACGGGTCATGATGTTCATGTTCAGAACGACATAGATCGAATCTGTGACCTCCACGCCGACCTTTGCGAGCGGGGAGCCGATCGGGCCCATGCTGTACGGAATGACATACATGGTTCTGCCCTTCATCACGCCGTCATAGAGCGGGGTGAGCTTTGCGTACATTTCCTTCGGATCCATCCAGTTGTTGGTCGGACCTGCATCTTCCTTTCTGCGGGAGCAGATGAAGGTTCTGTCCTCCACGCGCGCGACGTCGTTCGGACGGGTGCGGTGATAGAGGCAGCCCGGATACTTCTCCTCATTGAGCTTATAGAGCTTGTCGGGATGGCCGTCCGGCAGAGCGGTGACTTCCTCGATCAGCTGATCCAGCTGCTCCTTGGAGCCGTCGATCCAGACGACTTTGTCCGGCTTGCACAGTGCGATCATTTCCTCGACCCACTGGTTGACATTGGGATTCTTTGTCAGAGACATAAAACAGACCTCCTAAAAATTCACTCCGGGAAAAACCGAATTTTCCTCTTTTACATTATACCGAAAAAAGGCAAAAATGTCAAGCGTTTTCGGATGAGAATTGCGTGAAAGCCGCGGATTCGGCAACGGGCGGTTAGCATACCGCAATTTTTGGGAAAAATCACCGCGCCTGTGCTGATACCCGAAACAGCGGAAATGGTTACACAGGAAATATGACAGGAAGCCGGAGCGTTTCTTGTAGGAACTGCCGATTATTATGAAGAATCTATGAAAACGCTTGCAATTTGCTGCGAAGAAGGCTATAATTTATCATAGCAGACTATTTTTCCGGCAGGCTGTCCGCAGCACCGCGATCGGCGGACGGTATCCCGCATATCTTTTTACGGAAAGGATGAACGACTATGAAAGTGATTCGGAATCTTGCCTTTATCAGTGCCGCCTGTCTCGCGTTTTCGGGGACGGTGCCGTTTGTTCCGGCCGTTCCCGCCGCCGCGGTGCAGCCGCATATCATCAGAGAGGGCGAATGCGGCGATCATCTGAAATGGGAGGTCACGGACGGCGGCGAGCTGATCATCTCCGGAACGGGCAGCATGTTCCGGTACGGCGACCCGGATCAGCCGGATGATGAAGGGACAGCGGCACCGTGGGGCACCGCGATCCGTACCGTTGAGCTGAAATCCGGCGTGACGGGCGTCGGGGCTAATGCATTCCGGGACTGCGCGGAGCTGGAGCAGGTCACGCTGCCGGATACCGTCACCGAGATCGGTGCACAGGCATTCCGGAACTGCGGGAAGCTGGTCACGCTGCGGTTCCCGAAAAATGTCGCATCCCTGAGCGGCGGGATCGTTTCGGGCTGCACAAAGCTGAAAACGATCGAGATCATGAATCCGGAAGCGAAGATCGCTGACGATGCATTCGATCTCAGCGGTTCGGAGAATCGGGTCGCATTCTGCGGCTACCGGAACTCCACAACGGAGCTGTTTGCGGGTGCGCACTGGTTCGATTTCGTTGCACTCAGTGACGAACCGACCGGGCAGACCGAAACCGAGCAGACGCTCTGCGGAGAAAACGTGACATGGAAGCTTGAGGAAGGCACCCTGACGATCTCCGGCAAGGGCGATATGTACGATTATGTCAATCCGCCGCATTATGTCACGCTGGTCAAGGGGCAGCATTCGGAGAATATCACGCCGGAGGAACAGGCGGAGCTCGACGGCATCGCCGGACTGTTCGGCCCGAATGAGGTCAGCCTGTCGCTGCTGCCGTGGGGCAAGCATCTGGCTGAGATCAAAAAGATCGTGATCGAGGACGGCGTGACCGGCATCGGCAAGGATGCGTTTTCTGACTGCTCATGCGCGGAAAGCATCACGATCGCGGACAGCGTGACCGAGATCCGCGACCGTGCGTTTGCGCACTGTCAGTGCCTGCAGAGCCTGAAGCTGCCGAAGAATCTGAAAACGGTCGGGGAATACGCATTTTCACAGTGCGGCTCCTGCAGCGGCGGGCTCGATCAGATCGAGCTTCCGGCCGGCACGGAGTCGATCGGCATGGAGGCATTTTCGTACTGCGTCAACCTGACCGCCGTCACGCTGCCCGATACCGTGCAGTATGTCGGCAGCCGTGCGTTTGACGGTACAAAATGGCTGGACTATAGAAAAGGGCAGGAGCAGTTCGTCATTGAGGGCGGCGTTCTGCTCGGATACGGCGGCCGGTTCAGGGACAGCATTGTCGTTCCGGACGGCGTGCGCGTCATCGGCGGCGATGCACTGGAATATGCGGCTTATCACAGCGGCGGTCAGGATCCTGTGCTGAAGATCACGGTGCCGGAGGGCGTGGAAACGCTCTGCGATTTCGCCTTCTGCTGGTGCGGTGAGGCGCAGGAGATCGAACTTCCCTCGACGCTGAAAACGATCCATGACAGCGCGTTTTTCAATTGCTTCGATCTGAAAGCGATCAGTCTGCCGGAGGGTGTGGAGACGATCGGCAAGTATGCATTCGGCAACTGCGAAAACCTGACAGAGATCACGGTCCCGAAGTCTGTGACGGAGCTCGGCGCGGGTGCGCTGGAACGCTGCGACCGGCTGCAGACGGTCACGATCCTGAATCCGGAGATGATCATCGGGGACAGCATCGAAACGATCACGAACGGGAACGAACCGGAAACCTTCACCTATAACGGTGTGATCCGCGGCTATGCGGGTTCGACGGCGGAGGCCTATGCGAAAAAGTACGGACGGAAATTTGAGGTGCTTTCCGAAGAACAGACCGCGCCGGCACCTTCGGTCACGACGGGCGATGTGAACTGCGATCAGAAGATCGACGTTTCGGACGCCGTGCTGCTTGCAAGATTCCTGACGGCGGATAAGGATGCGGTCGTCACGGAGACCGGCATTCAGCACGCGGATGTGGATAAAAACGGCAAACAGGATTCCGACGATCTGACCATGCTGCTGCGCTTTATCGCGAAGAAGATCATGTTCTGAGGATACTGCGGGGACTGCCCCGCGATCCGGTCATGTGCAATGAAACGGGCGCTGATGTAAAGAGTCGGCGCCCGATTTGTTATTTGCTCTATACGCTTGGGAGCAGTAACCCCGCAGCGTGTACTGCGATAATTGGGGGAGCTTCGCTGACCGTCTCCGAAGGAAAATGCCAGCGGGGGCTCCCCGCCGGGAGAAGTAAATCAAAAGAAGCCGCCCCGCGGCGTGTACTGCGATAACTGGGGGAGCTCCGCTGACCGTCTCCGGAGGAAAATGCCAGCGGGCGCTGCCCGCCGACTGCTTGCTTTTTTGCGGGAATTGTGGTATAATAGCAAAAAGTACCCGAAAGGTACAGCATTGTTCCGGCTTATGCCGGAGCCCTTTGAAACGACCGAAAGGATGTTTTTTATGAAGATGATCCGCAAATGTCTTTCTGCAGCCCTGACGGCGGCGGTCTGCGCGGCAGGCGCACTGTCCTTCCGCTGCGCCGCAGAGGGCAGCGTGGAGGACGTTTATGAAGCCATGCGCCGGATCGGTATGCCGGAAACGATGATACAGGAAGCAAAAACGCAGTATCAGAATGCCCCGCATGACGAGAACGGCATGGAGATCAACGGCACCTATCAGACCTATGATATCTGGGCGGAAACCGTTGAGATGTGTCAGGACGCGGTCTGGGACAAGGTCGGCGAGCAGTTCGGCGTCTCCGGCTCGGAGATCCGACAGCAGATGAAGGAGAACGACGACGCTGCGGCTTCATCGGGTGAGTCCGCACAGCAGACTCCTGCCGTCAATGTTCCGGAGCCGGAAAAGCCCTTTGTCAATATGACGCTGACTGAAAAACAGGACTATGTCAAGAGCCTGCCCGAGGAGCAGCGTGCGCCGTTTCTCGCGTCTATGTCCAAATCCGAGCGCAACAGCGTCATCAAGCAGATGGACACGGGCAGTCAGGCCGATATCGTCGGCAGCTTTGTCGATCTCGGCGAGCAGTTCGGGATGCATATCTCCGTCGATCAGCTCGACGGAAACGGCATCAACTATGCCGTGCGCAACGGCGAGGGCGAGCTGATCGACGCGAACTCGGTCAGTGCATCGGCGGACAATACCGGCTGGAACATGACCGTTCCGGTGTTCGGCTCCTGTGCCGTGATCCTGCTTTCATGCTGCGGCGTGGCCGTGCTCGGCCGCCGTTCCCGCAGAGAGGAGCGTACCGATGCGGTACGGTAAGCGCATTGCAGCGGGTCTGCTTGCCGCTGCGGCTGCCGCTGTTCTGCTGACGGCACCCGTCTTTGCGGAGGGCTCCCCCGAGGATGTCTGGCAGGCAATGGAGGAGATCTGTATGCCTGCGGGCATGATCCAGGATATGCGCAATCATTTTCAGAACTCCGAGCATGACGAAAACGGCATGGTCATGAATAACGAGTATCACACCTATACCGAATGGGCTGCGCTGATCCGGCAGAAGGGCGTTGAATATGTCTGGTCGGTGATCGCGGCGGAATACGGCGTATCGCCGGAGGACATGGCAAAATACCGAGAAAAGCAGGAGGCCGGGGAACAGGATGCGGAACCCTATACGCCGTCTGTCAGGCCGGACAAGCCCTTTGCGGAGATGACCGCAGAGGAAAAGCATGCTTATATTGACAGCCTGCCGGAGGAGGAGCGCGCACAGTTCCTCGCTTCGCTGTCGCCGGAGGAGCGGAAAAGCCTGATCCGTCAGCTCGATCCGGAGCAGCAGCAGGAGATCGCGGCGGGCATGGCCGAGACCGCACAGGAGCTCGGTATGCAAGTGACCGTGGACAGCATTTCAGACGGCGAGATGCGGTTTTCCGTCCGTGACAGAGATGGGCGGCTGCTCGACGCATCCGGGATCGGGATGACCGCTGACCCGACCGGCTGGGACATGACCGTTCCGGTGCTGGGCGGCGGACTGATGACGCTGGCCGCATTCGGCGGACTTTGCCTGCTCGGCATCCGGAGCAGAAAACAGGAGGCTACTGATGGCTGAAGAACAACAGACGAAAAAACGCAGCTCGCTGCCGGCATATCTGCTGACGCCGCTGCTGCTCTTTCTGCTGACCGGCGGCATTCTGGTGCTTGCGTATTCGCTTGCGCCGGTGCACCGCGTCCAGAAATATCTGAACATTGCGTTCATGGATAACCTGAAAACGACCGGCACGACCGCCGGCCTGCACATCAAGGAGAACAAGATCGAGACGGAGCAGGATCCTGCCAAAAAGACCTACGAGGACGGCAAGATCAATTATCCGACCTTCGGCGAGCAGTATGCGGTGCTTTCCTCCGAGGCGATCGGCCTGACGGTCAGCGTCTATTACGGCGTGAATCCCGATCTGCTCGATCTCGGCGCGTGCCAGACCACGCAGTCCGCGATCATCGGTGAAAAGGGCAACACCGTCATCGACGCGCATGTCACGACGTTTTTTTCCGATCTCGCGAAGCTGAAGCCGGGCGATACCGTGCAGCTGCATACCAATTACGGTGCCTTTACCTATCAGGTCGAGGAGAACATCACCTTTGAGAAGAACGATAAGCAGTATCTTGCCGTCACCGAGGACGAGGTGCTGACGCTGTATACCTGCGCGCCGCAGGTGATCGGCAGCGCCGATACGCGCATCGGCGTGCGCTGCAGACCGGTCAGCAAGCAGTTCTATGAACCGGCAGAGGACACGGAGGTGAAATCGTGAAGCATTATATTTCAGGCGTGTTTTTCACGATCCTTCTGATTTTTTCGTGTATTCTGGCAGCACTGTCCGGTGCAGTCCGGTTCCGGATGCTGAATACCGATGCGGTGCTGCAGATCGTGACCGGTCAGCAGCTCGCGGAAAAGGTGCAGCGTACTTTGCAGAATGAGATCAGGGCGGCGGAGAGCACGACCGGCATTCCCGCTTCCGTCTACGCGGATGCGATCACGCCGGAAAAGCTCGAGCCGATGATCCGCAGCAGCATTTCCAACGGGTTTGCCTATCTGCGCGGCGATACCGCAAAGCTGGAGATCGCGCACGATTTTCAGCCGCTGGAGGACAGCATCACCGCGTTTTTTGAGGAGTATGCCGGAAAGCACGGCATCGCGAAGGACAGCACCTACGATGCGGCCGTGAAAGCGGCGAAGTCCAACGCGGAGGAGCGGATTCTCTCTGCCTGCGATGTGTTCCGTTTCGGGATGCTCGAAGAAGCAGGCGTGCTGGACAAGGCGCGGATATTCATTCCGTGGGCAGGCTATGCCGTGGCAGCGGCGTTCGGTGCAGTGATCCTTTTTATCCTGCTGCTGTTCTTTTCCAATCACCGGGAGCCGGAGGCCGGCTTCTACTGGACGGGCACGGGCTTTCTGGTTGCATCCGTGCTGCTGCTGATCCCTGCGGTCTGGCTCACGCAGACCCGCTGGTTCGACCGCTTCGCCGTCAAGACGGATCACACCTTTTCGGCCGTGACCGGTTATCTCTACGGCGGCACACATGCCGTGATCCTTACGGCGCTGGGCGGCATTGCAGCGGCAGTCTGCTGCTATCTGCTGTTCGCGATGTTCCGCGGCTTACGGAACCGGAAGCGCACGGCGCGGCACGCTAAGCACTGATTCAGGCATCACCGGATAAGAAAAAAGGACGTCGGTTCAGCCGGCGTCCTTTTGTTGTTCAGTTGTGCTTCCGGAGGGAAGTGTAAGCGGGCTCTGCACGCTCAAAGGGGTGCCGCCCTTTGGAAACCTGCACACGCAGAAAGCTGACGGCTGACTTCCGTCAGCCTGACGCATTCTGCGCACTGCGAATCGCTTTTCGATTCGCTTGGGGGAGCCCTCTATCGCAGGGCTCCCCCCTCTCCAAAACGCTCCCCCGGAGCGTTTTGTTCGATTCCCCCTTGCGGTGCGCCTGACGCTGGGGAGTTTCGCGCTCTGCGGAGCGCGACCAGAGACGCTGTCTCTGGACTCTGCAAGCCTTTGAAAAGGCTTGAGCGAAACTTTTATTAGGCTGCGAACGGTTAGCCTACCGCCTGACCGCCAGCTTGATGCGAAAAGGGTGCCGACTGCAGCGTCAGCACCCTCTCGGTCTTTATAACGGGATTCCAAAGGGACAGTGTCCATTTGGCGGAGCACATTATCAATCATCGCGAAGCGATACCTATAAACTCCTGCAGGGCGGGGAGCCGGGACATGGCGGTCTGACGGCCGGCCGCGTAGACCTCGCGCATGAGATCGGGGTCATGCGTCAGGTGACTGACCGGCAGCTTTTCCGGCGGCCGGATCACAAATGCCCTGCCGGCCTGCTCCGCCTCTGCCGCATAGGCAGTCTGCCTGTTATAAATGATATGCCGCCGCTCCATTGCCCGGATCAGATTCGGATATTTCCGGTAGACCTGCCGCACCAGCGGCATCATGGAATTGGGCTCCTTGACGTAATCCGCAGGCTGCGTCAGCACCACAATGTTCCGCGCATAGCCCTTGTACTCAAAAAATTTCAGCGGGATCGAATCCGCAATGCCGCCGTCGAGCATCTCGTATCTGCCCGCCTTCACGATCTGCGAGCAAAGCGGCATGGAAGCGCCTGCGCGCACCCATTCGAGCTCCTCTCTGCTGAGCATATCTTTGCACTGATGATACACCGCCTTTCCGGTGTTGACATCCGTGCAGACGATATAAAACGGTACGCCGCTGCTGCGGAACGCCTCATTGTCGATCGGGTCCAGCGTTTCGGGGATCGTGTGATAGCAGAACTCCGCGCCGAACATATCGCCGGTCAGCAGCAGCGAGGGCACGCTGCAGAACCGCGGGTCCTTTGCAAACCGGACGCAGTACCGCAGGGGTCTCCCCTTCTGCTTCGTCAGATAATTGCAGCCGAAGGTCGCGCCGGCCGAAACGCCGATCACGCCGTCCGTCTGAATCCCGTTCTCCATGAAAACGTCGATGACGCCCGCGGTGAACAGTCCGCGCATCGCGCCGCCCTCCATGACCAGTCCGAGTTTTTCTTTCATTGAGTCCTCCGTGTTTATCATCATTTGCCGTAAAGAATACAGAAGCTTATTTTTTCCATGTTGCAGGCGAGAGCAGCAGTACGATCGGGAACAGCTCCAGTCTGCCCGCCAGCATATTGAATATCAGCATACATTTTGACGCCGTGGAAAAAACATCATAATTGGATGTCGGGCCGACAAGATTCAGTCCGGGGCCGATGTTGTCAAGCGTCGCGACCGTTGCCGTAAAGTTCGTTGTCAGATCAAGCTGATCGAACGAAAGCACCAGCATACTGACCACATAGATCAGGATATAGCAGGCAAAATAGGCACTGACCGAGCGGATGACATCCAGCTCGATCGGGTGACCGTCCATTTTGAGGGTCTTGACCTGCCGCGGATGCGTCATGATGCGCAGCTCATTGTGCATACTTTTGAAGAAGATGATGCA
Source organism: Oscillospiraceae bacterium (assembly GCA_017545185.1). Lineage (GTDB taxonomy): Bacteria > Bacillota > Clostridia > Oscillospirales > Ruminococcaceae > Firm-04. The sequence goes on along the minus strand of JAFWQJ010000008.1, from coordinate 25,643 downwards.
CCGCGAGACCTTGATGCCGCCGCCCGTACTGCCCGCGCAGGCGCCGACGAACATCAGCAGCACCAGCAGCGTGCGGGAATATTCCGGCCACAGGTTGAAATCGACCGTTGCAAAGCCTGTCGTGGTCATCAGCGAACCGACCGTGAAGGAGCTGTGCATCAGTGCCTCGCCCGTGCCGCTGAACATCGGCAGATGCCGCACATCCAGCGTGATCGTCACGATCGCAAACACGATGATGCCGAGATAGATCTTCAGCTCCTCTGTGAAGCCGTCACGGAACCGCCGCTGCAGGAACAGGAAATAGCAGGTAAAATTGACACCGAACATGATCATGAACACCGTGATGACATTGATGCAGAACGGGTTATATGGCATACCGGCGGGGTCGCAGGAGAAGCCGCCCGTACCGGCAGTCGCAAACGAAATGTTGATCGCATCGAATGCGGGCATCCCGCCGATCAGCAGCAGCGCGATCTCAAGCACGGTCATCACAAAGTAGATGACATAGAGCAGCATCGCGGTCTTTCTGACGCGGGGAACCAGCTTGCTGACCGAGGGGCCGGGGCTCTCCGCCTTCATCAGATACATATTCTGACCGCCGGCAATCGGCAGCAGCGCCATGATAAAAACGAGCACGCCCATGCCGCCGACCCAGTGCGTAAAGCTGCGCCACATCAGCATACATTTCGGCATTCCCTCCAGCGTGTGCAGAATGCTCGCGCCGGTCGTCGTAAAGCCGGAAACGGTCTCAAAGACCGCATCCACAAAGCGCGGGATGCAGCCGGAGATATAAAACGGGAGCGCGCCGACAAGGCTCAGCAGGATCCAGCTCAGCGCGACGATCAGGAAACCGTCGCGGGCAAAGAGCCGCTTGGTTTTCGGCTTGAACCGCGAGAGCAGAAAGCCCGCGGCCAGACAGAGCAGCGCAGTCACGGCGAACAGCAGCAGCTCCGGCTCATGATAGACCGCAGCGGTCAGCACCGGCACCGCCATAAAAGCGCCCTCAAATGCGAGCAGCAGTCCGAGGATATAAGTTGTCATGCGGAAATTCATGCTGTCAGACCTCCGTTATTGCAGCAGATCGTTCATATCGTGCAGGCCGAGGTGATCCGTGACGATCACGACGGAATCGCCGACCTGGATGCAGTCGCTGCCGCGCGGCGTCAGGACTCTGCCCTCGCGCAGGATCGCCGCAACGAGCACGCCGTTTTTCAGCTTCAGCCGGGAGAGCGGTGCCGCAGTCAGCCCGCATTCCTCCTTGACGATGAACTCTGCCGCTTCGACCTTGCCCTTGATGACCTGATACAGCGTTTCCAGATTCGTGCCGATCGTCTTGTTCATCGCGCGGACATAGCGCACGATATGGTCAGAGGTCAGATTCTTCGGATAGATGATCGTGTCGAGATCGAGATGCTCGATGACCTCGTCGAAGTCAATGCGGTTGATCTTTGTGATGATCTTGCCGTCGCTGACCGACTTTGCGAACAGCGAGAGCAAAATATTTTCCTCATCGAGATTCGTCAGCGAGACAAAAGCCTCCGCTTTGTCGATGTTCTCCTGCATCAGCACCTCCTGATTGACCGCGTCCTCCAGAATGATGTTGACATCCGGGAACGCATCGGCGAGCTGCCTTGCACGGTCGGCATCCTTCTCGATGACCGTTGCGGAAATGCCGGCCTTATCCAGCATTCCGCAGAGATAATGCGCGATATCGCCGCCGCCCGCGATCAGAACATCCTCGACCGGATTCGCCTTATAGCGGATCTTGCGGAAAAAGACGAACGCGGCCTTCGGCTCGGAGATAATGGAGATGATGTCCTTGGCCTCGAAGCGGAAATCGCCGGATGCGATATAGGCATCCTCGCCGCGCTCGATCGTGCAGACCAGCACATCGCAGTGCAGCTTCGCGCTGATCTCGCGCACGGACATGCCGCAGAGCGGAGAGTCCTCCGGCAGCTTGAATTTCAGCAGCTCAACCTTGCCCTTTGCAAAGGTGTCGATCTTGATCGCGGACGGGAACTGCAGCACGCGCGCGATCTCCTCCGCAGCGGCATACTCCGGATTGATGGCCATTGCGAGGCCGAGCTCCTCCTTGAGATACGGCACATCCGCGCTGTACTGCGGATTTCTGACACGCGCAATGGTCTGGCATCCGCCGGCCTTTTTCGCGATCAGGCAGCAGAGCAGATTGCGCTCGTCCGAACCGGTCACGGCGATCATCAGGTCGGCATCGTCAATGCCGGCTTCCTTTAGCACCGTATGGGTCGCGCCGTTTCCGGTCACGCCCATGATATCATACCGGTTCGTGAGGTCGGTCACGCGCTCCGGCCGGATATCCACGACCGTAATGTTATTGCCTGCCTCATTCAGCTGTGCGGCCAGCACTCTGCCGACCTTTCCGCAGCCCACTATAATAATGTCCAATGCTCTGTTCTCCTCCCAAAGCGTTTCTCAGTCATGCCGTTCGTCAGAATTGTCATAGGTCTCGCAGAACCTTGCGGAAAAGGACGGCTCCCGTCCGCCGGCATACAGATGCCCCGTATCCCCGAAGGCATTGATGCGGAACGATGCAATGCCCTTTCTGCGCTCCTCCGTTGAAACGACGGTGATCGCCGTCGGCGCGGCGCAGAGCCCGTGCCAGAGCACCATCGGGGATGCCCCGATCAGATGCGCCAGTATGACGCATTCCACACCGAAGTGGCAGAACAGCAAAACCGCATCATTGTTCGGCCGTTCGACCCGGTAGGCATTCCCCGCCCGGACATAGCCGTGCTTTGCGGTCAGCGCATCCAGTCCTGCGTATACCCGCTGCGCCTCCTCCCCGACATGATGCGCCCGCATCACATCGGTATCCGCCCAGCGGTCCTTGTCGTAATAGGCCGGCTCCTGCGTCCAGACCGCGGGCAGCCAGTCCCATGCGACACGGATATCTCCGGTATCCGGATGCAGAATCGCCGCACGGAACTCGCGCAGCCACGGCAGCGTTTCCGCCTCCGTGCCGAGTGCATCCAGCGTATATTTTGCGGTATCCTGCGCTCTCCCGAGCGGCGATACATAACAAGCCGCAAAGCGATGATGTTTCAGGCGCTCCGCAGTCAGCTTCGCCTCAATATGCCCCGTTTCCGTCAGCGTATCATGCTCGTAGTCGGGGTCACCGTGGCGAACAATTACAAGCTTCATATCTTATGCTCCGTAAGCGTCACAGGGGATCGTCTCCGCCCTGCGGACAGCCGCTTCGAGCGTCATGCCGCAGAAATCCTGTGCCGTAAAAATCCTGCCGGAGACCGGCTGTTCAATGAATGCGCCGACGACCACGCCCGGGATCGCGCTCTCCGGCGCATTCGGAGCGTGCGGGCCGCCGAGATCGGTTCTGCACCAGCCCGGATCGGTCAGGTTGATCGCGACGCCGGTACCCTTCAGCTTGGAGCCGAGGTCGATCGAGACCTTGTTGAGTGCCGCCTTGCTCGCGGAATAGCCGGCCTGTTCCGGCTCCAGCGCAATGCCGCTCGTCGTGTTGACGACTCTGCCGAAGCCGCGCGCGATCATCTTCGGGATGAAGTGATAGCACAGCATCATCGGCGCGACCGTGTTGATCCGGAAGCTGATCTCGTAGTCATCGGCCGGGGTCGCCCAGTAGTCCGTCCGGTATGCGATCTGCATTCCGGCATTGTTCAGCAGGATATCGACGGGCACATTCAGTGCGTCGATATCCGCAGCCGCCCGTTCCACGGCGCTTAAATCGGAAAGCTCACAGGCGATTTCCCGTACCTCGACGGGAAGTGATTTTGCAAACTCCGCGGTATGTGCGGTATCTCTGCTGAGCAGGATCAGATTGCAGCCGTGATCTGCAAGTGTCTGCGCAGCGAGCCTCCCGATCCCGCGGGCGGCACCGGTGACCAGTGCCCATTTTCCGTTCAGTTCCAGCATAAAGAAAGCCCTCTCTTCTTTCAAAATGATTTGTTCACGGAGCTACCCATACTCCGTTCATTCTATCATACCATAAAACCCCGAAAAAGTCAACGTCAGCGGGGATCCCCCGCCGGCATTTCCCTCCGGGTCGGCAGAGCCGACAGCCGTTTCCCTCCGGAGACGGTTGGCGAAGCTCCCCCAATGAGCCAAGCACACGCCGCGGGGCGGCTTCTTTGGCGTTTTTTCTCCCAAGCCTTTGTTTTAAGTGAATAGTGAATGATGAATAGTGAAAAGTGAATAGTGTCTTCGGGAGATGACCCCATTCACAGAGGACAAACGGATGAAGCGAGGATGCGAACGGTTCTCACAAACCGCAGACAAAAAGCAAAACGGGTGCCGACTGTTGCATCAGCACCCTCCTGCTATTTATAATGGGATTCCAAAGGGACAGTGTCCCTTTGGCGGGAGTTTGAGGGCAGAGCCCTCATTACTGATCCGCCGGAGGCACCTTAGACCCCGTACTGTTCGCGGTAGGCGAGCATCTGAGGAAGGTACTCTTTGCCGTCAATGACGCCGTTCTCGATCGCCGCGATGATATCGCTGACGGTCACGATCGAATACACATCAATGCCGAATTCCGCCTTGACCTCCTGCACCGCGGACTTGTCGCTGTTGAGACCCTTCTCCTGCCGGTCAACGGTGATGATCATGCCTGCGACTTCCACATCGGCTACGGATTTTAGCTTCGGGTACACCTCTCTGAGCGCCTTGCCGGAGGTCATGACGTCCTCGATCAGCACGACCTTCGTGCCGTCCTCCAGCTTGGAGCCGACGATCATGCCGCCCTCGCCGTGATCCTTGACCTCCTTGCGGTCATAGGCATAGCCGACCTCGACGCCGTGCTCCTTCCAGAGCGCAATCGCCGCGGATGCCGCCAGCGGAATGCCCTTGTAGGCCGGGCCGAACAGCACATCGGCTTTCAGACCGTGCTCCTGCATACACGCCGCGTAATACTCACCGAGACGGCAAAGCTGCTTTCCGGTCTTATAATTGCCGGTGTTGATGAAATACGGAGCCTTTCTGCCGGATTTCAGCGTAAACTCGCCGAAGGTCAGCACACCGCATTCGGTCATGAACTTGATAAATTCCTCTTTGTAGGTCATGGGGATCATCCTTTCACATCAAATAAAATTGCCGGAAATATAAACATAAGAAGCATACGTCATCGCAAGCATGAGCACAAGCATCACGGTCAGCGAAATGAGACGGTTCTTCTTTGTCAGACAGAGCATCCGCGCGAGCAGCCGCCCGAGCAGAAAGGCGATGTACGCCATGAATATCATGCAAAGCACCAGAACAACCAGATTCCACGGCCTTGCAAACCGGCTGTTCGTGACAAAGCTCAGGAAGAAGGCACCGAGATAATAGGCGTAGGTCGCGCCGGCCGTCAGCGGGAGCAGGAGCAGAATCATGATCGGCAGCCGTCCGGTTTTTTCATTCGGCTGCTCTGTATGCTTTTTGACGGCAAAGACCGAAAGCAGTCCGGCGGCCAGCACCGGAGCCAGCAGCAATAACACATCCATTGTGATTCCTCCTTATCCGAGCCGCGAACCGCAGGACGGACAGATTACTGTGCCCGCTTTGTTCTTCATGCCGCAGTTCCGGCAGAACACCGGCTTGGCAGGGAACGAGCTCTCCAGCGGAGCCATTTCCGACCGCGGCGGCTCAAACCGCTTTTCGCCGGATGTTGTATGCATCCCGGACGTTGCGTACAGACCGGGCTGCAGGGGTCTTGCGGGTGCCGATCCGGAAAGAGACTTCGGGATCTTCCGGTACTGGTCGTCATCTTCATTGCCGAAATCCTCCGGATCATACTCAGCCGTGCGGTATTTCCAGCGGTGCAGACCCATGAAGAAAAAGCCCCAGATCAAAAGCGCGGCCAGCACCATGCCGCCGGGAATGACGTTTCCCAGTGCGATTCGCGGGTGCAGGAATTTCGGCTGTGCCTTTTCCGTCACGGCTTCAAACGCATCGGCTATGATATCGGGGACCGGGCTGTTTTCATTGACCAGTCCGGAATGCATGGTGAAATTGAACACCTCGGTGGTGAACGGCGTCAGCACCGGGTCGGTGTCATTGCCCTGCATCCCTTCCCAGAACCATTCCCATTCGCCCTCCTTGACCTTCGGCTCGGAGTACATGATCAGCCAGTGCTTTTCGTCCTGAAAATGCATCAGATACTGACTGTATGCATAGTCCTGCAGCGAGGACACGCCGAAGTGCTGCCAGTCCTCATTATAAAGGGTGATGACAGCCGGGGTGATCTTCGTCTTATCGGAAAAGGCCTGCATCGCGTCACGCAGCCTGCTGCTGTTCTCCAGCACGCCGGCATTGTCCTGGATGAGAATGTTCCGGTCATATTTTTTCAGGCTCACCAGCTGCGGCCAGAACATGAAGGCAAGACAGGCAAGGATCAGCGGCAGCAGGATCAGCCCGCGAAGCGGCCGGAATTCCTTGCCCGTATTGTACATGGAATAGAAATAGCGGTCCTGCCCGCGCCAGCGATAGCGGAATCGCTTGGCACCGGCATAATAGCCTTTGCTTAATTTCGGCGGACGGCCGTCGTAATAGCCGTTGCCGTAATCGTCGCCGCCGAAGAAGCCGCCTCCGCCGCCGAAGAAGCTTCCTCCGCCGGAAGAACCGCCGTGATAACTGCTGCCCCCGCCGCCGTGGCTGCCGGAGCCTCCGCCTGATGAATGCGGCATAATGCTTTCCCTCCCCTAATCATGCGTAAAAAGACTGCGGATGTTTCAGAGAATATGCCGGGATCTGCGCTGATATTATGCAGACTGCTCCGGGTCGGGCTCGGCCTTGCGGTACTTCAGCTCGTCCAGACCCGATGCAAAATATCCGAAGAACAGCGTCGTTGCGATCAGAAACAGGCCGCTCACAATATTTTTGATTCCGGACCAACCCGCCTTGGATGCTGCTTTTTCAAAGGCGGCTGTCAGGTTTTCCGAGAGCTTTTTCGGATCCTCCTTGATCTTCTGATGCAGGAGCTTTCCGAAATCCTCGGCGATTTCTTCGGTCAGGATGAGGTCGGTATCATCGCCCTGCATACCCTCCCACTGCCAGTCGTCGTTCTTCGGGTCTTTGGTATCCCGCGGCTCGCTGTAAACGATCAGCCAGTGCATTTCGTCATCGAATTCATCGAGATACCGGTCATAGGCATAGCGTTCCAGCGTGAGATAATGCTCCTGCCATTCCTCATTGTGAACCGTGACGACAGCCGGCGTGATATGCGTTTTGTCGCGGAATCTGACCAGTGCGTCCATGAGTGCGGCATCGTCCGAAAGGACACCGGCCTCATCCCTGACGATGATCTCCTGATCGTGCCGGCTGGTACCGGTCCGGTATGTCGCGATGATCATGCCGATGCCGGCGATCAGCATCGGGATCATCAGCAGGAAATACAGCAGCCGGGCCGGCTGAAAGATCTTTCCCGGCTCCCGGGTCGTATAGAAATAGCGGTATCCGCCGCGTGTATGGTACCGGTACCGTCTTGCGCCGGGATACGGCGTGCGGCTGATCCGGTGCTGTGCGGTATGGTTTCCGGAGCGGGAACCGCCGTGGAATCCGCCGCCGTGGCTGCCTCCGCCTGATGAATGCGGCATAATGATCTGCCTCCTTCAGGATATTGCATGATGTCAGTTTTTGTTTACCGGTTCAGATCGCCTGCACGATCAGCTTCCACAGCACGGTCACTGCCGCAAGATATGCAAGCAGCAGCAGAACTGCCGCAATGATGCGGTTTTTCCGTTTGAGATACAGCTTATTTGAAAGCAGATGCAGGATCAGAACCGTCAGCAGGACAATGCCTGCGATCGCCCCCATCGCAGCAGGCAGGAAAGCCATATCGCTGAAACGGTCATAGATCCAGACTGTTGTATGTCCGCAGGCATACACGGCTGCCGCGGGCAGCAGAACTGCGCAGAGAAATACAACAGGCAGTCCGCGCTGCGGGGCATCCGGCTCTCGCTTTCTGCAGATCTCATAGATCAGATTCAGCACGCAGACTGCGATCACCGGACTGCAGTAATACAGATAATCCATATTTCATTCCTCCGGCAGACAGATGCGGAATGCGGTCGGGAGCGAGATCTCCGAAGCAAGCTGCTCCGGTGCCGCCCAGAAAAAGCAGTCCGGCATCCTCGTGACGAGCAGATGCACCGCCGTCATGTGCCATTCGATATGCGTGAAGATATGCACGCAGCTGCGCGTTGAAACGATCTCTGCGGCACCGGTGTGCCAGTCCGCGGCGGCATCGAGCGCAGCCTGCGCATCCAGTTTGCCGCCGAGATGCGGCAGCTCCCAGAGCCCCGCGAGCAGTCCGGTTTTCGGCCGCTTTCTGACTGCGATGCGGTCGCCGCACTGTAAGATATACACAGTGTATTCTTCGATCCTGCGCGCTTTTTTCTGTTTCCGGACAGGGTATTCCGAAATGCTGTCCGTTTTCCGCGCCTCACAGAATGCATGAAGCGGACAGACGTCACAATGCGGTGCGCCGTTCGGGACGCAGACCGTCGCGCCCAGCTCCATGAGTGCCTGCGTCAGCGTTCCGCGCTGATTTGCGGGCGTTTGCTCATACACCGCACGGAGCTGCTCCCGGATATCCTTCCGGACGGCAAGGTCGTCCGTGCAGCGGCTGTCACACAAAAGCCGCGTATATACGCGCAGAACATTGCCGTCTACGGCAGGCTCCGGCAGATCAAAGCAGATCGAAGCGACCGCACCGGCGGTATAGTCCCCGATGCCCGCAAGCGATCGGATCTCCTTGTAAGTACGCGGAAAAACGCCGCCAAATTCCTGCATGACCTGCTGTGCGGCCTTCTGCAGATTGCGCGCCCTGCTGTAATAGCCGAGCCCTTCCCAGAGCTTCATCAGCGCGTCATGGTCACACTGACTGAGCGCGGCGATATCGGGCAGCGCCGCGAGAAACCGCGCATAATAAGGCTTGACCGCCTCCACTCTGGTCTGCTGCAGCATGATCTCCGAGAGCCACACATGATAGGGCTCCCGATCCGTTCGCCACGGCAGTACGCGGGCATTTTCCGCAAACCAGTCAAGAAGCGGCGCGACAAGCCGGTTCAGTTGTTCGTTATGCAAGGGACTGTTCCTCCGGTGCGGGTTCCGCCGAAATTACGGAATGGATACGGTAATCAAAGGTGAGCGCGGGCAGATACATGCCCATGATATCCTGATGCCCGAGCCGCAGCTTTGTGACCTCACCTTCGACATTGAGCACCGTATCTGCACTTGTCAGATACGGCGAAAGGTCATCGTCCGAGGTGACGAGCACGGGGCTTTTTACGCCCGCTGTTTCGGCATAATATGTCCCGTCATCCCGCTGACCGGTGAAGCCGTACAGCGTCAGCGTATCCTGACTGTAAATGCGGTATGCCTTCACGCCGATGAATACGGCGACCGCTGCAATAATCACAAGAATGATCACCAGAACGGTCAGAAGTGCGTTTTTGACCCCTTTTGCCTTTGTACCCATAAGTGCCTCCCCTCTGTCAGCGGTCAGAACCAGTGACCGGGCTTCCGGACCTGATAATCCGCGCCGAGCTCTGCCTGCATTTTTTCATACAGTGCATCTGCCCGTTTGCAGAGCAGTGCCTGCGCGCTCATGCCCTTGGATTCGGCATAGGCTTTCAGATCGCGGATATCCTCCGGCGTGCCGCGCAGCTCGATCATCTCTGAACGGGCATCTTCTTCCGTCCGCACTTTTTCCATCGTGCGGATCTCTTCGCAGACACGCAGGACATATTCCTCGAACGTGTCCTCGTCGAACCTGCCGCTTTTTTGTCGATCTCATAAAGCTGCCGAAAACCGTAATGCCCGATCAGGAAATGCCAGCCGTCCGCGGTGATCAGCGCCTCATAGATTTGGCAGAGATCGAACACGCTTTCCAGCTTCTTCGGGTCTTTCAGTTCTTCTGCGGTGTATTCCCGGTATCTTCCGCACGGGGCACCCGGATAGCAGTAAAATGCAAGCTCTTTCATAAATCAGATATTATAAAGGATCTCGGAATACGGCGGGAACGGCCACTGATCCTGCGGGATCAGCAGTTCCAGCGCATCCGCGGTCGTGCGCAGACGCTCCATGGCCGGAACGACTGTCTTGCGGTAGGCCGTTGCCTTTTCAATAACGGTATGCTCTCTGCCCGCCATTGCGATCTGCTCGCGGAGATCCTCGATCGCCTCAAACAGGCCGGCGGTCAGGTCGCTGATCTCGGAGACCAGAGCGTCCTCAACAGCCGTGCTGACATTGAGTGCCGGCGAAAGCTGATTCTTCGCGTTGACGGCATCGCAGAGCTGCTTTGTATAGGAGATGCAGACCGGCAGGATCTTCTTGCGCGCGATGTCGAGCATGGTGCGCGCCTCGATGCAGACGGTCTTGCTGTAATTGTCGAGCAGGATCTCCTTGCGGGAGGTGATCTCCGCGCGGCTGAGGACGTTCATTTCCTCGAAGATCGCGACAAATTCCGGACGGTCATACTGCATCAGCGATTCGACCGTGGACGGATAATTCGGCAGGCCGCGGCGCTTGCATTCCGCGAACCACTCGTCGCCGTAGCCGTTGCCGTTGAAGATGATATCCTTTGTTTCGCGGATCGTGCGGACGAGCAGCTCATGCAGCGCGGTATTGAAATCGTCTGCCTTTTCGAGCTCATCGCAGAACGCAGTGATCTCATGCGAGAAGATCGTGTTCATCACGAAGTTGAAGCAGGAGATCGAATCCGCAGAGCCGAGCATACGGAACTCGAACTTGTTGCCGGTAAAGGCCATCGGGGAGGTGCGGTTGCGGTCGGTCGTATCCTTGCGGAACTGCGGCATCGCATCCACGCCAAGGCAGAATCGCTCCTTGCCGAAGCCCTCGAGCGGCTTGCCGGATTCGATCGCATCGAGCACGCGCTGCAGGTCGTCGCCGATAAACACGGAGATGACGGTCGGCGGTGCCTCGTTTCCGCCGAGACGGCAGTCATTGCCCGCGGATGCGGAGGACAGGCGCAGCAGCGGTGCATACTCCTTGACGCCCTTCAGGAACGCGCAGAGCACCAGCAGGAACTGCATGTTGTCCTGCGGCGTATCGCCCGGGTCAAGCAGGTTCTGTCCGTCGTCGGTCGAGAGCGACCAGTTGTTGTGCTTGCCGGAACCGCTGATGCCCGCGAAGGGCTTTTCATGCAGCAGGCAGACAAGCCCGTGCTTCAGCGCGATCTTCTTCATCAGCTCCATCGTGAGCTGGTTGTGATCCGCTGCGATATTCGATGTGGTGTAGACCGGTGCAAGCTCGTGCTGTGCCGGTGCGACCTCGTTATGCTCGGTCTTTGCGTAGATGCCGAGCTTCCAGAGCTCGACGTCCAGCTCCCGCATGAAGTCGGAGACGCGCTGCGTCAGGTTGCCGAAATAATGGTCGTCCATTTCCTCGCCCTTCGGCGGCATACTGCCGAACAGCGTTCTGCCGGTCAGGATCAGATCCTCGCGGGCGTCATAGCTGGCCTTGTCGATCAGGAAATATTCCTGCTCCGGGCCGACATTCGTCATAACGCGCTGCACCTTGTCGTTGCCGAACATCCGGAGCATCCGCACGGTCGAACGGCTGACGGCTTCCATGGAGCGGAGCAGCGGGGTCTTTTTATCGAGCACCTCGCCGGTATAGGAGACAAAGCCGGTCGGGATGCAGAGGGTGCGGTCCTTGATGAACGCATCGGAGGTCGGGTCCCATGCGGTATAGCCTCTGGCCTCAAAGGTCGCGCGCAGGCCGCCGGACGGGAACGAGGAGGCATCCGATTCGCCCTTGATCAGCTCCTTGCCGGAGAAATCAAGGATGACGCCGCCCGCGATCGGGGTCAGGAATGCATCGTGCTTTTCCGCCGTGACGCCGGTCATCGGCTGGAACCAGTGCGTGAAATGCGTACAGCCGTTCGCGACTGCCCACTCCTTCATTGCATTTGCAACGGAATCGGCAGCTTCCCGCGGGAGCGGCGTGCCCATTCTGCGGGTCGCCATGACCGCCTCAAAAACCTTTTTCGGCAGGCAGCTCCGCATGACATTCTCGTTGAATACGTTGCAGCCGAAATAGGTATCCGGCGAAGCGTTTTTCTCAAAATTCTGCATAACCCTATGCGATACAGTCTGTCTGGACAGGCTGTATCCCTCCTTTCATCTCAGTCCGGCGGGTGACCGGTTCCTTACCGTACTATTATAGCAGAAAACTGCCAAGAAAGCAATAGCAATCAGCAATTATGCCTGCTCTGCGGCAATTTGCAGCGGATTTTTGTACACCCTGCCCTTCTCTCAGACTCTCTTTCCTTATTCCGCCCCGCTCTTGGGGCACAACTCATACCTTTTATCTGTTCGGCGTTTTCAGTTTTGCGTATCGTTTCGTTCCTGCGCTGTGAATGGGGCATCTCCCGATAATTCTATTCACTTTTCACTATTCGTTATTCACCATTCACTATTCACTAAAAAGGACGATCGGTATGCTGTTGGTGGGCACGAAATCGGGGGTGACAACCCAGGGGGACAGGGAGAAAGCGCTCCTTCGTCGCTTATTCCCCCTATCCCCCTAGGACGGAGCCCGTCTGGCAGTTTTCTCCCCCGAGCCCCCGCTTTCCTGACCCCTTGACCCCTTTGGGGCGCACCGCATACCTTTTATCTGTTCGGCGTTTTCAGTTCTGCGTATCGTTTTGCTGCTCGCTGTGAATGGGGGCATCTCCCGATAATTCTATTCACTTTTCACTATTCGTTATTCACTATTCACTGAAAAATTTTGGGAGCAGTAACCTTACAGAAGCCGCGATCAGCGGCGTGTACCGTGAATATTGGGAGCGGTTCGCCAACCGCCCCCGGAGGGAATCGCCAGCGCGGGCTCCGCGTCGGGGGCTGCCCCGCTTCGACAGGTTTTGTGCGGCGTGGGTGATATAATGAGAACGGTGATCGCATGACGGTATATCTGGATGTTCTGCTGCTTTCCAATCTCTGGGCGGACTACGCGCTGCTGCTCGCCTGCGCCCGCCTGACGCATACCCCCATGAACCGGCGCCGCGGGCTGCTCGGTGCCGCCGTCGGTGCCGTCAGCGCGCTGACTGTTTTGCTCCCGCCGCTCCCGCTGCCGGTCTGCTTTCTGCTCCGGATCCTCACGGCCGCCGCCGTATGCCTGACCGCTTTCGGCAGACGCCGCCTGCTCCGGCAGACCGCCGTATTCCTCGCGGTCAGCCTGTTTTTCTGCGGCGTGCTGTATGCGTTTTCCGCGGTATGCCGTCCGGCAGGCTGGTACCTCTGCAATACCGTGATCTACGCCGATCTCTCGCTGCTGACGCTCCTGCTCGGGACGGCTGCCGCCTCCGGGATCTCCGTACTCTGGGCAAGGCGTTCGGCGTCAGCCCCGCCCGGATGCAGACTGCATCTGCGGCTCGGCGGACGGGACTATCTGCTCCCCGCGATCGCGGACACAGGCTGCACGCTCTGCGATGCCTTCACCGGAAAGCCCGTGATCGTCTGCCCGGTGAAGGCACTTGCGGACTGGCTCAAGCAATACCCCGACCCCGAAACCGCTGCGGCCTCCTGCAAAGGCTTCCGGATGCTGCCGGTCAGAACGGTCGCGGGGACGGCGCTGCTGCCCGCGTTCCGTCCGGACTGCGCCGCCGTGATCTCCGAAACACAGCGCGCGGAGCGTCCGGCAGATGTGCTGATCGCACTGTCCGCTGACATACAGACACAGGCCGTCGTTCCGGCGAGCCTTTGCACATAAGATACGAAAGGAGCGCAAATATGAACATTTTAACTCGCTGTTTTCTGATGATCCGGCTCCGCCTGCAGGAACCGGATACCGGGATCTATTACATCAACGGTGCCGATCAGCTCCCGCCGCCCCTGACCCGCGCGGAGGAATCGGCGGCCTTCGCTGCCCTTGCCGCCGGCGACCGCTCTGCCCGCGAAACACTGATCGTGCATAATCTGCGGCTGGTCGTGTACATCGCAAAAAAGTTTGAGACGCCCGCCGTCCAGCTCGACGACCTCATTTCGATCGGGACGATCGGGCTGATCAAGGCGGTCGCGACCTTTCACCCGGAGAAGAACATCAAGCTGGCGACCTACGCCTCCCGCTGCATCGAGAACGAGATCCTGATGCACCTCCGGAAAGTCGCGCAGCAGCGTGCGGAGATCTCCATTGACGAGCCGCTGAACGTGGACTGGGACGGCAACGAGCTGCTGCTCTCCGACCTGCTCGGCACCGACGGCGACGAGGTCTGCCGGAACATCGAAAACGAATCCGAGCGGCGTCTGCTGCGGGAGGCGGTCATGCGGCTGTCCCCGCGGGAACGGCAGATCATGGAAATGCGCTTCGGTCTGCGGGACGGGCAGGAACGCACCCAGAAGGAGGTCGCGGACGCGATCGGCATTTCGCAGTCGTATATCTCGCGGCTTGAAAAAAAGATCATCCGCCGCCTGCGCAAGGAGCTTGAGGATGTGATCTTTTCATAAATGGTGCTGATTCGGCGGAATCCACAATGCGGGACAGGGCGTTTTGTTCGTTGCTGCAAAAATAATCACAGCACTTGCTTTTTTGTATTGTATTATAATTTTAGTAACGGCAGATGCCGGATGAAAAATGAAAGGATGTTGAAGATGAAAAGAATGCGGAAATTTGCGATGCTTTGCGCGGGGTGGCTGACACTGTCAGGTGTTAGTCCTATTAACGTTTCGGCAATAGTTTTTGAAGACAATAATTCATTCTATTCCACTCAATTTAGAAAAGCCGTTATTGAAACAAATCTGTATACGTATAGCGATCCGGTTACTCATGTAAACTTTAGTGCACATCCAACCGACGATACAAAAACTGAATTGTGTATTCATTATGTCACGGAATCCAATTTGACTCCGAAACCGCTGGAAGAATTAGTTTTTCCGTCAGAAATACAAGGGATCCCAGTTACAGAAATAGATCATTCAATGAATCCGGCGTCCTCTTGTTTATTATTCCGGCTTTTCAGTCAATGACAAAGCTTTCTGTTTTCAGATCGCAGTAATATCTTCCGCTGTTTGCGGTAAATTTCAACACACAGTAATCGGGATCGGTCACACCGCCTTTATAAAACATCGTGTCACCTCTGCGCCAGATCATGTCCTTCGTCTGCTGATCGGTCAGCACTTCCATTCTGCCTTTTAGCATCACACCCGTATACCGGATCAAACCCTTATGGCAATGCGCTTGCCGCCGCTCTCCAGAAAGAAATCCGCAAAGCGTTCATTCTGGTAAATATCATAGAAGTGATACTGTGTATTGAGATAACCTGCCTTTTCCGCGCAGAATGTATCTGAAAACAGCTCAATAAACAGGTCTTCCGCGGAGCTGCCGGATGCCGCATGATATTCGTTTCTCATGATTGATTCTCCACTCCGTCCAGGAAAATCCGTTTGCTGAAAGCGCCGCGCTCGGCAGCCTTCTTTTGGCGTATTGATTCCAGTTCTGCAGCGGAACTGCCGCGTGCTTCCGCAATCGCATACATCACTTCCAGCATATCAGCCAGTTCTTCCATGCTCCTGCTCTCCTGATATTCTGCGCATTCCTCGTTTAGCTTGCGGTCAAGCTCCGAAAGAAAAGAGGCTTCATCCAGAATATGCGTTACAGGCTTCTTTCCGGCGGCTTCTATGATCTCAGGAATTTTGTCTCTCACAAGTTTCTGATAGCTCGGCATGATTTGCACCTCCGTATGACGGAATAATCTATTTGTCTCAGCATTTCAGCCTTAGGATTTTATCCGAACAGCGTCAGCTGGACTTCCTCTTCTGCGGGCGGCGGCACATTTGTGACATCTCCGTCCCAATCTGCATCTATCGGAACAGCACCGAGTTGAATCAACTCCCGGTTGCCTCGGTATTCCTGATTATTCCAGCAAAAAGCCGGACAAATCTTGTGTTTTATACAATCCACAGCACCGGTCCAGGTTCCCCCTTTTTTGTAATCTGCACGCACAATCACAGCTCCGGCAGACTGCGCATAGATATAACGGTTTCGCATCATAGCTGTTGCAGCAGTAAAGCCCATATCCGGACGTACCGCAGATAACAGCAGCAGTTTTCCGCATTGAATAGCGGCGATTGTTTCTCGATTCCGGATACGTTTCACCATTGAATCGGCAAGATATGCAACCGATGTATGCTCGTTTCGCAATGAAGCATCACCTGCAATCGAATCCACGCCTTTTGCACCGCCGGAAACGACAGAATAATTGAGTCCATTGACCGTATTTACGATTTGTTCCGTGAATGCCTGATCGCCTTCATCTGCGCCGCGGGAACCGACAAAACCTATGCTTTGTTTCGCAGCAAGTGACAGATCACCAGCATAGTAAAATAGCGGCGGGCAGCTTTTTCCAAGTCTTGTTTTCAGTATACTGGGGTATTGTTTATCTGCACGAGTGACAACAGAAATGCCTAGGTTTTCGTATTTCTCCAGTTCAAATGTGAGATTTGCACCGCGTCGGATCAACTGCCGGATCCGCTGTCCTTCAGCTGAATCGATTTCAAGATCAAGGTAATCGGCATCTGTCAAATCGGGCAGGTCTTTCGGCTGCAATCCTGCCTGCATCATTTTTTCTGCAAGCCTTGACCATTCTGACGGTTCAAACGGTTTGCAAGATTCATCTGCAATCAAATGACTGCACAGCATAAATATTATCAGTCAGTAGGCAATACGATTCCATTGCCTTATGCTTTTTGTCCTTTGATGAGAACAACCATTTCAGTCTTCCGTTTACAGCTTCAATATCTGATATAGCGGACAGTATTTTAGAGCGATTAGTATCTGAGAGCTGTTGTACTGACTTGATAAGAGGCTGTAGCAGCTTAAAAAGATATATTGATAGAATCAGTTTAGAGGATTCTTTTGTCTTATTATCCGTACTTAGATGTATTTTGAAGCCCTGTCTGGCTTGCGCCGTCATTTCGTTGACAATTCGTTTGATTGAATAAGCAGCGTCCTCACTGACACCATAGACAGATGATATGGAATGTACCGAAGCAGATGCTATATCAGCAATTGTTCTATAACCGTTGTCCCGAAGCGCTTTAACACGAAATGAGCGTTTCCCCCTATTGTTGATTTCTTCAATTGGAATATCCTGTAGTATTTCTAATACTCTTTTCGTAACAAGTTGATCAGAGTACTTCTTGATAGTTTCACGGTAAGTTTGCAGAGCAGTCTGTTCAGCTTCGAGTTTGCTGAGCAGCTGACGATGTTCGTCATTTAATGATTTTGCGTCATTAACGCCAAACGGTCTTGCCATGAAACCACCTCCAAATCATCACAATTATTGTTACTATTATATCACACATTTGAAAGAATGCCAATGCAAGCGGCTTGGATTCATGTGCAAAATGCCGAAAAATCATATTTTGTTATCAAATCCAATCAGAGCTAAATTGGCCATTCTCCTAATTGAAAAACATAGGCATAAGTTTATATTGCTAAATAGAATATCCCATCTGTATAGTGACAGGTCTGTCACCCTGCGCCACCTTGCAAACTGAATTGAAAAAGAAAAACGGTTCGGACCCACTCCGAACCGTTTCATAAGTTATGATTACTTATTCAGCACTTCGCTGATTCGCAATAACGCGCGCGCTTTTTCCTCATCGAGTTTTCGGTAATTCTCTAGTAGCGCCTGTTCATCATCAGATAGATAAACAGCTTCCTTTTCTTCGCTGAACAGCTCAGCAAGAGTCAGTCCAAGAGGAACCAATAGTTTTTGAAGTGTATCTATGGTAGGCTGACGCGTGCCTTCTTCAATGCCCTTGATATGGTGTCCGGAAATACCGGTAATTTGCGTTAGTCGATATCTTGTGAGCCCTTTTTCATTTCGAATATCGAAAATACGTTTTCCTATCTCCATTAGAATACCCCTTTCTTCTGACTATTATTATAATTCGAATAGACAGAAAAAATAATGTCCGCTTGGGCTTGATTTTGTGGACATTTAGGTATATAATATAGGGAAGGACAAAGCTCCTCAAGGGTGACAGACCTGTCACCCTAATTGCCGAAACAAAAAAACTGCCCAGCATCGCTGAACAGCTCACATGTTTTTTGGCAATAAAAAAGCGTCCTCATGGACGATGAAAAGTCAATATTAAAAAGTTCTTGACTTACTGCGGAAAATGTGCTATAAGATATAGGTGTATATAGAAAAAAGCATCACACAGAGCGCGATTGGACGGCAATCCAATCACGCCCCATAACCAGACCGGTGTTACCAGCACCTGACTGGCTTAGTGCAATGGCAGTTTTCGTGTTCATTGTAGCACGATGACTCATATTGGTCAAGCCTTTCAGGTGTTCGTTCGCAGCGGCTCTAGAAGGCTTTGACTATTTCACTCCAAGATGTATCGGTACTGACTCGCAATCTCTCCCGATATATCTGGAACCTTGAAAACTGAATATCAGCTTTTTATCCGGCTTTTCGGCTCGTGGAATGGGAACATTCCAGCACATCCGTCACATACACGAAAACAACCTGTCTGAGCAATCAGATCAACCTCTTTGCTTCTTTTCAATAGGAGACAAGATAAGGTTCTGAGCGATCTCTATGCATGACGGTGAATCGGTAGGCACAACCGAAGGATGCAATGAAAGCGAACCGAACGCACAGGGCGGTAATGAAATGAAACGCCCTGTAGGCTTTGCAAGCACACGGATAATTGACCAAACTGAATGTGGAAAAAGAACAAGCTGCGAAGCAATATCTTCACAGCTTGCTCCGATATAGAATGGCAGGGGCAGAAGGAATCGAAGCGTGCTGTTTCAATTTTCTAACTTTATGCACCTTATCAAAAATAACGAAGATACGAGAATTTGTTGCAAGTTGAAGCCTTCTTCCTTTCCTCCCTTTTCGTAACTTTTTATGCGAATAACGGTCAAATAACGGTCAAAATTAGTTCAGGAAATGATGTACCTCTGTACGATTTATTACGGCAGCTGTTCCGGTATGATAACCGGGATGGCTGCTTTTGTTTTTTCATAGCCTCCTCTTGTAAAAGCGTGCCGTTTGTGGTATAATAAATGAAACAGCATTCGGGCTTGGCTCAAAAATAGGGAGGGAATACTGCGTGCTTACAATTTCTGAACTGATTGCTGAATGTATTTCATACACTGAAGAACAGAGCTGGTTTGAGTTTAAGGACGGATGGTATGAACCGGACGGTATCGGAGAGTATATTTCATCGCTGTCCAATGCCGCTGCCATGCTTGGCAAAGAAGAAGGCTTCCTGATCTGGGGGATTCACAACTCCACCCATGAATTAACCGATACAAAGTTCAATTATCATCAGGATGTCAAAAATGAACCTCTGGAGCACTATCTGGCGAGGAATGTCACACCCGGAATCTATTTTCGCTTTGAAGAAGACATGATTCACGGAAAGCGCGTTGTAGTACTCCGTATTCCGGCTGCTCATACGGTTCCGACTGCATACAAAGCTGTCCGTTATCTGCGTATAGGCTCAAGCAAGGTGAACCTTGCAAAGTATCCTGACCGTGAGGCGGAATTATTCCGTGTTCTGAACAACGGACTTCCTAATCTTCTCAATACTGAATCCCGGTTTACCGATCTGACCTTTGATCAGCTGTTTCTCTATTACGACATACACGGAATCAAGCTGAACAAAAGGTCATTCAAGAAAAATCTTGAACTTCTGACAAAAGACGGAAAGTATAATATGCTGGCACAGTTGTTGTCAGATGAGCCGCATATTCCGATTCGATTTGCTGTTTTCAGCGGCAAAGATAAATCTTCCACAATGTATACCGTCAGAGAATTCGGCAATATGTGTCTGCTTATGTCATTGGATAAGGTGCTGGATTTTGGTGATACGATGAACATTCCGCAGGCAGATGAACGGAACCGCAGAGTGGAACGCAAAGAGGTTATGCTTTTTGATAAAGATGCTTTTCATGAAGCGGTTATCAATGCATTTGTCCACAATCTATGGGTAAGCGGCGATGCTCCGATGTTTACGGCTTATGAAGATCACATAGAGATTATTTCTCTTGGTACGCTGCCGCCGAATCAGACAAAGGATGGCTTTTTCGGTGGTGTATCCATTCCGGTGAATCAGAAGCTTTCAGAGATATTCTTGCAGCTTCATATCAGTGAAAAGAGCGGGCGCGGTGTTCCGCGGATTACAGCCGTATATGGCGAAGAAGCGTTCCAATTTAAAGATAACGCGATTTCTGTTACAATTCCGTTTACCAGGATTAACTTGTGGAATCCAACTGGTGGAATTCCCACAGTTAATCCCCCAGTTAATGGGAATGATATTCAGGACAGGATTATTGCCTTTTGCAAGAATCCCCACAGCATTCTTGAGATTGCAGAAATGCTCGGCTATAAAGACAAGAAAACTGTGCGAAAATATCTCAACCCATTACTGGAACAAGGAATACTCACAAGAACGATACCTGATAAACCTAACAGTAAGAATCAGAAGTATATCACAATAAAAGAATAAGAACAAAACAGTATTTATTCGGCGGCCGTTCCGGTGTGATAACCGGAATGGCCGCTCTGTTTTATTGTGCTTTTGTCATTTTGAACTTGACACTTACATTTAAAGTTTATCGAGCACTTCTGTAGACAGTTCAGAAAATAATACTATTTTCTGTTGGCAATGATAAAAATCATTACAGACAATTGGTTGGTTTACAACCAAAGCATCTGAAACTAACCATTTTCCATGATTGAGATGATACTGTTCAACCAACTCAGTAATATGATCTTTAACCCAGGCTACTCTCTTTTTATGTTTTGTAATATAACATGGTCCCTTGTCGCTGTCACAAAACAGCTTTAAATACTCCCGATACATTTCATATGCGGTTTTAGAGAACGAAAACTCCTTCGCCTCAATCACTACTATTTTTTTCTTTTTTGGATTGATAAACAGAACATCTATATCGCCAAGTGTTTCTCCATGTGTGAACTCTATTTTCTTTCGATTTATTTTTTCTACTTTGCTAAATACCATCGAATATCCTAAGGATCGAATCTTGTTTACAACAGCATCATTAAAATCATTACCGGATTTATTGGCAATCTTTCCAATCAGCTTTTGTAGCTTTCCTTTTTTGGTTGCTAGTTTCCCCTCCTTGATTAGGTCAGTCAAGAATAAAAAATTATGAAACAATTGTCGATTGCCCCATATGAGTTCATTCTCGAATTTTAGAATTGGTCTGCGAATAAATGAAAGACGTCTATTAAAGCGCCAGGGATAAACATCATTTCCAGTAAATGGAGATGGCGGATTTAAGAAATCTTCACGAGCAATATTACTGAAGTCATCTATTATTCTATTGATGGTTTCAGAAGAAAGACTTCTGATTTTTTGAACAATGTCTTCGAGACTAGCTTGCTTGATCTCTTCTTCATATTCATTTCCTAAAACGACCATGCTCATAATGAGACTCGCTAAATCAGAAAAGCTGTATCCATATTCTTCAACGAATGCTTCGTTGATAGCATCTGAATCAACTAATTCATCCCAGGGGTTGTAATAACCTAGCTTTGAGGGATCAGAACTTTGATTTAATCTTGTTTTGTACGCTTGGTAATTATAATGAGTAAGCCGGTTAATTGCAGCTTTATTTATTCCTATTCTATTGGATTGTAAAAGCGTTATTTTTTCATCAATGATATTATTATGAAAGAGATCACCCGTATTCGCCCAATTCACAATCTGAGAACATAAAGCAATCAAGTAATCGTAATCAAGTTCATCAACATACTTCTCACCTGATTTTTGAACAGACGAAGCATATTCAATTAAGAATTTTATAGCTATAGAAGATTTATTTAGTTCATTAAATGAGCTTTCGATTTCGGCGCGTTTCTCTGGATAGCAAGCAATATCATAAGCAAACCTTTTTTGTGACTGCATCATCTGGAACATGATTATTTCCAAGTCATAATATGCCTTTTTGCAAAGTGAAAATGAGGAGTAGTTTGAAATTATTCCCGTAAACTTTTTATAAAGAAAACTTACTATTTTATTGCATACGGCATCTTTTTTGATGCTTGTTATTTCACCATAAGGCAAACCCATCGAATGAAAATGGAGTCCGATTTCATCCAGAATTTGATTTTCATATAAGCTCAATACAAATCGCGGTTTCTCATTAATTGGCTTAAGATAAGGATAGGTGTCGCTTTCTAATATTTGCATTCTTTGCTTTAGCGGAGAATCAAAGAACGATTCAAGATGATAGTCACTTCGATCCGCACTTAAATTGCTAAATAAATTATCTAGAATCACCTCGATGAGTTTCTTTTCGTTACCAGATTGGCATACGGAATAATATGCTTCCGGTGTCCACAACAACTGAACAACATTCTTATCCATTTTGAGATTAAGTAACTCTTGGAGAGGCGATGATAATTCTTGCTCATGGTAGTATTTTTCAATATCATCTGTTAACTTGTTAATTATTACTATCGAAGAAAAAGGGAAAATATGTTTTTCCAATATGCACCTCACCTCACCCAACCAATATGAAATGAGATCAACCAACGAATAGTAAACACTTAATTCGTCAGATTTTGTATATAAATCAGAAGATATCCAGATGTCAATATTGTGCAGATGCAAAAGCAGCATAATTCGATCATTAAATGCTGTCGGACAATAGAGTGCTCTTTTTGCATCTTGGCTAACCACTTCGGTATAATACTGTGAATCCGGTGATTCAATAAGTTGGCGATCTTCTTTCAGTAATGCTTTATTAATATAATCCACAGCATCTCCAACACCGATTATGGAAACCGAGCCTCTTAAATCGACATCATCAGCAGTATAAAAGGAATAGTCTGCTGAGGTAAAGTAGGAGATTTTATCTAAGGCATCTTCAATAGTAGGCATTTTGTGAAAATGCATCTTTTCTTCAGCATCTATATAACGCGGCAAAAACAGGCTGTCCTCATTTATGGAAATACATTGTAATTCAAAAGGACGAAGAGTGAGCATTTTAGGCGGAACATCAGAAAAGCCATGAATTATAGTTCCGCTTAGCCTTGATATTAC
Source organism: Oscillospiraceae bacterium (assembly GCA_017545185.1). Lineage (GTDB taxonomy): Bacteria > Bacillota > Clostridia > Oscillospirales > Ruminococcaceae > Firm-04. The sequence continues at coordinate 2,592 of JAFWQJ010000008.1, read as the reverse complement.
GGTTAATACATACACTCTATCTCGATTGACCTCAACTGGTAATTGGGCTTCAATTTCCTGAAATCTTGTTTTTAGATCCATAGGCAAGTAACTATCTATTTCATCTGGCTCAGTCGGATAAGTGCTGCTCAGAAAAAATAAAACCAGTATGCCATTCGATAATGATAATAGTTTTTCTTTGTATGACACCGTATTCTGCAACTCAATGCCAATAGATTGTTCATTGATACATAAATGTCCTAGTGGTTTCAAATATGATTTACATTGCGCCCAGGATTCGTTATTAAAACCGATTAGGAGTTCAGAATACATATTATAGTCCTGCGACAATTCTAATATACGATGAATTGCAAATGTTGCAAAAACAGTCGGATTCAAACAGATGAATTCCTTAGAAGAAATCATAAGAAAGGGATGAAAGCAAAAATCATATTCGTAATTCTCTAAAGCCGGATTAACAGTATTAAAATCTGAGAATAAGTATTCTATCTCCAGTTCTTCAATTATGCCATTCAACTCGTCTATGGAGAATGAAATTGCGTCAGTCATCTTTTTCAATGTATTTCCGTCTGGGACATCGACTCTTTGCTTTTCAAAATGTCCTAATGATTGCATAGAAAAGCCTAGGTTCGTTGCAATTGAATTTGAAATACGAAGTATTGCTTCAAGAAATCTGCTTACTGTGTCTTTGAAATCAGACGAAAGATTATTGTCCCTAAGAAAAATAGAGTTAATAAGGGTTTGAAGATTATAGCCGCAATCTGTATTGATTCCGCACATAATCCAATTATTACCATAAAACTGGATTCTCTGAACAAATGGCATTTCAGCTGGATCAATAGCGTGCCGATTCACCTGATAGGAGAGCCCGATAATTTGTTCCAGACGATGTCGAGATATCTTTCTATTAGATTGAAACTGCTCTTTTTTCTCATGTAGGATTAGGTCAATAACATAATCAAAAATAATTGCTTTATTTTGATTATATGGTAATAGGTTTAGAGCAGATAATTTCGTTAGTGTATCATATACATCATAGTTGTAAAGGATATCCAAGATTGATTGTTCCGTATTCAATCTGATCACCCTCTCTTCCTTTTCATGACTTACACTACTTTTGGGTTATACCGCTTAATCAACACCAAGAGCCTTGAATACGGCATTCTCCGCGCTGTTGTAGAAAAGAATCTGGAAACAACCGATCAATTCCGGCGGAACCGTTGCAATATCAACTGCCGATGTGATAGGCAAAAGCACACGTTTTGCGCCGCTGTCAAGGCACACCTGTAAAGAATTGGCAAGCTCATCTGTCTTAATAATCGTTCCGCTGATACTGATTTCGCCCAAGACTGCCATCGAGCTGAGAACGGGCTTTCCAAGCGAAACAGAGCACATAGCGATCAGCGTCGGCAGTGCAAGTGTCGATGTCATGCCGATACCCTGCAAATCCTGATAGTTGATGACATAATCCTGCGAAGAAATGTCGATATGTGCGCTGATTCGAGAAGCATTTGCTTTCAGGAAATGGAATGCCGTATTCGATGCTTCCTTTGCTTCACGGTCAGTGCCGATGCCGGTGCGCTCGATCTTTCCGTTACCGGAAACCATCTGTGATTCCAGTCTGAACACGCCGAGCATACCGGATTTGCCGCGTCCAACAGTGTATACCTGTCCTGGATTGCACACACCTTCCGGTATCAGCTTTCCGCCGCCCTGTTCAGGGACGGAAACATAGTGTTCCTCTGATGTATCCAAGTCGATATAGGAGAAATTCACATCGTAGAATTCCATTCCGCCGAGCTTTTTGAGCTGTTCCTTCACTCTGCGGCGCATCTCCAATGAGATTTTGAGGATTTCCTCAAGCTGTTCCTTTGTATAGTTGCCGTCCGGATACAACAGCTTCACAAGACCGCCGACCATTTTGCGAACAGCGATTGTGTCGCGCTGATTCAGATTCGTACCAAGCCGGAAATAACGATCCAGCGCATCACCGCACTGCTCTTTCCGCAGCTCACGGATAAACTCCGAAAGATAGTCCGTGATAAAGCCGTAATCGTTCGTAAAATGTTCTGGACGGAATTTCGGAATTTCCCAACCGGGCAGATAGCAATGGATTCTGTCCAGAAATGCTGTGTCCGTACCCATTTCCGGCGGGAACGGATCGAATAAGCTGGATGTTTTCAGCAGCACATCTACGCTTTGATTGATGTTGCCGACAAAGACCATAGACGCAGATGCAGCCTTTTCTTCTTTGCCGCGAGCAAACGAGCCGGATGCCATGTAATCTTTCATGATCTGAATGCCGTCTTTGTCCTTGAATTTGATACCGGCGACTTCATCAAAAGCGACACAGTCCCACAAGCCGACAAGGCCGACGGCTTTTCGTGCCATGTTGTAAAACAGGTTAGCAACCGTAGTCTGACCGCCTGAAACAAGAATACTGTTCGGAGAGATTGTTATGATACAATAGATAGGTAACAGAGGGGATAGAAAAACAACTTCCAAAATGATATAATGTTAAGTACCACCCAAACACCAATATCAAAAAGGAAGTTGTCTATGAACAGTATAACACAAGAAGCGCACTTTCGT
>JAFWQJ010000080.1 GCA_017545185.1 Oscillospiraceae bacterium | reverse complement strand
GCGGCAAGAATTCCTTATGCCGCTGTCATGATGTTTTTGTTGCTGATCATAAAGGGAATCCTGCTGTTCAAAGCCCCGAAAAAGGATCGTTGAATCCAATCAAACAAACAGGAGAGCAAAATGGAATTAGAAAACTTACCGCCTATATTTGAAGCATATCGTACGGAATACCCGGAGCTTACAGTCTGCCGTGTTGTTTTGCAGGAAAAGGAGCTTTACCATGTCATATATCAGGATGGGATGATGCAGGCGCAGGTATCAGGAAAATTCAGGTACGATGCAAAAACCGCATCTGATTTTCCAGCTGTCGGAGATTATGTTATGGCTGACATAACCAGCGGCGACAGGGCAGTGATACATAATGTTCTGCCGAGAACAAGCGTGTTTGTCCGGAAAGCAGCCGGAAAGACAATTACGGAACAGGTCGTTGCCGCAAACATTGACACTGTATTCCTGTGTATGTCGCTCAATCTTGACTTCAATCTCAGGCGAATTGAAAGATATCTGACTGCTTCATGGGACAGCGGTGCAGTTCCTGTGGTCCTCCTGACCAAAACGGACCTCTGCGATGATGTTGCAACAAAGATTGCAGAGATAGAACGTGTCGCCATTGGCGTTGATATCATTACGACCTCATTTGCTGAAACGGACGGCTACAGCCAGATCGGACCGTATCTCAAAGCAGGAAAAACGCTGGCTTTTGTCGGTTCTTCCGGCGTCGGGAAATCAACGCTGATCAATCACCTTTTGGGAGAGGACAGGCTTGAAACAAACGGACTGCGAGGAGACGACAAAGGCAGGCATACTACGACACATCGTGAATTGTTGATGCTTTCCTGCGGTGCAATGGTAATCGATACGCCCGGAATGCGCGAAATGGGAATGTGGGATAGCGGCGATGGACTTTCGACTGCATTTGAGGATATCGAGCTGCTTGCCGAAGGGTGCCGGTTCAAAAATTGTACGCATCATTTGGAACCGGGATGTGCTGTGCAGGAGGCGATCCAGAGCGGAGAACTGTCAGCGGAACGGTTTTCTTCGTATGAAAAGCTGAAAGCTGAAAATGCTTACTCCGATGACGCTGAGGGGTATCTGGCTGCAAAAGAAGAGAAATTCAAAACGATCGCAAAGTTTAATAAAGCCAATCACAAAAACAGACAGTAAACATATTCCTTTTCAGATATCGCTCTGAACAGTGTCAGGAATCTGTTTTCAGCTTTCCATTTTTCTCTACTCGCATATTTTCCGGCTTTCGGCAAACAATACCGATATGCTTTCCAATTTATCAAAATTGAAACTAGGAGGATATCATGAAAGCAACCGGTATTGTGAGAAGAATCGACGACCTCGGCAGAGTCGTCATACCGAAAGAAATTCGCCGAACACTCCGGATTAGGATGGGCGACCCCCTCGAAATATACACGAGTGCAGACGGGGAAGTGATCTTCCGGAAGTATTCGGTTCTGGGGGAGATGAGCGAGAACGCGGCGCAGGTCGCGGACATTATGCAGCGGCTTGCGGGCTGTGCGGTGCTGGTCTTTGACCGCGACCATGTTGTTGCGGTATCGGGCACGCAGAAGAAGGAATACTACGAGCGGCGCGTATCGCCGGAGTTGGAGGATCTGATGGAAAACCGGCGTATTTACGGCGCAAAGGAGAGCGACCGGACGCATCTCCGGCCGGTGGAGGGACTGCCGCGCACGGCGTTCTGCTGTATGCCGGTCATCACGGCGGGCGATGTCACGGGCGCGGTCGCGTTTCTCGATCCGCCGGACGAAATGCTGCTGCCGACCGACCTGCAGCGGTCGCTGATCAGCGCGGCGGCGCAGTTTCTCGGCAAGCAGATGGAAGCATAAAAAGACGCAGCGCGGAGCCATTCCACGCTGCGTTTTTGCTTATGTTGCGGTATGCGCAAACTGGGAGCGGTAGAGATTCGCGTAAAAGCCGTCCTGTTTGAGCAGCGACGCATGATCGCCCTGCTCGATGATCTGCCCGTCCTTCATGACGAGGATCAGGTCGGCTTCGCGGATCGTGGAGAGCCGGTGCGCGACGATGAACGAGGTGCGCCCCTGCATCATCTTCTGAAATGCGGACTGGATCTTCTGCTCGGTGCGCGTATCAATGGAGGATGTTGCTTCGTCGAGGATGAGCATCGGCGGCAGGCAGAGCATCAGTCTTGCGATGCAGAGCAGCTGTCTCTGCCCCTGCGAGAGCGCGCCGCTCTTGTCACTGATGACCGTGTCATAGCCCTGCGGCAGACGCTTGATGAAGCTGTGCGCGTGTGCAGCCTTTGCGGCGGCAATGATCTCCTCATCGGTCGCATCGGGCTTGCCCATGCGGATGTTCTCGCGGACGGTCGCGGCCTTCAGCCATGTATCCTGCAGCACCATGCCGAGCTGTCCGCGGAGACTGTGCCGCGTGATGCCGCGGATATCGTGCCCGTCGATGCGGACGGCGCCGTCATTGACATCGTAAAAGCGCATGATGAGGTTGATGAGCGTGGTCTTGCCGCAGCCGGTCGGCCCGACGATCGCGACGCGCTGACCCGGTTCGACATTGACCGAACAGTGCTCGATCAGCGGGCGCTCCTTCGTGTAGGAGAACGAGATATCGTCGAACGCGGCGGCACCCTCTGCCTGTTCGAGCGTGAACGCATCGTCCGCATCGGGGATCTCGGTCGGCTCGTCGATCAGCGAGAAGATGCGGTCAGCGCAGGCGAGCGCATTCTGCAGCTCGGTGATGACGCCCGAGATCTCATTGAACGGCTTTGTATACTGATTCGCGTAGCTTAAAAAGCAGCTCAGCTGTCCGACCGTGATCGTGCCGCGGATCGCGGCGAGCGCGCCGGTCAGACCGACAGACGCATAGACGAGCGCATTGACAAAGCGCGTGCAGGGATTCGTCAGCGAGGAGTAGAAGGTCGCTTTCAGGGATGCGGCGGCAAGACGGTCGTTGATCTCATCGAACTGCGTCATTGTTTCGGATTCATGCCCGAACGCCTGCACGACCTTCTGGTTCGCGATCGTCTCATTGATGACGGCGGTCTGCTCGGCTCTTGTCTCGGCCTGTACGCGGAACATCGAGTATGTGCGCTTTGCGATGAACGCCGCGACAAACAGCGAGAGCGGCGTCATGACAAAGACAACGAGCGTGATGCCGGGGTGGATCGACAGCATAAAGAGCAGCGTGCCGAGAATGGTCAGGACGCCGGTGAACAGCTGCGTAAAGCCCATGAGCAGGCCGTCCGCGAACTGATCGACGTCGGAGATCATGCGGCTGACCGTGACGCCGGTCGGCTGCCGGTCGAGGTAGGAGAGGGGAAGCTGCTCAATGCGGCTGATCGCGCGGTTCCGGATATCCTCAACGACCTCATACGCAATTTTGTTATGCGCCATGCTCATGATCCACTGTGCGAGCGCGGTGACCGCGACCGAAATGCCGACGGTCAGCAGAATGCGTGTGACCGCGTCGAGATCGACGTTCCCGGCGCCTGCGATGTTGTCGATCGCGCGGCCGATCAGAATGGGGACATAGAGCGTCAGCGCGACGGTCACGAACGCGAGCAGCACGGTCAGGATCAGCCAGAGCTTGTAGCGTTTCAGGTCACGGAGCACCCTGCGGAGCGTCTGCATCTGGATGCCGGTTTGCTTGTCAGCCATTTGCAGCCACCTCCTTCGGGAACTGGGAATCGTGGATCTCACGGTAAATTTCACAGCTTCGGAGCAGCTCCTCATGCGTGCCGCTTCCGGCGAGCCTGCCGTCGTCGAGCACGAGGATTTGATCCGCGTGCTGAATGGATGCCGTCCGCTGCGAAACGATCAGCACGGTCGGACGGTCGGGCAGCTCCCTGAGCGCTTTGCGGAGTGCCGCGTCCGTTGCAAAATCCAGTGCCGATGCGCTGTCATCGAGGATCAGGAACTCCGGCTTTCGGACAAGTGCTCTGGCGATCGTCAGACGCTGCCGCTGACCGCCGGAGAGGTTCTGTCCGTTTTCGGAGAGCATTTCGTCGAGCCCGTCCGACTTGGACGCGACCACATCGAGTGCCTGCGCGGTTTTCAGCGCGTCTTGCAGGTCATGTTCAGACGCATCCGCCTTGCCCCAGAGCAGGTTCTGCCGGATCGTTCCGTGAAAGAGCACGGCCTTCTGCGGGACAACGCCGATGCGGCTGCGGAGCGCCTTGTGCGGGAATTCCGTGACCGGAATGCCGTCCACGGTGACGGTGCCGGCGGTCGGCTCATAGAAGCGCGGGATCAGGTTGACGAGCGTCGATTTGCCCGAGCCCGTACCGCCGATGATGCCGATGACGTCGCCGCGCTTTGCGGTGAATGAGATATCGCTGAGCGAGGGCTCCGCGGCGTTTGCGTAGGTAAAGGACACGCGGTCAAAGCAGAGCGTGCCGCGCTTTGCTTCGTCGATCTCCGGCACGGAATCGTCCTCCGGCACCGGATGCCCGGTCTCGAGCACCGCCTGAATGCGGTCGCCGCAGGCAACGGCCTTTGTCAGCGTGATAATGAGGTTCGCCAGCTTGATGAGCTCAACGAGGATCTGCGACATGTAATTATACAGCGCGATGACCGCGCCCTGCGTCAGAATGCCGGTCTCGACGCGGAGCGCACCGACATAGATCAGCGCAATGACCGCCAGATTGACGATGACGTAGGTCATCGGATTCATCAGAGCGGAGAGCCGTCCGACCTTTTTCTGCATCGCGACGAGCGCGGCGTTTTCGTCCCGGAATTCCTGTGCCTCGGCTTCCTCATTGCGGAACGCACGGATCACGCGCACGCCGGTGAGGTTCTCGCGGGTCGTTTCAGTCAGGACGTCCAGCCGCTCCTGCACCTTGCGGTACATCGGGATCGTCAGCAGCATGATGCCGAACACGACGACAGACAGCAGCGGGATCGCCGCGACGAAAATGAGCGCGGCCTTCACATCGACCGTGAACGCCATGATCATCGCGCCGAACACGATGAAAGGGGAGCGCAGCAGCAGGCGGATCGTCAGGTTGACGCCGGTCTGCAGCTGGTTGATGTCGCTGGTCATGCGGGTGATGAGCGAGGATGTGCCGAGCGTATCGAGGTCGGTGTAGGTCATCCGCTGGATATGCTGCATCAGTGTGTGCCGGAGCTTCGCGGAAAAGCCGGTCGCCGCCTTCGCCGCAAAAAACTGCGCGAACATCGTGCAGGTCAGGCCGACCGCGGCGAGCAGTGCCATGAGCAGGCACATCCGGACGATATAGCCCCGGTCGTTTCCGCCGATGCCGCGGTCGATCATCGACTTGACGACCAGCGGAACGAACAGCTCAAAGGTCGCCTCCAGCATCTTGAACAGCGGCCCCAAAATGCATTCTTTTTTGTAGTCTGCGAGCAGCCGCAGCAATTTTTTCATATTGCCCTCCGTTTGCGTATACACGGAAAAGACCGCACAGCGGCGGTCGTTCCGGTTTAGGCAACACCGCACAGAGCTGGCGGTGCAGATATGCAGTCAGATTTTTCGTCAGATTGTATAGAAATGACGCCGCTGGGCTGACGCCCAGCAAGGAGTTTCTGTGCAAGATGGCGGAAAAGATGCAAGTAGATGCGCTGCCAAGCCGTCAGGCGGGCTTTGTGCGGTGCTGCCTTTAGTATTCTTCCTTGATCTCAGCGGTTTTCCAGGATCCGTCCTCATAGACAAGGCGGAAGGTGTCATGCGCCCATTCCGGGAAATCCGCATCGGCGAACTCAGGATGATGATGCACAAGAATGTCATATTTCAGCTCGGTATCCGACTGCGCGGTCATGCGGTCGGGCAGGACGTAATCGGTGGACACATTGTCGCCGTAGCCGACCAGCACATAGAGCTTGCCCATGTCCTCGATATAGCATTCATCGAGATAGTTGTCGCAGTCTGCGGAGAAATACCGGTGAAATTCCTTTTTCAGATTCGCAAGCGTGAGCGCATCGCCGGCGGCGCCGTTCGTCACGACGCGGCAGAAGCCGTCCTTGAACTGATCGAGATAGTCTCCGCGCGGCCCCGCGTGCCGGTGATAATCCGGATACAGATGCATCGCCTGATAGTAGAGCACCGTGCCGAGTGCGGCGCGCTCCTGCTCGGAAAGCTGTGCGGCGGGCGTGCTGCATTCGACTGCGATATATTCCGCAAGCGCATAGCCCTCCTGTTCGTCTGCGCGCACCTTGAGCCAGCGGTCATTGAGGTCATAGAGCTTTCCGCTGACTTTGAGGCCGAGCACCTCGACTGCGGTGCCGTCTTCGAGCAACGTGATCTTTTTGCCGCCGGTGCCGGGGGTCTCCCGCAGGTTCAGGCCGTCCGGTGCGGTGACGGTTCCGGTGCAGCTGACCGCGGCAAACCCGTCCGCATCAAAGATCTGCGCCATATCATAGCCTTCCTGGTTCTGTACCTCCGCCGGGATCTCCGCGGCTGCAGGATTTTCCTGTGCCGCTTCGCTGCCGGCAGCGGGCTGACCGTCCGCGTCTGTCACGGCAGCCTCGGTCACGGTTTCCGCGGCGGAATCCTCCGCAAAGGTGCCGGTCGCGATGATCTCCGGCGGCGCGGTCGTTCCGGCGAGCAGATCGGCCACATTGATATCATAGCTCGGGAGAGATTCATTCTGCGGGGGTTCTTCCGTTCCGCAGCCTGCCAGCATTATGCAGAGCAGTGCGGCCGTCAGGATCCGGATGCTGTTTTTCATATCAGTACCTCATTTCTCTGTAAGATGATTGTACTGTTTCATCTTACCATATTTCCGCAAAAAAGTCAATTCCCGGCGCAAAAAATGACCCCGCCCGCACCGGAACCGGCACAGGCGGGGCACATTGTATGCTGTGACCGCGCAGGTGTTTGTTCAGTCGTCGGAGACCGCCCAGCAGCCCGCGAATGTCAGATAGCGGTGCGTATCGGAGCGCATCGCGCCGCTGATATCAAACTGATAATACGGCAGAAAGAACGCGTGCGGCGTATAGGACAGCGTTTCCGAGCTGCCGGGCGCCGAAGCGAACGGTACAAAGACGGTCTCGCCGTCCCGCTGATTGTAACCGGCGATCAGATTGACGGGATAGCTGTTTCTGACGCTGTCGCCGTAGGCATACACACGCAGCGAACGCAGCGCGTCTGCCTTTGAGCCGGCCGATTCGTTTCCGACGACAAACAGATTCTCCCCGAGATTGTTTTTCGTCAGCAGCACCGCGCTTTTGATACAGCTCAGGATCACGCCGCGGCGGCAGAGATACACGGTCTCGACCGCCAATGAATTGCCGGTCAGCGTCGTGAGCCCGCAGCTGTAGGCGCTTCCCTCGCTGATGCGGAACGTCATCTGCGCCTGCTCTCTGTTGTCCGAATAAAGCGTGTGCAGTCGGAACCGCAGCTTTCCGTCCGCGCCGAAGCAGTCGGCGGTCTGTGTGCTGCTGTTGAAGCTGACCTCATGAAACAGACCGCTCTCCCTGAGCAGTTCGGCGATCTGTTCCGCATTGTTTCCGGTTTGTTCGATCCGGATTGCCATTATGCTCCCTCCGTTTCCTGTTCTGTTCGGCATCGCTCTGTCCGGACCGTGACACGGTCGGAGCAGAGCACGGCTGTCTGCCGGATGACGGCACCCTCTGCGAGATCGCGCAGATATTCGACCAGCTGCGTATACAGATCGGGCGGCAGCGGGGCGATGATGTCGGAGCCGTCGGTGACGGCGGGCAGACAGGGGATGCGCAGCGGCGCGGAAGCGAGCAGATCGCCCGCGAAAATGCCGACTGCGACCTCATTGGTATTGCGCAGGACGGGCACCTGCACGGCGTTGTGCTCAAACAGGATGTCGGTGTGCAGGAACGCCCGCTCGCGGTTGTCGTACCAGAAGAATCTTGCGGTCTTTGCCTGATACGGCGCCCATTCTTCGTCCGGCTCGAAATACAGCAGATAGTCACTGTTGCCGCAAACGATCTCCGGCTTTCCTTCGGCCTTCAGGCACTTGTTTCTGACCGCGATCCGGATCTCACGCATCATCGGCCTCCGTTTCCGGCCGCAGCGCAGCGGATCCCTCCGCACTGCGTACCTGTTCAGCGGATGCTGCCGAACGCCCCTGCAGCATCATGCGGTAAAGCTCCGGCAAAGTCGGGCAGTAGGGGACAAACTGCGGCGGATCCGGCTGCAGTGCGGCAGGGCAGAGCATCGGGTGAAAGACCAGATCGCTGACCGTGTTGCCGCTGCGGATGCAGCAGGTGATATAGCGGATCGTGCCGGCGGGGATCTCCGTGCCGCTGCCGTAGTCATGGTAGACCGTCGAGCCGATCGCCGCCTGCAGCTCGTAGGCCGAAGCGCCGCCGCCGGACGGACAGCCGGACAGTACGGTCGGGAATGCGTAAGGCACATTGCTGTTGACCGGCCAGACATAGAAAAACGAATTGCCGGACGCGGTGCCGTTTGCCGTGACGGTGCCGTTTGCTGCATCGACCGTCCATGTGATGCCGTTGACAGTCTGTCCGGAGACCGTCCCGACATTGACCGCATTTTTCGGTGCGCTGTCTGAAAGCACGGCGAGAACCGCCTCATGTGCTGTATCTGCCGCCGATCTTGCGGCTGTTTCCGCGGCGAGCGCATCCGCTCTCGCATAGTTGGCGGAGAGATCGGCTGCGACCGCGGTGATCTCCGCGTCCAGCGCATTGTCTGCTGCTTCCCGCGCAGTCTCCTCGTTCCGGATCAGCGCAAAGACCTCCGGGTCGGTGAGATCGCCGAGCGCCCGCCGGAATGCGCGGAGGATCTCCGTTTTGGTATAGGGTGTGTAAAATTTCTCGTCCATATCAATACTCCTTGCAGGCGATACAGAGTCCGTCCGCTGTCGCGATGAAATCGCCGTCGGCATCCGCCGCGAGACAGACCCGGTCCGCAAAGCCGCCGCGGATTCTGGCAAGTATTTCCACGGCCTCGTGATAGATCTCCGGGTCCGGCCGGTACGTCCTGCCCTGCAGCTCCGTGATGCCGGGGATGCAGGGGATCCGCGCCGGTGCGGTTGTCCGGATGTCGCCGGCATACAGCCCGACCGCGAGCAGGTCTGTGCCGTGTACCGCGGGAACAGCGCAGCGGCTGCCTGTAAACGGTACATCCGTATGGCATTCGGTCCCGTTCCGGCAGTACGCGAAATGCGCCGTTTTCTCCGGAAATGCGTCCCATTCCGCGTCCGTATCAAAGCAGACGGTATCGCCGGTATTCCCGCAGACAATGACCGCGGGTGCGCATTCCGCCAGCCTGTTCCGGACTGTGATGTTCAGTTCCATTGCATACTCCTTTCCGGTTGTACGGCAGAAGCGTCCCCCTGCGGAAAACCGCCCGCTGCTGCCGGATGACAGCTGTTCCCCACAAAGGGTGCAGAAAACAAAAAAAGTTGCACGTTTCGGTGCAACTTTTCAAGAAATAATTTTGTTTTAATATTCAGGTGCGCGGAGTTCTGCGCACCGAAGGCTCAGCCCGGATACAGCAGCGCACCGATCAGCGCTCTGCAGGCAGCATCGGTGAGAAGGCGTCCGTTGCGGTCAAAGCCGCCGCGGATCAGTGCGCGGAGCACATCATGCTGGCCGGCAGAGAGCAGCTCCTGAAAGCCCGTGTCATAATCCGCGAGCAGCGCCAGTGCCTCGGACTGCGAGATCACGCAGTCTGCTTCGCCGGGCGGCAGCGCCTGCTTTTCTTCGTCGGAGCAGATATTTCCGAAGGCATCGTTTGCAAATTCCAGCAGCCTGCGGTAGACCGCATCCCCGAGGCTTGCCGCGTAGTAAACGCGCATACCGTCATCGGGGGGGACCAGCCATACGCGGTCATGGGAATCCCAGCAGAACAGGTCTCCGGCGCTGCTGGCAGCGAAGGCCGTCAGCCCCTTGAGCACGCCGCTTGTGCAGTATTCATCCCGGTAATGCTTCGCATCCTCGGGCGGGAAACATTCCATATCAGGCAGCCAGAGATACTGCGCGCTGACAGGGTCAAGCACGCCGGCCGCATACAGCCTGTCAAATATTTCACGGTTCATAGTCTTTGTCTCAACTTCTTTTTCTGTTTATATTTTTTTAAGGTATATGCCGGTCAGCTCTGCGGTTCGGGCTCCTGTTCGGTCAGTTCGAGCAAAATGCGCTGAATATGCTGCTCCTGTGTATGGAGCACGGTCATTCTGAACCAGTCGCCGCTGACGGTCTCGCCCTTTTCGGCCATGTGTCCGGCCAGCTCGGTGAACCAGCCGCCGACGGATGTACATTCTGTCTCGATGCTGTGCTCCGGCAGTTCGAGCGCGTCGCAGAGGTCTGCGATCGAAAGCTCGCCGGAGACTTCCCAGCTCCGCTCACCGCGCTTGGTGACAAGCGGCACGACCTCGTCCGCTTCGTCGTAAATTTCGCCGACCAGCTCCTCGATGATATCCTCAAGCGTCACAATGCCCTTGGTGCCGCCGTACTGGTCAATGACGATCGCGATATGCGACTTGGCGCGCTGCATCTGCCGCATCGCCTCGCTGATGCGGGCAAATTCGGGCAGCCGCAGAATGGTCTTGATGATCGGTTCGATGCCGGTGCCGTTGTGTTCAAGCAGCCCGAAGAAATCCTTTTCCGTGATAAAGCCGATGATGTCGTCAATGGAATCGTCATAGACCGGCAGTCTCGAATAACGCTCGGAGAGGAAGATCTCCTTGATCTCGCCGATCGGGGTATTCTTCTGGATCGCGGTGACGCGCACGCGGGGGACGAGCACCTCGTCCACGGAGATCTCGTCAAATTCGAGCGCGGAGCGCACCAGATCGCTTTCCTGTTCCTCGAGCACGCCCTCCTCCTCGATCTGATCGACGATGACCTTCAGTTCATCTTCGGTGACAGAGGGCTCCGCGGCGGTTTTCAGCACGAGCTTTGAGATCTGATTGAGCAGGAAGATGACCGGCGTCAGCAGCACGATCAGTCCGTGCAGCGGCGACGCAAAGAACAGCGTCATCTGCTCTGCGTGGGATTTGGCATAGCTTTTCGGCAGGATCTCGCCGAAGATCAGCACGAGCACGGTCATGGCCGCCGTCGAGATGCCGACGCCGCCCTGCCCGAACCATCTGGTAAACAGGATCGTGCCGAGTGAAGCGGAGAGGATATTGACCAGATTGTTGCCGATGAGAATGGCAGTCAGAGCGCGGTCAAAGGACTCCGCGAGCTCCAGTGCGCGTGCGGCTTTTTTGCTTCCCTGCATGGCCTCGCTTTTCAGGCGGATCTTGTTGACGCTGGAAAAAGCGGTCTCGCACGCAGAGAACAGCGCCGAGAACACCAGCAGCAGGAGTATTGCTATGGGGTATAACATGGATGCATCCTTTCTTTGATTTGCGGATAATCTCCCATATTATACCACACTTTTTGAAAAAAAGCAAGGTTTCAGGCGAAAAATGCGCGCGCCTTACCGGGCACGGAGGGGCTGCAGAAAATAAACAGCAGCGTTTCCGGCTTCGGCCGTTCCGCTGCTGTTTACGCTTCATGTTATATCATGCTTCGGGTTCAAGGCTTGTCAGCTTTTTCGCAATGTATTTCAGCAACTTCTCGGAATCCCCCGTATCGACCTTGCCGTCCTGCGTGACATCGGCATTGACCCGCCCCTGATCCGTGATCGACGCGTCTTCATCGCCGACCGTGAACCGGCAGATCAGCACTGCGTCCGAGATATCGACGGAGCCGTCGCAGTTGGCGTCGCCGCGTTTCAGCGACGGTTCGATCGGCTCAAAATTGTAATGTTCCTTGTAAAAATTTGCATAATCAGCAGCAGTGGAGTTCCCGTAGCCGCAGAGCGTGACGCATTTTCTGCCGTACTCGACGTAGATCGTGCTGCCGGCGCCGTATTCGATCTTACAGGCCGGATTGAGGATCGTGAGCCGTTTCAGTCCGGAGCATTCGGCAAATGTTGCATCATAGATCTCCGGAACATTTTTCGGTACCGTCACATCCTCCAGACTGCTGCAGCAGTAAAACACAGCGCCGCCCAGTTCCGTCAGGCTGTCCGGCAGGCTGACATTTTTCAGCGCCGTACAGTGATAGAATGCAAGATCACCGATTTCCGTGACACCCTCCGGAACCGTAACAGCTGTCAGTTTCAGATTTTCCTCAAATGCGCGGCGCGCGATCTTCACTGCACCGTCCGGAATGATGACATCTCCCTCGGCCGCCGATCCGTCAATCACGACATGATTGAGCGTAACGACCGGGTCTTCCTGCTGTTTTGCGGCAAGCCATGCCGTACCGGAAAACACATGCTCTCCGAAATCGGTGACACTCTCCGGAACCGTGATCTCCGCGAGATTGGTGCATCCGCCGAAGGCGCCGTCAGGAATGCCGGTCACGCCTTCCGGAATCTTGACTGCGGTCAGCCCCGTGCAGCCTGCAAATGCAAGCGCACCGAGACTGTTCAGTGCAGGCGGGATGACATTTCCGGTCAGGCAGGCACATCCGTCGAATGCATGACTTCCGATGTTTTTGACGGTTTCCGGCATTGCAAAATCCGTAAGCTTTCTGCAGCCGTAAAACGCCGCATCGGGGATACTTTCCAGATCCTTCGGCAGAACGGCAGAGGTCAGGGCTCTGCATTCGCTGAACGCTGCTCCCCCGATGCTTCCGACACTGTCCGGCAGCTGAATGCCTTTCAGTGCCCAGCAGGAGCGGAACGCCTCTGCTCCGATCGACGTCACGCCGTCAGGAACCGTTACTTCGGTCATGGATGTGCATCCCTGAAATGCACCGTCCGCGATTGCGGTGACGCCGTCCGGAATGACAGCCCTGCCGTCGGTATCCTTGCCGGAAATCAGAATACCGTTCACAATGACAAACGGATTTTCGGCTTTCCGGTCTTTCAGCCATTGCGTATCCAGGAACGCGTTTTTCCCGATGAAGGTCACGCTTTCCGGAATCGTGATTTCCTTCAGTTTTTTGCAGCCGTTGAATGCGCCCTCGGAAATCGCGGTAACAGGAAGTCCCCGGATCTCCGGCACGATCTCGGCCTTTGTACAGTTCGCCGCGTCAATGAGAAGCGCGGCCTCCGCATGGTCACCGCAAAGCCTGTACTGGATTTCGCCTGCCTCGGCTAGATCATCCGAAACAAGAACTTCCCGCGGATCCTCTGCAAGATTTGTCGATGCCTGTGCGGTCTGGGTAAGCGGCAGCATATTGACGGTTCCCGTAACCGCCAGACACGCTGCAAGAATCATAGAGATTTTTCGTAAAGTTTTCATCATAACAACTCCTTTGAAAGATCTCCCCCGGATAATATAATTATAATGCGTTTTTTGCAGAAAACAAGGCTTTTTCATTTTTTTTGGAATAACAGCCAGTTTTGCCCCTGCTGATTTGTCACATCATACAAAACCCCGCTGACGAAGGCAGTCAGCGGGGCTTGTCGGTTTATTTTTTGATAAACGGCACGATCCGTTTTGAGATCGTCAGCGCAAGGGCAAGCTTGAGCAGATCGGGCAGGATGAACGGCAGCACGCACCAGCCGAGCACGGTGCCGAGCCCGACCGCGCCGTTTGCCTTCGTATACACGAGCAGGAACCACGCCGTTCCGAAGGCATAGCAGACAGCCAGACCGAGAAGCAGCGCCGATATTTCGGTCAGCAGCCGTTCCCCGAACAGCTTGGTCATGAGCATGTATATCACGCCGAGCAGCAAAAATCCGGCGAGATAGCCGCCCGTGTTGCCGAGCAGAATGCCGATGCCGCCGGTGAATCCGGCAAAGACCGGCAGTCCCGCCGCACCGAGCAGCAGATATACGAGAACGGAGAGCGTTCCGCGTTTGCCGCCGAGCAGCGACATCAGCAGGAATACGGCAAAGGTCTGCATCGTGAACGGGATCGAGGTCGGAATGCTGATCCACGAGCAGACCGCGATCAGCGCGGCACCTGCGGCAATGTACACCAGATCAAGCGTCCGGAAACGTGAGGGTACAGTTTTTGCGGTTGTGTTTGTCATTTGGAAAACTCCTTTTCAGCGTGGATTCTGCGGCAGAGCGCGAACCATTCGCAGGACGCACAGATGCGCGCAAATTCTTCGGTCAGCAGAATGCGGCTGCGGACGGTCCCGGCGATCGACGCCCATGTATCCGTCTGTGCTTCGGAAAAACCGCAGTCTGCCAGTACGGCATGGTCAAATGCTGTGACCTTCTCCTGTGAATCGCAGCGGCCGTTCCTGTTATGCGGACAGACTTTGCAGAGGTCGTCGCAGTCCGGTGCCAGCGTGACCGTCGTCTCCGGATGCGACCGGAGCAGCTCCGTGACCGCGGTCATATTGGCGGTGAACGCTGCGTCGTAGCCGTGCCCCGTGAAATGCGGGATGCAGAGCAGATGATGCGGCAGCAGCGTGAGATGCGCGGTTTGCTGTTTCATCATGCATCCCTCCCGTGCTATTATAACATATTACACGCTAAATTTCAATGGGAGACAGACGAAAAAGTTTCAGGATACGCTGCATGGGGGCAAAACCGGCTGCGGGTTCTACCCGCTTATAACATAAAATCGTGCATTTGTCTACTCTATTATATGAGTTTGATTGTAAATTTTTCCGTTTCTGCCCGATTTAACAGGGATTTCGCTGATCGTTGGTAGACAATATAAGCGTGAACGTCGCTTTTTTTCTACCATTTTTTCTACCAAAATCACACGTTTTTTGATTTCTTTTTCTTGGTTCCACTTTCGTTGATTAAATTCTATAATGTTGACATCTGCGATTCTCCCGTGCCTTCGGGATTATCGCTTTTCTTTTTTCTACCGCCAGTCTTTTGGGGCGGTGTTTTAGTTGCTGCCTTTGGCGTTGACTTTCTTCTCGTGGTCTTTTTCTTTTCGGCAGGCTTTTCAGCTTCGGATTTATCCTCTGACTTACCGCCGAGAACCCTTGCGATCGTTTCAGCCGAGTTGACCTTTGCATTGT
>JAFWQJ010000079.1 GCA_017545185.1 Oscillospiraceae bacterium | reverse complement strand
GACGCGGTTTCCAGTATCCGATCCCGACCTATTCCATTACCAAGGACTTTGACTGGTCCGAGACCGAGAATAACCGTCTGCTGTTCGAGATGACCGCGAAATACGGTACGCCGTACTTCTCCAACTATATCAACAGCGACATGGAGCCGAGCGATATCCGCAGCATGTGCTGCCGTCTGCGTCTCGATCTCCGTGAGCTCCGCAAAAAGAGCGGCGGCTTCTTCGGCAGCGGCGAGAGCACCGGTTCCGTCGGCGTGGTTACGCTGAACATGCCGCGCATTGCCTATCTCGCAGAGGACGAGCAGGACTTCTATCACCGTCTTGACAAGCTTATGGATATCGCAGCACGCAGCCTCAAGATCAAGCGCACGATCATCACGAAGCTGCTGAACGAGGGTCTGTATCCGTACACGAAGCGGTATCTCGGCACGCTGGACAACCACTTCTCCACGATCGGCCTGATCGGTATGAACGAGGTCGGCCTGAACGCCAAGTGGCTCCGCAAGGATCTGACCCACACTGAGACACAGGAATTCACCAAGCAGGTGCTCGACCACATGCGCGAGCGTCTGATGGATTATCAGGAGGAATACGGCGACCTCTACAATCTGGAAGCAACGCCGGCTGAATCCACGACCTACCGTCTGGCCAAGCATGATGTCGCAAAGTATCCGGATATCATCACCGCAGCAGAGCCGGGCAAGACCCCGTATTACACGAACAGCTCGCATCTGCCGGTCGGCTTCTCCGAGGATATCTTCTCCGCACTGGATATTCAGGATGACCTCCAGACCCGCTATACCTCCGGTACCGTGTTCCACGCATTCCTCGGCGAAAAGCTGCCGGACTGGAAGGCTGCCGCAAATCTCGTCCGCAAGATCGCGGAGAATTACAAGCTGCCGTACTACACCATGTCCCCGACCTATTCCGTCTGCAAGAACCACGGCTATCTGGTCGGCGAGCAGTATGTGTGTCCGGAATGCGGCTGCGAGACAGAGGTCTACAGCCGGATCACCGGCTACTACCGCCCGGTCAAGAACTTCAACGACGGCAAGGCGCAGGAGTTCAAGGACCGCAAGGAGTATGTGATTGAGAACAGCATCCTGAAAAGAACGGGCGCTGTCAATGTGCCGGAATCCGTTGCGGCGGTCAAGTCCGGTGAGACCGAGCAGGAGATCCTGCTGTTTGCGACGCGTACCTGCCCGAACTGCAAAATGGCAGAGCGTTTCCTCGATCAGGCCGGCATCGCCTACAAGAAGGTGATCGCGGACGAGGAGCCTGCAATGGTCGAGCAGTTCGACATTCACCAGGCACCGACGCTCGTCGTTGTCTCCGGTGACAGCTTCGAGTCGGTCGTCAATGTCTCCAATATCCGCAGATTCGCGGATGAGACCGTCAAGCGGAGCGCACAGTGATGTGCAAGGTTTATGATATCGCGGTTGTCGGATCGGGTCCTGCCGGTCTGACAGCCGCGCTCTATGCACGGAGAGCGGGCAAATCGGTGATCGTCATTGAGAAGGAGAACTTCGGCGGACAGATCACCTTTTCCCCGAAGATCGAGAACTATCCGACTGCCATGGAGATCAGCGGCGCGGAATTTGCCGAAAAGCTGATGACGCAGGCGGAGGCACACGGCACCGTGCTGGAAATGGACAATATCACTGCGATCGCAAAGGATGCGCAGGGCTTTACGCTGACCGGCGAATACGGCAGCTATCAGGCGAAAAGCGTGATCCTTGCGACCGGCTCGAAGCATCGGACGCTCGGCCTGCCGCATGAGGCGGAGCTGACGGGTCACGGTGTCTGCTACTGCGCAGTCTGTGACGGCGCATTCTTCCGCGATCAGGATGTTGCGGTGATCGGCGGCGGCAACACCGCTTTGCAGGACGCCGTGTTCCTTTCGGATATCTGCACCTCGGTCACGATCGTGCAGAATCTGCCGGAGCTGACCGGTGATCCCGTGCTGCAGGAACGCGTCTCGAAGCTCGAAAACGTCAGCGTGATCTGTGATGCGACAGTCGATGCGCTGCTCGGTGAGGGCAGGCTGAACGGCATCCGCATTCTGAAGGGCGCGGACAAAACGCCGGAGGTGCTCTCCGTGACAGGCATGTTCGCCGCGATCGGTCAGCAGCCGGAGAACGGCGCGTTTGCGGAATTTGCAGCGCTTGATCCCGCAGGCTATATCATCTCCGATGAGAACTGCAAGACCGGAACAGAGGGTCTGTTTGCAGCAGGCGACTGCCGCACGAAGGCGATCCGTCAGGTCGTGACCGCGACCGCGGACGGCGCTTCGGCTGCCCTTGCAGCCTGCCGGTATCTCGACAGATAATTGCATATACGAAACAAGGAGCAGTATGAGCGATCATGCTGCTCCTTTCTTTTGCATTGACAAACCGTGCCGCCGATGATAAAATGAAGATACGAAAAATTTTTTCATATCGCTGTAACCTTATGCGCAAAATGTCGTTATAACGGGTGAAGGGAAACACGAAAGGCGGTGATCGCCATAGACGGCA
Organism: Oscillospiraceae bacterium; assembly: GCA_017545185.1. GTDB lineage: Bacteria > Bacillota > Clostridia > Oscillospirales > Ruminococcaceae > Firm-04. The sequence continues at coordinate 111,255 of JAFWQJ010000079.1, read as the reverse complement.
AAAGAATTCTTTTGATGCTGCATAACAGAGACGAGCAGGCGCTGAAAGATTCCGTACAGCTGTACGGTGCGCTCTGCCGGTCTGTTGCACGCAATATTCTGGGCAGCGATGAGGATGCGGAGGAATGCCTGAACGATGCGCTGCTGCGCGTCTGGAATGCGATCCCGCCCGCGAACCCGGAAAACTACTGTGCGTACCTTCTGAAAACCGTCCGCAACGCAGCTCTTGACCGGTACAAATCACGCCGGAGAGGCAAGCGCGGCGGCGGGCAGGTCTCGCAGGCACTGGACGAGCTGACAGAGATCTTTCCCGCGGCGGAGAACGTCGAGCGGGAGCTGGAACAGCGCGAGCTGATGCAGGCGGTCACGGTGTTCCTGCAAAATCTGCCGGAGAAGCAGCGTGATCTGTTTATCTGCCGGTACTGGCAGTCCGCGGCCGTCGCCGACCTCGCTGCGCGGTTCGGGATGACGGAGAACGCTGTGAAGGTCACGCTGGCAAGACTGCGGAAGCGTCTGCAAACATATCTGCGGGAGGAGGGATTGCTTTGAATGCTGAGACTTTTCTGGAGCTGATGAACACGCTGCCGGATGAGATGATCGTGACGGCCTGTACTGCATCCTATGCGGCGCAGAGCGATCAGCCGGCTGTCAGCACAGCGGCAGTCTCCCCGGCAGGAACGGTGCCGTACCGGAACCCCGATGCGGATACGCCCGGCCTTTCCGCGCCGCGCTGGATCACGGCGGCGGCACTGGCAGCCTGTATGCTGTTTGCCGTCGGTGTCGGTGCATTTCTGATCCACGGGAACCGTGATGAGCTGACGGCACAGAGTACGCAGCCGGATTCCGTGGTGCAGGAGGTCACAGCCGCATATACGGAGACTTCTGCCGTGACAACCGCGCAAACGACGGTATCCGTAAAGACTGAAACTGCCGCCGTCACGGAAACCTTGCAGATTCAGACGGTCACGGTCACGGAAACCGAGCCCGCCGTCACGGAGCCCGCCGCAGAGACAGAACCGCCCGCGGAACCGGAATCTTCCGCAGAGCCTGCAATATTGACGACTGCACCGCCTGTCACCACGGCGGAAGAAACAACCGTACAGACCACAGCAACAGCAGAGCCGCATCCGGTCATGCTTATGACTTCCGAGGATGAGGTCGTGCGTGAGGGTGACCGCATGATCGGCGAATACAAACGTCGGCTTGCACAGCTGCGCGGCGAGCTTGCCGCGGATGCACCCCGCATCACGCTTGCGGAGGTCATGGAAATGGTCAGCAGCGGCATGGATTTTCGTGCAGTCAAAGACAGACTTCAGGAACTTTATCCGTATCCGGATTATGTCGGCGGCAGCGGTGTCACCAGAATCGAATACTGGCTGGACGATTCCGGCACGGATTATATCGACCTGATTGTCGAACAGCAGGATCTGGTTCATGTGATACACGGCAGCAGCCGGGAAGAAAATCTGTTTGAAAAGCTACTGAGCTAAGGAGGGATCATGATGAAAACGACAGCCTTTTTATCCGCATTGATTCTTGCAGCGTTATGCTGTGCAGCAGCTTCTGCACCCGCCGCAGCGGAACCGGCAGCGACGGAACCGGTCACGACAATGCCGGTGAATCAGGAATATACCGATCCGGAGCCCGAATTATACGGCTTCGCAGCAGAAACACCGGCGCTCACACTGAATGCCGGAGAAACATACCAGCTGAAAGCTGTCTGGGACGCAGAATGCTATTACGCGGAATCCCTGCAGTTTACTTCGGACAACAGTCAGGCCGCGTCTGTTACCCGTGACGGACTTGTCACAGCAAAAGCGGAGGGCACCGCGGTCATCCGCATCACGGCCAAGCTGAATCCGGATGCGGTCAGTCTTTCGCCGCAGGATACGCCCGTCCGCACGGTCACGGCGACGGTCACGGTCATTGACAACACCCTGACCGCTGCGCAGAAGGCCGCCCTGAAGCAGCTGGAGCAAAAAGAAAACCGTCTGATCGGGGAATTCCGCAGGGAGCGCGCCGTGATCAGGGGCGATCTTCCGGAAGATACACCGCGCTTCACACTGAATGCAGTCAGTGTGATCACCGGAAAAGCCGGTTCCTTTGAGCAGGCAATGCAGGATCTCGCCGCGGCACAGGCGTATCCGGATTATTTCGGCGGCAGCGGCCTCACGCTGATCGAATACTGGTTTGATGATGCAGGCTCGGAGAAAATCCTTGCGATTGCCGAACAGGAAGAAATCGTGTATATCCGTCTGGATACAGACGGCAGCACACTGGAATGGCGTTATCTGTATCCCGCTGAACAGCAGGATGCACAGAGTTTCCGGACAGGGCTTGCGAATATCACCTACAAAGCATTCAACGACATTGCCGGAAACGGTGACGCGAATGCCGACGGTTCGGTTGACGTCGCAGACGCGGTTCTGGTCGCAAGATTTGCCGCCGAGGACAGAGAAGCCGTCATCACCGATCTGGGCAGGCTGAACGCCGATATCAGCGGCGACGGCAATGTCACAACGGACGACACCGAGCTCATCCTGAAAAAGATCGCGAAGAAAATCTGACAACTGATTCCGATACAGCCGCCGGTATTCAACTGCCGGCGGCTGATTTTGCATAACCGCCGAAAAGGTGCTTGACAAACGGTATGAATTATGCTATACTTTATATATAAATGCGATGAAGGGAACAAAAGCCTTTTCCGAACGCTTCCAGAGAGCTGCCCCCGGCTGAAAGGCAGCAGCGGACGAAGGGTCATAACTCCTCCCTGAGCAGTCGGCTGAACGCAGCGATGCAATTAGGCTTGACCGGGTTCTCCCGTCACAGAGAGATGCGTTCATGCGACGCAGCAGAGCGGGCACAGTTGCGTGTCAAGAAGAGTGGTACCGCGGAGTATTCAGACAGAAGCTTCGTCTCTTTCCGGATTCATGGAGAGGGGCGATTTTTTGTTATCAGCCCTTCCCGGCAGATAAATTACGGAGGTGTTCAACATGAGAAATGCAGAAAAGTATACCCGGCAGTTTTTTGCCGCGCCTGCACCGAAAACAGACTGGATGCAGAAAACCTATATCGACCATGCGCCGCAGTGGTGCAGCGTCGATCTGCGCGACGGCAATCAGGCACTTGTGACCCCGATGTCGCTGGAGGATAAGCTCGAGTATTTCTCCGCGCTCGTGAAGATCGGATTCAAGGAGATCGAGATCGGGTTCCCGGCGGCATGCGATACGGAATTTGAATTTTGCCGCACGCTGATCGAGCAGGATCTGATCCCGGACGATGTGACGATCCAGGTGCTGACGCAGTCCAGAGAGCACATCATTCAGCGGACATTTGAAGCGATCGAGGGATGTAAGCAGGCGATCGTGCATCTGTATAATTCGACCTCTTTGGTGCAGCGCGAGCAGGTGTTCCGCATGGACAAGGACGAGATCACCGAAATTGCGGTATCCGGCGCGAAGCTCTGCAAGCAGTACAGAGAACGCTGTTCCGGCAAGATCCGTTTTGAGTATTCGCCGGAAAGCTTCACCGGTACCGAGCCGGACTATGCACTGGAGATCTGCAATGCCGTGCTGGATGTCTGGCAGCCGTCACCGGAGGACAAGGTCATTATCAATCTGCCGGTGACCGTGCAGCTCTCCATGCCGCATGTGTATGCGAATCAGGTCGCGTACATCAGCGAGAACCTGAAATACCGTGAGAATGTGATCCTCTCGCTGCACCCGCACAATGACCGCGGCTGCGCGGTCGCGGATACAGAAATGGGTCTGCTGGCGGGTGCGGAGCGCGTCGAGGGAACGCTGTTCGGCAACGGTGAGCGCACCGGCAATGTGGATATCGTGACGCTCGCGCTGAATCTGTATACGCAGGGTGTTGACCCCGGCCTCGATTTCAGCGATCTCCCGACCCTGACGGAAATGTACACGCGCCTGACCCAGATGGAGATCAACGAACGGCAGCCGTATTCCGGCAAGCTGGTCTTTGCGGCGTTCAGCGGCTCGCATCAGGATGCGATCGCAAAGGGGCTGAAATGGCGCACCGAGACCGGCGACCCGCACTGGACGGTGCCGTATCTGCCGCTTGATCCCGCCGATATCGGCAGAGCATACGAGACGGACGTTATCCGCATCAACAGCCAGTCCGGCAAGGGCGGCATCGGCTATGTGCTGGAAACGCGGTTCGGCTACAATCTGCCGAAGCGGATGCGCGAGCATGTCGGCTATCTGGTCAAGAGCATTTCCGACCACGAGCACAGAGAGCTTTCGCCGGATGAGGTCTATCTGATCTTCCGCGAGCATTATATCGACATTACGAAGCCGCTGAATCTGACCGATGTGCATTATGTTCAGCACAACGGCATTGAGGCGACGATCGACATTGAATACAACGGTGAGACAGCCTCCGCGACGAACAACGGCAACGGCCGTCTGGATGCGGTCAGCAATGCGGTGCGTTCGTACACCGGCATTACGTATACGCTCAATTCCTATACGGAGCACGCACTCGAGGTCGGCTCGACATCGAAGGCGGTCTCCTATGTTGAGCTGCTGAACAGCGAAAAAGAGAGCTTCTGGGGCGTCGGCATCGACAACGATATCATGACGTCGTCCGTCAAGGCATTTGTCAGCGCACTCAATAACATGCTGACGCAGCAGAAGGCATGACCGGCTCCGGAGCCGCGGTGCGGAAGGAGGGAACTGTATGGGTATGACAATGACGCAGAAGATCCTTGCGGCACATGCCGGGCGGGATTCCGTGCAGGCGGGCGAGCTGATCTTAGCGTCGCTTGACCTTGTGCTCGGCAACGATATCACGGCACCGGTCGCGGTCAAGGCGTTTGCATCGCTCGGCAAAAGGGCGGTCTTTGACCGGGAAAAGGTCGTCATGGTCATGGATCATTTCGTCCCGAACAAGGATATCAAGGCGGCGGAGCAGTGCAGAGTCTGCCGGGATTTCTGCCGCGAGCAGGCAGTCACGCATTTTTACGATGCCGGCAGAATGGGCATTGAGCACGCGCTGCTGCCGGAGAAGGGACTCGTCACGGCAGGTGACGTTGTCATCGGCGCGGATTCGCATACCTGCACCTACGGCGCACTCGGCGCATTCTCGACCGGTGTCGGCTCTACGGACATGGCCTGCGGCATGGCATCGGGCAAGGCTTGGTTCAAGGTGCCCTCTGCGATCCGTATCGAACTGACCGGCGCGCTGCGGAAATGCGTGACCGGCAAGGATGTGATTTTGCACATCATCGGGAAAACCGGCGTGGACGGTGCGCTGTACCGTTCGGTCGAGTTCACCGGGGACGGTGTGCATACGCTTTCCGTGAGCGACCGGCTCTGTATGGCGAATATGGTGATCGAGGCGGGCGCGAAAAACGGCATCTTCCCGGTCGATGATGTGACGCTTGCATATCTGCGGGCGCATCATGCGAAGGAGCCGCGGGTCTATGCGGCGGACGAGGATGCCGTATATGACGAAACGCTGACGGTCGATCTCTCGCAGATCGAGCCGACGGTCGCGTTCCCGCATCTGCCGGAGAACGCAAAGACCTTTGCGGAGATCGGGGACATTCCGGTCGATCAGGTCGTGATCGGTTCCTGTACGAACGGCAGACTGGAGGATCTGCAGCTCGCCGCGGAGATCATGTGCGGAAAGACCTGCGCGCCCGGTGTCCGTGTGATCGTCATTCCGGCCACACAGCAGATCTATCTGGATGCAATGGAGCAGGGGCTCCTGAAAATTTTTGTCGAGAGCGGCGCGGTCGTTTCAACGCCGACCTGCGGGCCGTGTCTCGGCGGATATATGGGCATTCTTGCAAAGGGTGAGCGCGCCGTCGCGACAACGAACCGCAATTTCGTCGGCAGAATGGGGCATCCGGAATCGGAGGTCTATCTCGCGAGCCCTGCGGTCGCGGCTGCAACGGCACTGACCGGCAAAATCACGAGCCCGTGGGAGGTGTCGCAATGAAGCTGACAGGCAGCGTCCTGAAATACGGCGACCATGTGGATACGGACGTCATCATTCCGGCGCGGTATCTGAATACGAGCGAAAAGCAGGAGCTTGCCGCGCACTGCATGGAGGATCTTGACCGCAGCTTTGTGCAGCGCGTCAGGCCGGGCGACATTCTGGTCGCCGGACAGAACTTCGGCTGCGGCTCGTCGAGAGAGCACGCGCCGATCGCAATCCAGGCAAGCGGCATCTCGCTTGTGATCGCAAAAAGTTTTGCGCGCATTTTCTATCGCAACGCGATCAACATCGGGCTTGCGATCGTTGAATGCCCCGAGGCTGCTGCGGGCATCGCGGAGGGCGACACCGTGGAGGCCGATCTGGACAGCGGCATCATCCGCGACCTGACGACCGGTGCGGAATATCATACGGCGCCGTTCCCGCCGTTCGTGCAGGAGATCATCGCACACGGCGGACTGATGCAGTCGGTCGCGGACGGCATCCTGTGAAGCTTGAATACCGGAACGCGGCGCGCAGCGATCTGCCTGCTGTCATGCAGCTGATCCGTGCGGCGATCGCGGAGATGCAGCGGCAGGGGATTGACCAGTGGGACGACGTCTATCCTGCGGAAACGCATCTTGCCGCGGATATCGAAGACGGGCAGCTTGTCTGCGGTCGGGACGGCGAACGCCTTGCCGTGATCTATGTGCTGAATCAGGAATGTGACCCGGCGTATGACAGCGCGGACTGGTCGTATGACGGCAGCCGGTTTGCGGTGCTCCACAGGCTTTGTGTGCATCCTGATTACCGGGGGCAGGGGATCGCGCAGCAGACGCTGGAACAGATCGAATCCGGTCTGCGGGACGCAGGCTGCAAAGCGATCCGGCTTGATGTGTTCGCAGAAAATCCCGCGGCACTGCGGCTGTATGCGCGGAACGGCTATCGGCAGACCGGTACGGCGGATTGGAGAAAGGGCAGATTTCTGCTCATGGAGAAGCTGCTGTAAGGCAGGAGGTGCAGTATGGAATATCGCATCGCATTATTAAAGGGCGACGGCATCGGTCCGGAGATCACGGACAGTGCCGTGCAGGTGCTGGAACAGACCGCAGACCGGTTCGGGCACCGCTTTGTGTTCACGCCGTATCTGATCGGCGGTGCCGCGATCGACGCGGTCGGGGAGCCGCTGCCGGATGAGACCGTGCAGGGCTGTCTCAACAGCGACAGTGTATTGCTCGGGGCGGTCGGCGGTCCGAAATGGGACGGCCTGCCCGGAGATCAGCGTCCGGAAAAGGCATTGCTCGGCATCCGTGCGGCACTCGGGCTGTATACGAATCTGCGGCCTGCGAAGCTCTTTCCCGCGCTGAAGGGCGCATCCCCGCTGCGGGACGATCTGACGGCGCAGGGCTTTGATATCCTCATTGTCCGCGAGCTGACCGGCGGCATTTACTTCGGTGACCGCGGATACCGCGAGGGAAAATACGGCGAGGAGGCGTTCGACACGGAATGCTACAGCGTCATGGAGATCGAGCGCATCGGCAAGGCGGCGTTTGAAGCCGCGATGCCCAGAAACCGCCGGCTGGTCAGCGTGGACAAGGCGAATGTGCTGGAGACCTCGCGGCTCTGGCGGAGCACGATGCACCGGCTTGCGGCGGACTATCCGGAAGTGCAGTACAGCGACCTGTTCGTGGATAATGCCGCGATGCAGCTTGTGCGCGACCCGCGGCAGTTTGATGTGATCGTGACCTCCAATATGTTCGGGGATATCCTCTCGGATGAAGCCTCGCAGCTGACCGGTTCGATCGGAATGCTGGCGTCGGCGTCGCTCGGCGATACAACACGCGGGCTGTACGAGCCGATCCACGGCTCCGCACCGGATATTGCGGGGAAGGATCTGGCAAATCCGGTCGCGGCGATCCTCTCCGGTGCAATGATGCTGCGCTATGCGTTCGGGCTTTCAGCGGAAGCGGACGCGATCGAACAGGCCGTGGATACGGTGCTGGAACGCGGCTGCCGCACGGCCGATCTGGTCGGGGATTCCGGCATCCGGCCGCTTTCGTGTACGGAGATGACTGCGGAAGTGGTCAGGTGCATCGCTTCTCAATAATTGATACGGATAGGAAAAGGGCGTCGGCTGAAACAGTCGGCGCCCTTTGCGTTATGCTTTCGGCTTTTTATGATTGCGCGGTTTCTCCGGCCGGCGGTTCTGCGGTTCCGGCTTCGGCTGCCGGTTCAGCAGACAGACCGTCTCAATGCCGGTCGTATGCGGGAACATGTCAACCGGCTGGATCATGCTGACGCGGTAGCCTTCCTTTTGCAGGAGCAGCAGATCGCGTTCCAGTGTCTCGATATTGCAGGAGACATAGACGATCCGGTCGGGGCGGAGCGTTCCGGCGCTGCGCAGAAATGCAGGCGATGCGCCCGCGCGCGGCGGATCCATGATGAGGACGTCGATCTTAGCTTTGTCCTTCGCGAGCTTTTGCATGAAGTCTCCGGCATCGTCCTGATAAAACCGGATATTCGTCAGCTGATTGCGTTTCGCGTTCTCCACGGCGTCGCGGACGGCAAAGCGGTTCTGCTCTACGCCCGTGACGGCCGCACCCTGCTTTGCTGCAACAATACCGATCGTGCCGGTGCCGCAGTAGGCGTCGATCACGGTCGTGCCCTCGGTGATGCCCGCCGCCCTGACTGCGCAGCCGTAGAGCCGCTCGGTCTGGCGGGAGTTGACCTGATAAAACGAGGCAGGGGAGACCCTGAACCGGCAGCCGCAGAGTACATCCTCAATGAAGCCGCTGCCGTACAGCGTGACGCTTCGGTTGCCGAGCGTCAGCGGCATTCCGTCCGGACAGATATTCTGCACGATCGTCGTGATCTCCGGATGCGCCTTGATCAGCGCCTTGACGAGATTGTTTTTTGCCGGCAGCATCGCAGAGGCGGTTACCAGCACAAGCATGATCTCGCCGGTCGCGGCAGAGGTGCGGATCAGCGTATGCCGGAGCAGGCCGGTGCCGCCGCGGAGATCATATGGCGTGATCTTCAGGTCATGCATCAGCTTTTTCAGCGTACTGACGATCGGCGCAGCCTTCTGATCCTCCAGCATACAGTCATCGACGGCGACCAGTTTTTTGCCGGTAGACTGAAAAATGCCGGAGATGATCTTGCGGTTCTTGTCCGTGCCGTAGATGTTCTGTACTTTGTTGCGGTAGTGGTACGGCGTTCCCATGCCGATGATCGGCTGAACGGGTGCGAATTTCCCGAGCATCCGCTCCGCCTTTTCCTGCTTGCGCGCAAGCTGTTCGGCGTAGCTTTCCTGCAGCTGACATCCGCCGCAGCGTTTGAAGCATTTGCAGATCTTCTCGCCGGACTGCGGGTCTGTGATAATTTGCTTCGGCATCGCTCAGACGCTTTCCATGGAGCGCGATGCGATGATGTTGACGCCGGTGCCGAGGATATTCTCCACGATCACATCCCCGACGCTGACCGGTGCCTTGACCTGTACGCCGCGCACGGCATCCATCGCATCCGTGATCTGATCGAGCGGGATCTCGCGCTCGGAGATGACCGGCAGAACCCGGTGCAGGCCGCCCGTAATGCGAACGGTCGTCGTCAGGATGCGCTCCGGCCGGATACATTCGCTCTCGGCATAGGCCTTGCCGCGCGGACAGTTATTGCCTGTCACATTCGTCACGGTATCGTTTTCGACGGTCACGGTCAGGCGGCACCCGACCGGACAGTTGACGCAAATCAGTTCTTTTTCCATTTCACTTTTCCTCAACGATCTCGATAGTGATATCCTCTGTCAGCCCTTCCATATCCTTGCGCAGCAGAAGTGCCTCCTCCATGACAGAGGGCACGAGCTTGCGCTTTTTCAGGCTGCGGATTACGCGGTCACCGGAGCGGACGACCAGCGTGCCGCTGTCCATCGGCGTGCGGACGCGGAAATAGACCGTCAGCTTTTCTGCCGGCGCATCCGGATAGAACTGGGACGGGACGCAGTAGCTCACCTGATTGCCGTTCGTGATGCGGAGCGGTTCTCCGGCGGGCTTTCCGTTTTTCAGATAGTCCACGGCACCCTCTGCCGCCTTTGCCGCCTGAATGGAGACAAAATCGACCAGATCATGCACATGCAGACCGTTTCCGCAGGCAAAGATGCCCTCCGCGCTGGTCATATAGCGGTCATCGACGACCGGCCCTTTGGTCGCAGGATCCATGCGGATGCCGGCTTCCTCGGCAAGGTGATTTTCGGGGATCAGGCCGCAGGAGAGCAGCAGCGTATCGACCTCGAAATACTGCTCGCTGCCGGGGATCGGGTTCTTGTTCCCGTCTACCTCGACGACCTCGATCTTTTCGAGTCTGTCCTTGCCGTAGACCTGCGTGACGGTATGCGACAGATACAGCGGGATATTGAAATCCTCGAGACATTGCTTCATGTTGCGCGGCAGGCCGTTGGAATACGGCATGATCTCCGCAACACCGACGACCTTTGCGCCCTCGAGCGTCATGCGTCTGGCCATGATGAGGCCGATGTCGCCGGAGCCTAAGATAAACACGCGCTTGCCGACCAGATAGCCGTCAATGTTCAGGTAACGCTGTGCCTGTCCCGCGGTGTAGATGCCGGCGGGTCTTGTGCCGGTAATGTTGATCGCGCCGCGCGGACGCTCATAGCAGCCGACCGCGAGAATGACTGCATCGGCCTGCACCTGCACGGTGCCTTCCTCCGCGTTCACGTATTCGACGATGCGGTCAGCGGTCAGCTTCGTGACCATGGTGTTCAGCAAAATCCTGACATTCTGTTCCTCCGCCATGCGGACAAAGCGCTCCGCGTAGGCCGGTCCGGAAAGCTGCTCCTTGAAGGTCTGCAGGCCGAAGCCGTTGTGAATGCACTGTTCCAGAATGCCGCCCGGTTCCTCGTCCTTTTCAATGACAAGGATATCCGTGATGCCGTTTTTCTTCAATGTGACGGCTGCGGACAAGCCTGCGCTGCCGCCGCCGATGATAACTGCCTGTACTCTTTTCATAGCCGATTTTCACTTTCCAGAATGTTAGATTTTTCGCTGTCGTATACGACGTCCAGCGGCGAGATGCCGAGCTCTGCTGCAAGGATATGCACGATCTTCGGCTCACAGAATCCGCCCTGACATCTGCCCATGCCGGGACGCGCCCGCTTCTTAATGCCCTTGACGGTTTTGGCACCGCAGGGACGGCGGATGCAGTCGAGGATCTCGCCCTCGGAGATCTGCTCGCAGCGGCAGATGATTTTGCCGTATGCCGGTTCCTTTGCGATCAGCGCATTGCGTTCCTCCGGCGTCATATCCGCAAGCACGACAGGCTTTCTGCGGGACATGTCCGCATCCGGGTTCTCGGTCAGCTTCAGTGTTTCCGCGAGGATCGAGATGATCCTGTCCGCGATCGCCGGAGACGATGCCAGACCCGGCGACTCGATCGAAACGGCGTCAATGAAATGCGGTGTGCCCGCGACCTCCTCGACGATGAAATCGGGACATGTCGTCGTCGGACGGATGCCCGCAAAGGTGCGGATCGAGCGGTTCAGCGGAATGTTTTTCAGCGTCTTGCTGATATTGGTACGGACGTAGGCAAGCCCCTCGACGGTCGTGCCGTTGTCGTCCGGATCGTCCAGAAAATCGCTGTTCGGGCCGATCAGCGTATTGCCGTAAACAGTCGGGATCGCAAGCACGCCCTTGCCCTTTTCCTTAGACGGCACCGGGAAGATGATATGCCGGATCGGCTGTGCGTCCTGATCGAGCACGTAGTATTCGCCCTTTCTCGGGGTCGCGTGCCAGTCCGCCTTCGCGATCATATTGTGGATCTCCTCCGCATGAACGCCCGCCGCATTGACGACGTATCTCGTCCGGAAGATGCCCTTCGGCGTTTCGATCACATAGCAGTCCTCATGCTTGTTGATGTTGAGGCACGGCGCATTCAGGAACAGCTCCGTGCCGTTCTGACATGCGGATTCCATGCAGGCGATCGCGACCTCCCACGGATAAATGACCGCAGTCGTGTAGAAATCAAGCACCTGCGTGACATTCTCGGAGAGATTCGGCTCCTCTGCACGGGCTTCGTCACCGGTCAGCAGGCGATAGGGGATGCCTCTCGCATCGGCTCTGCCTTTTAATACGAGCAGCTGCTGTTCTTCCTCTGCACCGCAGGCCGCGATATACGCGCCGACAGTTTTGTACGTGCAGTGCAGCTGTTTGCAGATCGCTTCATACTGCTGCGCGCCCTTGACGTTCAGCTCGGCTTTGAGGGAGCCGTCCTCCGGATCGTAGCCGACATGCACGACCGCGGAATTTGCCATGGTCGCACCCTCTGCGATGTCGTTTTCCTTTTCGAGAACCGCGACCTTGAGTTGATAGCGGGAGAGCTTCCAGCTCAGCATGGAACCGGTGATACCGGCTCCGATGATGACGATATCATACATACGCATTACTCTTTTCTGTTTGATATTTTGCAGGATTTGCAGTGTATGATACTATTATACTGTTTTCGGCGGATATTGTCAAGTGATACGAAAAAAAACAAGCTGAACCGCGCAGGTTCTGCATTCTGCTACGCATAAAAAGCAGGGAGAAGGCCGAAGCATTCTCCCTGTTTGTCATAAATTATTGCAATGTTTCTGCTTTGTTCTGCGCGGCGTTTTCCTTTTTCGCTGTCCGTTTGTTCCGGCAGTACCGGCAGAACAGAAGCAGCATAAAGAGCAGCATGATCGGGACGCCGGCGACCGATGCGGCCAGCAGCGTATGGATGCGGAACGCCTCATTCGGGACATAGATACCCGGCTTTGCGGTCTCGGGGTCATCCACGCGGATGCCGCGCACGAGCAACCGGTGACTGTTGATGCCGTAGGGGGTGCAGGTCAGCAGCGTGCAGTGATCCTCGCCCGCAATGCGCAGCAGATCGTCGCTTTCGGTCGGCTTGACGATCTTGATCTGATCGACCTCGTAGTTCAGCGTCCGGTTCAGGATCGTGATGATAAAGCGGTCGCCCTTGTCCAGCTTGTTCAGATTGGTAAAGAGCTTTGCGCTCGGCAGGCCGCGGTGTCCGGAGAGGACACTGTGCACCGAAACGCCGCCGATCGGCAGATCGCTGCCCTCAAGATGTCCCGCGCCGATCTGCAGGACGCCCTCGTCAATGCCGTGATAGACCGGCAGCTCGACCTTGATCTTCGGGATCGTGATATATCCCATGATGCCGGTGCCGGTGATATCGAGCACATCGCGGTAGCCCTCCACGCTCTGCGGATGATAAAACGAGCCGGAGGTCTCGCGCAGCGTTTTGTTATAGGCTGCGGCTTCCTCAAACAATCGGTCGAGTTCCTCGTCCGTTGCGTTTTCAACCTTGTCGTTATAACCCGCGACCAGATGCGAGGCGTGCTTTTCGTTGATGTAAGCACTGACCGCAGGATACAGCAGCACGGAGAATCCGACGAGAAAAAGTGCCGCAACTGTGAGACTGTAAAGATACTTTTTCATGGGATTCTCCCTGCTGCAGTGATCCGGATGCGGCGGGAAATGTGCGAACACATCTCCCGCCGCCGGATCCTGCCTGTTATTTGAACGGATTACTTATTGGATGCTGTCTTTTTCTTTCTGACGACCATGATGATCGCCGCTGCGATCATGGCAGAACCGATGATGTAGAAGATCACGGTACCGATGCCGCCGGTGCCGGGCAGGATGATGCCCTTGCTGTTCTTGAAGGTCAGCGTGTAGACGCCGTCCTCCTCCGCGATGCCTTCCGGATTGCTGACGAACGTCCATCTGCAGTCACTGACGGTCACTTCGCCGTCCGTGCCGATCGTCACAGTGATCTTGCTCGGATCGAGCTTGTTGTAGCCCTCCGGTGCCTCAATTTCCTCGATCTCATAGGTGCCTGCGCCGAGACCCGTGAACCGCAGGATGCCGTCCGCGCCGGTGTAAGCTTCGGTGTTGATCTTGGTCTTATCGGTTGTCTTGGTGACGCTTTCCACAAGGCTGTACTTCTGATCCTTGGAATCGTAGAGCTTGTCATCACCGGAACCGTCCGTGGTATAGGTGCCGTCCTTCAGCTTGTAGTAGGTACCTTCAGCGTCCTTCTCATAGACCTGGCCGTTGATCAGCACGGCATTCAGTGCTTCGCCGGTGATGCTGAACTTTGCGCCCTTCAGCGGATCGCCGGTGGAGTTGTCGAGCTTAATCAGCTTCAGCTCGGTGGTATAGGTCATGGTGTTGTCCTCCGGCGTCTGGCCGTAGACATCATGATCGCCCGGAACATCGGTATCGTTATCCGGATCCGGCTTGACGTTCGGGTTGTTGGAGTAGGTCAGCTGTGCCTTGTTCTCATTGCCCTCCGTGGTGACCTTTGCCTGTTCGTTGAGCGTTGCGCTGTAGGTCACGGTGATCGGCTTGTCAATGAAATCCTCGGTATTATACTGAATAAAGTTCTTCAGAACGATCTTGAACGACTGGCCGTTCTTTGTAACTTCAAATGCATCATTGGCCAGCGTTGTGTCTCCGATCGCGACCGCAACGTCATCGTTGAAGGTAAGACCTGTATCCATGGTATCGTCGATCACGAAGAAATACTTGGTGTAGCCCTGCATATCCGGGACTTTGGAGGTGACCTTGTAGGGGATCTTGTCACCGATGCTTGCGGTGTTGGCTTCCACGCCCTCGCCCTCGTCGATGACCTTGGTCAGTGTCGGGGCGTCTGCCTTGACGGTCACATCCACATTATCCACGACCTTGAGGATGAAGTCGGTGTATGCCTCGGAGCCTGCCGCGGTCAGGGTGTTGTCCACATCCTTGATGAGGTAGTAGCCGGGGCCGTCCGTCACAGTCAGGGTAGTATCACCCTTTGCGCCCTTTACGGGTGTGCCGGTCAGCGTCGGTGCAGCTGCATCGGCAAATGCGGGTGCAAGATCCGGATTTTCTTCCAGAACTCTTGCAACGGCTTCTGCCTGCTGTGCTTCCGGAACACCTGCGCAGGATGCGAATGCGGTTTTCAGCGCAGCCGGTGCGCTCGTACCGGTCAGCGCTTCAATGATCGCAGTACCGTTCGCGTTTGTGCCCCACTGAATCTGGGAGAGCGTGCCCTCCTGTGAATCGGTGTGCGCGGAATCCAGCACGGCGCTGAAGATCTGATAGGCCTCATAGGTGTGGTTTGCAAGCGTGATGCTGCTGGAGCTCGGCTTGTTGATCGTGATCGTGTAGTCCTCTGCA
This sequence comes from Oscillospiraceae bacterium, assembly GCA_017545185.1. Lineage (GTDB taxonomy): Bacteria > Bacillota > Clostridia > Oscillospirales > Ruminococcaceae > Firm-04. The sequence goes on along the minus strand of JAFWQJ010000079.1, from coordinate 96,092 downwards.
AAGGATGTCATGCTCATTGCAAAGAAGGATGCCGTCACGAGAAGCAGGGATGCCAGTCGTTTCATTTTTTTCATGGTTACAATTCCTTTCTGTTTTGGATTCGGAGTATCGGATACTGTATGTACGCAGGAGATCATCGGCTGTCAAACACCTCTTTTCTTCTGCGGTAAATCAACAGTATAGACAAGGCGATGATGCCTGTGCCTGCAAAAAGATAGGGGATTACGCCGCTGCCGCCCGTGGCGGGGAGCGTATACGGCCGGAACGTATTGATGAAGTTCATGGTTGCCGACCCGTCCTTGCCGATATAGGAAACTTCCTTCTGGTATTTGTCGCCGTCCTTCCGGATATCGACCCTGATCGTGGCAGTGTGGGCATCATAATCCATTCCTTCGCCGGCATCCGGCGGTATGACCTCCCGGATCTGGTAAAAATAGGTTCCGGCGTCTCGGATCGTGATCATATCGAAGTTGACATCGCCGTTTGCGTCATTGCGCGCGGTCTGGATCACAGTGGACTTTGCGCGGAACTGATAGAGGCAAAGCCCTCTGTACGGAACGGCGTAATAGGAATCACCGGCTTCAATACTGCTGCCTTCTCCTGTCACATATTGTTTCGCGAGTGCGAAGAACCGTTCCTTCTGGTCCTGCGGGATCGAATTCCAGTTCCAATAGATGCGGTCCGGTCTGTTCAGGTTCTGGTTTCGGAAGTATTCATCCCGGTTCAGTGCCGCTTCCAGACCGTCACCGTCGATATCCGCGCCCCAGACGTATTCGTAAGCGTGCTGCTGATCGCGGTCAATGATCTGGAATGCTCGATCGGCTTGTGCGTCATTCGGGATCTGCGCGAACGCAGGATCGCTGCTGCTGACATGGGCATTGGCATCCGGATTGAAATGTCCTGCATACCGGAGGTCATTCCAGTCGAGCAGTTCAAATTCGTATGCATTGTCCTCAAGCACACCGTTTTCCACGATCTTTTTGGCATACGGATTCAGGAGGAACAAGCTGGATACCGAATTGACATCGGCTTTCAGCGTGAAGTCAAGACCGCTTCGCATCGGGCATTTGTTGAATGCATCAATCACGCTCTGGTGATTCATCTCAAAGACCTGGCTGGGAACGGTCATTTCCTGCCGGTCCGTGATGTCGTAGGAGTTCTGCGAGATCTGCACGCCGTCTCTGGTTTTGGTAACGGTTTCGGTTTTCGGCTTCAGCAGAAGCTTGACATCAAACCTTGTGGTATTGACAGCGTTCAGAGCGAAAGAATCGCCCCGGACCGAAATCCGTTCTCCGTTTATCAGAAAAGGACCGTTCGGATCCCGGACATAGTTTGAGGTCAGCTCAAACTGTGAGCCGCCGCCGGGTTCGCCGTTGCGGAAGTAATCGCCGCTTGAAAAAGATACGATCACATTGTTGTCATAGCCGATAATCTGACAGCTGTTAACATCGGAAACAAAGGCATCGTATTCAGTGATGACCGTTGTAATGGTGCCGTCGAGATCCTCGATCGTTGTTTCGACCCGGTACGTGCCGCCGTCAGCGATCTCAATATCAGCGTGGGAAAGCCCCTTATCACTGTACTCACCCCAGACATACATTTTCGTATCACGGAACTGTATATACTGGTGCTCTCTGTCCCACTCATAGCATTCGTTGACTCTGTATTTCGCGGTGATACGGATCAGATCGTCCGGTTTCTCCGGATCGACCGGTTCGTAACTGGAATCACCGACTTTTTCAAGAATGTACCAGTGACTGCTGGAGAAATCGAGATGATTTGCGTCGATATCGGATTTCATAGCGTAGCTGACGACTTCGATCTCATCCCCGAATGCTATGCGGTAATAGGTGTTTTCGGAATGGTCGGCGTTCATGACGTATTTCGGATTGCCGTTGCTGTCATAGACCATTTTGATATCCGAACCGAAGAAATATGCGACACCGCCGTCAGCCAGATCGACGCCCGGCAGATATTCATGTACCTCGTCCTTGCTGGTTTCGCCCATGGCCGTCTTGACATAGATCTGCGGCACTGCTTCGATCCAGAAGTTCTGATAATCGTGATTGCCGTTTCTTCCGATGTCTACGACAACATTCGTTTTGCCGGGGCGGATCGCCTGGAACTGACCTGTTGTTCTGCAGACGGAAGGATCATCGGACGGCAGCGGGGAGATCGTGCCGACCTGCCGGACATAGCTGTTCTCCGGATTGATATACAGATAGTGTTCCTCTCCGTTATCTATGGAGCCCTCACCGATCAGCGTGATCGTTTCACCTACGTTCATCACATAGGGATGATCGTAGGAATTCGGATAGATCTGACCGTAGGAACCGGGGAGCAGGATGCTGTCCTTGTGAACGGGTCCGTCCTCCGTCACAAGATAGATGGAGAAGGATTCCGCTTCAAACGTGACGGCATTCTCCGTGAACACCGCGTCGGGGACTGTTTCAGCCGTGCCGTCGTCTCTGATATGGAGCAGCCTGCGCGAATCGCCCGAAAACTGCTGATCCTCCGGCAAAGCGATCTGTACGCTGACCGTCTGACCGTCAGCGGGCTCCAGCTCATTGCCTTCTTTATCGCGGAAGCTGATATCAACTGCGCGTGCAGATTGTACCAGCTCCGTCCCGTCTGCTGCATTCTCTGCGAGCTGCATGGCCTCCTCCGGCGTGATATCCGTCACGGACATCACGGTTCCGGCCGGGAAAACGTCAGTCTCCGCAGAAGCGTGAACGGTAATCAGAGATTCCGACGCGACGCTGTATTCCAGTGCGGGCAGCGTCTCCGGATCCTCCGGGGAAACGAAGCCTGCAATGCAGGGATCGTTCCAGAGATAGCACATTTCGGCTGCGGCGCCGTCACAGGCACCCTCTGCCGCCGTGATGACCAGCCCTTCTCCGGCGGTCTGCGTCAGCGTGACAATGCCGATGCGGTCGGTTCTGCCGTCTGAATCCTGATCGAGCAGGAGAATGTCGCCGCGGGCAGGCGTACCGTTTTCGGCTGTTCGGATGAGTCCTTCCTTCGCGAGCTTCACCGACCATGCCCAGCAGCCGCCGCGTCCGGGGATGCGATCCTCCGGGACGCCTGCATAATAGAGGCAGAAGTATACGAACAGCGGATTCCAGTTCCCGTAGGGACTACCGTACCATTGTCCGTACCGCGAATAATTGCGGCGTTCTCCGTTCGTGACGGAAAAGTTCCGTTCACTTTCGGTATAGCCGAGCTGCGATTCCGCCGTGCGTGCAAGCTGCTCGCGCAGGGAATCGGCTGTGCTGTCCGGCAGGGTCGCCTCCCAGTCTGCTGCAGATTCAACATCCGCAGTCAGAGACGGCACACATTCCGCGGAGTGGATATGCTCCTCTTTTCCGCAGATCAGGCGGCGGATCCTGTTGCCGTTCTCGTCAAGGGCGATATCGGCTGCGTCACCGGAGCCGTCTGCCGGGAATGCTTCATAGCATTCTGCAGTGTGTACATGTTCTTCCGTACCGCAGAGTGCTTCGTCTGTCAGAGCCGTTCCGGTATCCCGCAGAGCCCAGAAGACGTTTGCGGATACAAAGCAGGATAGTGCCAGCAGCAATGCGGCGGTTCGTCGTCGCTTTGTCCGGTTGATCCGGAACTGCGCGACGGCCTGTTCAATTCTGCGCTTCAAAACCGATATCTCACCCCTTTCTGCATAAACTGTCAGATCAGAGCGGCCAGACCCGGAACAGGACGCGGCCGACGATCTGCTCGTCTGTGATGCAGCCGATGACAGAGCTCCGGCTGTCAACCGAAGCCGCGCGGCTGTCACCGAGGACAAACACGGTGTCCTCCGGTACGATATACGGGAATGTGATGTCGCATTCCCCGATGCTTTTTTCTTTGAGATACGGCTCGTCAAGGAGCGTATCGTTGACGTAGACATTGCCGTTTTCGTCCATATCGACAGTCTCGCCGCCCTGCGCGATCACGCGCTTGACAAGGAGCTTATTCTGCCACGAGATGCAGCAGAGCTGACCGGACGCATACCGGTGCCCCTTCCACAGCAGGACAATATCGCCGTCGTGCAGGGAGGGCTCCATGCTGCTGCCGGAGATCTGGATGACCGGCAGGAAAATCGTCGTGAGCAGAACGGCAGCCGCTGCTGCGACCAGTGCCGCTGCCGCAACAGTCCGGATGATCCTGCCGATACCGGCGCGGTGCATCCGCTTCTGATGCTCCGCCTCTGCCTGCTGCAGCTTTGCGGCGGTATCCGCGTCGGGCGCAGTGTCCTCCTGCAGTGTGTGGATCAGCGAAACAAGCTCCTTCCGGCTGAGCCGCTGCAAATCATTCTTTTTTTTCATCCGGCTCACTCCGTTTCGGATACGGCAATTTTTGTGACTCTTTTGACAAAATCACATGATTGTCATATTATTATAAAGTATATTTTATCACGGATTGTATATAGAATCACTGGATAAAACGAATATTTACAGCACAAAACGTAAGACGGGCTCTTTTCTCAGTGCGGGCATCATTATCACAGAAGCCGCTATAATCGTAGGTGTTTTTTCGCTTTTACATGGAAGCATACGCAATATGCAACGATTCAAACGGCAGAAAAGCGATCATCCCGGATACAGCCGGGATGATTAACGTCTATTTCAGAATAATTATATATACTCACAGTAAATAATCGGACTGCAAAATAACTTTCGGGACAGAAAACCGCCTGTGATATGCTCACAGGCGGGATCATTTCGGTTAATTCTTCATTTTTCCGACGACGAAGATCACAAGGCAGGAGCCGACGATCGCGAGGATCAGTCCGGACAGCCAGCCGCCGCCGACATGCAGCAGATTGCCGATCAGGCCGCCGACGAAGCCGCCGACAATGCCGAGCACGGCGTTCACGACAAAGCCCTGCTTCTCTTTGCCCATGATCTTTCCGGCAACGGAGCCGCACAGTGCACCGACCACGATCTCAATAATCAGTTTGAAAAGCATTGTATGTACCTCCTCAGATGTTAACGGTTTCACCGGTGGATCCCGGCTGACTGTATTATAGCACGGGGGCTCCCGGAATGCAAGGGTTTTAACATATCTTTCACCGGAATTTCAACCGGATTATATTTTTTGTGCAAAATACTTGCATTTTTTGGCCGGATATGATATAATATAGATATATTTTGTGGCAGGGCTCTGCCGTCAGGAGGTTTCCTTTTCTATGGAAGACAGAATGCAAACGATCAACTCGAAGAAGAATACGCATATTTCGATCGGTATTATTCCGGGGCATTATGCGACGAACCATTCCCATGTCAATTATTATCTGGATATGACCTCGATCAAAACCAGCATGAAAATGGCGCGCGATGCAGCACATGACCTCGGTGCGGAATTCTATAATGTGTATATTGATACGGTGATCTGTCTGGAGGGCACGGAGATGCTCGGCGCATTTCTCGCGGAGTATCTTTCCGGCAACGGCATCAATCTCGGCAAGGACATCAATCTGATCACGCCGGAGATGAATGCGGTCAATCAGATGATCTTCCGCGACAACACGCAGAAGAAGATCTGGGGCAAGCGCGTGCTGATCCTCGTCAGCTCCGCGTCCACCGGTCAGACGATCAACAGAGCGATCGACTGCCTGCAGTATTACAGCGGCGAAATGGTCGCGATCGGCGCGATCTTCTCCGCGATCGAAGCGGTCAACGGCATTGAGATCAAGGCGCTGTTCAAGGAGACCGATCTGCCGCGCTATGACAACTATCCTTCCGATGAATGCCCGCTCTGCAAGAAGGGCATCAAGGTCGATGCGCTCATCAACAGCTTTGGCTACTCCAAGCTCTGATTCACCGAAAGCAAAGCCGGTATCCTGCGGGATACCGGCTTTTTTATTATGCGTCCTCGGTCAGATCGTCTGCGGAAACAGCGAAGACCGTCCTTCCTGTCGTGGATTCCACGCCGTCGGGGAGCGAGGTATCGACCTCGACGAACAGCGGCGTTTCACGGAGCACGGTGCAGCGGATCACGCCGTCTCCGGGGATCATCGGATCGGTTTCCGCCGTAAAGACCGGCAGCTTATCCTCAAAGAAATGCGTCTGTCCCTCGTAGTCCGTCATGAAGCATTCGACGCGCTCCGGATAGGTGTCATTTTCGATCACGCGCCGGATCCTGACTTTCAGTCCGTACATAAAGTTTCCTCCTTGCTCTGTCAGTTGGTATCATTGTTCCGAAAGAACGGCAGGTCTGCCAGACTGACGGTTTCTGCAGGCGGATCGAGCTGCTGCATCAGCGCAAACAGATCGCGCAGGTCGATGCTGCCGTCCTGATTGAGATCGGCTGCTGCTGCCTGTGCCGCGGTAAAGCGGACGTCCCCGCATTCCGTCAGATATTTCTGAAGCAGGATGACGTCATGGTAATCCAGCGCACCGCTGCCGCTGATATCGCCCGTCAGTGCGAAATCGGAATCGGTCAGGATGAAGTTGTAATCCTGCTTTTCACAGATATCGTGAATGCTGCTGCCCTTCTTCGTATAGATCGTGCAGGTTTCCGCATAAGGCGCAAAGGCCAGTGCGTCAATGTCGGTGACCGGATTCAGTGCACCGGTCACCGGATCCGTGATCTGCTCCGGGATCGTCAGCGCGCGGGCTTCCGGTTCTGCCCCGGTGACGGACGCCCTGCCGTTCTCAATGTGATAGCGGATGCCGTCAGCGGTCAGATCGGAACCGGTCTTTATACCCGAAACGCAGACCGTAAACGGCCGCGGGATATCCGAAATGACGGTGTTGAGCAGATAATCGCTGATGATCAGGATCTGGAGAAAATCGTCGTTTTTCAGCTTCAGCTTCATTTCCGGCTCCTCGGCAAGGATCGGCGCGCCGTCATTGACATAAAGCAGGACAGAGGTGCTCTGCTGTTCGTGATCCGGCAGCGTCAGCGTATATTCGCAGTCATAGGGGGCTGTGAAATAGAACCGGTTGACCGTGCCCGGATAATGCGTGATGTTGCATTCCACCGGAACATCCGCCTGCAGTGTGACCGGTTCCGGCTGTCCTGTGAGCGGGTTGTCCGGGAATGCGCCGGTGTTCTGCGGTGCGATGCAGTAGGTGACATCGGTCAGGCCGATATAGCTGCCGCAGCCGCGGAATGCGAGATACGTGGTGCCGATATGCTGAAGTGTGCCGTAAATATAAACGGTATAATCAGTGCCTTCTTTCAGCACGGTGCCGCTGTCCTTCAGCGTACAGACCGGCTGTTCGCCGTAACCGACGAGCTTTGTGATCTCAATTTCCGCGTCGTCGAGCAGGCGGCAGTCCGGGATCAGCGAGAATGTGACCTTGCCCGTTTCCGTCTGATACAGATTGGAAACCGAAATCCTGTAGGTTTTTCCCGGTTCGACGTTCAGGATACTGTAGAGGTAGCCGTTGCCGCTCAGCGATTCTGTCACGGTGCCGTCCGGCGCATAAACGGTCAGGATGCTGCTGTGCAGCGATTCGGCCGTGATGCCGTACTGCTCTTTATCCGGCGTCCAGCTGTAGACTGCCGGATCGGTGCCGAGCGTAACGGTCTGTGTCCCCTCGGTCAGCGCGGGCAGCGCTCCGTCTGTTCTCGGCAGGACGGTGAACGTCCTGATGACGTCGCCGTAATAATCGCCGGTGCCCGTGACCGTCACCTGATATTTGCCGGCTTCCGTGAAGGTCAGTTCCTTTCCGATCAGATAGTCTTTGCCTTCTTCCAGCAGCTTGTCATCCATTGTGATGCGGAATGCAGGTCTGATCGGCTTTCCGGTGTATTCTGTGTTCAGCGGGACGATCTCCGCCTGTCTGAGTCCGGTCTGCACCTTTTCGAGCCGGAAGGTCAGCGGCATTTTGAATACGCTTTTGTTGATGCCGCAATTGATCCGCAGCCGGTTAAAGCCCTCGTGCAGCTCCGCATAATCCGTATCGGAAACAGGCTCAAGGGTGCCGAACACGCGGGATTCCAGCGTACCGTTCACATTCACGCAGCGGTTGTCCGATGCAAGCCTGACTCTGCATGCCTCGTCAGAATAGAACGTATAATATGCGTCTGTCGGCCGGAACAGAAGCGTCTCGCCGACGGTGCAGATTTTTTTGAAAACGCCGGAACCGTTTTCGTCAATTGTATAATCGAGATCCTCTTTCTCAGTCTGCGGGGCGTTCTCGGTGACGTACACCGTGAAGTCACTCTGCTCCGCGATGCCGTCGGGGCCGGTCAGCACGGCACGGAACTGATAGGTACCGGCAGCGCTGCGTGTTCCTGTGAAGGCCGAGCGGTTCAGGTCGAAGGGCTTTCCGTCCGTTGTGACCGTTTCCGGTGCGGCTGCCGCTTCTTTTCCGTCAATGATCTCATACCATGTGACCCATGTCTCCGGATCCTTGACATAAGCTGCATAGAGCGTGAACGGATCGCCCGGGCGCACCCTGACATTCGTCTGCTCGGTGATGAGCGTCTGCTCCGGGAAATACGGGATATTCCGTTTTTCGGCTTCCCTGCGGATGCAGGAATCCTTCGGCCCGATGATATATTTGCAGCAATTCGCGGTGCGGAGCTCTGCAGATTTCAGCTTCTCCGAAACGCGGAGACCCGTCATGTTCTCTGTGTTAAGGGTGACGGATTCGGCGTTCGGCAGCCAGATCAGGTTCTCCGTTTCGATAAAGAGCTCCCTGTCAACCGTTTTGACCGACGGGAATACCAGTGCACCGCCGGTCGTGCCGCCGATCGCCTGCTCCTCCAGTATTTCCAGTTCATCGAAGAACACCGGCTGGTCACCGAATGTCATGCCGATGAGCGAAACGCGGCCCAGTTTCTTCAGCTTGGAGAAGTCGATGCCTTTTTTTGTGAGACTGCAGCCGTAAAGTGCCATGGGGCCGAGCTCCGTGATGCCCGGCGCGTTCAGCTCATCCAGACCGCTGCAGTCATAGAAAACAAATTCATCCAGCGCCGTGATCGTTTCGGGCAGCGTCACGGATGTGACATTGCTTTCCGAGAATGCACCGGCGCCCAGCTCCTTCAGCTTCGGCAGATCGAATGCACCGCTGTAACGGATCGACGCAAATGCGTATTTGCCGATCTTCGTCAGGTTTTCCGGATCAAAATTCAGCGTGCTCATGCCGGCGCAGCCCTCAAATGCATGATCCGGGATCTCCGTCAGTGAATCGTCCAGTGCAGGAAAGCTCGCGAGCGAAGCACAGTTCATGAATGTGCCCGCGCCGAGCTTTTTCAGCTTTGCGGTCACCAGAACCTGCAGTGCCGTATCTGCAAACGCATAATCCCCGATCTCCGTGACGCCGTTTCCGGTGAGCTGCTTCAGCGGTGTGCCGTAAAACGCCCGGCTGCCGACGGATGTGACGGAATCCGGCAGAATGACCGATTCCACATTGCGGTACATGAACGCTTCATCGCCGATCGCTTTCAGGTAATCACCGGAAAAATTTTCTGTCAGATCGAGCGCTTTCATTACGCCGTCATAGGCGGTCAGAACACCGTTTTCAATGGTGAACGGCGTATTGACTTCCTTTCCGCCTATGCAGATAAAGGCCTCAGTGCTCTTGCTGTATGCATCGCTGCGGATGACCGCCGCACGGACGACCGCACTTTTTGTCAGCGTCGGGATGCCGGTATACAGAATGCCGTTCTGCGCATCCGGTTCGGAGCCGTCCAGCGTATAATAGATCGGATCGTCCGGAGTATCTGAAACAAAGGAGAGCGTGACGCTTTCATCTGCTTCATAGTACGGGGCATTGCCCTTTGCGCCGTTTACGGAAATGACCGGCGGCGCGATATAGGCACTCGAAATGAATGCGCCGCGCAGATTGATCAGCCCTTCGCCGTAGCAGACTGCGGCAGGCAGGTCGGTGCTGTTCGGTTCGGGCAGCCGGATCGCGAGATCGCGCAGCATGCTGCGGAGCTCCGATGTTTTCATCTCCGGCTTTGCGCTCAGCAGATCGGCACATGCAGCAGCCGCAAACGGTGCCGCCATGCTGGTGCCGCTCATCGAGACCAGCGCATCCGGCGAATCAATGCCCGCGCTGACGATATCCTGACCCGGTGCCGTGAAATCGACATCGCTGCCGTAGTTGCTGAATCCGCAGAACTGATACCGTTCCGGATCGGTATAGTCCGGGGATGTGCTGTTCCCGCCGTCAAACGAGACGGCAGAGATACAGAATACGGTTTCGTAGCAGCCCGGCGAGGAATAATCCGCGTTAAAGCCGGAGTTGCCGGCGGCGACACAGCAGGGGATATCCGCCTCAGCCGCCATCCGGATGCCTTCCAGCATCAGCGGCGCCTCACCGTCCCCGCCGAGGCTCATGCTGATGACATCAGCTTCCTGCTCCACCGCATACATAATGCCGCAGTAGATCATGAGGTCGGAGCCGTAGCCGTCATCCGCGATGACCTTGACCGGCAGGATCTTGACTGATTCCGGCGTGTTCTGACAGATGATGCCGGCACAGTGCGTACCGTGTCCGTGCGTATCATTCAGGGAAAAAGCACTGGAATCGGTGCAGTCGATGCCGTTTTCCTGAATACGACCCCTGAACCAGCTGTGCTCCGCGTTGATGCCGGAATCGAGTACCGCGGCCGTGATCTCCGGCAGCTCCGGGTTGTGCTCATTCAGCCATGCGAGATAATCAGCGGTTCCGATCGCTTCATAGCCCCATGATTTGGTATCCTCAGCAGCTGATTTTTCTGCGGCGTCAGCTTCCGCCGGAACCGTATAGCGGATCCTGTCCGGCTGAACAAAGCGGATGCTGCTGTCCTGCTGATAGAGATTGTATGCGCGGTAGGCGGCCTGCGGGGAATCATACTGGATGACATGCAGCCCGTTGTAGCCCTCTGCGGTGATGCTGCCGCCGAGCGGATCAACCGCTTTGCTGCTCGATACAACGAGCCTTGCGGTCTGAAACGGCGAACGGACAGTCAAGGTGCCGTCTGCTTCCGTGACGATCTCGCAGCCCATGGACGTAGCTGCCTGCTCTGCGGTGAGCTGTTCGCCGGAGCCGCTGTCAGCGATCAGTGTTCCGTCTGATACGGTAAATCCGCCGTAGCTTTCGCCGACGGGTCTGCCGTCACAGATGATCTGTCCGGATGCCGGATCGCAGCACAGTACCGCAAAGGGTTCGGCTGTCGGCTCGGATGCGGCTGCCAGCATGGCGGAAAAATCCGCAGCACTGCGCACCGTACCGAGCGGGATCAGCTTCTGCGCGGGCAGTCCGGTTCCGACGCCCTGCAGCAGGATCACGGCAGCGGAAAGCGCGGCAGCATGTTTGTACAGATAGTTCATCGACTTCATCTCACTTTCTACGGATCATTTGCGGCCGGATACAGAAACAGCCCGCGTCGTGATGCACGGGCTGTCTGTAATCGGGATCGGGATTATGCCATACCTGCGGTGATGATCGCCATTTTGTAGACCTCGTCGGCGTTGCAGCCGCGGGAGAGGTCGTTGATCGGCGCATTCAGACCCTGCAGGATCGGGCCGTATGCCTCGAAGCCGCCGAGTCTCTGTGCGATCTTGTAGCCGATGTTGCCGGCCTCGATCAGCGGGAAGATGAAGGTATTTGCCTGACCTGCGACCTTGGAATCCGGGCACTTGGTCTTTGCGACCTCGGCGGAGACAGCCGCGTCAAACTGGAACTCACCGTCAATGGTCAGCTCCGGATCGATCTTCCTTGCTTCGATGACCGCATCGTGGCTCAGCTGGACGGTCGCGCCCTTGCCGGAGCCGTAGGTCGAGAAGCTCAGCACGGCGACCTTCGGGTCAATGCCGAAGAACGCAGCGGTTCTTGCAGTCTCGACAGCGACCTCTGCGAGCTGCTGTGCAGCGGTCAGGGTCACATTGCCGTCCTTGTCCACGCGGTCGGAGTAGCTGATGTTGATCGCGCAGTCGCCCATTGCGATCTTCTCCTCTGCGCCGTCCTTCTCGCGGAACAGGATGAACGAGGAGCTGACCAGATTGGAGCCCTTCTTTGTCTTGATGATCTGCAGAGCCGGACGGACGGTGTCTGCGGTGGAGTAGGTCGCACCGCCGAGCAGTGCGTCAGCCTTGCCCGCCTTGACGAGCATCGTGCCGAAGTAATTGGACTTCTGCAGGGCAGTGCGGCATTCTTCCTCGCTCATCTTGCCCTTGCGGAGCTCGACCATCTGTGCGACCAGCGCATCCATTTCCTGATAGGTCAGCGGATCGAGAACCGTCGCCTTTGCGACGTCAAAGCCGCCTGCCTTTGCAGCAGCAGCGACCTCGTCTGCATTGCCGCAGAGAACGACGCCCATCAGATCTTCCTTCAGAAGTCTGTCAGCTGCGGAGAGGATTCTCGCATCGGTACCCTCTGTGAAAACGATCGTCTTTTTGCTTGCCTTCAGATTCGCAAGCAGCTTGTCAAACATGCCCATAATAAACCTCCAGGATATTGATATTCGCTCCGTGCAGGATCCCGCACGGATAAGCTGCGTTACTATTATATCATATTTTGCAAAAAATTGCAATGGGAGCAATACGAAAATTTTTCAACTGTGTATCCGGAAATGTCAGCGTCCGGCATAAAGCCCGATCAGTCTGCCGGCCTGCTCCGCGGTATCGGTCAGCGCGGCGGCAGCGTATGCCGGCTCCATGGCCTGCTCTGCGGTACAGATGCTGCGCAGGATCGGGAAAAACGCGTCGATCCCGCAGGTATTGCAGGCTGATGCGCCGTCTTTGACGATCCCGCTGAACGCGATGACCGGTTTGCCGTACTGCTTTGCCGCTGCCGCGATCCCGGCAGGCGCCTTGCCCATCGCGGTCTGTGCATCGAGGCAGCCTTCCCCGGTGACGATCAGATCAGCGTTCCGGATCGCCTTCGCAAGACCCGTCATGCGGATGACCAGTCCGATGCCCGGTTCGCATTCCGCATGAAGAAAGCTCTGCAGTGCGAACCCGACGCCGCCCGCGGCACCTGCGCCCTTTGCATCCGGATCGGCGCCCGGAACAAAGGTGCGGACAACATCCGCATAATGCCGCATGGCGGTCTCCATGATTTCGACGGTTTCCGCACCTGCACCTTTCTGCGGCGCAAAAATGCGGCTGCAGCCGGTTTCCCCGCAGAGCGGATTTGCAACGTCACTTGCAGTATGAAAGCTGCATTCTGAAAGCTCCGGCATGACGCCGCTGCGGTCAATTACGGCGATCTCAGAGAGCCCCGCGGCGCCCTCCGGAACAGGCTTGCCGTCACGGTCAAGAAAACGAAAGCCGAGCGCACGGAGCAGCCCCGTTCCGCCGTCATTCGTCGCGCTGCCGCCGATGCCGAGCAGAAAGCTTCTGCAGCCCTGCCTGACCGCATCGCGGATCATTTCCCCGAAGCCGCGTGTCGTCGTTCTCATCGGGTCGCGCTCCGGTATGGTGAGCAGCGGCAGTCCGGATGTAGCAGCAAGTTCAATGACCGCCGTCCGGTCGGGGAGTATGCCGTATTTTGCCTGTATCGGTCTGCCAATCGGGTCGGAGACCGTGACGCTGCGGTACTGCCCGTGCAGTCCGCTGACCAGTGCCTCCGCGGTTCCCTCGCCGCCGTCCGCGACCGGATACACCGAAATATCCGCTGCCGGATCGGCGCGCAGAAATCCGGCGGCAGCGGCCTGTCCTGCTTCGGACGAGGTCAGACTGCCCTTGAACGAATCCATAGCAATGACGATCTTCATTCCGGCTTTACCTCATATTCCGCGGCCTTTTTCTGCCGCTTCACATCGACCATGATATCGACGAGCGTGCCGTCTGCGGTATATTCCTCGGAAAAGAGTTTGCCCTCCTCGCGGAGCAGCTGTAGAAAGCCGCCCTCTGCATAAGGGATGCAGAGCCGCATCCGTTTGGCGGTCTGCGGCAGATGTGCACAAATTGCGCGGAGCAGCTCGTCGGTGCCGGTGCCGTTTTTCGCGCTGATCCAGACTGTGTCCGGCTCATTGTGCTGATTCAGGTCAACAAGGTCCGCTTTATTCAGCACATGGATCTGCGGGATCTCCGCGCAGCCGAGATCGTTCAGAAGATCCTGCGTGATCTGCATCCGCTCGCGGATATCGGGCTCCGAAGCGTCAAGTACGTGCAGGATCAGGTCGGCCTGCGCAGTCTCCTCGAGTGTGGAACGGAACGCTTCGACCAGATGATGCGGCAGGCGGCGGATCAGCCCGACGGTATCGGACAGCAGCACCGTTCTGCCGTCGGGGAGCTCCAGTGCCCGCGCGGTGACGTCCAGTGTTGCGAACAGCTTGTTCTCGGCGAGTACGCCTGCATCCGTCAGCATATTGAACAGCGTGGACTTTCCCGCATTCGTATAGCCGACGATCGCGGCCGTGAGGATGCCGTCCTTTTTGCGGCGGATCCCGAGGAATTTCCGGTGCTTTTCCATTTCTTTGAGCGCGTGTTCCAGTGTGGAAATGCGCGTGCGGATATGCCGGCGGTCGGTTTCCAGCTTGGTCTCACCGGGGCCGCGTGTCCCGATGCCGCCGCCTAATCTTGACAGTGCGGTCCCGCTGCCGGTCAGACGGCTCAGCCGGTATTTGTACTGCGCGAGCGAGACCTGTACCTTGCCCTCTGCGGTTCTTGCGCGTCCGGCAAAAATGTCGAGGATCAGCATGGTGCGGTCAATGATCCTGCAGTCGGTCGCATCGGTCAGATTGCGCAGCTGAATGCCGGTCAGCTCGGTATCAAAAATGAGCATGTCCGCTTCGAGTGCTTCGGTCAGTGCTTTGACTTCTTCCAGCTTGCCGCTGCCGATGCAGGTCGCGGCCTCGGGATTGCTCCGCGGCTGGATGACACAGCGCAGCACCTCGCAGCCGGCGGTCTCTGCCAGCGCGGAAAGCTCCTGCATGGAGATCTCCGCGTCATATTCTCCGGTATCCAGCCCGACTAAGATCGCTCTCGGCGCGGATACCTCCTGTAAATTTTCGTGCATACAGCACCCCTTTATTGTTGTTGCTGGAGCAGCGCTTCAATGAATGCATCAGGCTCAAGCCAGACGCCGCGCTGCTCGTCATAGGTACAGTAGTAAGGCTTTGCTGCGGGATCACCGGACAGCGAATCCGGGCGGCAGTCGCTGCAGGCATAGCGGTATTCGCAGTCTTTGCAGCCGGTGACATGATCCTTGTTCATCCCCGTGACGGCAGGGTCCAGGATCCCGTCAAGCGTGTGCCCGCGGAGCGTCCCGTGCAGGATGCGCCGCTCCATGACGCAGGGATAAACGGTCAGGTCTGCCGCAACATAGATTTTCCGCGCAAAGCATGAATGCCCGCTGACTGCCGCGATGATCTTTTCGGGGTCAGGCGGTCTGCGGAAGGTTTCTCTGGTGATCAGCTTTTCGCGTAGCAGCTGCGCATCCAGCAGCCGCAGAGTGCCGCGTCCTGCCGTGCGGACGATATCCGCATCCGCCAGCTGATAGGGCTTTCCGCCGCGTTCGCCGATCGCGATGCCTTTCATCCTGATCGGCGCGATCCGGTGCGGGATGCCGTATGCGGCGAGCATCGCGATCGCCTGCTCCGTTTTCCGATGTGAGCCGGGGATCCCCGTGACCGCATCGTGCATATCGTCCCGGTAGGAATACACCGACAGCGCCGCGCGGATCCTGTGCGCCTTCATGACGGCACAGTGTTCATCGGTGAGCAGCGTGCCGTTCGTGAAGATCTCGACAGAGGAAATCGCATCGGCAGCGGTCTGCATCATCCTGATGATATCCGGGTGAGAGAACGGCTCGCCGCCAATCAGCTGCACGCGCTGAATGCCGGATGCGGAAAGCGTTTCGCAGACTTCGCGGAAATCCTGCAGGGGCATCTGCAACTGCGGCTGTTCGCCGTTATAGCAGTGGATGCAGCGCAGATTGCAGCCCGTGCAGACCTCAATCCATGCGGCACGGATCACCGGTTTCCGGCGAAGCGCCGTGATATCCGGGATCCCGCCTTTGCCCTCCGTGAGAATGTCCGCGTCCTTCAGCTTTTTGATCGCAGCCTGCTCCGCCGGGGAAAACCGGGCGTCCGGCTCTGTGATGCAGCGGCGAATCAGTCCGGCGGTATCCTTCCCGATCTGCCAGAGCCTTTTCCGGTTCAGATCATAGAGACAGTCCTTTGCCTTGCCGCTGACCGGATAGATGCCGTCATTCAGCCGCAGCATCGGTGTTTTTCGGCTCGTCCACGAAATACGGCCAGCATTCGTTTTCCCGCTGATCGGGCTGGCAGGGACAGTCAGGCACGCAGCTTTCCGTGCGGGAAGAAGCCGCCGCCGCATCCGTCAGAAGTTCCATTTCAAACATGATCATCACCTCGCATTTTTTGTGCGGTATCTGATTCAGTATAGCATATTTTGAAGCGAATTTCAACCCTTGCGGGCAGCAAAAATGCCGCAGAGCGCTCCGCCGGGGTTCAGCGGAAATCCTGCGATGCGGAGAGCGGAATAAATCAGCGCGGCGCACTTGACATCCGTCTGCTTTTCTGGTATCATTGTAAGTAACCGGAGGCGGCTTTTTCCATACTGTATTTATGAGATTCCAAATTGCTGTGATCCATGCTGTGCGGAACAGGGTATCAACGGGAGGTATGATGATGAAAAGATTATTTCCGTTTGTCATGATTGGTATTTGCTGCCTTACAGCCTGCGGCAGCATAGCGGAGACAGAATCGCCGGCTGACAGCAAAGCGGAGCCGGAATTGCCGGTTTATTACACCGGCGGCAGCAGTACAATGGACAGAAGGCTGCCGGAATCGTATTCGGAACTGGTGAACTGTTCAGATGTAGTTGTGATTGCGGAACCGATTGCGGAAAAGGAACAATTTATTGATAAGTCCTATGATGCCAATCTTGATAGGATGCTGGCAGGCAGCGGACGTACAGTGGTTACCTACAAAGTCGATCGGGTCTTAGCGGGTGATATTCAGGAGGGAGATACACTTGACATCAATGAATATCACTATAACTGGGTCTGGTATGAGGAGGACGGAACGACCACGGATTGTATCATCAGTTTTTCCAATGAAAAGCCGTCTGTGATCGGAGAAAAGTACCTTTTATATCTCACGAAGCGGTCAAATGAAGAAACATGGGATTTTACCTTTTCTGAGTACGGAATCTATACCTATGACGACAAAACAGTCGGGTCATGGCTGAGAGAGGACATGGATCAGGAGAGCTGGGATTACAAACTCTATCAGATGATCTTTCAGGAAGTCGCTGCGCAGATGACTGAATCCGACGATGCGGATCAGTGAGGAGATTTCCGGAAAACCGTTCACATTGCAGCCCTTGCGTGCAGCAAAAATGCAGCTTGTCCCTTGACTTTTTCTCAAGTTAATGGTATTATATATGAAACGGCAGCGCATCTGCCGCACGACATTTTTCCAGACAGAAAGGAAAGTCATCATGTGTTTCAAGATCAAACATGAGAATACAGCCGTCAAGATCATTTCGATTGTTTCGATCATCCTCTGGTTTCAGGCTATTTGCTTATTCTGCCTGATCGCAGAAAAGGCGGACAAAATGCCGCTTTGGCTGACTCTGCCTTTTGCAGGCATCATGGTTCTGCTGACTGCTGCTTCCTGCCTGTATTTTGCGGAGCAGCTGCTCGGAACCGTGATCACTGTTGAGGACGGCTTTGTGACGGTAAAGCATCTGTTCGGAACAAAGCGAGTCGCGTTCAGCGATATCAGTGATGTTCAGATCGAACGCTATAAACGAATCCGCAAAAAAAAGAGCACCCTTTCCCCGCACGGCGGCTACATGTTCGCGGAGCAGAGATTGCGCATGACAATCTCTGTCATGAACGGGAAACATATCGTGCTGACTGACACGGCGATGACGGCGCAAGGCGGACTGCCCGGCGGTCTGTTCAGCACAATGGAACCGCTGCCGGACGAGTCTGTTCCGCTTTATAACGCATATACGCTGCTGCTTTCCTATCTGAATCAGTGAACTGCACGGTACCTTTCATAGGGTACCGTGTTCTTTATCTGTCAAATTACGAGTATTTGCTATTGACAAACTGCTGCTGATGCGGTACAATAAAAGCAGTCATGAAAAGGTGACAAGCCGGGGGGCGAAAGGAAAAGGATAATGATGATGAAGCACAAAAAGACGGCGGCAGCACTGTTTGCTGCATTGACGGCCTGCACGGTGTTCCGTGCGATTCCTGCGGAAGCGTTCAAGATTGAGGTCAATCCGGATAATTATGACCTGGATGAGCGCTGCGTCAATATCGTAGCCGCGAAGGAAAGCAGGTTCGATCCGCGGTATACAGAGTTCAGGCTGGATTCCTATGATGTGGAGCTCTGGAATCTGAAAGAGGGCATTCAGGATATTGAGCTCACGCTGTACTACCCGGAGATTCTGCGGATTGAGCTGAATGCAAAAGGAGAACCTGCGATAAAAGGAGACATTCTTGCGGACAGCGACGCAAGCTTTGTGCTCGATGAGGAGAACCGTGCGCTGAAGGTCTCCGTTCACAGCGAGCAGCCGATCCGGGAGGACGGCATTCTGTTTTCAGTCATATTTGCAGTTTCTGCCAATGCAAAGATGGGTGACAAATATCCGGTCAAGACAGAGGTGCAGAAGCTCTCCGGTGCTTCCGGCGATATCGCATACAATATCGCGGACGGCTATATAGAGATCGGCGGATATCACGATGATATGCGCTTTGACAAGGGCGATATGAATTTTACGCGCTCGGTCGGCGTGGATGATGTGCAGCAGCTTCTGAAAGAGTATGTGACAACGCTTTCCGGCCGTGCATCAGCACTGGCGGAGGATCACCGGAAGATCGCCGATATCGACGAGGACGGCAATGTCGATATCATCGACGTTCAGCTCCTGCTGAAATACTATACGGAGCAGACGGCACTCAAGGATATCACATGGGAGGAGATCCTCGGCAAGCAGCCGCAGTACCCGTCG
Source organism: Oscillospiraceae bacterium (assembly GCA_017545185.1). GTDB lineage: Bacteria > Bacillota > Clostridia > Oscillospirales > Ruminococcaceae > Firm-04. The sequence goes on along the minus strand of JAFWQJ010000079.1, from coordinate 77,206 downwards.
GTGCATATCTCCAATGAGAGCTATGACCTTCAGCGGCAGTCCGAAAAGGAATCCGCAGAATAAGCACAGGACGCACGGTATTCAGCATGCCGTGCGTTTTTGCGTGAAAAACTGCAGGAATGCTATTGACAAAGCGGGTTTAATACGGTAAAATAAAAGCAGTCACGGGAAGGTGACGATCCGGGGGAGAAAGGATGAAATCTATGAAACAGAAAAAGCTTGCTGCGCTGGCGCTCAGTGCGGCGATGCTGTTTTCCGCGGTCCCGCTTCATGCGTTCGCTGCTGCGACGCCGAACAAGGCGGACTACGAGGAAACAGACAAGAATTTTGCAAAGCTCCTGCAGTATTCGCTGTATTTCTACGACGCGAATATGTGCGGCACGGATGTGACCGAGCAGAGCCGTCTTGCATGGCGCGGCAACTGTCATATCTATGACGCAAAGGTGCCGATGCAGCCGATCGAGGATCTGACCGGCACGAACATGAGCGCGTCGTTTATGCAGACGAACAAGGATATTCTTGATCCGGACGGTGACGGGTTCATTGACGTTTCCGGCGGATTCCACGATGCGGGCGACCATGTCAAATTCGGTATGCCGGAGACCTATGCCGGCTCGATCGTGTCATGGGGCTATTACGAGTTCCGCGATTCCTACGAGAAGATCGGCGAGGCCGCGCATACCGAAACGATCCTGCGGCATTTCTGCGACTACTTCATGCGCAGCACCTTCCGCAAGGCAGACGGCGAGGTCATTGCGTTCTGTCATCAGGTCGGCGACGGCGCGGAGGATCACAGATACTGGCAGTCACCGGAGATCGACGCGATGCACCGTCCGGCGTTCTTTGTCACGGCGGATAAGCCTGCGACCTGCGTTGTCTCCGAGGCAGCGGCCTGCCTTGCGATCAACTACTGCAATTTCAAAGAGACCGATCCGGACTATGCGGACAAGTGTCTTGACTATGCAAAGGCACTGTATCAGTTCGCTTCGGACTGCGACAAGGCGGTCCTGAAATCGGATGACGGCCCTGCCGCGTTCTACGAGTCCAAGAAGTGGGAGGATGACTACTGCTTTGCGGGCGGCTGGCTGTATCTCATTACGAAGGATCACAAATATCTCGATCTCTGCCTGAAATATGACGACTACTACGCACCGCCCGGATATGTGCTCTGCTGGAACGATATGTGGAACGGCGTGTCGATCATCTTCGGCCGCATTCAGGACGAATATCCGGAGATCTGCGAGGAGGCGCGCGTCGCGACCGGCAGAGGACAGTATGAAAAGCTGGACTTCTGGCTGCAGGAGGCGAAGGCACTGAACTTCTATGCATCCGGCTCGAAGGATACGCCCGGCGGATTCTTCTTCATGGACGAATGGGGCTCCGTACGCTACAATGCTGCGGCGCAGTTCTGCGCACTGGTCTACGACAAATACAAGAACGGCAAGGATGTCTACGACGAGACCCAGAAGGATTATCACTTCTCCGACTGGGCGCTCGGTCAGATGGAATATCTGCTCGGCGACAACCCGATCAACCGCTGCTACGTGGTCGGCTACGGCGAAAACTCCGCGAAGTTCCCGCATCACCGTGCGGCGTCCGGCCTGACCATGGCGGAGGATCCCGGCACGCACAAGCATGTACTCTGGGGCGCACTGGTCGGCGGTCCGCGCAAGACCGACCAGCACAGCGATACGACAAACGACTGGGTTGATAACGAGGTCACGATCGACTACAATGCGGCATTCGTCGGCGCATCCGCCGGACTGTATGCGCGCTACGGCGACGACACCATGAAGCCGGTCGCGGACTTCCCGCCGGAGGAAAAGCAGGATGATACGACGCTGTTTTCCGGCAGCGATTTCTGGGTGTCCGGCTACTACATGGACGCGCCGGAGAGCACCGGTGCGGGTACCACAAAGCTGACGTTCTTTGTGAATACCGATGCGCTGGAGCCGCATACCGATCTTTCGATCCGCTACTATTTCGATGTCAGCGAATTTGAAAAGAACGACGGCATTCCGGGCAGCTTTGTTCTTCAGTGCCCTTACGATCAGGTGCAGACCGAGGTCAGCGGCAAAAAGGCCGTGATCTCCGAGGTGCAGCATTACAAGGACAAGATCTATTACGTGGAGATCTCGTGGCCGGATTACGCGATCGCGAACTCCAACAAAAAGGTGCAGCTGATCCTCGGCATGTTCTACGGCGACAATTTTGACCCGTCGAACGACTGGAGCCTGAAAGGAATGAAAGAACTCGGCGAGGAATACGATACGCTGGTCAGCGGTGTCGAGGTCGCGGAGCGCTGCCCGAATGTCTGCGTGTATGCAAGCGGCAAGCTGGTCGGCGGAACGGAGCCGGACGGCACCAAGCCCGCAAAGGTCTATACCGTGGCACAGCTCACCCGCCTGATGAAGCATCTGACCGCGCAGAAGCCGTTTGAGGATGCAGAGACCGCCGCGCTGTTTGATTTCAGCGGCGACGGCAAGCTGGACGCGAAGGATGCGACATGCCTGAAGCGTCTGATCCTTGCGCAGTAGTTTATTTTTGAAGGAGGCTGTCTTATGCCGTTTATCAATGTCAAGACAAATGCAAAGGTCTCTGCCGATCTGGCGGAGCAGATCAAATCGAAGCTCGGCACCGCGATCACCGCGATCCCCGGCAAATCCGAGGGCTGGCTCATGGTCGACATCGAGGGGGAGCAGATGCTTTATTTCCGCGGCACGGCTGAGCCCGCGGCAATGGTTTCCGTCAGCCTGTACGGCTCTGCATCCGGCAATGCGATGAGCACGCTGACCGCGCATATCACCGGCATTCTGACCGATGCGCTCGGCATATCGTCCGACCGCATTTACGTCAGCTACATGTGTACCGACAGCTGGGGCTGGAACTGTTCCAATTTCTGAATGAAACAGCGGCAGGTTCACGGTGAGCCTGCCGCTTGTTTTCTTGCTGAATACTTGACAAACAGCACATGATGTGCTATAATACGATTGTTATATTGAAGCACACGGGAGAGAAGTGCGGTGCAAATCCGTCGCAGCTTCCACTACCGTCAAAGTCGGATCGCTTGCCGTGTGTGATACGGTCAGAGCAGACGGTGATCTGCTCACATTTTTGGGAAAGAAAAGTGCAGCCGTCGGAACGCCCCGCTGCATGATGCTGTGCAGGGCTGCTTCCGCTGCGCTTTTCCGGAAACGGAAGGCGCATTTTTTATGCGTGAAGGATGTTCGCTCAGGAGGAGAAGAATCATGAAAAAGCTCGGTATCATTTTGCTGACGGCAGCAGCTGCTGTACAGGCAGCGGCATTTTCCGCAGCGGCAGAGGACGGTCAGATCAGCGTCCGTGTCACGATCGGCAAGGAGGGCACGCTCGTGCTGCCCTGCGAGACGGTCACGGTCAAGGACTATGACAGCGACGGCTCGTACACGATCGACGAGGTGCTGAAAGCGACCCACGAGCAGTTCTATAAAGGAGACGGCACCGGCTATGAAGCGCAGAACACCGACTGGGGTCTGTCGGTCAAGACGCTCTGGGGCGTGACAAACGGCGGCAGCTTCGGCTATGCGGTCAATGATGTGATGTCCATGAGTCTTTCGGACAAGGTGAAGGACGGCGATTATCTGAGTGCGTATTCTTTCCAGGATGTGACCGGTTTTACGGATCATTATGCATATTTTGACGTTCATGAGCTGAAGGATGCGAAGCAGGGCGATACCGTGACGCTCAAGCTGACGGAGATCGCCTATAAGCCGGATTGGACAACCGAGCTGAAGCCTGTCCCGAATGCTGTCATCACGCTGGACGGTCAGGATACCGAATTTAAGACCGATGAAAACGGCAGCGTTTCCGTCAAGCTGGACAAGGCAGGCGAGCAGATCATCAGCTTCAAGGCGGATCATCCGCTGTCTCCGGCAGCCGTGCGTGCGACCGTCGCGGCAGCAGAGGCTCCTGCTGAGACAACGGCTCCGGCAGCAGAAACGACCGCTGCTCCGGAAACGACTGCTGAGGCCGTCACAACAGCCGCGGATACGACCGCAGCAGCTACGACGACCGCTGCAGCGGCAACAACAGCCGGTGCGACGGCAGCTCCGAACGGCAATGCCGGTACGACGAAAGCCGCTGCCGCAAGCACCGGTGACAGCAGCGCAGTTCCGGCACTGGCAGTCACGATGCTGGCAGCCTTCGGCACCGCGCTGGCAATGCGCCGCCGCACTGAGAAATGAACCGTCAACTGAAACGGATGCTTGCAGCCGGATGCTGTGCTCTGATCGTGATCCTGAGCAGCATCCGGCTGCTTTTGCCGCTGCCCGCATCCGGCTATGACGCAGCGGACTGCGCAGCACTTGCGGCAGAGATCCTCGACCGGGAAAGCGGCGGCGATCTTTCCGGCTGGCTCAGCCATACGCTGCCGGAGAAAACCGGGCTCAGCTCGTCTGATTGGTACGCGATGATCTCGGTGCAGCGCGGATATGACTGCTCTGCCTATGCATCGGCACTCCGGGCGCATCTTGCAGCAAATGACGAGCCCTCCGCGACCTCGCGTGAGCGTATGGCACTTGCGCTGATCGCCTGTGACGCATCGACGGCGGATTCTTCGCTCTGTACGGAGATCCTGGACGGAAGCGCGGGTAAAATGGGAATCATGAGCTGGATCTTCGCGCTGCATCTGATCAACAACGGCGTATCCTCCGCGCAGTATTCCGGTGAGCAGATCGTCACCGAGCTGACCGCCCGGCAGGCTCCGGACGGCGGCTGGTCACTGGCGGGTGATTTCGGCGACCCCGACGTCACCGCGATGACGCTGCAGGCGATCGCGCCGTACCGGGATGCACCGTCCGTATCGGAAGCCGTCGGACGCGGCGTGCAGTATCTGGCCGACGCGCAGCTTGACAGCGGCGCCTACCGGAGCTTCGGCACGGAGAATCCGGAGAGTACGGCGCAGGTCTGGATCGCGCTTTGTTCGCTGGGGGATGACCCGCTGACGGACAGCCGCTTCATCAAAAACGGGCATACACTGCTGGACGGCATTTTGCAGTTCCGCATCGCGCCGGGCAGCTATGCGCATACGGCGGGCGGCGCGGAAAGCAGTCTGGCAGCCGTGCAGACCTGCCTTGCGCTGACCGCCGAGGAACTGCACAAAAACGGTGCCGGTTCGCTGCTGCTGTTTCACGGTGCGGAGCCGTCTCTCCCGGAAGAACCGGCTGAGACCGCACCGCCGCAGTCTGATCCGCAGTCTGCGCAGACCGTTCCCGCTGTAACCGAATCACAGCAGACGGCTGCCGCTGTCAGTGCATCCGAAATCACCGGAACGGAATCCGCAGTTGTCACATCGCAGACTGTGCGTGCTTCTTCCGTATGCGATACGACGCTGACAACGGCACTGACCGCTGTGTCCTCTGCGGAGACCGTCCGCACGACCGCGCCGCCGCAGGACCCGCGCAGTGATACCGAAAAATACCCCTACCGCATTCCGCTGACTGCCGCGGTCTGGATCATCGGTCTGATTCTGGCTGTGATCTGCCTGATACGCAAACGCCGCAGCCCGAAAACCTATCTGACGCTTGCGGGAATCTGCGTGATTCTGACCGGCCTCGTATGGTTCATCAAAATCGAATCGCCGGAGCAGTTCTATCAGACCGAGCGGAAAACCGGCGGCGGGACTGTCACCATGGAGATACGCTGCGATGTGATCCGCGGGATGCCCGGCAGTGAGGCATACCCTGCGGACGGCGTCATCATGCCGCTGACCGAATTCTCGATCGCGCCGGACGAGTCCGCGCTCGAGCTGCTCTATGACGCGGTCAAGGCGTACACGCTGCAGATCGAGGTGGACGGTATTTCCGGAGAAGCCGTGGAAACCGCGTATGTACGCGGGATCGCATCACTCTATGAATTTGATTTCGGTGATCTGTCCGGCTGGACATATACCGTGAACGGCGAGCGGCCGTCTGTCGGCTGCGGCGCGTATCATCTGCAGGACGGCGACCGCGTCGTCTGGGCATATACCGTCAGTCTGTAAGAGGGGAGGCGCAGCGATGCGTGCATTTGAAGCCATGAATCCCGCGGCGGTCACGGTCACGCTGCTGCTGACCGCCTGCATTACGATCTTCTGCTTGGAGCCGGTGCTGCTGGGCATATCGCTGGCCTGTGCGATCGCGTATTATCTGATGCGGAACGGCCGCCGGCATGCCGCGTTTCACATCGGCGCGCTCGGGATGCCGCTGCTGTTCGCGCTGCTGAATCCGCTGTGGAATCAGCACGGCGAGACGGTGCTGTTTATCATCAATCAGCGCGCAATTACGCAGGAGGCGCTGTTTTACGGCGGCGTGACGGGTCTGCGTCTGGCGGCGGTGTTTTACTGGTTCCGTAATTTCTCCGACCTGATGACGAGCGAAAAGCTGTTTTATCTGTTCCGCGGATTCTCCCCGAAGCTCGCGCTGATCTTTACGATGGCGGTGCGGAATCTCTCACTGTTCCGTGCGCAGGCCAAAAAGATCCAGACGGCGCAAAGGGCTTTGGGGCTTTACCGCGAGGGGCATCTCATCGACGATCTGCGCGGCGGGATGCGCGTGTTTTCGATCTTGCTGACATGGGCGCTGGAAAACGGCATCACGACCGCGAACAGTATGTCCGCCCGCGGCTACGGCAGCGGAAAACGCAGCAGCTTCACGTATTTCCGCTGGCATAACGGCGATATTGTCCTGCTGCTCATGTCTTTGATCCTCGCTGCCTTTGTGATTGATGCGGCATTCAGGGGGATCCTGACATGGCAGTTTTATCCGCAGCGGATCCCGCCTGCCGTGACGCTGCCGTATCTGGCGGCACTTGCTGCATATACCGCACTGGCGCTGCTGCCGGTGATCTATGAGGGAAAGGAGGCGCTGACATGGCATTGCTTGCGGCGGAGCATCTGACCGTAACATTTCCGGAATGTGAAGCTCCGGTTTTATCCGACGTTTCCTTTTCGCTGAACGCCGGGGATTTTGCCGTGCTCTGCGGCGCGACCGGCTGCGGCAAAACCACGCTTCTGCGGATGTGCAAGCCGGAGCTGACGCCGCTCTGTACGCAGTCCGGGAGCATTTCCTTTGACGGCCAGCCGCTTTCCGCGCTCGATAACCGGACATCCGCAGCAAAGATCGGCTTTGTGATGCAGCACCCCGAGCAGCAGATCGTGACCGACCGCGTCTGGCATGAGCTGGCCTTCGGACTCGAAAATCTCAATACGCCGCCCGATATCATGCGGCGGCGCATCGCGGAGATCGCATCGTATTTTGGCATTGAGGAGCTGCTTGACCGCGATCCCGCGACGCTTTCCGGCGGACAGAAGCAGCTTTTGAATCTCGCGAGCGTCATGATCATGCAGCCGAAGCTTCTGCTTCTGGATGAGCCGACTGCGCAGCTTGACCCGATCGCGGCAGCAGACTTTCTGACGACGCTGCACCGTCTGAACCGGGACTTCTCCGTGACGATTTTGCTTGCGGAACATCGCCTCGAAGAGGTCATCCCGCACAGCACGACGCTGCTGCTCATGGAGCAGGGCACAGTCCTCATGCAGGATGCGCCGCGGGCTCTGCTGAAAAAAATGCCGGCAGATGCTCCGGTACTTGCAGGAATGCCTGCTGCAGTCCGGCTGTATCACGCGCTCGGGATGCGCGGGGAATGTCCGCTTTCGGTCAGCGAGGCAAGACAGAATCTGATGCCGCAGCTTTCCTGTGCCTGCGATCATCTGCCTGAGCCTGCACCGCGTCCGGAAACGGAACCGGCGGTACAGATCACCGGGGCGTATTTCCGCTATGAAAAAAACGGCCGCGACATTCTCAACGACCTGACTTTTTCCGTGCAGACCGGTGCGCTTTACTGCCTGATCGGCGGAAACGGTGCGGGCAAATCAACGGTGCTCGGGGTGCTGTCCGGGCTGAACCACTGCTATGCGGGTAAGGTCATGATCTTCGGCAAACGCATTCAGGAATATAAGCACCGGACACTGCATCAGAACTGCGTGACGCTTCTGCCGCAGGATGTGCAGACCGTGTTCCTGCGGAATACCGCGGCAGAGGAGCTGGCCGAGATCGACAGGCATTTCGCGGAGACACTCGCTGATTTCCCGTTTGATTTGACGCCGCTGCTCTCCCGGCATCCCTATGATCTGAGCGGCGGTGAGCAGCAGCTTCTGGCACTGGCAAAGGTCATGCTGACAAAGCCGCGGCTGCTTTTGCTTGACGAGCCGACCAAGGGGCTCGATGCGCAGTCAAAGGCGCGGCTGGCTGACGTTCTGCACGGCCTGACGGCACAGGGCGTGACCGTCCTCATGGTAACGCATGACATTGAATTTGCCGCCTGTCACACCGACCGCTGCGGATTTCTCTCCCGCGGCGCACTGATCTCCACGGATATCCCGACGCGCTTTTTCTCGGAAAACGCGTTTTATACGACCGCCGCAAGCCGCATCTCCCGCGGGTATTACCGGCAGACCGTCACCGTGGAGCAGGTCGTGCAGCTTGGCGAACAGAACGGAGGTTGCAGATGAAGCTGCTTGTGATCGACGTGCAGAATGCAGTCTATACGCCTGCGCTGTATGCGTATGATGCATTTACGGAAAATCTCACGCGATTGATACAGACCGCGCGCAGAACCGGAACCGAGGTGATCTTTGTCCGGCATGATGACGGCGCCGGGGAGCCGCTTTCGCCCGGGAATCCCGGTTTTGAGATCGCTGCACCGTTTGCGCCGTTTTCCGGAGAGCGCATCTTTGACAAAAATGTCAACAGTCCGTTCCACGGCACCGGCCTGACGGAATATCTGCAAAACCACGGCGAGGATACGCTGATGATCGCGTGGCTGCAAACGGAATACTGCATTGACGCTGCGGTCAAATGCGGCTTTGAGCACGGCTTCCGGATCATCGTTCCGGCTTATGCGAATACCACGACCGACAATGCGTATCTGACCGGGGAGCAGACTTATCATTATTACAACGCGTTTATCTGGAACCGCCGCTATGCCGCGTGCATCCCGGCGGCGGATGCGATCGCGATGATGGAAACGAACGGGGGTGCGGCAATATGCTTGTGATCCGTTCGGAAAAAGTCCGCAGAGTGCTGCGTATCGCGCTGCCCTTTGCGATCATGCCTGCGCTGGTGCTGCTGCTGCCGCGCGCGATGCAGGCGAAATACTACGCGCCGGTGACATTCCTGATGACCGGCTTTGCGCTGCTGCTGTTTCTGGCAGGATTTGAACGGCGCGAGCTCGGCACCAGGCGCATGATCCTTGTCTCGGTGATGACGGCACTTTCCGTGCTCGGGCGGATGCTGCCGGTCATCAAGCCGATCACCGCGCTGACAGTGCTCTCGGCAATGTACTTAGGCCCTGAAGCCGGATTCCTGACCGGTGCGCTCTCGGCGGTGCTCTCGAATTTTATCATGGGGCAGGGGCCGTGGACGCCCTTTCAGATGCTCGCATGGGGACTGATCGGATTGTTTGCCGGACTGCTTTCAAAGCCGCTGCGGCGGTCAAAGCTTCTGCTGTATCTCTACGGCATTCTCTCCGGCATCGGCTACTCGATGGTCATGGATATCTGGACGACGGTCTGGACCTACGGCGAGTTTTCGCTCCGGCAGTACGCCGCAGCAGTCATCAGCTCCATGCCGTATCCGGTCGTTTACGCTGTCTCGAATCTGATCTTTCTGATGCTGCTTGCAAAGCCGTTCGGTGAAAAGCTTGCGCGCATCGGCAAAAAATACGGTCTATAAAAATCCGCCCTGTTTTCGCAGAGCGGATTTTTGTATGCAGTTTATGAAAGCTTTTCTGTGAACGTATCAATGACCGTGACGCCGTCCGCATCGTAGACTTTGACCGACCGCGGGACATACGTGCCGTTCCGGATCGTGTTTTCGATTTCGACCGCTTCCTCCAAAGAGGACGGCACATCACCGAGAAAGTCCTCGCGGTAAATATAGCCCTGTTTTCCGCTGTCGCCGATCACCGCGATCAGATCCGGATAATCTTCAACATAGTTCGCATCTCCGGTTGTGCCGTAGGTCTGCCCGTTTTCGTTGACGGGATAGTCCGGATGATTATGCGGGAGCGCCTGTGTCATCTCGGCATCGGTATAGACCGTCGGATCATCATTCGATTTCTCTTCCAACTGATAATCCGGGTAATCTGCAGGGTCAAACCGCCTGACCGTGATCTCCTGATCGAGTGTCAGCGCGGTCACTTCGGAATAACCGGTTCTGGTGCGGTTTTTGTCGTATTCCTCATGCTTCAGCATCATGCCTGTGGCGATATCCGTATAGATTCTGAACGTGCTGTTCAGACCGGTCCCCTCGATCACCGCGCAGGTTCTGTTCAGCAGCGTTTCGGTGCCGGTGATCTTCCATTTGTCGAAATCGTGCAGCCGGGTCATTGCAAAATGCTGCGGAAACAGACAGAAATCGCCTGCGGCATCCAGATATGCTTTGTCCGGACGGTTGACCGCAATCAAAGAACCGTCATCCAGCAGGAGCGTCCGTTCGCTGTCGCTGAGGGACAGATCATGTTCCGCACCGCGCAGGCTATGCAGAAGGGTCTTTTCCGGCGGATCGGTCACAGTGACGGTTCCGTCTGCAAGGAAGCACTCCCGCTTTTTCTCACCGTTTTCCGTCAGTCCGACATAAGAGGCATGCTGTTCAAGATCCGCCTGAAACACAACGTCAAACGGTTCATCAAATCTGTCCTGTGCCGTGATATTTCTGATCGTTCCTTCGGCTGTCTGAAAATAGTCGATGCTGTTGATCATCATGTGATAAAGATAGCTTTTGGATTCCGGCGTATTGATCTCCGCATCGGTTTTGCCCGTGAAGCATTCCGAGATATATTTTTCCGTGTCGATCGGAGCCGGGCTGCTGTCCGCTGCCCATTCCGTCCGGATCAGTTCCATGACTTCATCATAGCTGCATACACGCATTTCCTTCTGCGCATACAGCTCCAGTTTTGTGAAGCCGGTTTTTTCTCCGGAGATTTCCGCCCCGCCGCGGATCAGCATCGCCGTCACACCGACTGCGAATACCGTGCAGGCAGCCAGTGCCGACGCCGTGAGAAAGCGCGGTGCGGTGATGCCCGCAGATGCCTTCCGGTTTGGCGTATGCGGGAGTGCGCGCAAATAATACTGCTCCGGCAGACCGCCGAGCGCATCCATGATCTCAAAGCTGTTCATCGAAACCTTCCTTTCGCAAAAAATCGCGCATTTGCTTTCTTGTGCGGTGCAGCAGGACTTTGACGGCAGAAAGGCTCATGCCGTTGTCTGCTGCGATCTCCTGCAGCGGCATTGCAAGCAGATAACGCTGCAGAAAGACCCGCTGTGCCTTTGCGGGGAGCCCGTCTATGCATTTCCGCAGCGCCTTTGTGAGGGCACGGCGGCTGCATTCCAGCTCCACGTTATCCCTTGCGGGCAGCAGCTCCGAGAGCTCATCCAGCGCCGCCGCGAGCTGTCTGCCGCCGCGCTTCTGACTGTTTCTCTGCCGGAGTCTGTCCATGGCCGAACGGCGAAGCAATGTGACCAGATACGCTTCCAGCGACTCCGGCTGATGCGGGGGCACAGTCTGCCAGACCGCCAGCAGCATATCGTTGACGCATTCCTCCGCGTCCTCCTGATTGCCCAGCATCCGCTGTGCGATCCGGAAGCAGAGCTTTCCGTATGCGGCGCGGATCATGTTCAGTGCCTGTTCATCCCGCTTCTGCAGCAGCGCGATGATGCGGCTGTCGTTGTGCATTGCTTCACCCCCTTTGTATACTGAGTCGTAAAAGAGCCGGAAAGGTTACATTTTTTCAGCATTCCGTTTACTTCCGAAACACTGTTGCATGAGCGGATCAGGGATCGGAATGCCCTGTGCGTGTATGATGATTATATCATGCGGGTTTCCGGAATGCAAGCGCTCTCATGAACCGACCGGCGGGTGCCGCGCATGGATCATAAGTCAAAATGAAACAATAGTATACAAATTTTTGAGATTGTATATTGAAATATTCAGCAATATATGTTATAATATGAATATCATACATATTTTGGTACATAATTGACGCACATAAAAAGAATCAGGAACTGTTTTGCAAAAACGGAGGATGATCCGATGATGATGCATATTATGATTGTTGACGATGATGCTGCCAATCTGCGTGCGGCAGGGCATATTCTCAGCAAAAACAAAATGCGTGTGACAGCGCTCGGTTCCGGGCAGGCGCTGCTCGATCATATCCGCAGCGATGACCTGCCGGATCTGATCCTGCTGGATATCAAAATGCCGGAAATGAACGGCTTTGAAGCGTTGTCGCATCTCCGGAAGAAGGAGCAGGCGCTCGGCATCGGAGAGATCCCGGTGATCTTCCTGACTGCCGACGAAGCGCCCGATACGGAACGGCAGGGCTTTGAGGCCGGTGTCTCCGATTACATCCGCAAGCCGTTTGATCCGGATATCCTGCTCCGGCGCGTCAGCAACATCGTGTCGAAGGAGAAGCGGCTCAGCACGCTGCGTTCGGAAGCGGATACCGACAATCTGACCGGATTTCTGAACAAGGCGGCTGCTGCAAGAGCAACGGCATCGCTCTGCGCCTCGGATCTCGGCTGCCTCATGCTGGTCGATCTGGATTCGTTCAAGCTGGTCAACGATCTGTTCGGGCACAAAATGGGAGACAATGTGCTGATCTGCTTTGCCGCAGTCCTGCGCAGCGCAGCACCGGAGGGCAGCGTCATCGGGCGGATCGGCGGTGATGAGTTCACGGTCTTTGCCGGAGGGATGCAGACGGAAGCAGAGGTCGCTGCCTTTGCAAAGCGGATCAATGATGAGCTTGTCGTCAAAGCAAAGGAGCTCATGGGCGAAGATATGGGCATCCCGCTCGGTGCATCCGTCGGCGCGGTGTTTGTTCCGCAGCACGGGGATGATTACGAATCCCTGTTCAGACTGGCCGATCAGGCAATGTATCATGTCAAGAAAAACGGCAAGCACGGCTATTCGCTGCACCGTGCGGAAATCGCACCGGAGGATATGATGCAGGCATCTGCGCATGATATCGACAAGCTTTCCGAGATCCTCGGGGAGCGCTCCGTGCCGAACATGGCGCTGCAGCTGGATAAGGATGCGTTCTCTTATGTCTATCGCTACATCATGCGCTATATGATCCGCAATCAGCGCACGCTTTATAAGGTCTTGTTTACGCTGCTCCCGGAAACCGGCACGCCCGAACGTGATTATAAGGCAAACTGCGATGCCTTCGGAAGCCACATCCGCGCATCGCTCCGGAAAACGGATATCCTGATGCGCAACCGGTTCAATCAGTTTTTTGTGCTGCTGACTGATATCCGCAGGAATGATATTGATATCGTGACCGGCAACATCATGAAAAGGTGGCGGATGAACGGCGGCTCCGGGCTTTCGGTCGGATACGAAACGGAATTTGTCTGCGTCGATCTGACGGTGCCGAAGCGCACCGACGAGATCCGGATCGCCGCAGCGGATGACGATGAGACGGTTCTGCGCCTGTTCGGCAATACGCTCAGCAAAGCAGGATTCCGGGTCTCGGCGATGAAGTCCGGGCGGGCGCTTCTGAAATATCTGTCGGAGCAGACGCCGGATCTGATCCTGCTCGACGCGCAGATGCCGGAGACGGACGGCTTTGAAACGCTGAAGCAGCTCCGTGAGATCCGGGGCGCTGCGGATATCCCGGTCATTTTCCTGACGGATGATGCTGAACCGGATACCGTTTCCGGATGTCTTTCGCTCGGTGCGGCGGAGATCATCCGGAAGCCGCTTCTGCCGGAGCTCCTGCTCCACAGAATACAAAATACGGTTGAGATCGCTGCACGGAAGGGTATTATCCGTGCACGGAACTGATCTGCCGCAGCAGAATATCAGAGGGATCAAGCAATGAAATATCTTGAAAAAAGCAAACTGTTTCAGGCATCACAGCTGACCATTCTTGTGAGCCTGTCCGTTTTTTCCGTGATCCTTGCCGTGGAAGCCTGTCTGATGTCATGGGAGCTCTGGCCGCTGATCCCGATCATGATCGGGCTTGTGGTCTCATGGATGATGCATATCCAGCAGCGCCTGACGGACCGGCAGCGCCTCTGGCTGTATTCGACCTTTGTGATGTTTTCGTTCTTCTATTACGGCAGTCACGGCACAAGTGTATTTGATACAGTCGCGGTCATGGCGATGATCATGATCCTGTACACCATGGTCTGTATCAAGCCGCTCATCACATTCCTGCAGCTGATCTATTATCTGACGCTTGGCTACGGACTGCTGATGCTGCATCAGGCGGGCGCGGAATTTGATACGCTGCTCTGGTCGCGTGCGCTGATGAATGCCGCCGTGATCACCGCGATCGGCATTATTTCGCGGACGATCATCGACAAATGGACAGATGTGGTAGACCACTCGCATGATGAGATCGAAAAGCTGACGGACGCGACCGACCGTCTGAACGATTTTCTCGCGAATGTTTCCCATGAAACGCGCACGCCGATCAATGCGATCATCGGTCTGACGGGCATCTGTATTGACGAGGAGGAGAACGCGGAGCGCCGCGCGAATCTGGTTTCCGTGCGGGAGGCCGGCCGGCGCGTCGCGGAGCAGATCAGCGATATTCTCGATTTTACGGAGATCGACCGGAAAAAGCTGACGAATCATTATGAGGATTATATGCTGTCCTCGGTGCTGAACGATCTGGCTGAGGAGCTCCGTCCGTTTAAGCCGAAGGAGCTGGAGCTCGTCATTGACGTTGATCCGGCGATCCCGTCAGTGATGAATACAGATATCAGCAAGCTGCGGAAGATCCTGCGGCATCTGATCATGAACGGCCTGAAATATACGCATGAGGGCGGTGTGTATGTCCGGCTGTATTCGATCCCGGAGACCTACGGCGTCAATCTGCTGATCAAGGTGACAGACACCGGCATCGGCATGACGGCGGAGGAACAGGAGCGCATCTTCGAGCGGTATTATCAGGCGGATTCCGGCCGGAACCGGCAGGGCGGCGGTCTCGGCCTCGGCATGACGATCGTGCAGGGGTTTACGGCATCGCTCGGCGGCTTCATCACCGTCAGCAGCAAGCCCGGAGAGGGCACAACGGTCACGGTCAGCCTTCCACAGAAGGTCGTCGAGCCGGCGAGCTGCATGTCGATCTCGAAGCCGGAGAAGCTCTGTCTCGGTGCGTTCCTGCATCTGGACAAGTACGCGAATCCGAATGTCCGCGAATACTATAACATGATGATCCACAATATCGTCAAGGGATTCGGCGTGCAGATGCACCGCGTAGACAATGTTGCCAATCTGAAAAAGCTGCTGGCCTCCGTGCAGCTGACGCATCTGTTCATTGCGGAGGAGGAATATGCGACGGCACCTGAGCTGATCGAATCAATTGCCGCGGAGGTCGTGACGGTTGTGGTCGCGAATGACGATTTCCGTCTCCCGGAGGGTTCAAAGGCGCGGATCATGGTCAAGCCGTTCTACTGTTTCCCTGTGGCCGCGGTGCTGAATGCCGAACGGGATATGAACGTGCTGGATGAACGGATCAGCTTCTCGGGGACACGCGCACTTGTTGTCGATGATGAGCCGATGAACCTGACGGTCGCGCAGAACATTTTTAAGCGCTACGGCATGAAGGTGACGACGGCCGGTTCCGGCAGTGAAGCGGTCGATCTGTGCAGGGAGCGCAGCTTTGACATTGTCTTTATGGATCACATGATGCCCGGCATGGACGGCGTCGAGGCGATGAAGCGGATCCGCTCCGGCAAGAGATACGCGGAGGTTCCGGTCGTTGCACTGACAGCCAATGCGGTCAGTACGGCAAGGGAAACCTTCTTAGCTGCCGGATTTGACGGCTTTGTCAGCAAGCCGATCGAGCTGATCGAGCTTGAGCGCGTCCTGCGGAGGGTGCTGCGCAAATCGCTCGTGACAAACCGTTCGGATGTGCCGGAGGAGCAGCCGGAGCCTGCGCAAAGCTCCGGGCCGCAGGAGATACCGGTTCTGCAGCGGCTGGAGGGCTGCGGCCTGAAAACGTCTGACGGCCTGAAATACTGCGCGGGCGACGAGGATTTTTATTTCTCACTGCTGCGGCAGTTTGCCGCGGAATATCCGGAGCGTGCGGAAAAAATGCAGGGTTTCCTCGCAGCGCATGACCTGAAAAATTATGAGATCCTCGTTCATGCGCTGAAAAGCAATCTGAAAATGCTCGGCAGCGAGTCACTTTCCGAACGTGCAAAGGAGCTGGAATTTGCGGCAAAGGACGGCAATGAGACTCTGATCGGAGAAAAGCACGGTGCGCTCGCGGCGGACTGTCAGAGCCTTGCGGCAGAGCTTCTGCGGATGCTCGGCGGCGCAGAAACAGATGAGGAAGATGAAGTCATGGAGTTTCTGCCGGAGGACGGCGCCGTGACGGAATTTGAGCCGGACAGAGAGGAGCAATGATATGAGTTCTTTACAGATCAAGGGCTTGTTGTTCAGCGACCGGTATCCGCAGAAGGACAGACTGTTCATTCTGATCACCTGTCTGACGCTGTTTGCGTGGGCAGTGAAGCTCGCGGAGATCATCATTGCTAAGGCGCCGTTTTATCACATTCTGTTCCTGGTTTTCAGTATGGTTCTGATTGCCGCGGTCATGATCCACGCGATCCGGACCGGACGCGGAAAACTGGGGGCGTCGGCGGTCGCGCTGATTGTCTGCCTTGTGTATACGCCGAATGTATTTTTCCATGACGGCGGCATTTACGGCGAGGCGCCGATCTGGTTCCTGTTCAGCGTGTTTTTTATCAGCACCTGTCTCAGCGGCAGGACCATGATCATTTATCTTGCTGCAGAACTGGCCGAGGCACTCGGCTGCTGGTACTGCTCACTCCGATTCCCGGAGATGGTCGTAAAGGAGTCTTTTTTTTCGGCGCATACCTTCTCGCTCATTGCGCTGATCCTCACCGGCATGACCGTCAGCATTACGGTCGGCTACCGGAATCTGCTCTACCGGCAGGAGGTCCGGCGCTCGATCGGGCAGAAAAAGGAGATCGAAGCGCTGAACGAGGCGCAGAATCACTTTTTCTCGAGCATGAGCCATGAGATCCGCACGCCGATCAATACGATCATCGCGCTGAATGAAATGATCCTGCGCGAGAACATCAACGACGAGGTCGCGGAGGATGCGGCGAATATCCAGTCCGCCAGTAAGATGCTGCTGCATCTGATCAACGATATTCTGGATATGTCCAAGTTTGCATCGGGTCAGATGAAGCTGACGCCTGTCGTATACAATCCGGGCGACATGCTCTCAGAGATCGTCGGAATGCTCTGGATCCGTGCAAAGGAAAAGGGTCTTGATTTTCAGGTGCATGTCTCGCCGGATATCCCGGTCGAGCTGCTCGGCGACGAGGTGCGCATCAAGCAGATCCTGATCAATGTGCTGAACAACGCGATCAAGTATACACAGCAGGGCTCCGTCTCCCTGACGATCGAGCCCGGCGAGACCGAAAACGGCAGCCTGAATGTCGTGTATTCGGTCAGCGATACCGGCATCGGCATCAAGAAGGAGAATATCCCGTATCTGTTCTCCGCGTTCAAGCGCGTGGACGAGGAAAAGAACCGGCATATCGAAGGCACCGGTCTCGGGCTTTCGATTGTCCGGCAGTTTGTCGATCTGATGGGCGGAAAGATCACGGTCAACAGTATTTATACGAAGGGCTCGACCTTTATCATCGAGATCCCGCAGAAGATCGTGACAACGCAGAAGATCGGCGAGATCCGCATAGACAGCGAATCCGCGCCCGGTCAGCGCAGGGAACACATTGCCGGCTTTGAGGCACCGGAGGCAAAGGTTCTGGTCGTCGATGACAACGCATCGAATCTGCTGGTCGTCTCCAAGCTGCTGCGCGAAACAAAGGTGCAGGTCGAGACTGTTTCCTGCGGTGAGGACGCTTTGAAGCGCACGCTGAATCAGCATTATCATGTGATCTTTATGGATCATCTGATGCCCGAGATGGACGGTATCGAGTGCCTGAAAGCGATCCGTTCGCAGATCGGCGGCCAGAGCAAGGAATCGAAGATCGTTGTGCTGACGGCCAATGCCGGCAACGAAAACAAGGTGCTGTATGAAAAGGCAGGCTTTGACGGCTATCTGACGAAGCCGATCACCGGCGACATTCTGGAGAAGGAGCTCTACCGGCTGCTGCCGCGGAATCTGGCATTTGCGACCGGCAACGGCGAGGATATCCTGAAAGAGACCGTCTCGTGGATGAAGAAGGAGCAGCGCAAAAAGACCGTCGCGATCACGACGGAAAGCGTTGCCGATCTGCCGCAGGAGATCATCGAGCGTTACGGCATCGCTGTTCTGCCGCACATGGTCTGCACGGCAGAGGGCGATTTTCTGGACGGTGTTGAGATCGAAACGAAGGGTCTGCTGGACTATATGAATGACCGGGAGCGGAAGGTACGCACCGGTATTCCGGATGTCCAGACGGTCGAAGCGTTTTTCGCGAAGCAGCTGACCACGGCGAATAATATCATCCATATCTCCATTTCAGGTGCGCTGACGAACAGCGGCTGCACGATCGCGCAGGAGGCGGCAAGAGCCTTCAACAATGTGACGGTCATTGACTCCGGTCATCTCTCCAGCGGACAGGGGCTTATGGTGATTGAGGCCTGCCGCATGGCAGAGGACGGCAAAAGCCCCGAGGAGATAAGGGAGCATCTGGAGCACATGAAATCGCGGATCCATACCAGCTTTGTCGTGGACAGCCTTGATTTCCTTGCGCGTGCAGAGCAGGTGAGCAGCCGGGTCGCGGGCGTGACAAAGGCACTCATGGCAAAGCCCGTGCTGGTTCTGAAGCACGGAAAAATGGGAGTCGGAAAGGTGTTTTTCGGTGCACGCGAAAATGTCTGGAAGCAGTACATCCGGAGTGTGCTGCGGTCGCCGTCGTCCATTGACCGCCGCATTCTGTTCGTGACGTATGTCGGCATTACCGGCCGGGATATGGAATGGATCCGGAATCAGGTGGAGAAGCGCGCGAAGTTTGAGAATATCTATTTTCAGCAGGCATCGCCTGTTATTGCCGTGAACTGCGGCAGCGGGACCTTCGGGCTTCTGGTGCGCGATGCGGATCCGGGAACAGAGTAGGATACCGGCTGTGCATAAGCATGACAGTCTCCCTGCGGGTAACGGGGAGACTGTTTATTTTTGGCACTTTCCGGGTGAAAAATGCAGAAATCAGACAATGCGGCATACATTCGGTATCATAATGCATTGCAGGCTGCGGTTTTGTATAGTACAATAAGGACAGAAGGAAAACTGTCAGAGGGGAGGTGTATGCATGAAAAACGGTACCTGTCTGATCGGCGTCATCGGCGCGGAGGTCAGCAGCATTGAGCAGCGGCGGATCCTGTCAGGGATTATCCGGCGCACACAGGAAGCGGGCGCGCAGACCGTGGTGCTCTCGAATCTGTATAACCCGTTTGACGAGGATCAGGCAGCATCCGCCGAAAACCGGATCTATGAGCTGATTACCGGGGATAGGTTTGACGCACTGATCGTTCTGTCGGAATGCTTCGTCAATCCCGTTCTGCGGAGGCGGATCCGGGAGCAGCTTCTGAAGCTTGCGCAGGTGCCGTTGATCCTTGTGGGCGCAAGTCTTCCGGAATTTGAAGAAGCGCATTTTCCGCAGATCAATACCAGCGACGAAAATGATCTGGAAGCGATCACGGACTATCTGATCGAACAGTGCGGCTTCCGGCAGATCTCGCTGCTGACAGGACCGCTTTCGCTTGATATATCGCATGTCCGCATCGGCGGATACCGGAAATCTCTTAAAAAGCACGGGATCCCGTATGAAAGTGATCTGGTGATCGAGGGCAATTTCTGGTATGATGCCGGAGAAAAGCTCGCACAGGAATATCTCCGCGGCGCGCGCCGGGAACCGGAGGCCGTGATCTGCTCCAATGATTATATGGCGTTCGGCCTGCTGGATGCCTTTGCAGATGCCGGCGAAGATATATCTTCACATATAGCGGTCATCGGCTATGAGTTCATTCCGGAGCGCAATCTGCATACGCCGTTGCTGATGACCTACCGGCGGAACCGGATCGGGCTCGGTGCGGCTGCTGCGGATATTCTGCTGCGGCAGCTCAGCGAGGAACCGCAGCGCCCGTTTGAACCCCCGACCGGTTCGCTGATCGGCGGATTCAGCTGTCCCTGTGACCCGGCTCTGATCCGGCAGCATGAGGAGCTTGCGGCTGCCCGGCTGACGCAGAAGTTCGCGGAGTGGAATCTCGGCTCGGGTATGGAGTACCGGCTGACCGAATGCAGAAACATTGAGCAG
This sequence comes from Oscillospiraceae bacterium, assembly GCA_017545185.1. Classification (GTDB taxonomy): domain Bacteria; phylum Bacillota; class Clostridia; order Oscillospirales; family Ruminococcaceae; genus Firm-04. The sequence goes on along the minus strand of JAFWQJ010000079.1, from coordinate 56,877 downwards.
TTTGCGGAGATCATGGGAGAATTTCTGTATCTGGTGCGCGATGCGGTCGATGTTGTACTATGCCTGTTTGAGGATTGGTACAGACATGCGGACGACGAAAGCGGAAAGCTTGTATGCCGGAACATCAATCCGTGGGCGGATCATACCGTCTTTACGGTTGACCGGATGGCGCTGCCCGGGATGATCCGGCAGTACAAAAAAGCTGCTGTCGGATATATCAATCCGATCTGTTTCAAGGAGCGTCTGCTCGGCTATTGCATGGTGTGGTACGACAAGCCGGACACGTATGATGAGATCTATCTGCACTGGCTGAAAACGGTCGCGAACGGCCTTGAATTTCTGCGGCTCAAGGGCGATGTCCGGTTCCTGCTGCAGTGCCGGACGCTTTCGCAGTCCTACGACAGCCTGACCGGCATGTTCAGCGCAGACGGCCTGCGGGATGCCTATCAGCTGATGCTGAATGCGCAGCAGCCGCAGCGCGTTACGGCAGTTGCATTCCGCCTGCGGTACGGACAGAATGCGCGCAGCTCGACCGTACAGGCGCGGGAAACTGTCAGCAGCCTGATGGTGGCAGCAGGGACGGTCAAACGTTTTCACGGCAGCGGCGGCATCATCGGACGCATATCGGAATTTGAGTTTCTGCTGCTGTTCTGCGGGTGCGAGATTCCTGCGGAATTGCTTGCAGATTCTATTTATACGGAAATGATGTATAATGCGGATTTTATCCGGTATTCTCTGCCGGAAACCTGTCTGATGTGCAGCGATGAGTTTGCACCGGATGAGGCTGATCTGCCGCGAATCCTAGAGCGGATGACGGAGCAGCTCGACAGCATCCAGAATACGCAGGACGAGCGCGAGAATCAGCCGCATTATCATGAACTGAAAGCGCTGCACGACCGCCTGCATCGGGAACCGCTCTGCGAGACCGGCCTGTCTGACGCAGCGCAGGCGCTGCACATGAACATCAACCATTTTAACCGCATATACGGCCGCAGCTTCGGGGTTAGCTTTCATCAGGATCATATCCTTGCGCGGCTGCGCATGGCGAAGCATCTGCTGATCTCCGGAGACCGCACCGTCGCGGAGATCGCAGAGGCCTGCGGCTATACCGACAGCAAATACTTTATCCGGCAGTTTACGGCGGAAACTGCCGTCTCTCCGAAACAATACCGGCAGATGATCCGGAATTATTTGAGATGAATGCAGATATTGTCCACCTATTACGGATTTTATGAGTTGACGAACACCCCCTTGTATTGTACAATAGAATTGGCAGTCCGAATGGGAAACGGGTTGTCAATACAAATTCCGATGTATACGATACAAGGGGGAAAATCATGATGAGGAAAAAAAGGATCCTGAAGCATCTGCTCGCATCCGTGCTGTCAGGCGCGATGCTGGTGCAGACGGCATCGTTCATGCCGGTCCCGGTTGCCGATGCAGCCGGCGCATGTACGATCAACACGAACAAGACCTATCAGATGATCCGCGGCTTCGGCGGCATGAACCTGCCGGAGTGGATGGGCTCCGATATGACCTCTGCACAGGTGCAGAAGGCATTCGGAAACGGCGCGGACGAAATGGGACTGACGGTTCTCCGCATCTATGTCAGCGATGACAGCAATTCATGGTCGCGTGCCGTCCCGACGGCTAAGGCCGCGCAGAGCCTCGGCGCGACGGTCTTTGCAACGCCGTGGAACCCGCCTGCCGCGATCCGCAACACGGTCAACGGCGGCAATTCCGGCGGCAAGTATCAGCTGAAAAAGGACAAGTGGGCGGAATACGCACAGCATCTGAACAGCTATGTCAAGTACATGGAGGGACAGGGCGTCAACCTGTATTCCGTTTCGATCCAGAACGAGCCGGACTATGCGGCTGACTGGACATACTGGTCTGCGAATGACCTCGCATCCTTTGCGGCGCAGTACGGCAAGGCGGTTACGAACGGCACAAATGCGAAGCTGATGTCGCCGGAGAGCTTCCAGTACCGCAAGGACATCTACAACGCGATCCTGAATAATCAGCAGGCGAAGAACAATATCGACCTGTTCGGCACGCATTTCTACGGCACGCAGCGCAACCAGATGGACTTTTCCGCGCTGGAAAACTCCGGCAAGGATATCTGGATGACCGAGGTCTATGTCCCGGATTCCAATTCCGATGCCGATACATGGCCGCAGGCGATCCAGGTCGCGGAGAATATCCACAACGGTCTGGTCGTCGGCAACATGAACGCATACGTCTGGTGGTATATTCGCCGCAGCTACGGCCCGATGAAGGAGAACGGCAATATCTCCAAGCGCGGCTATATGATGGCACAGTATTCCAAGTGGGTGCGCCCGGGCGACGTCCGCATCGACGCGACCGAGCAGCCGAACAATAATATCCTTGTCTCTGCTTATAAGCACAGCGACAAGCAGATCACGGTTGTGGCAGTCAACAAGGGCAGCAGCGAAGTCTCGCAGCAGTTCTCCGTGGACGGCAGAACGATCACGAATGTTGACCGCTACCGCACGACCGGCAGCGAGAACATCGCACGGACGCAGAACATGGAGCATGAGACGTCCAGCTACTGGGCATCGCTCCCCGGAAACAGCGTCTCCACGTTTGTGATCTCGCTGGAAAGCGACGGCGTCGCGGTTCCGGAGAATCCGAATCAGCCTGTTGTCGCCGAGCCGGAACAGCCGGACGAGAACGGTTATTATTTCCATGATACGTTTGAGAACGGCAGCTGCAGCTGGGAAGGCAGAGGCTCCGCTTCCGCATCGACCGGCAGCGATGCCTATGCAGGCAGCAAGGGTCTGGCCGTGACCGGCCGTGAATCGGCATGGAACGGCGCACAGAAAACGCTGAACAGCGCGACCTTTGAGGCCGGCAAGGAATACAGCTTCAGCGTCGTTGCCAAGAGTGCATCCTCGCAGAATGTGATGCTCTCCATGCAGTATACCGATTCCGCAGGCGATACGCAGTATGCGCATATCGCGAACGGCGTTTCGGAAGGCGGTTTCGTGCTGCTTTCCAATCCGAATTTCAAGATCCCTGCCGGTGCAAGCTCGCTGATCCTGTATGTTGAGACCGAGACCGGTACCGGCGATCTCACGATCGACGAAGCGATTGGCGCGGTCGCAGGCACGGCTGTCACCGGTCCGAAGCAGACCGTATTCACGCGCGGCGACGTCAACAGCGACGGTGTGATCAATGCGGCGGATGTGTCGCTTGCAAAGCAGGTCGGTTCCGGTAAGCTGACCGATTCCACGGCTAAGCGTGCAGCAGACGCCGACCAGAGCGGTACTGCGGATGCGGACGATGTGAAGCTGATCCGCGATTTCGTGCTCGGAAAGATCAAGGAGTTCCCGGTCGCGGAGCGTCCTGTCCCGGAGGTCGATTTCTCTGAAATGGAGCGGAAGTTCGGCTCCGTGAATCTTGCAAGATCCTATAAAAAGGACGACGAGCACAATCCGCTCATCTCACAGTATTTCGGCGCAGACCCCGGCGTCATGGAGTATGACGGCAGAGTCTACATTTACATGACAGACGATCATCTGCTTTATAACGGCAACAGCATCAAGGATATTGAGTATTCCACGATCAACTGCCTGCGCTGCATCTCGTCCGATGACCTCGTCAACTGGACAGACCACGGCCTGATTAATGCAGCGGGCAACAACGGCATCTGCAAATGGGGCGGCAACTCATGGGCACCGACCGCCTGCCACAAGAAAATCAACGGCAAGGAAAAATTCTTCCTGTACTTCGCGAACGGCGGCAACGGCATCGCGGTCATGACCGCTGACAGCCCGATCGGTCCGTGGAGCGATCCGATCGGCAAGGCACTGATCTCCCGCCAGACGCCGAACTGCGGCAATGTCGAATGGCTGTTTGACCCGGCTGTGCTTGTCGATGACGACGGCAAAGCATATCTCTATTTCGGCGGCGGCGTCCCGCAGGGTCAGAACGCGCACCCGAAAACTGCCAGAGCGGTACAGCTCGGCGATGACATGACCTCGATCGTCGGCACGCCGGTTTCGATCGACCCGCCGTATCTGTTCGAGGACAGCGGCATCCACAAGTACAACGGCAAGTATTATTACAGCTACTGCACCAACTTCAACACCAGCGGCAACCAGTACGGTCTGACCAGCGGTGCGATCGACTACATGGTCAGTGACAGCCCGCTCGGCCCGTTCACCTACAAGGGCGAGGTGTTCAAGGGCATCGGTACCTTCTTCGGCACCGGCGGCAACAATCACCACACGATCATGCAGTTCAAGGGTCAGTATTACCTGTTCTATCACGCGCAGTATCTGCAGGACAGCATGGGCATCAAGGGCGGCTACAGAAGCACGCATATTGACAAGCTGACCGTCAATGCAGACGGTTCCATGCAGCAGGTGACCGGCACCAAGAAGGGCATTTCCCAGATCAAGACGCTCGATCCGACCGGGGAGGTGCGCGCAGCGACGCTGTCGCATCAGGGCGGCATTGAGATCGAAGGCAGAGGCAATACGACCGTCAAGGCGGACAAGGGCGACTGGTTCCGCGTTTCCGGTGTGGAATGCGCAAGCGTGTCTGCGATCACGGTCAAGGCTTCTTCGCAGAGCGGCAGCATCATCAAGGTCTGCAAGGGGAGCGCAACCGGTGACGTTGTCTCTTACATTGAGATCCCGGCAGGCAGCTCCATGCAGGAGGTCACTTCTCCGGTGAAGGATTGCTCCGGCACGGTTGATCTGTATTTCGTATTCAACAATACGACTTCCGTTGACAGCTGGAAAATGAGTTAAGTTCCCCCTAATTTTGGAATATGCGGGGTCTTTTCCCGCAAGGAGAGAGATCCCGCATATTCTGATTTCTGATGATATCGGACATTCATTCGCGCATCCCCTTCGCGCGGACGGATGTCCGTTTTCATTTGTATGCGGACAAGTTTGCACAAAATATCATATAATCCGGATGATAAAACATTGCGCAGCCTGAATCAGAAACGCTATAATAAGAATTACAGGATGGATAGCGGTACGCTGTTTTGGTGTATACGCGGTGTTTTTAAGAGGGGGTTCATTACAATGAGGAGAAAACTGATTGCCGGATTCTGTGCGGCCGGGACAGCACTGTCCGCGGCGGGCGGAGTGCTGCCTATGACGGATTATGCACGGATCCCGGCACAGGCAGCCGTGCTCGGAGACATTGACGGGAACGGCACGCGCGATGCAGCCGATGCCGCTGCACTGACCGGCTGGCTTCTGACGAAGCAGAGCAGCGCAATGGGTGCCGACGTCAACAATGACGGCACGGTCAATGCAAAAGACCTGACAGTGCTGAAACGGCAGCTGCTTTCCGGCGAAGCCGCACCGGCAGTCGCATCGGGGCTGGTCATCAGCGAGGTCTGCTCCACGAATAAGAAATCGCTGAAGGCTGCTGACGGCAGCTCGCCGGACTGGATCGAGCTTTACAATGCCGGAACCGCTGCCTGTGATCTGAGCGGCGTCGGCGTTTCCGACGGTGACAAAAACCGCTACAAGTTCACGTTCCCGCAGGGGACGAAGCTCGGGGCAGGGGATTATCTCATCATTTTCTGTGACGATACCGATGTGACAACCGGTGAGCTGCATGCCGCGTTCAAGATCAGCGCAGCAGGGGAAACGATCTACCTGACCGCAGCGGACGGCACGGAGCTTGACCGCGTCGCACTGCCGGAGCTTGATCCGGATGTGACCTACGGCAGAACGGCGGACGGCAGCTTTGCGCTGCTGAACGCGACGCCGGGGAAATCCAATGATACGGCAGAACCGGTCTACCGCGTGGAGAAGCCGGTGTTTTCCTCTGAGGGCGGATTCTACGATTCAGCGTTTGATCTGACGCTTTCGGGCGCAGACGGCTGCACGGTGCTGTATACGCTGGACGGCTCCGACCCGCGGACTTCTTCCTCGGCGAAGCAGTATCAGAGCGGCATCAGCATCCGCAACAATACAAGTGACCCGAACAAGCTGGCTTCCGTCCGCGAGATCTCCCTGCGCGGATATACCCCGCCCGATTACAATGTCGATAAGGGCATGATCGTCCGGGCGGTCTGCAGGGACAGCAGCGGGCAGTTCAGCGCCGTTGCGACAAACAGCTATTTTGTCGGCAAGACCGCGTCCTATTACAAGGACATGAAGGTGCTGTCGATCTCTACGGACAGCAGCAATTTCTTTGACAGGGAAACCGGCATTTACATGATCGGAAACCAGTATGACCGCTGGAAGAACAGCGGGAATTTCGATCCGAAGCTTGACCTCGGCAGCTGCGACAATCCCACGAATTACAACATGGAGGGCAAGGAATGGGAGCGTCCCTGCAATATTCAGGTGTTCGAGCAGGGAAAGCTGAAATATACCGAGGATGTCGGCGTGCGCATTTCCGGCAACTGGACGACCGCCTTCCCGCAGAAAAGCATGACGTTCTATGCACGGAAGGAGTACGGCTCCAACAAAATGCAGCATGATTTCTTCGAGGGCGGCGCGCGCGATACCGAGGGCGCCAAGATCAAGGAGTACAAAAAGGTCACGATCCGCAACGGCGGCAACGGCTACGACAACTGCCGCTTCCGCGATGACCTGAACCAGTCGCTTGCAGAGGGACTTGCACTCGGAAAGCAGGCCAAGCAGGACTACATCGTCTTTCTGGACGGCGAGTTCTGGGGTGCCTATTCGATGCAGGAAAAGCTCGACGAGAATTATGTCGAGTCGCATTATCATGTCGATGCGGACAATGTGAGTATGCTGAAGAACGGCAAGGAATTTGATGGCGTTGATGCCGTGTATCAGGATTACAAGCAGTTCTGGAACTGGGCGATGTCGGCGGATATGGCCAATGCAGAGAATTACAAGCGCGTCTGCGATACGATCGACGTACCGGGCTTTATGGACTTTGTGGCGTTTGAAAGCTACATCGTCAACTGGGACTGTATGCTGAACAACAACAACTGGCTGATCTGGCGCGCAGATGAACCGGACGCTTCCAATCCCTATGCGGACGGCAAATGGCGGTTCCTGCTCTTTGATACGGAGTATTCCTCCGGCTATGACGGCCAGTGCCCGCTCAATAAGGATTATTTCAAGCACATGGACCGTTCCGGCAAGCAGACCAGCATCGCGTCGCTGTTCTTTAAGCTGATGAACAACGCATCGTTCAAGGAGCAGTTTTTCACACGGTATCAGACGGTCATGCAGGAGAACTTCGATGCCGCAAAGGTCAGCGAAAAGATTGACGCTTATGCCGCAGCAACGAAGGACGCAGCGAATGACACCTACCGCAGATTCAGCATCGGCGCGCTGTTTGACAGCAATGTCCGCATCATCCGGAACTTCTACAATAAGCGCGGGAAATATGCGATGCATCATCTGAATCTGCTGTACGGCATTCAGGACAACTGGCAGGATGACCCGAACATGATCGACCAGTTCGGCTGGAGCATCTGGATGAATGACGGCGCCGGCTCGATCGAATACAACGACGACGGCAGCGTGACTGTCAATGTCACGCGCACGGGTCAGTATGCGCAGGTCAGCAGCAGTACGGTCTCGCTGCAGGCCGGCAAGACCTACCGCATGACCTACAAGATCAGCACCAGCCAGAATATCAATTCCTACGCGATGTTCCAGCAGGGGACAGGCGATTACAAGAGCTACTACTATCAGGATCACACCTTCACGCCGAATGCCCAGACCATTACCGATACGGTCACGATGACCGAGACGGATGACAATGTCAAATTCCTGATCGGTCTGGACAAGGGCACCGGTACCTACCGCATTTCCGATTTCTCGATGATCTGCCTGAACTGAATATGAAAAAGCAGCCGCACGGGATCTGTTCCGTGCGGCTGCTTGTTACTGTTCAAGCTTTTTGAGGAATGCCTTTGTGCGCTCGTTCGAGGGATTGTCAATGACATCCTTCGGGTCGCCCTGCTCGACGATTACGCCGCCGTCCATGAACACCACATGATTTGAGACGCTGCGCGCAAAGTCAATCTCATGCGTCACGATCAGCATGGTCATTTTTTCCTTTGCGAGCTCCTTCAGCACCTTGAGGATCTCGGCTGTCAGCTCGGGATCGAGTGCGGAGGTCGGTTCATCGAAAAAGAGCATCTTCGGCTTCATGGCCAGTGCCCGCGCGATCGCGACGCGCTGCTGCTGACCGCCGGACAGCTGATAGGGATAGTAGCCGCTCTTGTCGCCGAGCCCCATTTTCTTCAGCAGGACCTCTGCTTCTGCAATGACCTCATCCTTATTCCGCTTCAGCACATGGATCGGCGCATCCGTGATATTTTTCAGCACGGTATAATGCGGAAACAGATTGAAGTTCTGGAATACAAGGCTGAATGTGTGCTTGATCTCGTTCAGCTCGTTTTTCGGAACATAGACCGGCTTGCCGTCCACCTGCTTCACGGCAGATTTGCCGCAGTAGGTCATGCTGCCTGCGTCGATCGTTTCGAGCATGGAGATGCACCGCAGAAACGTCGATTTTCCGGAGCCGGACGGCCCTAAGATCGAAACGACCTCGCCTTCACCGACCTGCAGGCTGATGTCCTTGAGCACCTGTAAATCATCAAAGCTTTTTTTGATATTGCTGACTTCCAGCAGGTTCATCGTCTGCACCTCCTTATCTGAAATAGTTGAGCTTCTTTTCAATGCGGTCCATGACAAATGCAACGACTGCATTGAAGATGTAGTAGAACACGCCCGCGATGAACAGCGGCAGGATCGTTGCCTGTGCCGCCGCGACTTGCTTGGCCAGCGTGAACATCTCCGTATAGGAGATCGCGAATGCCAGCGAGGTGTCCTTGACCAGCGTGATGACCTCGTTCGTCACCGAGGGGATGATGTTCTTGACCATCTGCGGGAAAACGATCTTAAAGAACTTCTGCGTTCTGGAATATCCGAGGATCTCGCAGGCCTCGTGCTGTCCTACCGGAACGGCCTGAATGCCCGAGCGGTAGATCTCCGCGAAATACGCGGCATAATTCAGCGTAAACCCGATGATGACCGCATAGAAGCGGTAAGCAGCCGAGGTCTGGATGCCAAAGAGGTAATACGGGCCGAAGAAAACGACCAGAAGCTGCAGCATCAGCGGCGTACCGCGGACGATCGAGATATACACCGTGATAAGCCAGCTCAGCGGCTTGAATTTGCTCATTTTGCCCGCTGCGATCAGCAGACCGAGCGGCAGCGCAAAGAGCAGCGTCAGGAAGAAGATCGCAAGCGATGCACCGACACCTTTCAGCAGCTGCATACAGATGCTGCCGAGCTTTTCACCGAAGGAAACGGTCTCGGCGGCGGTTTCAGCCTTGTTTTCCGTTTCGCGGCTCAGGCATACGCTGCCGGAAAGCCCCCATTCATCAGCAATGCGGGCAAAGCTGCCGTCGTCGAGCATTTCAAACAGGGTCTCCTGTACGGAATCGCGCAGCGCCGTGTTGCCTTTCAGGAAGCCGATGCCGTACTGCTCCGAGGAAACATGCTCTGAAAGCATGACGAACTGATCGCCGCGCTTTTCGATCTCGTAATTGGCCACGCCGATATCCATGCAGACCGCATCCACAGCGCCGCTTTCGAGATTGAGGAATGCCGTGTTGTAATCGCCGACCTGCTGCAGATCGCGGAAGGATGCGGCAAGTGCGATATTGGATTCCTCTGCATCGTCGCCGGTAAAGGCGGCCAGTGCGGAGCTGTCCGCCTGAACAGCCACGACCTTTCCTTCCAGATCGTTTAGTGCGGTGATATCGGAGCCCTTCTTCACGACGACGACCTGCGAGTTATCGACATACGGCACAGACCATGTGTAATCGTTTTCGCGTCCGTTGATCGTAAAGCCGTTCCAGATACAGTCGATCGCGCTGGTTTTCAGCTCCATATCCTTGGAGTTCCAGTCGATCGGCTGCTTGACAAGTGTCCAGCCGCGTCGGCTGCAGACCTCCTCCGCCAATGAGAGGTCAAAGCCGACATATTCACCGGCCTCGTTCTGATAGCCGTAGGGCGGAAATTCCGCGTCAAATCCGACGGTGAAGGTCTCTCTGCCGTCCTCCAGCTGCGCATCGGCGGGTGCAGTCAGACAGACACAGTCGGAGAGCTCCCATTCCTTTGCGATGCGTTCAAAGGTACCGTCCGCCGCCATTTCAAACAGGGTCTCCTGTACCTCGTCGCGCAGCTCCGTGTTGCCCTTCAGAAAGCCGACGCCGTATTCCTCAGAGGAAATATGCTCATCAAGCATCGTGAATTTCCCGCTGCGAGCGGCGATCTCATAATTCGCGACGCCGATATCCATGCATATCACATCGACCGCGCCGCTTTCAAGATTCATGAACGCGCTGTTATAATCACCGACCTGCCGGAGATCCTTGAATGTCTCTGCGAGTTCTTTGTTCGCTTCCTCGGCATCGTCACCGGTAAAGGCAGCGAGCGCGGAGCTGTCCGCCTGCACGGCAACGATCTTGCCGGAGAGGTCGGAGAGCGCCCGGATATCCGAATCGCTCCGGACGACCGCGACCTGCGAATTATCGACATAGGGCACTGTCCATGTGTAATCGTTTTCGCGGCCGTTGATCGTAAAGCCGTTCCAGATACAGTCGATCGCGCCGGTTTTCAGCTCCATATCCTTGGAGTTCCAGTCGATCGGTACCTTTTTCAGCTCCCAGCCGCGGCGTTCGCAGACCTCCTCTGCGAGCGAGAGGTCAAAGCCGACGTATTCACCGGCTTCATTCTGATAGCCGTAGGGCGGAAATTCCGCATCAAATCCGACTGTGAAGGCCGTGCGGTCTGCAGAGACCGGCACAGCGGACAGCACACCGGTCAGCAGCAGCGATGCAGCGCTGAGCAGTGCAGCTATGCAGCGGTTTTTCATTGCAATCTGTTCCTTTCATGTTTTTTGTGAGATGCTGCAGCGGAACCGTCGGAGACGGAAAGCGCGGACATCCTCTGCATAAGGGCTGGCAGAGCAGTACAGCGTTCCGAACAGTCCGTTTAGTCCGGCGCAGTAATCCGTGACGGGGATTCTGCCGTCTGTCGTTATGATGCATCCGTCCGATTCGTTCAGATGCGTGACAAACAGCGATACGTCTGCCGGAAGCTTGCTTTCTGCAAGATCGGCGCGGACAGCCTCCGCAAATTCTTCGGGACTGCCGTGCGGCGCGGAGCGGATCGTGCCCTGCCATTCATTCTGTACATTTGTGCGGTCACTGCTGCCGAATGGATACGGCTGCTCCGGGTTTTCATGCGGGAGCGGCCCCGCCCCGTGCCGCGTGACATACGACCGCGTGATGTAAACGATCTTCGTTTCCGGCTGCGCGGAACTGTCACCGTACAGTGCCCGCAGGATGCGTGCCGGCTCTGTCAGTCCCGTGCGGGAGGCCGTCAGGTGCGGTGCAAATTTCGTATACAGTTCGTCGAGCAGCAGCCCCTGTGCGCCTTCAAACAGGATATCGTCGTATTCCCGTAAAAACGCAGTTTCGCGGAGCGTCACGGATTCAGCATTCCTTGCCATGACCTCCGCTGCATTGCGGAGCACATTGTCATTTTGCAGCAGCGCACCGTATTCACCCGCAGCATTCAGGTTAATGTTCAGTGCAGTGAGCCGAACCGGCAGATATTCCTGCTGTATCCTGCGCATGTTCCGGTACAGCGCTTCCGCACCGGCTCCGGCGATCTCACCGAGCGGCAGCGGGAAGTGTTCCGAACGCACAACGGCTTCATTGATGCCCATGCCGCAGGAGCCGTGACGTTCTTTGCCGCGGGACGTTTCCAGCAGCATATTCAGCAGAATGTCGCCGATATATGTGCAGCGGCAGGCGGGGGATGCATAGATCTGCGGGACGGCTCCCGCAAGTATGCGGAACCGTTCCGTTTCCTCCGAAAGCTTATAGAGATCGGGCAGGAAGCTGTCTGCCCAGTATGTATCCGCACCGCGGAAGGAACCGGATGACAGCTGCGAGAACACGAACCGCCTGTCCGGAAAATCCACGGTATGTCCGGCCTGTGCACCGCCGTTATGCCGCACGCAGACTGCCGCTTTTCCGGCATTTCTGCTTCTCAGTGCAAAATGATCTGCGGCAAGTCCTTTTCCCTCGTCCCCGAAATTCTTGCCGATTACGATCGTAACAGACATGGTGCGCGGTTACAGGCTGATCGTCGAAAGTGCTTTTGCGACGACAGCTTTTGCCGGGTCTGTCCACTGGGAAAGCGTATCCTCCTTGGACATGCCGCCTGCGACCTGCATCAAAGAGATCATGACCTCAGCCAGATATTCGATGTTTTCAGGCTCAATGACAGCGTTGCGTCCGGGCAGGAGCGGTTCCCATGTCCGCAGGGAAGAAACCGTGCGGCTGCCGGTGACAATGTGGAACACCTCGTATTTCTCGCTGACCAGTGCGGCGAGCTTTTTCGTTTTGTAGTCCTTCGCGTTTTCGTCGCCGAACACGAACGCGATCTCTTTTTCCGACAGAATGTTCCCATTCCCGTCGTCACCGACCTCATCGCCGATGCAGAAGATGAACCCCTTTTTGCCGCGCTTCTCAAAGCAGTCCGTCGAAGTGTGTTTCAGCGCAAAATACCAGACGAGGGCATCATAGCTGTAGCGGTTGCCGCCGCCGAGTACGAAGTCCAGCAGCTGTTCAACGACGCGGATATCCGCCTCAAACTGCGTGACCTGCATCGGGATCGAGCTGTTCGGTGCCGTAAAGGCCGCGCACATCAGGTGCGGGTCGGTGACAGGCCGCTTTTCAAGGATCATGGTCGCGGTCTTGTTGAGCGAGTTCTTTGCGATCTCCGCAGCCAGATAGCCCATGGAGCCGGTCGAATCAAAGCCGATGATGATCGGCGTGGATGCCGGCGAGTCCTCGCTGTCTCTGGATTCGCGGACGGAAATGAACCGCGGCTGATACTTTTCCTGTGCGCTGTTGCCGCTGAAAATGTCATTTGCAGTCGAACTGCTGCTGATGCCCTTGCTGCTTTTCAGACGGCTCCAGTCTGCTGCATTGTAGCTTCCGTGTCCCATGTTTGAACCTCCTTAAAAAGAAATGATATTCTGATCGGCCATGCGAATCGGTGCGAGTGCGTCCGCGATGATCTCGGCGGCACGCTGGTCAACGGCCCGCAGCGCTTCGTTCTGCGTTCTGCCCTCTGCCACGGAGATCAGTGCAAAGATCAGCTCCGCAAGGCAGGCGATATTCTTTTTGCCGATGACCGCAGCTCTGCCGGGCATCAGTGCGTTCCAGTCCGCGGAGATCCGGTCGTCTCCGGGCATTCCCTTGTCAATGGAAATGTGGAATACATGGTATTTTTCCTCTGCGGCAGCGAGCAGCTCGGAATCGGACAGATCGTATTCCGCGGTGTCGCCGAATACGCGCGCGATCTCATTCCGCGTGAGCAGCCTGTGGCAGCGGTCGTCACCGATCGTGATGAGGATGCCCTTCTGTCTGCGTTTCTCCCAGCAGTCTGTCCGGGTGCGGTGCGCCGCGAAATACCATGCAAGATGATAGGATTCGCCGCCGTTTCCGCCGCCGCCGCCTTCAAGATAGAGTGCGGTCAGCTGTTTGATGATGCGGATATCGCTCTCGAACTGCGTTACCTGAAAAGGCACTTTGTCGGTTTTGCTGTCGCCGATCGCGCAGCAGAGCACCTGCGGACAGGTGATCGGCTTGTGCTCGTAGAGATACATGACCGAACGGTTCAGCGCACGGAGCGCCAATTCCTCCGCAAGAAATCCCATGGACGTCGTTACGTCGAAGCCGATGATGACCGGCGTGGACTGCGGGGAATCGGGATTGTCACGCGCTTCGCGGAACACGTTTTTCAGCGAGGCGTTCTGCGTGCTGCTGCCTTTGAAGATCTGCTCTGCTTTCTTTTCGGTGCCGAAACTGCTTCTCAGCCTGTTCCAGTCACTCGCCGTATAGCTTCCCTGTCCCATAATTATGTACCCTTGCCGTAGATCTGCTCATCGTCGGTATCCATTGTGATGAACTTGCGTTCACCGTAGGAGCGGATCAGTACATCGTCCCATTTTGCAAAATCGTCGTAGGCATTGCTTTCCGGCTCCGATTTCAGGAAATCCGCAAACGGCTTGGGGATATCGTCTGTTTCCTTTGCCGCTGCAGCATTCGGGAATCCGAGCACCTGTGCGGCGGTTTCACGCAGCGCTGTCAGGTTATGGCGTGTGGTCAGCACTTTGCCGTTGACGGCCGTATGATTCCGCACCGCATTCCACCAGCCGCCGTACAGGCTTGCCTGATGATCGTAGGGGTCGATATAGATCGTGTCTATGCCGAAATCCGGGTGCACGATGCTGCTGTATTCCAGCACGCAGCAGAGATTTTCCATGCGCCCGATCAGCCATGCCGTATGCCGGCCGGAGAGCTTTCCGAACAGCCGGAGCGGATATTCGTCCTCGCTCTTTTTGACGGCGAGCAGCACGGAATCGTCGGTAAGGGAGAACCCGCCGCTGATGACCGGGAAAAACCGGGAGAGATTTCTGACATCGGCGGACGGATAGTCGAGCATGGAAACGGCCCTGCGGTATTTGTCTGCATTTTCCGTCTGACCGGGCTCAAACCGGAAGATAACAGACTGTCTTGCGGTATAGGCGGTCATGACGCGGTCGCTGTACCGGTGCAGGCTCGCGACATTGATCTGTCTGCCGTCGCTGCAGGAAAAGGTCTCCTGCTCGGCCTGCTTCCATAGCTCGTCTGCACGGCGTCTGCGCTCCTGACCGTCCGCGGAAAGCCGGAAAAAGCTTTTCATGCGTGCGTAGAATTCGCGGTAGTAGTCCGTGTCCTTGTGATCGAGCACATAATCCGTGCGGCAGTACGGACAACGCGCCGTCGTGCCGGACGGGTCGATCAGCATCGGACCGCCGCAGTTTCTGCAGTTCAGGTTCTTCATATTCTGCCCTCCCTTGATCGCGTTTGTATGATACTATCATAGCACAGAACGGGCATGAAGTCAAGGCATTATAATCATAATTGTATACAATTTCGGTGCGGATCGTGTTTGATTCCGGCTGTCTTTTTTGCCGCCGCGGACTGTACAGTTTTGCATTTCTGACAAAGCCGCAGCCTTTTTGCAGGATTGTTCATTGACGCGGCCGGAAATCTATAGTACAATGAAAGCAGATTCCCGCAGGACTGCGGAGAAAAGGGGAGGGGTTACGATGAACAGAAAAACAGCGGCATTGCTGACGGCTGCGGCAACAGCTTCTGCGATGCTTGATCTGCTGCCGGAACATGCGCTTGCAGCGGAGGAATACCGCATCCGCGACAAATGGGGCTACTGTCAGACGGCGCATTATGCGGAATCGGAGCATTTTGTCATTTTCTACGGGAACAATGACACGACCGGAAAGGTCAGCGATGCGTTTCTGCAGCGCAATCTTGCCGATTACGAAAAGCTCTGGAAATGCTACGGCGAGTTCCTCGGCATGACGGATATGAATGTCGATATCTACGGCAGAAGCACGCAGAAATACAAAACGAATGTCTATTTGACCAATACCGGACTGGCTCAGTATCCGGATGGGTGGGCGTTCATGAGCGCGGAGGACGGTTACGGCATTGAGATCATCAGTCCGGAGGCGATGCTCGATGACTTGACGATCGCGCATGAGTTCGGTCATGTCGTGACGATGCAGCAGAAGGCTTGGGTCGATCAGGAGATCACCGGCGCATGGTGGGAGCCGCTTGCAAACTGGTTCCGCGAGATGTATTTAAGCAGCAGCTATTATACCGGAACAGTCAGGACCTGCTGGTTCGAGCCGTATATCCGCAATCTGAACATGGCCTATCCGCACGGCCGCGATTATTACGAGGTCTGGCCGTTCCTTGTGTATCTGGAAACGAATCCGGATGATCTGCCGAGGCTCGGGCAGTTTGCGGTCAAACGGCTGATCTCCGAGGCGAAGCCGGGGGAGTATCCGTTTGATACGATCACGCGGCTGTTCGGGACGGATGTGCAGACCGTGTTCGGGCATTATGCCAAGCGCATGGCGACCTTTGATCTCGGCGCGAGAGAAGCCTACCGCGCAGAATTTGCGCAGAAGTGCAAGGATGCGCCGTATTACCGGAACCTGTTTTATACAGTCCCGCAGGATACCGGCAGCGGCTGGCTGCAGGCACCGCAGTGGGAAGCACCGATGCAGGGCGGCATCAATGTGATCCCGCTTCAGATCACGGGCGGAGAGATCACCGCAGAGCTGCGCGGTCTTTCGGATGATCCGAATGCGGCATGGCAGGCATGTATTGTTACGGAGGATGCGTCCGGTAATGTGCGGTATTCCGATCTGTTCGGCAGCGGGGAGACGGCAGGGGTCTCTGCTGCGGGCATGGCAAAGGCGTATCTGACCGTATCCGCCATGCCGGAAAAGCTTTATCCGGTCAACGCGTTCCATAAGGAAAAGGATTCGCCCTACCGCACCGGCGACGAGCGCAGACGGTATCCCTATGAGATCCGGCTGACCGGCGCGTCGGTGCAGCAGTCCGGCGGGTATCAGAAAGGAAACGGCCATATCCATGCAAACGGCGGCGGCTGGGTTGCGGATACTGCTAAGGTCGCCGATTCCGTTTATGTCGGCCCGGAGGCAATGGTGCTCGGCAATGCGAAGGTTTCCGGAGAAGCAAGGATCACGGGTCATGCAGTGGTCGCGGGTGATACCGTTGTGCAGGATCATGCGGTCATTTCCGGACATGCCTGCGTGCACGGCGGCGGCTGGGTCTATGCGGACGGCGGCTGGAAAACGGGCAGCGTGACGATCATCGGCAATGCCGTCGTGAGCGGCAACGCGGTCGTCACCGGAATGTGCAGCATCTCCGGCAATGCGTCCGTCATGCAGAAGGCCTATGTCTGTGATGCGGTCACGCTGAAAGACCGCGCCTGTGCAAAGGGTACCTCGTATCTGACCGGCAGCGGCGTATATTCCGGGCAGGCGATCACGGACGGCGATTACGCGAATGAGGAGCAGAAAAACAGCGGCGTCGGGTTCGGCTGGCTGGATGAGGGCGGCTGGCATCAGACGGCGGAAGGGCATCTTGCTTCTTATGATTTTGCTGACCGGACAGGCTTTTGGGGCGCGGATGCCTATACCGCGACCGGCATCCGCCTGAACGGCGCAGAATGGGTGTCCGAGCGTACCTCTGCAAAGGGCGTCGTCAGCTTTGACGGCGGCGGCTGTCTGCAGCTTGACAGCGGCATCCTGATGACCGATGATCTGCAGATCAGTCTCGGGGTGCTCTGGAAGGGCGGACAGAATGGACAGGAGCTCCTGCATTTCGGAGATGACCGTGCGTATCTGATGCTGACGCCTTCCGATGCGGACGGAAAAACGCGCCTGACCGTTTCGGACGGCAGGGATACATATTCTCTGACAGCACCGGCACTCTCCAAAGGCGAATGGCACCGCGTTACGCTGCGTTTCCTTGACGGGACAGCATCTTTGCTGATCGACGGTCAGCAGGCAGACCGCAAAGCCTGCAGCGTCACGCCGCTGGATGTGATGTGTGCGGCGGAATCGGATCTTGCCGTGGTCGGAAAGGGATTCCGCGGGGCGCTGGATGATATCCGGTTCAGCTATCAGGAGACTGCGGAGCCTCAGATCCGGTATACCGGCAGCGAACCGGCAGACAATGCCCCGCTGCGCGGCGATGTCAACGCGTACGGGAAGGTTTCCGTCGCGGATGCGGTCATGCTCTGCCGGTATCTGACCGGAGAAGGCAGCGTCACGGACTGGCAGGCGGGAGATCTGAATGCAGACAGCAGGCTCGGCGCGGACGATCTGACGCTGCTGAAACGGCTGCTGCTCGGATAACAAAAAACAGCGGCAGGGAATCATCCCCGCCGCTGTTCTTATGCTTTGTCTTGCGCGAATACTTTTTCTTATCCGTATCCGCAATGCGTGTCACAGGCGAAAAAGTCCATGTGCCGCGCTTCTTTTTGTCCTGTTCGCGCTTCTGCTTCTTGCTCATTTTTTCGTAGGGTACAAAATCCTTCATTCCTCTGCACCTGCCTTAAAGTTGTAGATCGGCCGGATGATCTCATTGATCTCGACGGTATCACCGATGCATCCGGTGATCGCTTCCATCGGCTTATAGGCCATCGGGCATTCGTCCAGCGTGCCGCTCCCGACGGATGTGGTATAGATGCCGGCCATCTGCTTTTTGAATTCGGAGACCGTGAACGACGCCTTTGCATCGGCGCGGGACATCAGTCTCCCTGCGCCGTGCGGAGCGGACTGGTTCCAGTCGTCATTGCCCCTGCCCGTGCAGATCAGGCTGCCGTCTCGCATATTCATCGGGATCAGCAGCTTTTCGCCTGCCCGTGCAGAGACTGCGCCCTTCCGCAGGATCATGCGCTCCGTATCGATATAATTGTGGATCGTCGTGAACTGATCCGCAATATGCAGCCCCATGCCGCGGATCAGCTCGTCGATCATGGCTTTCCGGCTGAGCATTGCAAATTCCTGCGTCAGCTTCATGTCGTGGATATACTGTTCAAACAGTCTGCCTGCGGTATACGCAAGATGCTTCGGGACATCGGTGCGCTTTTCGGCTTTCAGCTTTTTCAGTGCCTTCTGGATCTGCGTTTCCTTCCCCTGTGCTTTCAGCGACGCGATCAGCGCATCGACCTCGTCCTTTGAGGCTGCGTTCAGCTGCCGGTAGGCTTCCTCCTGATAGTATTTTGCGACCTCGACGCCGAGATGCCGTGAGCCGGAGTGGATGACCAGATAAATGCTGCCGTCCTCGCTTTGATCGGCCTCGATGAAATGATTGCCGCCGCCGAGCGTTCCGATGCTCAGCATCATGCGCGGAACGTGAATGTTATCGGCGCAGTAAAGCAGTTCCGGTGCAAAGCGCGATGCAAACCGGTGCGGCGTCTCCCTGACGGAAAATCCGGACGGAATGCTCCGGTAGATCAGCTTGTCGAGCTTCTGCAGCTCGATATGCTTTTCTTTGAGCCGGACGGTCTCCATGCCGCAGCCGATATCGACACCGACGAGATTCGGGATCGCGGTGTCTGTGACTGTCATGGTCGTGCCGATCGTGCAGCCTGCACCGGCGTGGACATCCGGCATGATGCGGATCTTTGCACCGGCACTCACCGGCTGATTGCACAGGGACAGGATCTGCGCGACGGCGCTTTCCTCTGCGATATCCGCAAAAACCTTTGCAGAAGCGTATTTGCCCTGAATTTCAAACATGAATTGTCCTTTCCGGAGTGCCCGCAAAAAAAAGCATCCCTGCCGGTGCAGAGATGCTTTGACGATCGTCATGAATACACAGTCAGGCCGTGTACGCGGGCAAACTCCTCATGCAGTTCGGTTGTTGATATGGAATTGTCAGATATTGATATTTCATGGGGTTCACCTGCCTTTCTCAGAATTTGTGTTTATTATATGCGCTTTCCGCAGATTTGTCAAGCGGTATTCCTGAATTGTAACCGTTTTGTAGCGGGTCGGTATACAGCTTATGGAATCTCCGGCGTAAAATCAATATACGGATAATCTCCGATCTGCTGTGCAATGACCGTGCGCGCCAGATTGAACCAGCGGCTGCATTCATCGAGAATGATCGCGTCGCCGGAGGCAATGAGCGGCTTTGTTTTCAGGAGCGCATCGACCGGATTCTCGATCAGCACATCGAGATCAAAGGAGATATGCTCTGCCAGTTCAAGGATGCGCTGTTTCAGTCTGCCGGAATTGGAGACCGGCTGATCGAGACAGATCACGGCCTTTGCGGTCCGGCTCGTTTCCAGTGTCCTGAGCAGTGCGGTGATCGCGGAATCGGTCTGCGGGATCAGCCGGTAGGTTCCGTGCAGCCCTGCAAGGTCACGGATCGTGCCGTCCATGCAGTGAAACAGCATCGACTGGGAATAAGCGATCTCCAGTCCGATGATGACATTGAATCCGTCGATCCAGAGCGTTTCGCCGGCAATATCGGTCACCTCGCGGCTTTTGCGTGCGTGTACTGCCGCTTCCGGAGAGAGCGTGCGCGCCAGTGCCAGACGCTGGCGTTCAGAGAACTGATACCGGTCACCGACAAAGCGCGTGACCGGCGTGACAGGATAGCCGCGGTCCAGCAGATAGCAGACCTCCTCTGCGGCCTTTTTCAGCTTCGGGAGACTTTCTGTGCTGAAATCCCGCGCATCTGACGGCAGAAAGCCGCGCTTTGCCTGAACTGACATACATTCACCTCATAAAAATCTTGACAAGACTGTGAAGATATGCTACAATAGGAGCATCGGCAGGCATCATATTCAATCACCGCATACCTTCGGGTATGTTTTTTATTATACAGCAATCCGGCCGAAAAAGCAAGTGCGGCGAATTCACGGGAAGGACATATGGAGGACACATCTTTCTGCTAACATGAAGATACCGGAGGTGAGGCAAATGACATACAGGATCCTGCTTGTGGAGGACAATGTGCAGATCTGCAGAATGATCTGCGATTATTACTCCGCACAGACCGACTGTCTCTGTACGATCGACACCGTGCATGACGGCGCGGACGGTCTGGAAGCTGCGCGCAGCGGCGAATACGATCTGATCCTGCTGGATGTCATGCTGCCGGGTCTGGACGGCTTTTCGATCTGCCGGAGCATCCGCGCGGTATCGGATGTGCCTCTGCTGTTTCTGACGGCGCGCACCCGCGAGGAGGAAGTGCTTTACGGCTATACGCTCGGCTGCGACGATTATGTGGTCAAGCCCTTTTCGCTCGCCATGCTCTATGCCAAGACGCAGGCTCTGCTCAAACGCGCGAAGGGAACGGTCTTAAAGCGGGAGCTTGTCTGCGGCGCGATCACGCTGAACCCGGTGACACTGGACGTCACGGCAGACGGTCAGCCGGTCACGCTGCCCGCAAAGGAATTTGCGCTGCTCCAATTTTTAATGGAACATAAAGACTGGGTCGTCTCGCGCGATCAGCTCCTTGACAGAATCTGGGGCAGTGACTTTTTCGGCAGTGATCGCGTCGTTGATACGCATATCAAGAAGCTGCGCAAGGCACTCGGCCGTGCGGGAAAGCAGATCCGGACCGTCATCTCCAAGGGATATCAGCTGAAAGACCATGTCTGAGGAGTGACTGTCATGAAGAAACAGAACAAACAGGAAAAAAAGAAATTCGGCAGATTTTTCCGGCGACGGTTTCTCATTACTTTGCCGGCTGCTGCTGCTTTGCTCGGCTGGTTTGTATTCCGGCCGAGCTGGGAGGATTGTACCAATCGGAATCCGCGCGATTTTACAGAGAGAAGATCGGACGATTCCTGGCAAGAGGAACCGGAAAACAAGCATGAGAGCCGACTGCAGTTAGCGGATGCGGGAACAAGCCCGTTAATTACATGCGCGGCGGATTACCTGACCTGGATGACCGAAACCGGCGGCAGTATCGCGGAGGAATCGTCGGAACGCGCCGTGATGCTCTGTCATCCGGAAACCGGCGAGATCATTGCCGGTGCGCCCTATGCGATCGCAGAGATCTGGCAGAACGAAGAAAAAAAGTATTATTATCTGCGGGATCAGGCTCTTCTGAAACAGCTGGCAGCGGGTAGAAATGCTTTTGATTATTCCGACAGCGGCAATTACTGTATTGACCATATTTACAGCATTTACGTGAAGGACGATCAGTTTGTTCCGGGTGAGGTCTTTGTTGCAGAGGACAGTATTTTTCCGCACGACTATTTCCGGAGAGACGGCGGACGGCTCCGGGGAGAATGGGTTGATCAGTCACCGGCGGG
Source organism: Oscillospiraceae bacterium (assembly GCA_017545185.1). GTDB lineage: Bacteria > Bacillota > Clostridia > Oscillospirales > Ruminococcaceae > Firm-04. The sequence goes on along the minus strand of JAFWQJ010000079.1, from coordinate 35,134 downwards.
CAAGTCCGGCTGGACGAAGATCGAAGGCGACCGAAGCCGGGAATATCTGTCTGTCTTTCATAAATACAGCAGCGCCGATGATGAGAACCGTCAACCGGAGCAGCTTGCAAAGAAGCTGAGCACGGATGGGCAGCCGCATATCGGACAGGTGTTTCTGTACGGAAACCCGGATGCACCGCGCGCTGAGGAACTGATCGCGCGGATGAAAGCCGAGCTGCCGGGAAGTGTAAAGGAGCTGGTACAGAGCCGGGACGAGGATATTCACGAGGCGATCTACGGCGATGTTCAGACGCATTTTAATATGGAATCGTGGAACGCCGAAACCCGGGAGGAGCTCGTTCTGAGTCTGCGGAAACATTATGATGCGCTGCTGCTGGAGCAGCCGATGAAGATCTACAGCGAGTTCAAGCCGACACTGTATACGGAAAAAAGGCGCGGGTATATCAACGGCAGATATGAGGCGATCGGCAATTATGAAGCCGGCACGGAAGAAGTGCAGTTCCGCGGTGAGACATGGCTGCTGTTTCATTTTCAGTATGTGGAGCCGAAAAAGCTTTTCGGCTATCTGGTGCTGGCAGCGGTTCCGCTCATGATCCTGCCGTTTCTGATCGCGGTCACCGGTGCGGCACTGGTCTGGTCGGTCATCGCGTATCTGCTCTACAGCAGACGCTATGATATCGAGGCATACCGCAGAAACCTGACCGGCGCCCTTGCGCATGACCTGAAAACGCCGCTTGCCGTGATCTACGGCCATGCGGAGAATATCCGGGCGCATACGCATCCGGAATCCGTGGACGAATACGCAGACTGCATCATGGAGAACGTCACGCATATTGATGAGATGATCGCAGGCGTGCTCGATCTTTCCAAACTGGAGGGCAGAGCCGCACCGGCCATGAAGGAAAAGCTTGACCTGACGGAATTGCTGCACGCGGCATTTCTCAGAAACGCGGCTCTTATGGAGCAGCGCGGTCTGACACTGACGGAATCCGGGCAGCTGACCGTGAAGGGCAATCCCGATATGCTGGCGCAGCTTTGCGAGAATCTCGCAGCGAATGCCGTACAGCATACGGCGGAGGGCGGCGCGGTCACCGTGACCGCAGAAAAGCGCAGCCTCCGCATCAGCAATCCGTATACCGGCGAGCTGGATACCAAAACCCTCTGTGAGCCGTTCAAACGCGGTGATGCGGCACGCGGCAGTCAGTCCGGCAGCGGGCTCGGGCTGAGCATCGTGCAGCAGATCGCGGCACTGCATAAGCTCCGTCTGCGTGTGACCGCGAAAGACGGCATCTTCACCGTTGAGCTGAAACGCAGACGATTCCGCTGAATAACAGAGAGCCTTCGTACCGGCAGGATACGGAGGCTCTTTTTTGCCGCGCGAAAACAGTGACATTTGTCACTGTCGGAATGACGGATGACATCTTCAGTCAGGCGCCGGGATATGCTATAATACAGACAGATCGGAAAACCGACCGGAATACAGCAGAAAGGAGAGCCGGGTCTCTGCCCGGCGGTTATCATCATGAAAAAGAGATGGCTTTCGGAACATATCCTGTTTTTCTGGATCTATGCGGTGATTGGCTGGCTGTATGAGGTCACGCTGGAAACCGTGATCTACCGCTGGGGATTCAGCAACCGCGGCGTACTGTTCGGCCCGTGGCTGCCGGTATACGGCTTCGGCGCGACCGTATTTCTGATCCTCTGGTACCGCCTGATCAAGGATAAGCCGATGAAGCGAAAGCTCCTGATGCTGCCGGTGATCTTCCTGCTGACGATGGCAACGGCAACGATGATCGAACTGATGACAAGCTACCTCTGCGAATGGATCATGGGCTCGTGGCCTTGGCAGACCTACGCAGACTACAAAATCAACTTTCAGGCGCGGATCGCACTGAGCCCGAGCATCCGGTTCGGCATCGGCGGCGTCGTGTTCCTGTACGTGATCCAGCCGCTTCTCGATAAGCTTGCAGCAAAGCTGAAAGACAAGCCGCTGCATATCATTGCTGCCGTGATCGTCACGGTGATGACGGCTGACCTGATCTATACAATTTTCTTTCGCTGATTTCTTAAATCCTTCTATACTTCCTTTCTGAAGGCGATCCCCTTCATCCGCTCCCCGGGTGAGGGGGGGCGCTGTCTTTCCGCAAAAATGATACAGCATTTATCAAAAATGGATACACGAAATTAAAATATTGCATTGCTATTGATTTTTTTGTAAATATATGCTAAAATGAAATTGCTGATTTTTGTCAAACGGAGTATGTTTTATGCTGAAACGATTTCGGGGCTGCTTTCTGCTGCTGCTGACCGCGCTGATCTGGGGTTCTGCATTTGTCGCGCAGAGCGAAGGGATGCGGCACATCGGCCCCTTTACCTTCAACTGCATCCGCACGCTGCTCGGCGGAATTGTCCTGATTCCCGTGATATGCGGGGCGCGGCTGCTGCAAAAGGGGCGGCCGCCGCAGCATTCTGACCGCAGTATGACGCTGAAGGGCGGGATCTGCTGCGGTGTTATTCTTTGTATTGCAAGCGGCTTTCAGCAGGTCGGCATTCAGTATACCACTGCCGGAAAAGCGGGGTTTATCACGGCACTGTATGTTGTGCTTGTACCGCTGCTCGGTCTGCTGATGCATAAAAAGCCGCCGCGGAAGATCTGGCTTTGCGTGGCCTGTGCGGTCGCAGGCTTCTGGCTGCTCTGCATGAAGGAGCAGCTCACGCTCGGAAAAGGCGATCTGCTCGTTCTTTGCTGTACGCTTTTTTTTGCGGTGCACATCATGACGGTCGATCATTTCTGTGCGCGTGCGGTCGATCCGATGATGATGTCGTGCATTCAGTTTTTTACTGCCGGGCTTCTGCTCGGCATCGGGATGCTGCTCTTTGAGGCACCGCATCTGCCGGATATCCGCTCTGCCGGCGTCTCTATTCTTTATGCCGGCATTCTGTCGTGCGGTGTGGCGTATACGCTGCAGATCCTCGGTCAGCGGGAAACGCCGCCGACGCTTGCCACGCTGCTGATGAGTCTGGAATCGGTCTTTGCGGCACTGTCCGGCTGGCTGATCCTGCATGAGCGGCTCACTCTGCGCGAGGGCGCAGGCTGTATTCTGGTCTTTACGGCAGTAACGGCTGCACAGCTGCTGACTGCCGCGGAGCAATCCAAAAATGAGAGGAAGGAACAGGTATGAAGAACAAGTATGTCAGTAAGATCATTTTCGGACTGATCGTTGTGGTATTCGGAATATGCTGCATGATACAGTCCCCGGTCAGCAATGCGGTCGGCTCGCTCTGGTCGCTGCTCCCGCCGATCGTTGCGATCGGCCTTGCACTGATCACGAAGGAGGTCTATTCCTCGCTCTTTATCGGTGTGCTGACAGGCGGATGTCTGTATGCGATCACCGAAAAAAGCGGCTTTTCCGGCATGTTCAATGCGGTCGTCAAAGACGGCATCATTGCGAATGTCGCGGATGCGTATAATGTCGGCATTCTGCTGTTCCTTGTCGTACTCGGCACGATCGTCGTGCTGATGAACAAGGCAGGCGGCAGCCGTGCCTACGGCGAATGGGCATCCAAGCACATCAAGACCCGCGCCGGTGCCTGTCTTTCGACGTTCCTGCTCGGCGTTCTGATCTTCGTCGATGACTATTTCAACTGTCTGACGGTCGGCTCCGTCATGCGCCCGATCACGGACAAGCACAATGTCTCCCGTTCAAAGCTCGCGTACCTGATCGACGCGACCGCCGCGCCGGTCTGCATCATTGCGCCGATCTCCTCATGGGCGGCAGCCGTTGCAGGTACGGTTGACGGCGTCAACGGCATTTCGCTGTTCATCCGGACGATCCCGTATAACCTCTACGCGCTGCTGACGCTGCTCATGGTCGTTTTTATAGCGCTGTCCGATGTGGACTACGGCCCGATGAAGCGTCATGAGGATAACGCGAAAAAGGGCGACCTGTTCACGACACGCAGCAAGGTCTATCCGGAGGATGCAAAACCTGCACATACCAGAGGCAAGGTCATTGACCTGATCCTGCCGGTCGTGATCCTGATCGTGCTCTGCGTGCTCGGTATGCTGTATACCGGCGGCCTGTTTGACGGTGCCGGCTTTATGGATGCGTTCGCGGACTGCGATGCTTCGTTCGGCCTTGCGGTCGGCTCGCTCGGTGCCCTGATCGTGATCATCCTCTATTTCCTTGTGCGCCGTGTGCTGACCTTTACCGAATGTATGGATTCGATCGCGGACGGCTTCAAGCAAATGGTCCCCGCGATCCTGATCCTGACCTTTGCATGGACGCTGAAAACGATGACGGGTCTGCTGCAGGCGGGCGAGTTTGTCTCCGGCGTGGTCGAAAGTGCCCGTGCCATGCAGATTCTGCTGCCGATGATCCTGTTCGTTGTGGCAGTCGGGCTGGCCTTTGCGACCGGTACCTCGTGGGGTACCTTCGGCATTCTCATCCCGATCGTGACCGGCGTGTTCTCGTCGCAGCTTGTCCGGACGGGCGACAGCGTGACGATCCCGCCGATGGTGATCATCTGTATTTCCGCATGTCTGGCCGGCGCGGTCTGCGGCGACCACTGCTCGCCGATCTCCGATACGACGATCATGGCCTCGACCGGTGCGCAGTGCGACCATGTCAATCATGTGTCCACGCAGCTGCCGTATGCATTTACCGTTGCCGGTGTCTGTGCCCTCGGCTATCTGCTGGCGGGCTTTGTGCAGAATGTGTTTGTCGTGCTCGGCGCCAGCATTGTGATGATGATCGGTGTGCTGTTCCTGATCCGTCTTATTTCGGGTGCGAAGAAGCCGGAAGCCGGGAAGCAGGAAGCAGAAGACCAGACCGCGTAACCGAATCCGTTAAATACAGCCCCTGCCGGAACGAATCATCGGCAGGGGCTGTTCTGTTTCATGCAGAAATGTAAGGCGCTGCGGGTTCAAAGGTTTTCGCTGAGCTGTTCAAAGGTTATGCCGTATTTCTGTGCAATGATATGCGCATAGCTTTTGCCGTCCGGCTTTCTGCGGCTGATCTTGTACTTGTTGTCCGTGCCGTTCTCCATAACAATGCTGACAGCACCGCAGACTGCGGATTCCGTATCGGAAAGGCTGCCGCAGTGTTCTGCCAGCTCGTGCATGTGCGTATTGAAGCAGGTTCTTGCGCCGAGGCAGCAGAGATATTTGAGCACATCTTCAGCAATATACAACGATTCCGTATGACTGGTCGTTGCAAAGGATTCATTGAACAGCAGGAGGCTGTCCGCGGTTGCCCGACTGCAGATCTCCCGGCAGCGTTCAGCCTCCTCGCCGAGCCGTCCGAGTGAAACGGTGCGTTCCTCCTCGACCGGGAAATGCGTGAAGATCCCGTCACAAAAGCGCATACTTGCCGCGGATGCCGGAACGAACACGCCGCTCTGATACAGCAGGAATGCGAGCCCGATGCCCTGCGTCAGGATCGTTTTTCCACCGCGGTTCGGTCCTGTCAGGATCTGGACGGTCTGCTCTTTGGTGAACGCAATATCGTTGCAAACGACTGTTTCCTCCAGCTCGCCGCGCATGGAGAGCACGGCCAGCTTGACATTATAGAGATCGTTCAGGGTTGTGTCGCCGTCGGATTCCGAAGCATCGCAGGCGGGGAAACCGTGCTCCTTCAGCTTCTGCTCAAATCGGATGAAGCGCAGATAAAACAGCAGCTCGTCTGCGAGATCGGCCAGTGCCCTGCCGCTGACATGTACATATTTATCCAGAACCTTTTTGAGCTTTGCCGTCAGATTGGGCAGCATTTTCTCAACGATCGCAGTCAGGTTATTGATGAGGACGCTGTCAGAGGCGCGGTGCGGCGTCTGGATGCCGTAGCAGTGCTTCTCGAACCAGTCCCAGCCGTCCCAGTGCTTCTCCATGGTAAACGGATAGAGGTCGCGGTCAGAGACATGATCCTTCCGGTGAAAAGCCATGAAATTCTGCAGGACGGTCTGTTCGCCGTAAGCAAACCGGTTCAGGGACACAATGCCGACCTCCTCCGGATAATAATCCGGATTGAGATTGACGCCGAGCGTAATGCTGCGGATGCTGTAAACATCGTCATCCAGCACGGAGATATCCTTCATCAGCTCATCAAAGCCGCTGTCGGTGCTGATCTCCCTGACAAATGCGGCAAAGCGCTTCATGCCCTCAGACTGAAAACTGCGCTCCGCGAACAGATCGCGCAGCTTCAGCACGGAGCGGATATAATGCTCAAGAGAGCGGAACCGCTGGATCAGCTCCCAGATCGTGGACTGACTGCCGATCTGGATCGGGCGGTCATTGAACGAAAAACGCAGCGAATCACAGACATGAAACAGCTCTTTGCAGAGTGCATTGTCTCCGCGAAGCTCTGTGTAGATCTCTCTGCGGTAGCGGACATGACCCGTACCGACCGGCATTTTCATCAGGATCTTGTGGATCGCATCCCGTTCCGGCGTATTTTCCGTGACCTGCTCCGCCAGAAATGCGAGCGACAGATCGCCTGCGGTCGTCCCGCTGATCTCAAAGCTGTGAGCGGAATCATCCGGCGCCAACAGACTGATCTTTTGCATGGCAGCACCTCAATTCTTTTGCGGTATTAAACGGCTTTTTCATTATAACAAACGCGGAATCAGCTTGTCAAGTCATAATTTGCGTTATCTTGCGGAGCCGGAAAAAGGAAACAGGACGGTTCGGTGAGCCGTCCTGTTTTTTAGAATGGGTGCGTTATTCCGTAAGAAGCAGCGTTGTTTTGATGTCTGCATCCACGAGCGAGCGGAAAACGTCACCGTCGCTCATTTTGCCGACGATCGAGCCGTAATGGATCGGGACCGCGATTTCGGGTCTGATCGTATTGATAAGTTCTGCAGCCTCTTTGGCGTTCATGGTAAAGGTCCCGCCGATCGGCACAAATGCAATGTCACATCTGACAGCCGCTGCTTCCCTGACCGCGTCGGTATCGCCGGCAGCATAGATCCGCCGGCCGTTCGCGGTGATGACATAGCCAAGATTGCCGTTTGACTTCGGATGAAACGGCTTCATGAGATTATAGGATGCTACGGCTTCAACCGGGATATGCCGTACTTCCGCCGATTCGCCGGGCGCAAGCAGAACAGGATCGGTGAATCCGTGCTTTGCCAGTGCCTTTTTCATGCTTTTCGGCGCGACCAGCAGGGTGTCCGGCCTGCTGACCTTTCTGATATCCTCCGGAGAGAAATGGTCGTAGTGATCGTGCGTGATGAAGATGATATCCGCATCATGCGGTTCGCCTGCGATTTTGAACGGGTCAAACCGAATAACCGTTTCTGCGGTCTGAATGCGGATGCTGCTTTGCGTGTTGACTGTGATTTCCGGCTTCATGTGAGAACCTGCCTTTCTGTTTGTCTGAAACAGCTGTATCCGGTTACAGCAGTCCCAGATCCCTCAGTCTGTCTTCTTCCATCATTCGGGTTACCTTTTCCGGGTCTTCCATATCCAGTCTGATATCCGCCTGCTGCTTTGTCAGCTGCGAAATCTCATATATCCGATAATTCTCGATCGGGGTGGGGTCATACACAGGATGCGCACCTTTCTGCTCCCGTTTTGGTTTCACTTCGCAGTATAAGTCACTTGTCGGCCACTGTGCACAGATGATGTAATATTTCTTTGCTGCTGCAAGGATCCGAATATATGCGTTTCTGTAGGATGTCCGGAATGCCGTCAGTGCTGCTTCTGAGGTATCGCGTTCCTCAATGATATCGGGGGAGACGGCTTCTGCAGGAACGGACTCGTTGCTTCGTATGTAATCCATGATCCATTTGAGCGCCTTGTCCGGATCCGCGGCAAGCTCCGCTGCAGCATCATCCCACAGATATATCAGGCCGCCGTGCCGTTCTGCGGTGCGTCTGAACACGCCGTTTTCGATGCGTTCGCACGGAACATGATAATAAAAGCTGATATAACAACTCGGTCTGCTTGCTTTTGCAAACTTTACGATGAAAGCAGTCTTATGGTCGATCAGGACCGTGCCGCCGTTGGCACTGATCCAGCCTTCAATTCCGCGGCTGTCGAGGAACAGACTGCCGTCTGTTTCCTTTATCCAGCCGCTGAGCCCCAGAACCGGCTGGTTTTCGCCGGATATTTTCGTTCTGCCGGCTTTTTTCTGATAGGGTGTATTTTCAAAGGCTGTGGGGGAACAGAAAGGTCCATCCTGCACACGCGGCAGAAAATATACGTCGCTCAACTCTGTGCAGCCGGCAAACGCTCTGTCACCGATTGTCCGGCAGTTTCCGCTGAACCAGATGCTGCGGAGCTTTTTGCAGTCGGCAAAGGCATGGTCGCCGATTACGCTCAGCCTTGCCGAAAAGCTGAGTTCGGTCAGTTCATTCAGTCCGCAAAAGGCGTATTCCCCGATCTTTTTCAGCGTTCCGGGGAATTCAGCTTCCTGCAGACCGGAATCTTCAAATGCATGGCCGCCGATCTCCAGCAGATGATACGGCAGTTTGATCTCCTGCAGCCGCTTGCAGTATTCAAATGCGCGGCTGCCGATATAGGTCAGGCTTTTCGGCAGGGAAACCGCCGTCAGATTGTAGCAGCCTTTGAATGCTTTGCTGCAGATCTCCGTGACGCCTTCGGGAACCGTTACGCTGCGGAGATTTGCTTTGTTTTCAAATGCGCCGACGCCGATGCAGGTGATGCCTTCGGGGATCTGTACCTCCGGTGCATTTCCGGGATAGGATACCAGCATTCCGTCACGGACTGTAAAAGCTTCTGTATGCTCCATATGTTTCTCTCCTTCCTGCTTTACAGATCGGTCCGCCTGCTCCGTCCGGCAGGATCAGAACAATGTGAGCTGGCTGTCGATCCAGCTTTCCTGTTTCGCGGGATGAATGATCTCGCCTTCCCGCAGTGCCCCGACAAGGAGCGGCGAATCCGGATGATGCTGCTGCATATTCCGCCTGACATTCTCATGATTGTAGTTTGCATAGCAGTACCGGCAGAAATGCGCGCAGGTATCGTATGCGCCGATGTCCGTCCCGAGCACGCAGGCACATTCCGCGCGCTGGGATTTCCGTTTCGGAACGGTCAGGCGGCTGCCGATCGCTGTCTCAAAGGTCTGCTGCGTCATGCAGCCAGCGCAGTCCACGCCGTAAGGCGAAAGCTCCGTTCCCTCGGCACATGCCTTGACTGTAATGCCGTACCGTCTGCCGATCTCCGCAAAAGCCCTGCCGATCGTGATGCGCTGATGCGCGGTGACCTCCTGCGCCTCCGGAAAGTTGCGACGGACTTTGTCGTACAGGTCAATGAAGCTGATGACGCAGACATTCGTATAGCCGGAAAGCGTGCTGCACATCTGTTCAAAATCGTGTATATGCCGTTCGGCGGGATAGTTCTGGTCAATAAAGATCGGGTCGTAACGCCAGCCGGTGCACGCCGCTCCGACGGTCTCCGACAGCGTGATAAAGTCCTGCATGACGGCTTCCTTCGGCGGCACATTCGGCTCAATATCCCTGCCGTAGGGCGTGACCGTGACGAACCAATACTGATGAAACGGTTTCAGTTCACCGAGATGCTTCAGCATCGGACGGGGATTCTTGGTGCAGAAGCAAAGGCAGTCCACGACATCCGGATCCAGGTCATAGCGCGTGATCCAGTCCGGGCGGTAAGGGTTCCGCACGAGCACAAAGCCTGCGCGGATCCGGTTCATGAACCATTCGGAATAAAATGCGGGGATATCCGTCCGCATTCCGGTGTTGATGATCATAGCAGCACCGCCCCGGACGCATCAGGCAGGATGAATCCCTGCGGATGACTGATGCACTGACAGACGGATATGAAGTCCATTGCCATTATGTTCCCTCTTTTTTGCGTGTGTTAATAACGGATTGACATATCGTAAATGATCTGATTGTTGACCTGACTCGGGAGATTATTGCCTGCTCTGACGTATGCAAGTGCGGTAATGATCTCCTTCTTCTGATCTTCCGTCACATACGCTTTTAGACCGATATATTTCTGGATTATATAAAGGAAATTCTGGTAGTTTTTCAGGTCGTCCTTCAGTGCACGGATCAGATAGGGCATGGCTGACCAGACGCCGTTTTTGGTGAGCAGCAGCGTCAGCCGGTACCGCTGTACGCTGTCGGGATTGTCCCGGATGAGCGGCAGCAGCTCGTCGGTGTCAAAGCATTTCAGCGACCGCGCAAGACGGTATGCGGTCTTGGCCAGCCTTTTATTGTCGCCCAGCATCTTGTTCAGGATGATCGTCTTGATATCCGGTGCGCCGAGCTTTGCCAGCGCATACATCGCTTGCGCGGGGTGCGTTTCCAGATACTGCCGGACAAGCGGAATATCCGCTTCGGTACCGTAATTCCCGAGCAGCGGCAGCGATTCCGGCAGATGCTCCCGCGCATAGGCAAGGAAATCAAATCCGCGCGCTTTCAGTTTGTTTGCGGCATAATCACGGATCCGGCGGGAAGGGGAGAGCAGCAGCTGTTCAAAGCCGTCCCGGATACCCTCCTGCGCGAATTTGTATTCATACGCAATGAGGCGCGCTTTTGCATAATGATCCTGCATGAACATTTCCAGAACATTTGCAGGGAGCGGCGCATCCGTCATCCGCATATAGATGCGCATCAGCAGACAGCGGAGCTCACCGGAATGCTCTCTCCGGTAGAAATGCAGGATCAGCCCGCGGTATTTCGGATCCGGATGCTGCGCGAACACCTTGTAGCACAGTCCGGATGCACGCTGCAGCACACGCTGCGGATCTTTCTCAAAGAATCGGATCAGCATATGATCCAGTGCATCTATGGAAAAGTCTGCGTTCCGGTGTGCCCGTTCGCTCTGCCGCGCAAGCTCTGCATAAGGCATCGCATCAATAAAGGGCGTTGCGGCGTCCGGTCTCTGCATCCGCTCTGCGATCACATTCCATGCTGCACGGCGAACCGCCGGCACCGGATCCGCGAGGCAGGGGTACGCAAATTCCAGCAGTCTCCACATATCCGTTTCCGGAAAATGCAGCAGACACTGTTCCCGGAGATAGCCGTTCGGATGTACGGAACCGCAGATCAGCAGTGCGCGGTAAAACCCGCTGTCTTTCCTTAGCGTCTCCCGCCAGTACTGAAAATCCGGTTTTCCGGCCTCATAGGCAGCAAGCTTCATCATGTTCTGGACGCGCAGCAGCTTGTTTCGCTTCGCGTCTTTTTCGATGAACCTTCTGTAGTTTAATACCATTCGTTCGGCCTCTCCGGCGATATAGCGGAGCTGTTCCGGTGTCGGGTCATAAAACAGCGCGGAAAAGAGCACGGGAAAGCAATAGCGGCGTATCAGGTCTTTGTCAATTCTGCGGATGGCCGCCCTGAAATACCAGTCGGTTTCTCCGGAAATCTCCTTTTGATACTGTTCGATCATGCACTGTACGCGTTCGTTTTTCTGTTCTGTCATATCAGTTCTCCTTCTGTTTTTGTGATAATGATGCTAATACGATGATTTAATAGAATTATAGCATGGGGACAGCAAAAAGTCAATAGCCGCATTTTCCGTTCAAAGGCAGATAATTTTCACTGATACCGTTGCATTTTCCCCGAATCTGTGCTAGAATAAGAAAAAACGGCGATACCGGACTTTGGGGGAATCTGACTGGTTACACGAAAAGGGGAGGTTACTATGAAACACAAATCTTTTTTGCGCAGGATGACATCCGCGCTGCTGTCCTGCACGCTCTGCTGCACCGGCATGACGGTTCCTGCGATCTCAGCAGAAGATACCGAGCTGCCCGCACGCTTTGACTGGCGCGAGGAAGCACCGGAGATCCTGACACCGGTGAAAACGCAGATCGAAGGCACCTGCTGGGCATACTCGGTAATCGCCTGTGCGGAATCCGATCTTATCAAAAAAGGTCTTGCTGACAGCGATCTTGATCTCTCGGAAACACATCTGATGTGGTTTTGCAGCGGACAACCCGCGCCGACCGATCCGGATGATCCGTGCTATGGCTGTACCAGTAATCCTTACGGCACCAAAGCCTATACGACGGTTCCGGGCTTAGGTGGTTATGATCCCGTGGATGCCAGTCTTGCGGCATGGCAGGGCGTTGTTCCGGAAAGTGATGCCGCGCCGCATTCTGCCAAAGAGCCTCTGGATGAATCCCTGCGCTATCAGTCGATCGCGCATTTGCAGAATGTGGATTATTTTGATGAAACCGATACACAGAATACCAAGACACAGCTGATGAACAGAGGGCCGCTGCGCTGGGGATTTTACGTTAGTCACAAGCATCCTCTTTCAGAGCAGGGCGGATATTATTTTCCGGATTTTTCGAGGGAAGAGCTGTCGGAAGGAAAATATACGGGCGGCTGGCATTCCGTGGTTTTGGTCGGATGGGATGACAATTTCCAGAAAGAAAATTTCACGAATGTTCCGCCGGAAGACGGCGCGTGGATCATCCGGAACAGCTACGGAGAAAACTATAAGAATTCCGACCATGGCTATATCTATATCAGCTATTATGAACCTTCGCTCAGTTACATCTCGCATTACGATTTTGAGCCGATTACAAATTACGGTGAAGTACATCATTATAACAGTTCGCAGCTTCGTGTACAATCACTGAAATCCACTTATGATTTGGGCTTTTTGGTCGCAAATGTATTTGAAGCGGAAAAGCCTGAAAAGATTGCGGCAGTCGGTTTATTTACTGAGGCACCTTCTGAACCGTATGAAATTTCGGTCTATGCGCTGGAACCCGGCTTCACCAATCCGCAGGACGGAACACTGATTGAAACAGTTGAGGGAATCGCGGAATATAAAGGTTTCCATACGGTGAAGCTGCCGCAGAGCTATGCAGTTGATCAGGGACAGATGTATTCTGTCGTGATAGAGACTCCGCCGAAGCAAAACGATAAATTTTATATGGATTTAAAATGCTACAAAAAAGGTGTTTCCTATATTGGATTTTATACGGCCAAAAACAGGGAAACGCCGGTCTGGAGGGACTGCTATGACGAAAGCTACGGCGATGTTTGCGTCCATGCATACACAGAATACGAAGGTGAAACTGCGCAGATACTCCCCGGTGACATGGACAGAGACGGCAGGCTGACTGCCGCTGACCTCTCGCTGATGAAGCAGGCGATCCGCACGCCGGAGCGCTCCGACCTGTATCAGCCTGCCGCAGACTGGAACGGCGACGACGAGATTAACGCCGAAGATGCACACGGTTTGCTGAACTATCTGCTGACAGCCTTTGAACTGAGACCCGAAAAGTTTTCGGCGGCACTGCCCGGTGTTGAGGTCACGGTCAGCGGGGACAAGGTACTGCAAAAGGGCAAGGTCAACGGGCAGGATTATACGCTGACGCTCAGCCTCTCAAAATGGGAGAAGCACACGACCCCCGCGCAGCTTGTGACGCTCTCGCGTCTGTTCTGGCAGTGCTATCCGAGAATGTGGGCGCGGTATGCCGACATCTCCGGCGCACCGTCAGAGGTGACGCTTGCGGTCGAGAACGAAGGCTACGAGGTCGCGTCCGCGGGCGGCAATTTTGTACACCTGCACGATCAGTGGCTCGAACGGTATCCGGAGGATTACGACTGCATCACGCATGAGCTTGCGCATGTCATACAGAACGGCTGGGACAGCGATTATCTCGAGGACAGCGGGTATATCGAACGATTCGCCGACTGCAGCCGCTATGAATATGCGATCGACAACGGCTATTACAACGACGGTGAATGGGGACTTCAGACCGTTGCTGATGAATCAACGCGCAGCACATCCGTCCGGTTCCTTGTCTGGCTGGATTACAACTATACCGATGAAAATGCGGATATCCTGCGCAATTTCCTTGACGTCTGCCGGAACAGAAAAATCCCTTCCGCGCAATGGGAAAGCGCATGGACAGAAGTGTTTGCCGGAACAAAGCTCGCCGGAAAGACGATCGTCGAGGTCTGGGCGATGTTCACAGCATCCGATTTTGCGAATCTGTCATCATACAGCGACCACGGCAGCGGTTCGGAGCTGCTCGCACGGTATCCGGTTCGTGAGAAAATCAGGCAGCGCGAAGAACAATAAACAAATGAAGCCCGAAGGCGTCTGCCTCGGGCTTCTGTTTGTTATGTGCAGTATCTGACCAGATCCGGAAGATCACTCTGCGGAATCGTTCTGTTCCTGCAGCTGATAGCTCTTTTCTACCAGCTTTCTGTACTTTTCTTTTCCTGCTTCATAGGCTTCTCTGGTGACACGGTAAACCAGCTGCTCAAAGCCGTCCTTTTCGTCGATCTCAGTACCGACCTGTTCAGCGCCGAACCGTTTGAGCTGTGCCATCATCGTTTTATTGCCGTTGACGGTTCTGCATTTGATATATTCTGCGCCGATGATCTCAAATGCGAAACGTCTTAGCTGCAGAATGGCATCGCAGTTCTGTGCGGTGCTGCCGTTGATGACAACACGCCCGGTCTCGCCGTTTACGCCCTCAAGATCATAATAGCCAACAGTTCCGAACGGCTTGCCGTTCTTATCCTCCACCACAAAGAAGTAGTCACCCTCTTTGGCGCGCTGCGCTCTGATCCAGTTACGCTGATCTTCCACCGTTCCGTTGACCGAATGAAGGAACTTGGTGCGTTCCTTATCCTGACGAAGCCGGTAGGTAAATTCCGCGTCATCCTCCGTCACCGGACGAAGATTCACGCCGATTCCTTCAATGATACCGTCATAAACCATTGATACTTCCTCCTCAGTCCATCAGATCCAGGATATCTCCGACTGTCTGGAAGCCCTTGACCGTTTCGCCGTCCACCTTTTTTCCGAACTGCTCATCGAACATGACGATCAGGGACAGCTTTGCCATGGAATCATACTCAGGTAGATCTGCAAGCACAGTTTCTGCGCTGACAGAATCCGCTTCAACGTCTAAGGTTTCCGCAAACAGTGCGATCTTCTCATTGATGTTCATATTCTTTTCCTCCGATTTTGAATTATTGTGAACCCGCAGCCGTCAGGCCGTTTCCGGCAGGTTCGGGATTCGGCTGCGGAGTTGTTCCGAAATGGAGCCGCATCAGTATTTTCCCGGCTCGAATCTGCCCTCCGTATAGCAGTGGTTTGTTTGGATGACCGGGTATACCCGTTCGGTGTCAATCGCTGCAGAGAAGACACCCCATGACAGTCCGATACCGAAACCGCTCATCAGTGCGCGCACGGTGCCGGCTTTTTCCGTTCCGTATTTGTCGCATAATGTGAGCGGGATCGAGATGCCGCCTGTATTTCCGTAACGGTCAAGCGAGACAGGGACGCGCTCCTTCGGCGCCTTGATCCGCTTGACGATCTGCTTGAGCATAAACTGATTGGCCTGATGCAGCACGATCACATCGTAATCGTCGGCAGCGGTTTCCGTTTTTTCAAGATACTCCCTGATCGTCTGCGGTACATCCGTAATGGAGAAGGAAAATACCGAGGTGCCGTCCATGAAAATATCGTAGAGCGAACGCTCAATGCCGTCGCTGCAGACGAAGCGCTCATGTCCGGGGTTCATATCGCGGAAGCCGCCTGCCGGAAGCACGATCGCTTTATAGCGCGAACCGTCGCTTTTCAGGAGCGTCCGGATGACGCCGCCGTCTTCCTTTTTCAGAAGAACCGCTGCACCGCCGTCGCCGTACATCATTACAATGGACTTGTCCATCGGATCGACCAGCTTGGAGGCAGTTTCACCGATCATGACCAGACCGTATTCCGCATCGCCGGATGCCATCAGGGAAAGCGCCGTCTGCATTCCGTAGACAAAGCCGGAACAGCCAAGCTCCACTTCGACGCAGGCGCAGTCCACCGGAAGCCCGAGACGCTTCTGCAGCACACATGCCGATGACGGCCGTCTGTAATCCGGAGACTGCGTTACAAAAACCATAACGCCGATCTTTTCCTTATCGGCGCCTGTTCTTCTGAACAGCTCCTCAGCAGCGGCATAAGCCAGATCCGAAGCGGTCTGGTCAGGCAGCGCGTTGTAGATCGAGCGGATGCCGGTGCTTTCCGAAAACTTCTGTACGGCTTCCTCTCCGAATCTTTCCTGAAAGCTGGAAGCCGGTACAAAATTGTCCGGTACGGCAGCTGCGATTCCAGCGATCTGAATGCCTTTGTTTGTGAAAAATGCCATAAAAATCTCCCTTGATATGTATCCTTTTTTCAAAAGCATCTGTCAAAAATGCCCTTGCTTATGGGCATTTTCCGGCGGAAGCTTCTAACATCCGGATAACAATGGTACTGTAAATTCCATATTATTATAACAGCTTTACTATCAAAAGTCAAGCCTGTTTTCGTAATTTTTTATCTCCTGCTGCGGCCCTGTGCAGGGTTCCGTGCGTAATGACAGGAAGCGTTCAGCTATGTTATACTATATTATATGATGTGGACAAATCCGTGAATCCTGCCGGAAAAATGATGTATAAAATAAAGGACGCCTTCTTTCGAGGCGTCCTTTCGTGTCTGATAAACGGTTTTCGTCAGCAATTAAAATACTTCTCAAATTCCGGTACAGTCGGGATCTTTGCGATCTCTGCACATTCGCTGCGCTTGTTCCGGATATAGTCAAGTACCATGTGCTCCGGGAATACGCCGCCTGCGGTCAGATAGTCATGGTCTGCCTCCAGTGCATCCAGCGCTCTGCCGAGGCTTGCGGGCAGGGATGTCAGCTTGGCTTTTTCTTCTTCCGGCAGGTGATACAGGTTCACATCAAACGGACCCCAGCCGTTCTTGTGCGGGTCGATCTTATTCTTCACGCCGTCCAGACCTGCCATCAGAATTGCAGCATAGGCCAGATAGGGGTTGCATGTCGCATCGGGATTGCGCAGCTCAAAACGCCGCTTGTTCGGTGCTTTGGCATAAGCCGGAATGCGGATGACCGCACTGCGGTTGGATGTGGCATAGCCGACAGTGACAGGCGCCTCAAAGCCCGGAACCAGCCGCTTGAATGAATTGGTGCTGGGATTGGTCAGTGCGCAAAGCGAAGCGATGTGCTTCAGAAGGCCGCCGATGAAATAATGTGCGGTCTTGCTGAGGTGCGAATAGCCCTTGTCATCGGAAAAGACCGGCTTGTCTCCCTTCATCAGCAGCATGTGCACATGCATACCGCTTCCGGCCTCGCCGTACACCGGCTTCGGCATAAAGGTAGCGCATTTGCCGTATTTCCGTGCGACGTTCTTGATAATATACTTGATCATGATCGTTGCGTCTGCCATTTTCAGCAGCTCGCCGAGCATCGGCTCGATCTCAAACTGACCGCTTGCACTGACCTCCGGGTGATGATATTTGACCGGAATGCCGGCTTCTTCGATCCGGAGCACCATTTCGCTGCGGCAGTCGTAGGCGGTATCATAGGGCTTTGCAATATGATAATTCTTCTGCAGCGGGACGATATTGCCGGCGCCCTGTGTCTCACTGTTCCAGTGTGCCTGTTCGGCATCCACATGCGCTTCCTGCCGTCTGCCCTCCAGCTTCCAGCCGGCAGAATCCAGAAGATAAAACTCAAATTCCGGAAGGATCAGCATGGTATCGGCGATCCCGGTATCCTTCATGTACCGGATCGCGGCCTGCACAATATTTCTCGGATATTCCGGAAGCGGACGGTTATTCGGGTAATCAATGATCATCACATTTCCGGACATGGACAGTGTCGGGATCTCACAGAACGGATCGACCATTGCCGATGCGATGTCCGGAATAAAGACCATGTCGCTCTTTTCCACAACTGCGTAGCCGTAGTTGGAGGCATCAAAACCGACACCGTCTTTCAGAAGATCCTCTGAAAACCCCGATGCCGGAATCGTGACATGACGGAATGCACCGTTGATGTCCACCATTTTGAAGTCCACCATTTTGATGCCGTTCTCCCGGATAAACTCCATAACCTCTGCTGTGCTTTTGAACATTGCCGAATCCTCCTTTGCATATGATTGATTGATCAGGCCGCTTTGCAGCCTGAAAAGTCTGATTTTTGCAGGGTGCTGATTCTATTTTATCATACATTTTTATCAAAGTCAATAGATTTTGTGAAAAACTGAGAATAATCGTATGTTTTGCCGTCCAGCGAACCGAATTTCGCAAAATAGCTGATGCGGGCGGTTTTAGCACCGTGCGTGCTGTAGCCGACCTGATTCACCTTGATAAACGGATACTGCCGCTCATCGTCCGGCGAGGTGATCTTCACATTGCGGAAAGACACCGTCTCGCCCTTTTTGACAGCGGATACACAGATTTTCCAGAGATTCGCAAGGTCAAAGCCGCTGTCGGGGTTCGCATCGAGCAGCTCCCTGATCCGCAGCGAATAGCTTGTCCAGTCCGTGCCTGCGATCAGCTTTCCTTTATACTGCGAAAGATCCGTCCAATAAAGAGAGATCGTATCGGCATGATAGTGCGAGCTTAATCCGATCCAGAAGTTCAGCGGCTCTGACGCATTGCTTTTGGCCTCAAAGGACAGCACGCCGTTGTAATAATAATCGGAGGCATCGGTCGTTGTCCAGCTTGTATTCGGCAGGATATTCGCGCCGCCCCAGCTTTCTGTCGTCCAGAGATTTTTGCCGTCGTTGTCGATCAGCAGGGTCTGGAGCTGATAACCGGGCGTTTCCACCGCATTTCCGGCATAAACAGGATATGCCGGCAGCATGGATGCTGCAAGCACTGCGCTGATGAAACAGGCAATGTGTTTTTTACATGTCATCATAAACAGATTCCTCCTTTGTATGTCGGTCGGATGTGTATAAGCAAGTTTTGTCAGTTCCTGCTGCTTGTTTATCGTTCCATTTCGGTTCCGATCCATTGCATCAGCACATCGACGATATAGGCCTGCTCATTCTCGGTCAGTATCTTCCCGGCGGGGATGCTGTGCCATTTTTCGAGGCAGCCGCGGCAGCAGCAGGCGGTCGCGTGCTGGGCAATGAATACGGGATGCCCTTTCATCGGGGTCTGCTTTCCGTCATGTTCGGGATTTTCCGCGGAAAGCCTTTTGGCGACAAGATCCTGTGCATGGCTGCGGATCACGGAGAGCCCTTTTTCCGCGATATAGTCTCTTTCCTTTTCTGTCAGGTGAAACCGGCTCCTGAAACCGGACTTGTGCAGTCTGCCGAACAGGTCGCGGCGTTCCGGCAGCTGATACCGGATCGCATCTGCAGAGCCTGTTCCGGGAATATAGCTGTATCCGGATTTTTTCGCCTGCGGCATCTGGAGCTTCCGTGGGATATGATAGACTTTGCCGTCCTTGATGAATACAGCGCCGGTCTGCTTGAAATAAAACGGCACGCCGCAGCGGATGCATTCTCTGCGGAGCTCCTGGACCCAGCGGAAGTCGCAGGGCCGCGCCGGATCGCCGGATTCTCCGCCGCAGGTGACCTGTTCGATCAGGCCGCCCGCCAGATACTTTTCCAGATTGATCTCACCGAGCAGCGGTTCACAGATCACTTCGCGGTGTCTGATCGGGAGCGAAAGCAGGATCGGGAGTCTGTGATCGGTTCTCTCCTGATCCTCGCAGGTGCTGCAGATCGTCACATGATCCCAGCCGTCGCCCCAGTCCGGCGGGAGACAGTCCGCAAAGCGGTCGATCCGTTTGGTGATGATATGAAACTGCAGATCGCGCCGTGAACGGATCATATCCCAACAGCCCGCCCGCCATGCATCTGCCGTATCCAGAAAGAAATCGGATGTCATGCAGGTGAAAACGATGCCGTCGTCAGCGGTCAGCTTGTATTGCCCCTGCCGGTTCTTTTTCAGCGGCAGATCGTAGTCGCCGGTTTTGGAGACAACCGATGCATCCTTGCCGATGCTCTCATCCCGGCGGTATACGTAGCAATTTGCACATCCGGGACTGATTTTGCGGCAGCCGTGCCACGGATTCCAGATCGCCATGGTTTTTGCTCCTTTTCAGTCTGATATATATAGTATAGCATACTTTTGCAGTGATTGCAAGCGAAGCGGCCCCTGACCGGATAGCTGTGCGAACGGAGAATGACATGGAACGCACCGCCTTTTTATAAAAGCATCGCGGCGGGAGACTTTGCCGCCGAATGCCGGGTTCTTTTTTGTTCTCTATTGTGTTTGTTCCTCTTTTATTGCTGAATTGTAAACGATATGTAATTGACTTTGTGTCAAGAATGTGATAGAATGGTGTATACGGATTGGAATAAGCGGCGAAAACTATTCAATCCGTACATCCGAAGTCCGATACCCGTAAATATTACAGAAAGGATCGAAGAAAAATGAAGCGATTTACACGCAATCTGATCAGCATAACAGCCGCTGCTGTGGTCGGATGCACCGCAGTCCTGAACTGCGGACTTCCCGCTGAATTGTCGGCAGCTGCTTATCAAGCAGAGGAAGCAGGAAAGCTTGTTCCTGTTATCGTCAGGCTCAGCGGTGAGGCTGTGCTTGCCGGCGCAGAAGCAGCTGAGCTCGGAACGGATTTTCTTGACACCGCTGAAGCGGACGCAAAGAGTGCTGCACTCCGTCGGATCAGCAGCGAAGCAGAAGCCTCCCTCCGGGCACTCTATCCCGGTCTGGAGATCTGCTACCGGTATGACCTGCTCATGAACGGCTTTTCGTGCGAACTGCCGGCCGGCCTTCTGGACAAAGCAGAATCCTGCCGGTGGGTCGAAAGCATCACAAAGGTTGAGACGGTGAATGTCCTGAAGCCCGAACTCTACACGGCGCCTGATCTCGCTGAGGTCGGCTATTTCGGAGAGACGACCGGCTATTTCGGAGAGGGCGAGGTCATCGCGGTTCTGGATTCCGAATTTGATATCACCCACAGTATGTTTGCGCCGATCGACGACAAGGAGAACAAGCTCACCAAGGAGGACATCCGTGCTGTATCCGGCGATCTGAATGTCGCGGTCGATCCGGACAAGGCATATATCAGCAGCAAGCTGCCCTATGTGATCGACTATGCCGACGATACACCCTATGAATACGCCTCCCCGGAGCTGTATCACGGAACGCATGTTGCCGGTATCGCAGCCGGCGATAAGATCAGTGATGCGGAAGGCAACGAGCTTTCCGGTATTGCAAGAGACGCACAGCTTGTCCTGATGAAGGTGTTTGAGAAGATCGTCACTGACGAGGAGAGCGGGATGTATTTCAGCACGGTTGAGTCGAATGTGCTTCTTGCTGCTTTGGAGGATGCTGCAAAACTCAAAGCGGATGTGGTCAATCTCAGCCTCGGAAGTGACGAGCCTGATCTTGACAGCATTCTGTATAAGGATACGATCACAGCACTCAACAACGCCGGAATCATGGTTGTTGCTGCAGCAGGCAATAACAGCAATAACCTGATCGAATCGGGTGTTTATTACAACATGGACACGTCCGTACCGGATACCCATACGGTCGGAGAGCCGTCCGCGTTCAGGGAGGCTCTGAGCGTCGCCGCGGCGAACAACTCGTTCCGCCGGGACCCCTGCTTCCTGATCGAAGGACTTGAAGATGAGATCCCTTTCTGTGAGGCCGAAGGCCAGTCATTGAGCGATTCTTTGCCGGATGACGTTTATGAATATGTCTGCTGCGGCACCGGTTTGCCGGAGGATTTTGAGGGCAAGGATCTCACAGGAAAGATTGCGCTCGTTGACAGAGGGGACCTTGAATTCTGGGAAAAGGGCTTCAATGCACAGACGGCAGGCGCGATCGCCATGATCGTCTGCAATGACGTCGATGAGGAGACGCTTGTGACAATGGTCATGGACGGTCTGAATATTCCTTCCGTGTTTATCTCACTGAATGACGGCGAAAAAATGAAAGCGGCTGAATCCGGGAAGATCCGCCTGGACAGCACGATCAGTGTCGTTACCCCGCTGGACGGCTGGATCTGCGCGTTCAGTTCCTTCGGGCCGGCATCTGATCTGACGCTCAAGCCTGATATCACCGGCATCGGCGGTTCGGTCTCATCCGCTGCATACGACAACAAGCTGAAGCAGCTTGACGGTACTTCCATGGCATCACCGTATGTTGCGGGCTGTGCAGCGATTCTGGATCAGTATATCCGGAAAAACGGCGTCGAGCTCACGGGTGCTGAAAAGACTGCATTCATCAAAAATCTGATGATGAATGCCGCTGTGCTGTATACGAACGGCGATGTGTACGAGAGCCCGAGACGGCAGGGCGCCGGACTTGTGAATCTGAAAAACGTGCTGAATGACAGAGTGATCCTCACGGGTGTGACCGGTCTTGCAAAGGTCGAGCTCAGGGATAAGATCACAGATCAGCTCAGCTTTGATGTGGATATCCGGAACTTCACCGATGAGGACGTTGCATTCAGCGAAGCGAAGCTGATCCTGACGGCAGAGGACGGCGGCTTGATCGAAGGCGACGAATCCGGACAGATGACGATCTGCGGCGCAAGCAATATCGGTGTCACGGCAGACCTTTCCGCTCTGCTGAATGCCAAAGCGCAGGAGACACGGACTGTGACGGTCAATGCACAGCTTTCCGCTGCCGATCTGGAAGCACGCGAAACGATCTTCCCCAACGGTTTCTTTGTGGAGGGATACCTGATTCTCAGCGGTGCGGAAAACTGCTGCGATATTTCGATCCCGGTCATGGGCTTTTACGGTGACTGGGCGAAGGTGCCGATCTTCCACAACGGTACGCAGTACCTTGAACCGTACCGGCTCGATATATTAGCCGGTGAAGGAACATTTGACGCTTCCAATTCTTTCGCAGGTGTTGCGGAGGCTTTAGCCCAGCTGATCGACAGACTCCCGGCAGAGGATGCTGAACAGCTGAGCGCGGAACCGTACAGCCTTCTCATGTATTATGACGATGAATACTTTGATGCACTTTTGGATTGTCCCAGCGAAGGTGTTTATCTCTCTCCGGACGGCGACGGCATGGCGGAGCAGGTCTCGATCATGTACAGCCTGCAGCGTTCCGCACATGTCTCCGGCATTAAGATCTATGACAGCAGCAGCAAGCTGATCAGCGAAACACCGGAAGATGAAATGGGTCAGCCTGCGCACATGATCATGGGCTGCTTCTCGGAGGCGGAGCTCAAGGATTGTCCGGAAGGCATGTACAAGGGCGTGCTGGAAGCGTATGTCTACTATGACGGTGCCGATCAGAACCCCCAGACCTATGAGTTCCCGATCGTGATCGACAGAACGGCGCCGGCACTTTCGGTCAATCCAAAGGAAGAAAACGGCAGAAAGCTGCTCGAGATCACTTCCTCTGATGACAATCTTGACGGCATCTACATCATGGGCAGAGGCAACGGCGGTATTGCCGGTGAATATTCGGCAGAAAGCCCGCAGCTCGCAGAGATGACGAACTTTATGTCTGTGATCGACGGTATTCATCTTCCGATCATGGAATACATCAACCCTGTCCATTCCGATGTGCTCGTCATCAATTCCATTATGAAATCTGCCGACGCTTACGAACAGAACATTCTGGGTTCGTATAATTTCTCGGATATCCTTCCTGCATACAAATATCAGGGTGAGGACGGCAGTGTTTCCGTGACGTACGATGTGACCGATCTTGAAGAATATACCGTCACAGCAATGGACAAGGCGTTCAATGCCGCAGAGATCATGTCGGATGACCGTGATTCTGCGCATCTGAGAGCCGGTCTGTGGTGGGCAAAGAACGGCGGCACGGACGATGCTTACTACAATTTCTGGGATGTCATGTCCGGCAATATCTATTACCAGAGCGGCGCACCGGAAAAGAACTTTACGTTTACGCTGGACGGCGATACCATTACCATGGAGGTCATGAGCGAAACATCCTCTGAGACCCGGACAGGCACGCTCTCCTTTACCGATAAGAAAAATGCGGTGATCGCATGGGATAACGGCGTTACCGAAAAACTTTTCTATTATTCTCCGGACGGAATAGCCGGGCTCAATTATATCACCACACCGGAAATGAAGGAAATCGTAACGGCGTACCACAATGCGCACAATCAGGCCAAAGCGGCATCGGCAGAGGTCGCATACGATGAAAACGGCCTTGGCATCGTGCGGATTCTCGATCAAACCGGCAGACTGATCGCAGAGTATACCGGCTTCGACAGATTTGAGAATACCGCTGTTGACCCTGAAGGCAAGCCCGTGAAATTTGAATATATCAGAAAGGGCGTATACCGGGTATTCCAGGATCCGGAAACCAGCGAAAAGCATTATTATATCCTCTTTACGGATGACGGCAGAGCTGTTCTGTATTCTGCAGAGGAAGGTCTGGAATGGGACCGCCCCGTCGAATACGGCGGCAATGTGATTACCTGCAGCAAGGGAAATGCCGATGAACTGAAAGTCAGTGTGACGTATGATAACCTCAGCACATTCACTGTGACACTCGGGGACGGAAGTGAGTATTATATTTTCTATGATCCGAATATCACCGCTGATAATTTCCGGGTGTATTCGACTTCGGAGCTCGAAAAAATGGCAGCAGACTACTGCGAGCGTACATACGGCAAGCGTCCTGAACTCGTATCGGCATTGTTTGATGATGATGGCTACCGCATGGAGTTTTCTGACGGACAAATCGTCACGGGTGATCCGCTCGGTGCAGCCGGTTTTGATTATCAGGATCAGGTCGGATTTGAACTGACTGATCTCCCCGAGATCTGCGACATCTTTGAAGCGGGGCTCTGGTGCAGCAAAACCGGAGAACAAATAAAATACTACAGCTCGGACGGCAAAGGAACTATCACAGTGACCGATTCTTCCGACGGCGCTGAGGAGACGATCAAGTATCATTGGATCGGCACAAAGGCAGTCGAACTGACCGCCGGAGATCAGACGGAAACGGTTATCGCTGTGCCGTTCACCTCCGAAGAATATGACAGAGCGATCGAGATCCGCAGAGCCGATGATCAGGTCGAAATCCTGACGTTTGCAGGTGAAAAGCCGCTTAGTCAGACTGCGTTCTATACCGATCAGAAGCTTACGGAAATGGCTGCTGCCGACCGCAGCAAAAAGACCGGAAAGCCCGCCGCTGTCTCCGAGACAGTCTGCTCTGAGGACGGCACTGTTGTGATCAAGTTTGATGACGGTGCGGAGTACAAGGTAGACCGCTTCACCGGCAAGGGCACCGATGAAAACGGCAATGCGGTCAATCTCCCGCAGACCGGAAACAACGATCTCAGTTCAGCCGGCGCAGCCGCCGGTGCCGGTATCCTGATCTTTTTCGGTGCGGCAGCAGTCTGGGTTTCCGGCGCATTCCGCAGGAAGGAAAAACGCTGATGAAAAAAGACGGGCATTCAAAGCCGAACAAGGTAATGTTCTTTCTCGGTCTGGCAGCGATACTGGCCGGAACGGTCATCCTTTCGTTTCTGGTCGGCAGAAAGCTGCTGCGTGACTACCGGCGCAGGCAGCTCATGAAAGAAAATGCTGTCATTGAGATACCGGAACTCCGCATCAAGGCGCCGGTGCTTGAGGGAACTGGAAATGACGTTCTCTCAAAGGCAGCCGGACATTTCCCCGGCACAGGGGCTCCGGGAGAGGGAAACTATTGCATTGCCGCGCACAGCAGCACGATTTACAAAGAGTATTTCAATGCGCTCCGGGACGTTCAGAATGGTATGGAGGTGCGGCTTTACGATGTCAGCAAAAATCTTTATACCTATTATGTGACGGACAGCTTCATCGTTGAACCGGATGAAACATGGATCCTTGACGATGCAGAGGATGTGCGCGTCACACTTGTGACCTGTACAGATGACGGAACACAGCGCAGGATCGTGATCGCAAAGCCTGAGAAGGAAAACGGCTGAGATCCCGTCAGTACACCGAATAAACTGCAGTATCAGCAAAAGGCTCGCCGGGCAGTTCGGCGAGCCTTTTGCTTTTTCCGGAATAATATGGTATAATTCTGAAAGGAAGAATTTCTGACAATATTCCTCGAAAAAAAGATACAGAAGGGTATACCTATGAAAAAGAAAGTCATTGCTTTGATTATCATTTTGCTTATCGGCATCGGGGCGCTCCTTTTCGGCATTTTAGGCAAGCCGAAGTATACGGACATGATGTCACTCACAGATGCCGACCTCGGAAAGAGCGTCACGGTTGAGATCAAAGAGCCGCTGCCGATCGACGACCGCAACTGGATACTGGGCTTTGAGGACAGCGAAGGAAACGTGTCTGAAGTCCGGATCCGGCTGGATGAAGCACTCTCACGCGAGTTCCTGCAGTGCGTAGATTCCCGAACACCGCTCACGGGCATCCTGTGCAGGGAGTCTGAGGACATGCAGAAAGCAGTCTTTCAGACACTGGCTGATTACGTTATAATGGTCACGCAGGTCGATGCGCTTACGGATCAAAATACTGCTTTCCTCGAAAAGAGTCTATCGCCCTATTGCATCGAAGCCACGGATATCGGCACCGGATTGATACCGACGCTGAAAAAAGCGGCATTGATCGCAGGATGCGTCCTATTATTTTCCGCGATTCTTCTTCTGATCTCGGTTTTGTCGAAAAAAAGCTTCGGCAAAACCGTGCTGGTCAGTCTGATTGTGATCGCAATTCCCGTTCTGATTATTGCCGCACTCTTTTTCAACAAAATCAGAACCATGTGCACGATCCGGAGCGACGGAGCCGGTATGTACTATATGGAATACATCGGTGATTATAAGCTGGATGATCTGCTGAATGCAAATATTACATCTGTAGAAGAATTTTCCGAATGGCTGCGCAGGGAGGAATTCCGGAATCTGCCGGTTCCGATTGATACAAAGCGGTTCGGATGTTCCTCATTTAAAGCAAAGACACCGGACGGCGATGTGCTGATGGGCAGAAACTTTGATTATCATGAAACCGATGCGCTGATGATCTACTCATCCCCGAAGAACGGCTATGCATCCTATTCTATGGCTGATCTGGAAGTGCTCGGCATCAGCGTCAAACAGGGCAATATCCATCCGGATTCTCCTGCCGGAAGAATATTCATGACTGCTGCGCCTTATGCAGTCTGTGACGGTATCAATGAAGCGGGGCTCGGCGTCAGTACGCTGGAGCTTGATATCGGAGAGATCCATCAGGATACCGGAAAGCCGGATCTGTATATCTATTCGGCAATTCGTGTTCTGCTTGACAGATGCGCCAATGTGGACGAGGCACTGAAGCTGCTCGAATGCTATGATATCCATTCTCATGCCAATGTCCGGCAGCACCTGTTCATCGCGGATCAGTCCGGGCGTTCGGTCGTGGTCGAATGGTTTGATGATCAGATGTATGTCAACGAGCTGGATGCCGTCACAAATTCGGTGCTGACGCCCGGCGATGATTATGACAGGGGCGCTGACAGCAGACTTCCGGAGATCCTTGCAGGTCTTTCCGGGCATGACGGCATTCTGACGCCGGAACAGGCAAAAGAGCTTCTGGCCAAGGTAGCACAAGAGAATTATACGGAATGGTCCTGCGTATACAATCTGAACAGGTTTACCGCTGATGTTTACATTGACGAGGATTTTGATCACGCATATCATTACGGAAAAGCGAACGGATAAAATTACAGACAACATTAAAAAAGAGGGAGCCTTCGGGCTCCCTCCGGTCATATCAGATCGTGTGCGGCGCGCGCTTTTTGAGCCTGACCGAATTTACAAGCCAGGAGATCAGCAATCCAAGCCCTCCGCCTGCATACAATACCAGACTGAAAAATCCGTATGCCAATGCATCCCAGGTTCTGTCATGTACAGCCATGATCCATAAAACACAGGCAGCAGCTGATATGACCGCATAAACGCTTGTGCTAATGACAAAGAATCTCTTTCTTTTCCGGCATTCCGCCGGGATCATCTTCCGATTCGGGATCCAGAGGATCAGAAGGAGCACCGCTGTGATGATTATATGCAGGATCATACCGCAGTCATATCCGGCATCAGCCGCTCTTTCAATGACGGTTCTCGGCCTTTTCCTTTTTGTGCTGCACAGCAGAGAGGACGGGCAGCCGTTTCGTGTAACGACATCGACCATGTCCCCGACCTGATAAGAATCATCGGAGCTGTAAATCCAGAAGCTTGAATACTCTTTCCCCGATTCGGGATCGTGATACAGGAAACGCAGATAGATTCCGTCTGAATCATTCGGATTGAATGTGTTGATCTCAGCAACAGGGAGCGTTTCCATGCTTTCTGTGAATTTGAACTCTTGAACCAGACAGTCTCCGTAGTACACACTCTCAATGAAGAAAGAAGAAATGAGAAATAAAACGAACGCAATTATCAGACCTTTTTTTATCATCGTTATCACCTTATCCTTTCCTTGCTCTGCGGCAGGGGAGTGTTCCATTCAATTTACGGCGCAGTTTGATCTGCTGTTGTCTGTATTATAGCACGGAGCATTTGAAACGGAAAGATGCCATTTGTCATTTCTGCTGTGACAAATGTAATTCGTGTATACGGCTGATTGCGTGCAGACGGTACACCGAATATCAAAATCGGATTTTGTATTGACGCAGAGCAGGCAGTATGTTATACTAATATAAACGGAAATGACACAGAAAGCTGATAAAGGAGGTCACATTATGAAAAGAAAGCTGTTCAGTTTCCTGCTTGCGCTTGTCATGATAATCGGCATGATGCCGTTCAGTGCGTTTGCGGAGAATACCGGTGCCGACAGTTCACAGGATGAACGCTTCGGCAGCTTTACCGACGGGGAACAGGTTATCCGTGATATGATCGGAAAAAACGGAATGTACGCACATCCGCGCATCATCATGTCGGAGGAGAAGTTTGCGAATCTGAAAGCACATATCGGGGATGATTCCGTCACGGCGATCCTGCTTGAGAAGCTGCGCGGTGAAGCGGACAGAGTTCTTGGCCGGCCTGTATGTGAATATGAAATTCCGGACGGCATCCGTCTGCTCGAAACATCCAAACGGATCCAGCGGCGGGTTGCGGCACTGGCTCTTGCCTACAACATTTTCGGAGATGAAAAATACGCGCAGCGATGCTGGGCGGAGCTGGAAGCAGCCTGCAGCTTCAAGGACTGGAATCCGAGTCATTTTCTCGATACCGCTGAAATGAGCACCGGCTTTGCGATCGGCTATGACTGGCTCTATCACTGGCTGAACGACGATCAGCGGGCATTGATCCGACAGAATATGATCGAAAAAGGCTTCAAGCAGGTCATGGAGGATTTTGAGGACAAACCGCGCACCCGTACATACAAGTGGTATCAGGATTATCCCGGCGATAACTGGAAGCTGGTCTGTACCGGAAGCATGAGCATGGCGGCGCTTGCGTTCGGCGATGAAGCGGATGCAGAGGACATAGCTTCTGCGGTGCTCGGCTATACTTTCAAAGAAGCATATTCTTTCGTCCGCCGTGCATACAGCGCCAAGGACGGAACATACAGCGAGGGCCTCGGTTATTGGGACTATGCGACATATTATCTTGGACTGCAGTCATCCGCGCTGAAAAGTGCCGCGGGAACCGATTACGGCCTTGCGGATTTTGACGGGCTCCGGAAATCTGTCGATTTTATCCGCTACATGAGCTCGAATACTTCCAGATCCTTCAGCTTCGGTGATGACGGCGACAGCCGCGATACCGGCTGGGCGGTGCTCCTTTGGCTGGGCGAGCATTTTCAGGACAGGGATATTTCAGCGATCCGCATGAAGAAAATACCAGGCGACAGCTTCAATTATCTCGATCTGCTCTGGGTTGATGAGGACAAGCTTTCCGGTTCATCGGCAGACAGTCCGACGGACTGGGGCGAGGTCGGCGCATCCAATGCCAGCTTCCGGAATACATGGGAGGAAAGCGGGATCGCAGCGGCGCTTCATGCCGGTACAAATAATTATAAGTATCACGGCCATTATGATTTGGGGTCGTTCTATCTCGAATCAAACGGCGCCAGATTCTTTACTGATCTCGGCAATGAGAATTACGAACTGGAAAACAGGCAGTACGCATACCGCATCCGTGCGGAAGGCCATAACACACTTGTCATCAATCCTTCCCGAGAGCTCGATCAGCAGGAGGGCGCGGAATGCCTGATCACCGGATTCGGCAGCGGAAACGAAGCCTTTGCGGTCACTGATCTGACTGCCGCATACGAGCCGAGCGGTGCAGAAAGCGTTGTCCGCGGGCTGAAAATGATAAAAGACAGGGAATGCGTCATCGTTCAGGATGAGATCTCTCTGAATGCGCCCGGTGAGATCTACTGGTTTGCGCACACAAAGGGTCAGGTCACAGTTGCGGATGACGGCAGAAGCGCTGTTGTGACTGTCGGTTCGGAGAACATGTGGGTCGGCATTATCAGCGAAGGCGGGAAATTTACCGCGATGGATGCTGAATTATTGCCGACATCCCGTGCTGTACCGAATCAGACGGATAACAGTGAATACAGAAAACTCGCGATTCATCTGACCGATACGAAAGATGCGACAATTTCTGTTGCCTGCATTCCGCTGAAACAGGGAGAAACACAGCCCGCATGGACACCGGATGTCAAAGCAATGTCCGAATGGGCGCCGCAGACGGAAATGGGGGACGTCAATGCGGACGGCGTATTCAATATCGCTGATGCGGTGTTGCTGCAGAAGTGGCTGCTTGCTGTTCCGGATACGGTCCTTCCGGATTGGAGAGCAGGGGATATGAATGATGATAACCGGCTCGGTGCGGACGATCTTTCCGTGATGAAGCGTGTGCTGATGAGAACGTAATGTGCTTCGTTCGTATGAATATAGGGGAAAAATAAGGCACCGCGCAGACCGTTGAATCTGCGCGGTGCCTGCATCTTCACTTGTTTTTTCTGAAAAAGTCCTTCTTCTCATACGGTTCGCAGGTCACATTCATAACTGTATAACCTGAACCTTCCAGCGCGGCAGTTATCATTTCTGAGGTCAGTTTATTTTCGCTGACAATGACTGTCTCACCCTTTTTATGGGAAGATGACACCTTTTTCACGGGCATGTTGTTGCGAATTGCGTCATTGACATGGGATTCGCACATTCCGCATATCATGCCGTCAAATTTTACTGTTGTCTGATACATAGCTTTTCAATTCCTTTCTGTGCCTGATCCTGTTGATCGTTCGTCTATCGTGACAGGTTGATCAGCTTGTCATGGCAGTAATCACCGTCAACCCTGTCGGAAAACCGGATGAATTTTGCACTCCTGTGCAGCACGCACATACAAAGGTCGTTGTTGAAGAACGCTTTGCAGAATTTCCGGATATGATAATGCTCAAACAGCTTGACATAAGCGCAGGTATGGATTTTGTATTCCAGCTCATGTTCATTATAATGATAGAATTCATAAAGGATCGAGCCGTCCTGATCGCGTGCCTTTTTGTCCTTGTCCAGCCAGTTTCCGCAAAGTCGGTAGCCTTTCCCGAAGAAATCCGCAAGCTTTATGATTCCCTCAACTATGCGCAGCTTATCAGCCATCCTGTCCAGGCAGGCGCTCATGACCGTCAGTCTTGCTTCCTGATCGTAGAAGGTCTTGAACGGTACGAACAGATCAAACAGGAACAGCAGCATACCGATGTAATAATTCAGCGGCATCGCGCCCCTGAAATACAGGAATGTCGAAAGCGCCAGCACCAGTACAGTTCCCGCAGCGTAGATTATGTTCACGCCGCGTGCCCACGGCGCGTGTTCTTCCTCAAATGTAAGATTGACCCTGCAGTTGCGTGCAAAGCTGTCCGTCAGTTCCTTTGACTTTTCCCCGAGCAGATTGTATGTCTTGATGATGCCGATGCCCTCTGTGAAATCGAGCACCGCTTCGGTCTGTATCTCGGCGGCGTCCTGCCGTTCCTTTGAGTGGGAAAGGTCGCTTTTCATCATGCCTCCGCCGAGCAGAATCATGCGGCCCGTGACAGCAAGGGAAGCCGCGCCTAACCGCCAGTCAAAGAGAAACATGAACACGATCATGATGATCTGCGAGAACAGGTAGCTCATCATATCCGCAAGGACACTCATGCAGTTTTCCTCGATGAACACCATGTCCGTTGACAGCACCGAGCTGATGCGCCCGATGTTGCCCTCTGTGAAAAAGCCCATCGGCAGACGCGCAAGAAATTCGCTGCACTGTGCTTTTTCGGCTGCCGCCATGACTTCTTCCCGGGCCGCATCGGGCTTGCCGATCAGAATATTCTCATACAGCGTCGTGTTGAACAGAAACTGCTCCTGCGAAACATAGGAGATCTGATCGTTCAGCGCCTCAATGCGCATGTCGGTGATATCCTGACCGCCGAGCGTGATCCTGCCGCCGTTCAGGTCGTAATAATGCACCAGCAGCTTTGCAAGCGTAGACTTTCCGCTGCCGGATTCACCGACCAGCGCCGTGAGCGTACCCTCGCCAAGTTCCAGCGAAACGCCGTGCAGGACTTCCTGCTCCTTATAAGCAAAGCGCACATCATCAAAAGTAACACTGTGCGAATTGCCTGTAAATGCGTTGTTATTCGTTTTCAGCGGCTCGTTGTCCATTGCCTTTTCGATCTCATCGACCTTGTAATTGAGCTGCGGGATCTTTCCGGCAAAGTTCAGCGCCTTGAGCAGCGGTACGCCGATCGACAGCGTCAGGCAGAATACCAGTACCAGATCAGCCAGCGTGACTGTGCCGTTTATCACCATCAGTGTTCCGACGGGCAACATCACAAGTGCAACGCACGGGATCAGTGCACTGTAAAGCGCCATCCACGGCCAGCAGATCTTATACCATTCAAGCGTAAAATCGCGGTAGCTTGTGATGTCGTTCTCGTAGCGCCTGTAGGATTCGCCGTCCCGCCCGAACACCTTGACGACATCCTTGCCGTTGACATATTCGATGATCGTCGCATTCATTTTAGCTGCAGCTGTGTAGTAATCGTTCATTTTTGCCATGCCGAACTTAAACATCATGCCCATTGCAAAACAGACCAAGCGGCAAAGAGCAGAGCGACAGCAGCGCCAGCTTCCAGTCCGTAAAAAACATACAAACAATTGCGATCAGCCCCATTGACAGATTCGCAATGCCTTCCGGAATGGCGTGTGCCAGCAGCAGCTCGACCTGTTCAATATCATCGGTGAACAGCTTTTTGATCCTGCCGTTTCCCATGTCATGGATCGTGCCGAGCGGCTGACGCTCCAGCTTCTTCTGCAGGGAGATGCGGTGATTTTTCAGCGTGTTGAACGCGGAGATATGCGAGAATTTCAGACCCAGCACATAAAGTAAGCATAAACTAACTTGCATCCAAAAATAACAGCGATATGCATCGCAAACTAACCTGCCGACAGTCTTTCGCCGCCGATCAGCGGCTTGATGATACGATGCACCGTAAAAAACGGTATCATGTAGGCGATCAGTGCGGTCATCATCGCCGCGAGTGCCGCATAGGTGTACCGGATGTAATTGCCCATATCAGGCTTGATCTTATTGAACATTATGAGGCTCCTTTCCTTAACATAATGGCATCGCTCCGCGGTTAAATCACAATTAAAATATCTGTTCCCGATAATCCGCTTATCATTTTAGAATACGCTAACTCATTTGTCAAGTGCACAACGTGTAGTTTTTACAAAACAGGCAGAATGGCTAAAATATGATTCGCATTGTGTGATGCGTGGTCGATTTACACAAGGATGACAGCGCACATCAG
Source organism: Oscillospiraceae bacterium (assembly GCA_017545185.1). Lineage (GTDB taxonomy): Bacteria > Bacillota > Clostridia > Oscillospirales > Ruminococcaceae > Firm-04. Next base: position 1,609 of record JAFWQJ010000079.1, on the reverse strand, counting down.
AATTGACTGAATGGGCTGCTGAAAGGAAATATGATCGTTTCAGCTTTCAGACGGTGCGGTATCTTTCAAAAGATATGCGCTGATCTGATATCATCCCCGGCAAAACAGAACATTCATCAGCATGATTTTCGATCCGGAATATAAAAAACGGGAGCAACCCTGAGTGGGCTGTTCCCGTTGCGGTTTCCCTCGTTGTTTATTTGCCGGCGCTGAGATGCTTTTGGACCTTTTCTGCCAGCGTCGGGCATTCCGGATACATCGGAATGCACAGACGACCGTTCTGATCGGGTTTCATCAGTGAGCTCCTGCAAAAATATCTGCAATACACTTTTCCGATGCCGCTGTTCTGCATGTTCAGGTCGGAAACGAATACTGTGACTTTGCTGCGCACCTGATATACAGTTTCGATCAGTCCGATTGCAGTTCCTTTCTCATGACCGAGATGTACCGACCACACGATCGGCTCCGGATCTGCGACAGTCGGCAGCGCATTCGCCAGCTGCTTGAGAAACTGCGAAATATACATATCGCCGCTGACCTGCAGGATCTGTGTGTTCGGTGCATTGACATCATCTCCCATACAGACGCTGTCTCTCTCCACGGTTACATCCATTATGGTTTCCTCCTGTTATCAGAATAGGTATGTGCTGATATGATTATATCCGATTCAGAACACTTTGTCAATAGTGTATAAGTGTATCGTTTCGGCTTGCGTTCTGATGTTTCCTATGCTATAATGAAGAAAAAACGTCGAATAAGGAGTGACTGTGATGCGTAAAAAAGGAGCGTTACCATGAAAAAAATCATATCTGTTCTGGTCATCTGTGTACTGATGTTCACGCTTGTTCCGCATCAGGCGTTTTTGCTGAGCCGCGCTTTGGATTCCGAACTGATTGTTTATCCGCAGTATGATGAAAGGATCCCAAAATGCTATGATTACGGCGTCACGGTGCATCAGGGAGATCAAAGCGAAAAGCTGACGGTGTACAACAGAAATACGAGCGGCGAACAGATGACGCTGCGCTGCCGGAAGCCGGATTTCAACCGCAGATTCTGCGAGTTTGCATTTACGGGCGAGGTGCGCGTGGATATTGAGGTGTATCACGACTTTTCATCGTACAGCATTCTTCCGTCTGCGAAGGAATACCGCAACGAATACCGTGACGGCATCATCTCTGTCTGGCTCAATGAAAATGATACCCGTTTTATGCTCCGGCTTGATGATGACGACGACAGCATTCTATCCGTTTTTGCTGATGCTCCGGAGGATTATGAGATCGACAAACATGACGCTTCTGTTCTGTATGTCGATGAGAAATGGTACGATCCTGATGAAAACAGTGCTGTCTATACCGTTCCGGAGAATATCAAAACCGTCTATATTGCGCCGGGATCTGTTCTGTACAGCCGTTTGTTCGTGAAAACAAAGGATGTGACAGTCTGCGGTCACGGTATTCTGCTGGATCCGTACAAGTTATTTACTGATATATGATTGACAAGTGCTTTTCAATATGCTATAATGTTAACAATCAATTGCTTTAAAAGGGGGAAGCATAGTTATGCGTATGCGCGTCGATTTCAACAAACAGGGCAATACTGTGTATATTTG